>JAZDDA010000064.1:0-2081 GCA_036679625.1 Gemmatimonadota bacterium | reverse complement strand
GAGAAGCCTCGCGGACGACGTCCAACAACTCGACGAGTTGTGTCTCGAGGTCGCTGAGACATCCTCCCTCGAGATCGAGCGGATCGCTGTTCAGCTCGAGGTTGAACGCGCCGAACTCCGGAGAGACTCGTGGGTCGCCGACGGACTCGAGCACTGCGGGTCCTATCGGTGCCGGCCGAAAACGGTCATCGACGAGGAACATCTCGAGTTCCGCGCCGATCCTCCCGTGACCCGTCTCGAACGCCTCCTCGGCGAGCAACTCCTCGAGACGGTCGAGGTCGCCCAGGAGTCGTCCCGTGAAGGCGCGGATCTCCTCAGGCGTGGTTGTGGCGCTGACTCGCTGCGTTCCCATCGCGTCTCCGGGAAGATGACGTGTCCGACAGCGGCACACACAAGCTTCGTTCCGCAACGTCGGCTGAACAACGTCATATACGGCGGGGGGATTCGCGGGAGGGGCGGGAGTGTCCGGGGCGGAGTGGGACGCCAGGATTCCGGCGTCGGCGACAATATGTCTCGGTTTCCGGGCTGGCTTGGGCCGGCTCAGCCTCGGGTTGGCTCCGAGTCAGCCCTGCGGCTCGGGCTCGATCGCGACGATCGTCCCGAAGCCGTAGCGTCAGACAACCTTGACATAAGTATATTGCTGACATATACTGATGCGATGAGCGAACTCCCAGGAGAATTGGCTGCGTGGACACGCTTCGACTGGGACGAAGGGAACGTCGACAAGAACTGGGAGCGCCACGGCGTCACCGCTGCCGAGTGCGAGCAGGTTTTCTTCCAGCGTCCGATCCTCATAGCACGTGATCCGGAACACTCCCAGGACGAGGAGCGGTATGCGGCGCTCGGCAAAACGGTGTCGGACCGGCGACTCACCGTGGTGTTCACAATTCGAGACACCCTGATTCGCGTGATCTCGGCCCGCGCCATGAGTCGGCGTGAACGGAGGCTTTATGACCACCCGTAAAAAGAAGCCCGAAAGGGCCCCGGTGTTCCGTACCGAGGACGAGGAACGGGAGTTTTGGGCGGAACATGATGTGGTTGACTTCTTCGACTGGGACAATTCCGTGCGAGGTTCGTTTCCGGCGCTCAAGCCTTCAACCACGACGATCTCGTTACGCCTACCCAGAGGGCTCCTGGAAGAACTCAAAGCTCTCGCCAACGAACGCGACGTTCCCTACCAGAGTTTGCTAAAGGTGTTCTTGGCCGAGCGCGTAGCTCGCGAACGGCATCGCAAGGCTGGGTGACGCAAGTCTGAAGCATGACCAGCGATTGTCGCTGACATAGTCACTACTCCGACGTCGCGCGTCCCACCCCGGAGTTGTTGGCTCGGCGTCTTCGTAGAGGCTGAGATCATCTTCGAGGAGAGGGAATGGCAGCTTGTGAGCATGAGTCCTCATTCTGCACTCCCCGTCAACTGGCGCGCTTCCTCCCCTGCCAGTCCCGCGCGAGCGACGCCTTCACCTTCGTTTAGCAACGCTCCGTTCTCCGCTGCTCTGGCAATGAACAGCGTCCCGGCTGCGGAGCCGGCGCCCAGAAGTGTTGCTACTCCCGCGATCCCCGCACCGAGGGTCGTGAGGCCTGACCCGAGGATCCCCGCAGTGACCGCAAGCATTCCGAGAAGGAGACCTCCCAACGCGCCCCATCCGACGAATCGCGGGAGCGACAACTGGTCGAACCTGCGACGGCCCTCAGCAATCCTAAGAACGGTGGAGAAAATCGTCCCACCGAAGAAGCCAAGCACGCCGAACATCGCGGCGTAATTGGTCACGATCACGCCCAACGGCACTCCGCCCAAGAGGGCGCCGGTGATCAGCCCGGTGAGGGCACCTACAGGCGCCCACCCTACCGCCCACGCTACGCCTATTCCGATCGCGCCTCGGATCCGCTGCAGCCACTTCTTCACTTGACGCCTCCTCTCGGCTTCCGGGTGCCAGGACTACTGAGTGTGCTTCCGACACTACGGGCAGGGTTCGGGCTCGATCGCGATGAGGGTCCCGAACCCGTAGCGCCACCCGAACCGGCCCAGCAGGGACTGGAAGCCCTGAATCGGAAAGCCCATCACGTTGAAGAAGTCTCCCTCG
>JAZDDA010000063.1:0-3935 GCA_036679625.1 Gemmatimonadota bacterium | reverse complement strand
GGCGCGCTGAGTGATGACCTCTTCGGAGATGACGCACTCCTTGACGTCAGTCAGGCTGGGCAGTTCGTACATTATGTCGAGCATGACCTCTTCGAGAATTGCCCTTAGGCCCCGGGCCCCGGTCTTTCGGTCCACGGCCTCCAGGGCGATGGCCTGATAGGCGGTGTCGGTGAAAGAGAGCCGGACGCTCTCGAACTCGAAGAACTTCTGGTACTGCTTGATCAGGGCGTTCTTCGGCTCTACTAGGATGCGCTCGAGGTCAGCCTCGTCGAGCTCGGAGAGCACGGCCGCTACAGGCAGGCGCCCAATGAACTCGGGGATGAGGCCGTAGCGGATGAGGTCGGTCGGCTGTACCTGGGACATGATGTCGTCGACCCGTTCGGCCTCGGCGCTCTCCTCGGACGTCTTAAAGCCCATGACCTTCTTGCCCACCCGGCTCTGGATTATCTTGTCTAGCCCGACGAAGGCTCCGCCGCAGATGAAGAGGATGCCTGTGGTGTCGACTTGGACGAACTCCTGGTGGGGGTGCTTGCGGCCGCCCTGGGGAGGGACGCTGGCCACCGTGCCCTCGATGATCTTGAGCAGTGCCTGCTGAACCCCCTCGCCGGAGACGTCGCGGGTTATGGAGGGGTTCTCGCTCTTTCGGCTTATCTTGTCAATCTCATCGATGTAGATGATGCCGCGCTGGCCGCGGGCCACATCGTAGTCGGCCGCCTGGAGAAGCTTCAAGATGATGTTCTCGACGTCTTCGCCGACATAGCCAGCCTCGGTCAGTGTGGTGGCGTCGACGATGGTGAAGGGCACCTCCAGGATACGCGCCAGGGTTTGGGCCAGGAGGGTCTTGCCGCTTCCCGTGGGGCCTACGAGGAGAATGTTGGACTTTTGAAGCTCCACGTCGTCGTTCGACCGTTGGGCGTCGATGCGCTTGTAGTGGTTGTGGACGGCCACCGAGAGCACCTTCTTGGCCTTTTCCTGGCCGATGACGTACTCATCCAGGGTCTCCTTGATCTCTCGCGGCTTCAGTAATCTTCGGGTCTCGGCGGCTTTGGCCTGGTCGACCTCTTCCGTGACGATCTCGCTGCAGAGATCGACGCACTCGTCGCAGATGTAGACCGTCGGGCCCGCGATAAGCTTCTTTACCTCATCCTGGGTCTTGCCGCAGAAGGAACACCTTAGAACGTCGTCCTGGCCCTTTCTGGTCATGAGGCTCCCTTAATCTTCCGACGACCCTTCGTCATCTGAGGCCTCCTCCTTCTTCGAGGCTGGCTCGTGGCCGTCTTTCGAGGCGATGACCTCGTCGATGATCCCGTAGGCTTTCGCTTCCTCACCCGTCATAAAGAAGTCCCGGTCGGTGTCGCGCTTTATGTCCTCCATTTCCTTGCCGGTGTGTTTTGCGATAATTGTGTTCAGGGTCTCCTTCATCCGGAGGATCTCTCGGGCCTGGATGTCGATGTCGGAGGCCTGGCCCTGGAAGCCGGCGGTCGGCTGGTGGAGCATGATTCGGGCGTAGGGCAGGGCGAAGCGCTTGCCCTTGGCGCCCGCTGCGAGCAGGAGCGCCCCCATGCTGGCCGCCTGCCCGATGCAGATGGTCGAGACGTCGGACTTGATGTACTGCATGGTGTCGTAGACGGCAAGCCCGCTGGTGACCATGCCGCCGGGGGAGTTTATGTAGATGTAGATGTCCTGGGTAGGCTCCTCGGCTTCGAGGAAGAGGAGTTGAGCGATGACCAGGTTTGATAACATGTCGTCAATGGGGCTGCCGATGAAAATAATGCGGTCTTTCAGCAGCCGCGAGTAGATGTCGTAGGCCCGCTCGCCCCGTTGCGTCTGTTCAACCACGATGGGCACAAGTGCCATGTAAGCTCTCCTTCGTCAATTCCGTCGCCGTACCAGCCGACGATAATAGCTACCTATACAATACTATTGTTCGTCTGCCTCTTCCACTTCTTTTCTGTCCACCAGTTCCTCGGTGACTGTGGCCTCTTCTACAAGGGCGTCCAGAGCGAGGCTCCGCTTGAGCTCCAGCCGGAGCACTTCGAGTGTGCCCTCCCTCTCCATCTCCTCTCTGATCTCGGCGGGCTCCTTATTGAGCCGATGGGCCAGGCGGGCCACCTCGGTCTGGATGTCGCCTTCTGTGGGCTCGATTTCCTTCTGTTCGGCCATCCGTTCCAGAACGAGGTCACTGTGGGCCCGATCCCGTGCGGGCTCTCTAAGCCTCTCGGAGAGCTGTTCGGCCCGGATCTGGCTTGCGTCGAGCTGCTTGCCCTGGGCGGCCATGGAGCGCTGTACGTCTCCCAGCAGGCGCTGGACCTCCATCTCGATGAGCGCTTCAGGCACGGGCACGTCGTGAAGCTCCACCAGCCGGCGGGAGACATCGGCGCGGAGCCGCTCGGTGGCCCGCTTCTGCTCGAATCGCTCCATCTCTCTTAGCAGGGTGGCCCGAAGGGTCTCCATGCTCTCCTCGCCCACGGTGCGGGGGAAGTCCTCATCCAGCGTCGGCACGCGGCGCTTCTTGACCTCCTGGACGGTGACCCTGAAGAGCCTCTCTCCGGCCACCTCCCCGTCGGTCGGCAGGGTGACCTCCACGACGTCACCCCGGCCCGCTCCGATTATCTGCTCCTCGAAAGAGGGGTGAAGGGCCCCGTCGCCGAGGATGATGGGGTGGGCCTGCACCGCTCCGCCGGGCGCTTCTTGCCCGTCTTCGAGCCGGACGAAGTCAATCACCGCGTAGTCGCCCTCGGCCAATGTCTCATTTTCGCTCGCCTCGTAGCTGGCGTGGTGTTCAGCCAAGTTTGCAAGCTGCTCCTTCAAGTCCTCCTCAGTCACCCGAACCACTTTCTTTACGAACCGCTCGCCTTCAAGGGAGCGGAGCTCGAATTGCGGGATTACCTGGACGACCGCCGTGTAGGCCAGGGGCTCTCCCGGCTGAAGGGAGGCTCCCTCGACTTGAGGCCGGCCAACGGCCTCGATTCTGTGGGAGGCCACCGCCTCCTGGAGGCTCGTGCTGATCAGCTCCTCTACGACCTCCTGCTCCACCTCGTGGCGGTAGCGGGCCTCGAGCACGTTGCGCGGCACGCGGCCCTTGCGAAATCCCGGCAGCTTGGCCTGCTTGCCGAGGCGGCGGTAGGCTGAGTCGAGGGCCTTGCTCACCTCTTCGGCGGGCACGGTGACAGCCACCTGCCGGGTGGTCTCGTCCAAAGTAGTGACGTTGCTCTCCATTACACTCATCTCCCCTCGTCAGCTAGGGGGGCTCGACGACGGATGGTGCGAGAGGGGGGATTCGAACCCCCACGGCCAAAGCCACAGGATCCTAAGTCCTGCGCGTCTGCCAATTCCGCCACTCTCGCAGACGGGGCGAGGGGGCCGGCCCGAGGGCCAAGTCTGGGGAGCTTGGTAGGCGGCGAAGGACTCGAACCTTCAACCTACGGATTAAGAGTCCGTTGCTCTGCCAGTTGAGCTAGCCGCCCACCATTTTCATCCCAAACCTGCCGTCCTCTCTTAATTGGCGCGCCCGGGAGGACTCGAACCTCCGACCTGCGGATTCGAAGTCCGACGCTCTATCCAACTGAGCTACGGGCGCGTCGCTCTATGGGGGTCCCGGCTCCCCAAGTGGAACCCTTTAGCCCCCCCACCGAAGGGGGGCGGGCGAAAAGTGGTGGGGTGAGCGAGGGGATTCGAACCCCCAACCCCCAGAGCCACAGTCTGGTGCTCTACCCTTGAGCTACGCCCACCACAATATTGTTATAAAATCTCGGCAGTCGCCTGCCTCTCGACCGAGTCTGGCACGCCTGGCAGGAATCGAACCTGCGACCTACGGATTAGAAGTCCGTTGCTCTATCCAGCTGAGCTACAGGCGCCCGGTAAACCTCGGAGACTCAACCCTCTTTAGGTCGTTTACTTTATCACCGCGTGCGGGCGCTTGTCAACAAAACCGC
>JAZDDA010000062.1:0-2257 GCA_036679625.1 Gemmatimonadota bacterium | reverse complement strand
CGCGGGCGTCCTCTACTGGATGCTCCACCGTGGCCGGGTATGGATGGGCGTCACCAAGCAAAGCTGCATTTGCGTGGGTGAACCCGCGCCGGCGTTTCAGCTGGCGGGTGGATCACTCGCGGTGGTCCAGCGGGCTGCCCCGGCGACTCGTCTGGCTATGGACACGGAGCATCGCTGCATGGAGCTGTACGCCGGTCGGTTCGCGGGCGTAGGGTGGCAACAAGTCATGGATGCCGGCCACTTTCTGAGCGCCGGGATGGTCTCGTTCGCCCGCGGATTGAACGACACCCCCAAGATCGCCGCCCTACTGCTGACCGTTCAGCTGTTGGATGTGAAAGGCGGGCTGATCGTGGTGGGCGTGGCGATCGCGGCTGGAGGCCTTCTCAGCGCGCGCCGGGTCGCCATGACGATGGGTCGAAAGATTACCTCGATGAACCACGGTCAGGGGTTCGCCGCGAACCTCACTACCGGCGTACTCGTGATCTGGGCCAGTCGCCTCGGCCTGCCCGTCTCTACGACGCACGTGTCGGTCGGCGCCCTCTTCGGAATCGGCGTGACCAACGGCCAGGCCAACCTCTCTGTGATGCGAAACGTGGCGCTCTCGTGGGTGCTCACCCTGCCCTGCGCGGCGGCGCTCGCCGCCGTCACATACGCCGTGGTGTCGATGCTGTAGACGCCTCCGTAGATGCCACTCCGCGGGTCCCGAAGAAACCGCTGGCGAATTGCACGGTTAGCGGCGATCTATGATGCAACTCAGGAGGTACTTCATGGGACTCCGCATCAACGACACCGCCCCCGACTTTACCGCAGAGACCACGCAGGGAACCATCAACTTCCACGACTGGATCGGGGATGGCTGGGCCCTGCTCTTCTCTCACCCCAAGGACTTTACGCCGGTGTGCACGACAGAGCTGAGTGCAGCGGCGGCGTTGAAGGGCGAGTTCGCGTCACGCGACTGCAAGATCATCGGGATCAGCGTGGACGGAGTGAGCGACCACGAGGCGTGGTCGAAGGACATCGAGTCCTTTCAGGGGCACGCGGTCAACTACCCGTTGATCGGTGATCCAACGCTCGACGTCGTCAAAGCCTACGACATGCTCCCTGCCGATGCGGGGGATTCCTCGGATGGCCGGACGCCAGCGGACAACGCGACGGCCCGTTCGGTGTTCGTCATCGGACCCGACAAGAAGATCAAGGCGACGCTCACCTACCCCATGAGCACGGGTCGCAACTTTGCTGAGCTGCTTCGTCTGGTGGACTCGTGTCAGCTCACCGCGCAGCAGCAGCTCGCCACGCCCGCGAACTGGCAGCAGGGCGACGACGTGATCATTTCACCCGGGCTCTCGGACGATCAGGCGAGGGAGAGATTCCCCGACGGTTGGGAGCAGCCTCTCCCCTACATCCGACTCGTTCACCAGCCACTCGACAGTTAGTCGCTCCCGCTAGGAGGCAACATGTTTGGTCAAGCAAGCTCAATCCTGGGCGTATTCGTCGTCACGTCTTCGATTCTCGCGCCCGCATCCGCCGCGCAGATCCGTGGAAGTGAACTGGGGATGACCACCCAGACCATCGACGGCACAACCATCTCGGTGGAATACTCTCGCCCCCAGGCTCGCGGCCGAAGCCCGGTCTTCGGCGGGATCGTCCATTGGGGAGAGATCTGGACCCCCGGGGCGAACTGGGCCACCACGGTGGAGGTCAGCAAAGACGTCAGCCTGAACGGGCACGACCTCCCCAAGGGCAAGTACTCACTCTGGATGACGGTGCAGCCTGGCGAGTGGGAGGTAACCCTCGACCCGACCCCTCATCAGCACCACACCCGGCCCCCACCCGAGGCCAGCGACCAGCTTCGCTTCATGGTAACGCCGCAGGAGGCGCCACATATGGAGGTGCTGACCTTCACCTTTCCCGAGGTGAGCACGAAAGGGGCCACCCTCGATATGCGCTGGGGGAATACACAGGTCGCGCTGCGCTTCGAGATCGAGCCCTCGGTGCACAGGACGGTCACGGTTGAAGAGGCGGCTCCATACGTCGGCAGCTACGCGGTGGAGTTCGTGCCCGAGCTCTGGGCGCCGCCAGTGCCGGCCGATCGGACCGCCGAGATGGAAGTGTTCCACCGCGACGGCTACCTGATGCTCCGCTGGGGTCCGACACCCCCGTGGCTTCAGCCCGAGCAGATGCTCATTCCCCGATCCAGGCACGCGTTCGTCCTGGGGTTCATGCTGGACGGGCAGCTCATGGAGGAGGACGCGGCGCT
>JAZDDA010000061.1:0-10300 GCA_036679625.1 Gemmatimonadota bacterium | reverse complement strand
CGACTGAGAAGGGGGAGTCGCCAATACCCTCGGAGAGCGAGCCCACAACCTGGTGGGAGGCCGTGTTGATGAAGGCGATCCGGTCTTCGCCACGCACCGCGACCGCGTACTCCACGTCTCCAGGGAGGACTACTCCGCCGCTAGGTGTCGTACCGACCTCGACGGTCGCGTCGACCCGCTCATTCCAGAGGTCGATCACCGTTACCGTTCCGTCGTCGTATCCTGGCACGAAGGCGAGTCGCCCGTCGGACGTCGCAGCGGCGGGGAAGGGGCGGTCTCCGACATCATAGGATTTCTCGAGGGTGAAGGTGTTCGCGTCGAACACCCACATCCGGTCTGCACGCTCGACGGAGACGAGGTACCGGTGGTCGCCGATTGGCGTGAGCAGCGAGGGCGCTCCACCGGTGGCAAGCGCGCCCAGCTCGGCACCGTCCTCCAGTCGATAGTGGGCTATCTCCTCACCCTGGAAGCGCGTGACCGCCAGAGAGACTCCATCGGGCATGGGGACCGCCGCCAACGGCGTTCCCGACACCGCAACCGAGCCTGAGACGCTTAGATCTGCGACATCGACGAGTGTAATCTTGTCGGACCCCGCCGCAGATACGAAGGCGGTGGCGCCGTCATCCGAGAACGCGATCTGGTGGGGATTGAGTCCCACGTCGAGCATCGCGAGGCGATCAAAGCCGGCGGTCACGCCTCGTTCGGCGGGACGGTTCCTGAGCTCGCGTATGATGGCGGTCGCGTTTCCCGAAAAGGTGGCCCGGTACTGCGGGGACTGCAGAAAGGTGCTGAACGCCGTCATGTCGAGCCCTGCGATGACCTCTTCGTCCGAGGCGCCGCTCTCGATTCCGTCGCTGACCTGGGTCGTGAGGGAAGCCATATAGTCGCGAAAGCGGATGAGGTCCACGGGCTCACTGGGTCCGAAGTGGCCGGCTACCACGGCACGGGGCGAGCGATCGACCAGATCGTTCAACACCTCTACCCAGTTGAGCGTGCTGCCCTCTCCCGCCTGGGGGCTCGCCTCGTGCATGAAGAGGTCGCCGGTGGCGAGCGCGCCGAGTTGAGGAGACCATACGAGGAGGTCGCCTTCGGTATGCGCGAGCCCAGGGTGGAAGACCTCGACCTGCACGCCACCCAGATCGATGGTGCGTGTGTCCGAGACGGTCTCATCGGGGAGTCGCACGGTACACCCGTCCATGCCCTCGGCGCCTCCGGTAGCCTGGGCCACGCCCCGTGCCTGCCGAGCCGCCTGTTCGGCGAGTCGTCGTCGCGCCATCGGGTGCGATACCAGCGTGGGCCGATCGTCCCCCATGCAGGTTATGCCGAGGGAGTGATCGGGGTGCCAGTGCGTGATCACCGCCCAAAGGACCGGCTTCCCGGACGCCTCCCGTGCGGCGTTGATCAGGGCCTCGGCGCGGGCCGGGGTGAGCCCTGGGTCCACGATCAACGCAGCGTCCTCTCCTGCGATCACAGCTCCGTTCGAGGAGTTGTCTCCTGAGGCGATCCAGGCCCAGACGCCCGGCCCACGGGGTACCAGGGTGCCGAACTCCTCTTGAGCTTGGGTCGGTAGCGCTGTACCCAGGAGGACGAGCGCGGCGGTAACGGGAAGCAGGGAACTACGGAGCATATCGAGCCTCGGAAGGATGCGGAGTTCGGTCCCGGGGGGGGACCGTCGATCGGGTCAATCTCCACGCCGACCCCCGGTGACGCAACGCACAACGCAAGAGGGGGACGGGCCCGTGGGCCCATCCCCGTCTGCGATTTGGTCCTGCTTGTTGAAGACGGCTAGTTGCCCTCGGCCTCCAAACCAGCCTCCAACGCCTTCTTGATGCGAGCTTCGCTCTCGGCCAGGTGGGCGCGGGTATACGCGTCCAGGCCGGTCGTCTGAGCCGCCGCGATCTGCCCACTCAGCTCGGTCAGCTCCATACGGGCAACCGACCGGGCGTCTGCCGGCATACGGCTCGGCGGCGTGACGATGATCGTCGTCATCCGGTCGAGGTATGCCCGCTGCAGGTCACGGCGGGTGGCGTCGATGTTACCGCCGCCGTCACCCAGCTCGGTCCAGATCGCACCGCGGAGCGATTCCATGAGCTCGGGGATCGTGACGACCTGATCCGCCCCGAACTTCGTCTCTGCGTCGCGGATGCGGGCGAGCCTCCATGGGTGCAGGAGCTGCCCCAGCATTGCGGACTGGAATCCAAGCACCTGCTCGTGATACGGATAGTCGAGGCGCCCCTGGAAGCTCGTATTCGAGCCCCAGTGCGTCCATCGATTCGACCCGAGCTGAGCGAGGAGCTCCTGCGGGGGCTCGAGCGCTCCAACACGGAAAGCGCGATCCACGATCAGGTAGAGTGCCTCGCGCTGTTCGGCGAGCGGGACGTTCTCGAACGGCATGCGCGCGTTCGGGTCTCCCACATGGTCGCGGTTCAGGTACTGCCCTCCGATGTACTTCACCGCAGGCGCGAGGGCCTGAGCGTACATGTTGATGAGGCTCTGGAAGGCTCCCGTCAGGTCGGAGTACTGGCCGTCGTCTTCGAGCGCGTAGCTCGGAAGGTCCGCCCACAGACCGCGAATCATTTCGGTCCGCTGAGCCCCCCACGCGAGTGGGTCGTCGCCGAGGTCCCAGATGTTGATCGAAGGATCGAGCGCACCCGCTCCTCCAGCTTCGTTGCCGTACATGTGGCCCTTTGCGGCTCCATCCCGCGCGATCCGCTTCGCCTCGGCTCCGTCGGGCGTGTACGAGAACGAGATCGCCCACCGGTCGTAGGATCCGATACCAGGATTGTAGTAATACCCGTTCGGGCTGCCATTCGGCGAGACGTTGATCTGCGGGTACTCCATGACCGACGAGAAGACTCCGTTATCTCTGGTCCATTCCTTGTCGTGGAGCCTGTCGAACGGGGTGCTGGCCGAGGAACGGAAGTTGTGTTGGAGGCCGAGGGTATGCCCTACCTCGTGCATCACCACCCAGCGCACGAACTCCGAGAGCACTTCCCTGGGCAGCTCATCGCCCACTCCGATCTCGCCCCGCGAGGCGAGAAGCGCACCAGCAAGCACACCCTGGGCTGCGGCGAATTCGGCGAAGGTTGATAGCTCCTGGCCACCGATTCCCGCGAGGGCTTCGGGTGTTTCCCCAATGCCCAACGCGGCCTCGAGGGCCTCGCCGGCGCTCACGGGACTCACGAGGTTCTTCCAGGTGTTTCGGAACCCACCGAAGAATCCGGCCTCGAAGAGGATGTCTGCGTCGAGAATCTCACCCGTGCGAGGGTCGACCGTCGAGGGGCCGATCGCCCCGTAACCGGCCTGGTCCGACACATTCCAGCGCAGTGTCGCGTAGCGGATATCCTCCGCGTCGGCGTCGTCCGGCAGATCCAGCGCTCTGATCGCATTCGACCACCCGGCGGCCTCGTAGGCCTCGTTCCAGGCTTCGACGCCCGCCTTGAAGTCGTCGCGGTATTCGTCGGGGACGGTTCGGTCGATGTAGTAGGTGATGGGCTCTACCGGACGCCACAGGTTGCCGTCTC
The DNA here is from genome assembly GCA_036679625.1 of Gemmatimonadota bacterium. Classification (GTDB taxonomy): domain Bacteria; phylum Gemmatimonadota; class Gemmatimonadetes; order Longimicrobiales; family Gaopeijiaceae; genus JAZDDA01. The sequence goes on along the minus strand of JAZDDA010000061.1, from coordinate 6,776 downwards.
GCTCACCGCGCTCGAGGCGCCACCGGTTCGTCATGCGTACGAAGAAGGTGGAGTCCTCCTGCGAAAAATCCTTGTGGACCGTCCAGAAGTTGCCCACCCGCTCATCCCCGAGGCGGATTGCCATCGGCTGTTCGGGAAGGCGGGCGAGGGTGTAGTGCACCGAAACCGGCAGGTAGCGATTGTCCGGAACGCTGCTGAACCCTGCCGGCCGGCTCGGCCCGAAGGTCAGCTTCGCACGCACGTTGACGTTGTCGGCGAAGCCCTTCACCGACTCGAGGAAGGAGCGGGACTTGTCGAAGTTTGCGGTGCCGGGCTGACCCGGTGTCGTCGAGACGGCAAAGCGCACCCGTTGGCCGACACCCGACATGTCCGATACGAACCATCCCGATACCTCGATCACCTCTGCCGAGTCGGGTCGAATGGCGGCAACCTCTGCCGATTGTACGACGGAGGATCCGAAGGTGAGGTCTACTGCCGCGGCTGCGGCTTCGTCCTGATCGGCGTGGAAGCGATGGGGACGCTGCATCAGGTAGATCTTCTCCCCGTGCTTCTCGAGCGCCATGACGTTGCCCTCGAAGAGGTTGAGCATCGTGCCGCCGAACAGGTTCGCGGCTCCGATTCCCCGGGCGATCTTGTACTCCATGAGGAAGTCGTCGCGGAGCCGGTCGCTGGGCACGACGAGGTAGAGCTTGTCGCCCTTCGTGTACATGTCGAAGAACCCCTCATGGAGCTCGGCGCCGTCGACCAACTTCTCGAAATCGGCGAACGGATTCTCAGCTTCTTCCGCTTCGTCTCCAGCCTGCTCCGGGGGATCCTGTGCAGTAACCGGGACGGCCACCGCCAAGAGGAGCATCATCATCCACAACCGCTTCATCCCAAACCTCCCATTGAGTAATGCATTCTGCGGGTCAGCGCTTCACACGACTAACGCTGATGTTCGACCCCTGCAATAACGGCAAATCGCTCCACTTCTTCAACCGCATGCTGGTGTGCTGACTCAGCGAGCTACGGCAACGGGGCGTCCGGTGGCATGGAGAGAAGCGCGGCGTAGAGGTCGATCCCGTACCAGAGATTACGGATCCTCAGGTTCTCGTCTGCGGCGTGTTGGTTGTCGTCGTGGTTGGCGATGGGGACGACGATCGCGGGCTTTCCGAGCTGATCCGTGAAGAGGTAGAGCGGGAGCGAGCCTCCCAACGCCGGCACGAGAACGAGACCTTGCTCGCCGGCGGCCGCACGTGCCGCGGCGGTGACCTGGCGGACGATGGGGATGTCCATCTCAGTGCGGGCCGCAGGATATCCACCATCTCGCCGCACCATCGCGATCATTCGGTGCGCCAGCCTTGTGGACTGGTCGGGTTCCTCGCGCACGACGTGGTATCCCTGGCTGCGGATGTGGGCCTCGACGAGGTCCAGCATATGCTCGGGCTCGTTTCCCTTCACAAGCCGCACGCCGAGCGCTGCAGTAGCCGAGGGGAGGAGGAGCCGCTCGGCCAGCGTCTGGGGTTCGCCTTCGGTCCAGTTCAGGCCAAGCTCGCGTTTCAGCTCGTCATCGAAGGTCGGCATCGCGGCGAGCGCATCGAGCGCCAGATCTCCTCGTGGACGGCCACAGCGAATAGCCCGTCGAAGTGCGCTTCCTCGAGGGGCTCCAGGCGAGCGAATTCGCCCTCGAGTACCACCGGGGTGATCCAGGGGTTTTGGCGCTTCACACCGTATCTCCCTCCCCGGACTCCGCTGGAGCGAGGCTGCGGGCGAGGACCTGGGGCTCTGTGAGACCAAACAGTGGAGGAGTCGCTACCCCCAGGGCAGCCAGCAACGCATAGATCTGCCCCCGATGGTGGATCTCGTGCTCGACGAGGGCACGCAGCCACTTCCAGCACCGTAGCTCCACTCCGCCCACGGTGGGACACCTTCGTTGCAGGTCATCGGGCGTCAGCTGCCCCAGAAGCTCGATGGACTCGGCGTGGAGTCGGTCGACGTACTCCAGAACGGCAGCGAGGCCATGCGCGAATTCGGGGCCGTGTCCGGGGTACCTGCTCGGTCTCCCGTGCACGTTTTCAACCCACATCCAGCGCTCGGCTCCGGCGATGTGCCGAGCGAGGTCGCCGAGGCTGAAACGGCCCTCGGCGGGTCGCCATTCGAGGTGATCTTCGGGGATGAGCTCCAGCAGCTTCCGGGTACGCCCCCGAACGCGTTCATAATACGGCAGAAACTGCCCGATTTCGGTGATCTCCATGCGGTTGTCTCCAGCCCGCGGGTCAGCCGGCCATCGCACCCAGGATCCACGCTGCGGCTAGGGCGCCGTATATCCCGAGAACGTACCCGACCACAGCCATCAGAAGCCCGACGGGGGCCATCGCCGGGTGGTAGACGCCGGCGACAATCGGCGCGGATGCAGCTCCGCCGATGTTGGCCATGCTACCCGTGGCTACGAAGAAGAGTGGAGCCCTCACCAGGCGTGCTGCGAGGAGCAGTATCCCCACATGGATCGCGATCCAGAGGACACCTGCGAGGAGGTAGACCGGCGCCTGGATGACGGCATTCAGGTCGCCCTGGGCGCCGATTCCTGCTAGCAGGAAGTAGAGGGCGACGTACCCGAAGTGCGAGGCTCCGACCTTTTCGAGCTCACGCACACGGGTGAATGACAGCGCGAGGCCCACCGTCACGATGATCAACACCGCCCACGTCGTGTTGCTGATGATGGTCGGGTCCCCCAACCGCGGCATGCGAGCACCGAGCTGTACGGCCACTACCGCGCCTGCCATCCCGAACCCGATAAGCATCATGGCGTGCCGCAAGGTGAGTGGGGCCCGATCCCGATCCATCTCTGCGAGGTGCGCGTTGGTCTCCTCGATGGCCTCGGTGCGTGCGTTGGTCTTGCGATCGAAGAGCGCCTGATACCCACTGAAAAAGAGCAGGACGCCCATCCACCCGTACCCGACGACGGTATCGACCACGATGATCGGGCCCATCGCCGAGTCGGGAGTCCCGACGCTTTCTGCGATCGCGACCATATTCGCGGTGCCGCCGATCCAGCTGCCGGAAAGCGCGGCAAAGCCGGTCCACGCGTCGTCGGGGAGGAACCCGCCGAACACCATGTAGGAGACCGGCCCGCCGATGATGATTCCCACCGTTCCCGCGACAACCATGAAGAGCGCGATCGGCCCGAGCTTCAGCACGCTCTTGAGGTCGATGGAGATCATGAGGAGCAGAAGTGCGAACTGCAGCAGGTACCGCGTAAGCCAATCGTAGACGGGGGAGGAGGCCGGTGTAATGCCCACGGTCGTCATCAACATCGGCAGGAAGTAGACGAAGATGACCGGCGGCAGGTACCTGAAGAATCCCTTGAAGCGCGGTAGCTCCGAGACCCAGAAGATTAGGGCGACCGTCGCGACCAGAAGAGCGAGGATGCTCATCGGGTCGTTGATGAGGGGCGTGGTCATGAGCGTCCGATGTTAGAGGGGCCGGCCAACCCTACCCCCTGAACAGCCTTCTAGGGCTCGATCACGATCGGCCGCCGCGCCGTCATGGGTTCACGGCCAGGAAGTTGAATTTGCACTGTCAGGGTATAATCCCCCGGCTCGATGTCTGGCAAGTTCAACTCCACCGCGCGGAACACCGTTCCATGTACATCGGGCCCAGCGTCCTCCCAGCTCATGACGACGGGACGGTCGGGGTCTCCAAGCCCAAAGAAGCGGGCTGCGCGCTGCAGCACGTTCGCGCCCCCCTCCTCGACTCCGATCCTCACCTGTGCCGTTTCGCCCACCTTCAACCCGTACAACTCCCACACCAGCTTGAATGCGTCACCCTCGCGGATACGGACCGCTGGCATGGCGGTTGCCATCGCCTCGTCGACCGAATTCGGGTTGTCCCCACCCCCGCGAAGCACGAGGATGTCGGAAATGCTCGCGATCCCCTCAAAGAGTTGGTCCTGCCAAAGCCCGTGGCGGTCCCGCCAGGCTTCGCGCTTGGCCTCATCGAAGGCCTCGATCCCGACGATGTACCGACCATTGGGCACCTGCAGGCGGAACGCGCCATCCGATCCCTCGCCGTGGACCTCGTGGACGACCTCGGCGTCTTCCCCCACTAGAAAGAGCGCGGACTCGATGGGTCCCGATTCCTCTTCGATCGCCTCGCCGGTCCCTGGGAAGGGCTCCGGATCAAACCCGCCGCGGCCGAAGGGATCTCCGGCGTCCCGCTGACGGTCTTCTCGGCTGCGGTTACGCGCCTCACGGAGGTCGAGGATGTTGTCCTCGAAGACGATGCGCTCCCTGAACTCGGGTCTACGCGACGGATCCAGAGGGGCGAACGCACCCACAACCAGGAGTGAGTCTCCGCGGCGGAAGCGCGCAACCTGGGTCTCCAGCGCGTTGAGCGCAGGGGCGTAGGGGGCCACATAGCCGGTGTGGGGTTTCAGCTGCTCCAGCTTCCACTCACCCGAGAGTACGTCCGCCGGAGAGATCACGGCCTTTGCGGGTGGCATGAACTCCTGACTCCTCGGATCCATGAATCCCATGATGCTCCGAGTGTCCTGGAGGCTTCCGTTCGGTACCTGCCTCTGGCGCCCCCACCCTGTCTCGGCGCCATAGCGGAGATCGATTTCCATAAGGTCATCTCCCCACGCGAGGCCGTACGGGTTTTCGGCTTCCTCTCGGATACGGGATAGGACCTGGCGGGAGTATTGCTCCGTCTTTCGGTCGTTTCCTTCGACCAGATACAATGGGTCCGAGAGGATCCAGAGACGGTCTTCGAGTACCTCCGCGCCTCCGTTCTCCTCCCAGAACTCGACGCCCTCCTCCTCGAGGATGTATTCGGGAAGCTGGAACGCGAGCGCTTCCTCGGGAGGCATCTCGGCGATCGCCTGGTCGAAGATCCGCTCGGCTTCGATCCAGTCCTGCTTGGCGTGCGTGACCATTCCCAACAATGCGGTGCACCACCAGTTCGATCCGCCCCCACACCGTTCGGCAAGGCGTTCGGCGTCGAGAAGCGAGCCGCGCTCCAACAGGTAGAACACGCGCTGCCCCAGAACCCATCGGTCCCCGGGGATGTCATCGGCGATGTCTTTGAATTCGCGCATCACCTTGGTCCGGGCCATACCGAATTCGACGGGCTCATCGGCTGCATTCGTGCCCGAATTCTCGGGGTCCCCGAAGGTGAGGCAGATCCGGCCGATTATCTCGTCACATCCACCGCCGCGGCGTCCGCGTTCCGGAGGAATCCGCTGCTCCCGAAAGCGCTCGAACGCAGCCTGGGCCTCTTTCGCTCGATCGAGGAGCCTCACCGAGTCCGCCTCGGAGGTCTGGGCGGTCACAGGGAGCGCGATCGCCAGCGCGCCGGCGAAGCCCATGGTCATCAACATCATCGGCGCTCGCTTCGTGCTTCCACTCATGCAATGCTCCTCAGGGGTTGGTCCTCACTCACAACGACCACAGGTGAAGGTACGCTCGTTATGGCGATCCAATACACGGTCGCCGGTGTACGGATCCCGAATCCCACTCATGCACCTGCGGTGGAAACCAGCCGGAAAGAAACGGGGGCAGCGCCTGATCTTTCGAATTCACGTGGTCCGTCTGACTCGCTTCGTTGGAGTCGGGCTGCTCGTTGGCGGCACCCTCGGGTACGTCAACTCGCTAATCCTCGATACCGACCTCAGCGCTCACCTGATCGGCGGACTCGGTGCGGGGCTGATGGCAGGGATCACCATCGGCCTCTTCGAGCTGGGGTTCGTTTCCAGGCGGAGGCCAACATCTCGCCTCGCAGTTCGCCTCACCCTTCGTGTCGTCGGATACTCGGCCATCCTGGCGCTGGGGATCGTGCTGGCGAACGCATACCGGTTCTCAACGGACACCGGGACGCAGGGGATGGAGGCTGTCTTTCTCTATCTCGTACACGGCACCTTTGTTCGAGACTTCACCCTCGTGGCGATGGTTTCAGTGATCCTCGTCGGGGTCCTACAGGCGGGCCAGCTGCAGCGTTGGCGGGATGTGGTCAGCTTCGTGCTCGGTCGTTACCACCGTCCCAAGGAGGTGGAGCTGGTCTTCATGTTCATCGACCTCACCTCGTCTACGCGGATTGCGAATGAACTGGGGGACCTGACGTACAGCGCGTTTCTTCAGGATTTCTTCTACGATCTCAACCTCGCGGTCATGCGGTGGCGTGGCGACGTATATCAGTATGTCGGGGATGAAATCGTGGTAACCTGGCCGCTCGACGTCGGAACAAAGCAGGGGCGGTGTATCGAGTGTTTCCTGGCAGCCCAGGAGGTGATCCGGTCCCGGCGAGAGGACTACATTCGGCGGTACGGGATCTGCCCGGAATTCAGGGGAGGACTCCATGGTGGCACGGGAGTCGTGACGTGGGTGGGGGAGCTCCGAAAGACGATTGTCTACCACGGGGACGTGCTGAACACGACCGCTCGCGTGTTGGAGCACTGCAAGGAGTCCGGCTACGAGCTGCTCATTACTCGGGAGCTGCTTGATCGTACGGAGGTTCCCTCCCGAGTCTCGCTGTCGGATCTCGGCGAGGTCCCGCTTCGCGGCAAGGACCATCCCACTCGCCTCTTCGGCTTGCACCGGATTCTGCCTCTGGCTAAGCTTCCAGCGTTTCCTGGGGTCTCGAGTTAGCCCGGCCTGGTGCCGTGGTTATGGCACCGTCTTTTTTCCCGCCGGGGAGTTGTTGAACGTGAGAAATTTGTTAGCGATTGGCGGCATTCTGTTGATCGCCGCATGTGGCGGTGACGGTGATGGAACCACTCGGCCCACCCCACCGCCCCCTCCACC
>JAZDDA010000060.1:0-3028 GCA_036679625.1 Gemmatimonadota bacterium | reverse complement strand
CTCCTAAGAAACTGCCTGATTTTCAAGGGGTTGCTGGGGTGGGGAAAGGTGGTTCGAGGATGAGGCCGGTGTCAGCCTGGACGAGGTCAAACCCGAGGGACTGAGCTCGTTTTCGGATGCTCTGGAGGGCGCGCTTTCGGTGTCGCTCGTCGTATTCCGCAGCGGGCTGATCGCGGTAGGGCGTGTGGTCGCGGAGCATGCAATAGATGATGACGGCGAGCTTACGTGCGGTAGCGGTGATGGCCTTGGCCTTGCCGATGCGTCCGGCGAGTCGGCGGTAGAAGGCAGCGAGGGCATGGTCGCTACGGGCACAACTCATGGCGGCGATGCGGAGGGTCTTGGCGGCGCGGTTGTTGGAGGGTTGGGTGGCCGATCCGAGGAGCTTGCCACCGGAGATCTTGTTGTGGGGCGCGAGGGTGAGCCATGAGGCGAAGTGGTCGGGCGAGGGCCACCGACTCATATCGAGGCCGATCTCGGAAATGAGCTGGAGCGCAGAGTAGGGACCGATACCAGGCACCTCTGTGATGTCGACGCCACCGGCGAGCGCGAAGAGCGGCGACCGGAGGTCAAATTGGGGTTCGTTCTTTCGGGGCTTTCTGCTCCTCGGCGGAGCGACGAGTTCGCCGTCGGGGATTGGGCACTGGGCCTGCAGGGCGCGAATAAGGGCTTCGACCCGCTCGTCGCAAGCTCGGATCTTATCTTGGTAGATGTCGTAGAGCTCGATGGACTGGCGTAACGCGAAGATGAGTTCGGGGCGGTAGTGGCCGGTGAGAGACGCTACGAATTCCTCCTTCGAGGCCCGGCAGCGGTAGTCGCGATGACGGACGAGCACGGTGGGATCGGTCTGGCCGGCGACGATGTCGCGGAGGATCGCCATACCGGTCACTCCGGTGACATCGGAGAGTACGTTGTGGAGTTGGAGGTTCATCAGGGTCATCGACTTCTGCATGCGCTGGATGTGGGCTGCAGACTCCTGGACGAGGGTGCCTCGGTGTCGCACGAGCGTTCGGATGGCGGTGATTTCGGCATCGGGTCGGAAGCTGCCGCGCAGGAGCCCGAAGGTGTGGAGCTGCTGAAGCCACTGGCAGTCGACGACATCGGTTTTACGACCCGGAACGCCTTTGACGTGGCGTGCGTTGACGAGCAGGACTTCGAAGCCACGCTCTTGGAGAATCTCGAAGAGCGGGATCCAGTAGACGCCCGTCGATTCCATGGCGATGGTCTCGATGCCGCACACGTCGAGCCAGTCAGCGAGCGCGTGAAGGTCCGGCGTGAAGCTCCTGAACTCGCGCACCGGCTGATCGTCGCGATCCTCAGGCACCGCGACCCAGTGGCTGGCCGAGCCGATGTCGATGCCTGCCGCGTTCAGATGGATCGTCTCAAGGAACTTCGCCTCCTGCTTCCGGCGGCTCCGACGACTTGTCTTCTTCTTCGAGTGATTAGGCCTGCGCTTCATGAGTCGCTCCTTGGGCTCTGTGAGAACGGACGCAGGAGCATCGAAGGACAGGGATGCGTCTCTAGAACACTCTCCTAAACGGGATCACGACTGGCGTGTCACCAATGATGTTCTCGCGACAACCCATGGACCACGCTAACAAACGGGGACATGCCACCAGTGGCGGATCGGCCTCGGCCCTTGGATGCTCTATGCAGGGTAACTGGCTCGCAGCACAGCGACATGGCACAGTTTCTCTCTCATGTCGCCGGAGCCCGCAGGGCGCCGGTGCTTCGCTAACAAGTGTTTGCTACTGTCGCGGTCGCGTTTCCGGGTCGCGCGCTACGCGCTCGGTCCACATCTTGGTCGCGCAGTAGAAACACGGGACGTTAGACACCCTGATTACCCGGAGGGCGAGGCATGCCAAAGACGATGAGCGAGATGCCATTTCTCGACCACCTTGAGGAGCTCCGCTGGCGAATCCTGTGGTCTCTGCTCGCGCTTATCGTCTGCTCAGCGATCGGCTTCTTTGCAGTGATGCGTCTGAACGTCATGGACATCCTCTTGGGGCCGCTTTACTCCACCTTGGAGGAGGTCACGGCAGCGGACCCATCATTCCGGAGCTCTCTTGTCTCGGGCCGACTACAGTTCCACAACCTGACCGAGCCATTCTTCTTCATCGTCAAGCTGTCCTTCCTCACCGGCGTAGTTCTCGCGTCCCCCATCGTTGTGTATCAGGCTTGGAGCTTTCTCGCTCCGGCGTTGGAGTCGCGAGAGCGGCGCTTGATTGTTCCAACCATGTGTTTTGGGCTCGTTCTATTCGCGGCCGGTGTTTCCCTCGCGTACTTCGTAGCCCTCCCCATCACCATCCGCTTTCTCCTCGAGTTCGGATCAGAGTGGTTCACGCCGGCGTTGACGGCTGGGTACTATCTACCGCTGGTGCTTCGGCTTCTTCTCGCGTTTGGACTGGTGTTCGAGCTACCCGTCGTAGTGACTGCTCTGTCATCTCTCGGCATCGTCACTCCGCGCTTCCTCCGGGACAAGCGTCGACACGCCATAGTTACGATCACAGTCGTGGCCGCCCTTATCGCTCTGTACGAGGTCAGCATCGTGCTATCGACGGTGGTGCACCGCAGGCGGGACACCCCTGCAGATGACGAGACGGGCAGCTCCGTTCCGGTACTGCTCGTACTCGGTGTGGCCACCGCAGGTTGGAAGAATCGGTTGCGCAAGACGGTTGCAGCGGGTGTCTAACAAAGCATTGCTACTGTCCGCAGTAAGGGTGCGGGGCTAGTGGCAGCCGCTTCAGGCTTGTAAACGGGCTGGCGCGGCAGCAGAATGCCGAGACGTTAGGCGTCAGCAGAAACGTCGACTATTGGGGCGGCCTCAAGAGGTGCCCCGGGCGCGACTGAGACCCACTCCTTTCCGGCGCCCGCTTGAGCAATCGGCGTCACGTCTCCAGATTGAAAGATGGTCAAGATCGATATGGATGTGATTATGGCTCTCAGCGTCTCCGACCGTGTCCGCTTGGTCCAGGACATTTGGGACACCCTGCAGCCCACCGCAGAAGAGTTGCCCCTCACGGACGGACAG
>JAZDDA010000059.1:0-30779 GCA_036679625.1 Gemmatimonadota bacterium | reverse complement strand
CTCGTGTTTGGCATCAACTGGAACCTGAATTTCTTCCAGAACAACGATAAGGCACGGATCGAGCGATACGAGATGGCCAAGCTTGAAGCCCAGCTCCATCCCCTGCGGCTCATGGTCCAGCAGCAAGTACGAGAGGCGTATCTCGACGCCGTAAGAGCGAGGGAGGATGTCGAGGACGGCAGAGGAGCGCTGCGAGCCAGTCAGAATCTCCTTCGGGCAGAGCTGCAGACGTTCGACATCGGACTGGGAGGCATCGAAGACGTGATCGATGCGTTCAAGACGAACGTGGAAATGACCATCGAACAACTCCAGAACATCGCGGAGCTCAACACCCGGGTCGCCGAATTGAGTCAGCGCGTCGGGCGAGATATCAGATGAGGAAGAACAGATGAGGACAATGTTGAGAATGGCGCTCGGGGCCCTGGCCCTGGCCCTCGTCCCCCTCCCGAGCCAGGCTCAGGAAGGCACCTCAGCACCAGACGAGGTTGTGCGTGCCCGAAACGATGCCGTCAAACAGATTCTCGACGAAGCCGGCGACCCTATCAGCGTAGAAACCAAGGAAGAATTGAAGGGCATCATCAACGGGCTGATCGACTTTCAGGAGCTCTCGCGGCGTGCGCTTCGAAGGCACTGGGACCAACGCACGCCCGAAGAGCAGGCAGAGTTCGTAGAGGTGTTTCGTGAGTTGGTGCGCACATCCTCGGTGCAGAAGCTCGAGGTTTACTCCACCGACAGCATTACCTACGAGCCGGCAGAAATCACCGGGGACGAAAGCCGGGTGGTTACGATCGCGCACAAGAACAGAAATCACGTTGAAATCGTGTACCTGATGCACAAGGTTGATGGGGAGTGGAGGGCGTTCGACGTTCTCATCGACGACTCCAGTACGCTAAGGACATACCAGGACTCATTTCAACGGCAGATCAACGCCACCTCCTACGATGCGATGTATGCCCGTATGGCCGACAAGCTCGCCCAGGATCGCGTCACGGGAGGCTGAATGGCTCCCAATACCTACCCTCCTATCGCTCAGCCGACTAGGATTTTGACATAATGAAACCTGCTTTTCAGGCCTGCCGTCTAATCCCTCGTAGCTATCGCCTCATCATTGGGATCGCGGTCATCGGGACGATGATCGGCGGTTATTTCACCTCCAAGCTCGGGCTGGAGAGCGACCTCGCTGCGCTTCTGCCGAATAGCTTCCCCAGCGTTCAGGCCCTCGACGATATGCGCGCCGAGGTCGGGGGCGGAGTCAGCAAGCTTCGCGTCGTTCTGCGCAGTCAAGACTTCGATGCCCTACTCTCTCTCGCCAGTGACCTCAAGCCAAGGCTCGAGGAGAGCGAATTCGTCCTGTATGCGGCCTACGAGAACGAGGTCTCTTTCTATGAGACAAACGCCCTTCTGTTCCTGAAGCCAGCCGAGCTGGATTCGCTCTACGACGCAGTCCAGAAGGCGATCGACGACGAAAAACAGGCCCTCAATCCCTTTATGGTGGATGACCTCTTCGGATTCGGTGAGGACGAAGAAGAAGATGAGGGAAGCGGATTGGAGGAGTGGGAGGCCAAGTACACGGACGAAGCCCTCAAGCCCTACTACACGAACGCGGACAGCACCGTGTTGGTGATGGAGGTGTTCGCCGCCGAGGAGACGGTGAATACCGCCTTCAGCCGCCTCATGCTTGCCGAGGTACGGACGATCGTCGAAACCGTCGGCCCGACCGGGTATGCCGACGACGTCGAGGTCTTCTTTGGCGGAAACATCAAGAACCGCATCGACGAGTACGACGTGCTCAAGAAGGACATCCTCGGCACCGCGATTTACGGGATCGCCGGCGTCTTCCTCATGCTCGTCCTCTACTTTCGCAGCCTGGTGCCGCCCGTTCTCATCGCGGTCACGCTCGCATCCTCCATCGCGTGGACCTTCGGCGTCACCTACCTGGTGATCGGGCAACTCAACACGATCACAGGCTTCCTCTTTGTGGTCCTGTTCGGGCTCGGCATCGACTACGGCATTCACGCCTTTGCACGGTACCGCGAGTCCCGGCGGGCGGGACTCGACCAGAGTCATGGTCTGCACAATATGGTCTGCGAGACCGGGGGGGCGCTCACCACTACGACATTCACGACGGCCGCAGCGTTCTTCTCGCTCCTCATCATGGATTTTCGCGGCTTTTCGGAGCTGGGCTTCATTACGGGTGTCGGCCTCATCTTCGCTCTCGTCGCGACGATGTTCCTCCTCCCCGCGCTCATCATCGGGTCTGAGAAGATCGGCATCCTCCGCATCGATCCAGTCGAAGGAGCGAAGCTGACCTTCGAACCCCGACGGTATCGGCCCGCCCGTCGTCTACTCCTGATTGGAGCCCTGGTGACGGTTGTTGCCATCCTCGGATTTTCTCAAGTCGGCTTCGAGTACGACTTCACCGAGCTTCGTGCCATCACCCCCGAGCGGGCGCGGGTAGGCGAGCTCTCTAGCGGCGTCTTCTCACTTTCTGACTCGCCGGCGCTCGTTCTCGCCAGCTCCGCCGAAGAAGCAGAGGCGGTGCAGTCTGCGGTCGAGGAGTTGATGCGTGTGGACACGCTCACGCCGACGGTCGATGAGGTGAGCTCGGTGTACACGTTGGTACCTGGGGATCAGGAACCGCGACTCGAGCGAATCCGCGCCATTCGGCAACTTATCGCCGACGAAAACGCAGCAGACCTGCTCGAGGGTGACGACCTGGCCCGGCTCGAACGGCTCGAGGGTTATCTGGCCGTCGATGCGGCGATCTCCTTCGCCGACGTCCCACCCAATGAGATCCGTCCGTTCCTCAACCGGAAGGGTGAGGTCGGAAGCTTCGTCTTCATCTACCCGAGCGTCCCTCTTCGAGACGGGCAGAACAGCATCCGGTTTGCCGAGGACATCGGTGAAATCACGCTCCCTTCGGGGAAGGTGCTTCGGGCCGCGAGTCCCAACCTCATCATCGCGGACCTGCTTCGGATGGCGATTCATGAAGGCAAGCTTGCCGTAGGGCTTTCTCTCCTGGTCGTCTTCCTCATCGTCCTGCTCAGCGTCAAGAGCCTGCGGGAGACAATTCTGGTCATGAGTCCGCTTATTCTGGGAATCACATGGATGGGGGGGCTCATGTACCTCTTCGGCATGAAGCTGAACCTCTTCAACATGGTCGTCCTTCCCAGCGTCGTGGGAATCGGCGTGGACACGGGAGTACATATCCATCACCGCTACAAGGAGGAGGGGCCCGGCTCACTCTACCTGGTGCTCAGGCGAACAGGCCCCGCAGTAACCGTCGCGACCGTCACCACCATCGTCGGATACACCGGCCTGATGTTGGCTACCCACCCGGGACTCGTCTCCATCGGAAAACTCGCCGTGCTCGGACTTGGCGCTACGCTGGCGAGCGCACTCCTGATTCTGCCCGCGCTGATCCAGGTGTTGGATAAGAACGGGGAGCTCTCTGAGGAATCCCACGACACGAAGATGGAAAGCCTCGCGACCTTCTCGGGCCCTGTGCATCCGGAAGGCTAGAAAGCGCTATGGCCCGGCCCCCGACGCAGGAGCCCTTGCAGGACTGAATGCGGGCGAAGCGTTTATATTCTTCCGGCCATTTGCAATCCGCCGAGCACCGTGAACCAATGACCAATACCTCCAGGAACGTTACACAAGCGCTTGTTCTCGCCGCTGGCCTGGGCTCGCGGCTTGAAAGTGCCACGCCCAAACCGCTGCAGCGCGTACTCGGCGTGCCACTTCTGGCACGCACCCTCTACACCCTCCAGCGTGGGGGTGTAACCGACGCATACGTGGTGGTTGGCCATGAGGCCCAACGCGTTCAAGACGCAATGGCGCGCTGGTCCCGTGAGGGGCTCAAAGTGCACTGGATCTTCAACCCCGACTGGCGCGAGCCAAACGGAATATCGGTTCTGGCGGCCGAGGGGGTGTTGGACAGCCCCTTCTACCTTTCCATGACCGATCACGTGTTCCAACCGGGTGTCGTCACCGCGCTGGCGGCAGCCGGGTCCAGGGGGGGCATCAACCTGGCCGTGGACTACTGCGTCGATGGGGTGTTGGATATCGACGACGCGACCAAAGTGTGCGTGGAATCAGGCCGCATCTCGCGGATTGCGAAGGCCCTGACCGAGTACGACGCCATCGACACCGGTGTGTTCTTGGCCTCCCCGGCGCTGTTCACGGCCATCCGTGAGGCCCATGCCAATGGAGAGGAACCGAGCGTCTCTGCCGGAGTCCAGCGCCTTGCGGCGCAGGGCAGGGCCTGGGTGACCGATATCCAGGGTCTGATGTGGCAAGACGTCGACACCCCCGCAGATCTGGCCGAAGCGAAGCGGAAGTTACTCGCTGGGATCCGTAAGGATTCCGACGGACCGATATCCCGATACCTGAATCGGCCGCTGTCGACCGCGCTGAGCCAGCTGCTGGTTCACACGCCGGTGACCCCGAACCAGATAAGCGTGTCAACGTTGGTACTCAGCTTGATCGGTGCGGGATTCGCGGTAGCGGGGGGTTACATGAACTTCCTGATCGCAGGGGTGCTCTTTCAGATTGCCTCGATCGTGGATGGAACGGACGGTGAGATCGCCAAGCTGAAATTTCTGTCCAGCCATCGTGGGGAATGGATCGACACGGTCTGCGACAACCTCTCGTACCTGGCCTTTCTGGCCGGCCTTACCCTTGGTGCCTACCGCACCGGGCTTCCGGCATACTACCCGCTGACAGGCGTACTCGGCTTCGTGATGGGGGCAGGCAGCATCGCCAACCTGACTTCGTATGTCGCACGAGAGAAGAGTTCGGGGAGTTTCTTGTCAGTCCGCTACAGCTACCAGGACAAGACCGGCCTGGGCAGCCGGATTATGCGTGTCGTCCACTTTATGGGTAAGCGGGACTTCTTTGCCTTTCTGGCGCTCGTGCTGGCTGTAGTGGGGCAGCTCCCGCTGGCTCTCCCAGTGTTCGGCGTCGGCGCAACCCTGCTCCTCTTCCCCGCTACACTGCACGCCAACCTGTCCTCGTGGCTCCTCCGGAGGAGAGGGCACGGACCGAACGCACTTCATCCAAGCTCTGACCCTGATGCCCACTGACCCTCACGCTCGGGAGACCGGGCTCTGACCCCCCCGGAGACAGACTCCACGGGCCCCGGTCGCAGCTCGGCTGAGGCGGACACGAGAGATCTCGCCCGTGGGGCTGGCGTCAACTACGTCGGATCCGTCGCGCGCATCGCCCCCCGTGCGATCTTCCTCGTGCTGGCTGGGCGCCTTTACGGGCAGGGAGGATTCGGGGCGTACACCTTCGGGATCACCGTCGTGGAGACCGCTGCGGCAATCGCACTTTTTGGTATGAAGCGCTCGCTGTTTCGATTCATGAGCGAGGCTGTCGCGCGCGGTGAATCGGTACACCGCCCCATAGCGAACGGCATCGCCTTCGCCGTGACCTTGGGATCGGTCCTCACGCTCCTCGTCGCGCTCGGAGGGGGAGCTATCGCGGAGGCCTTCGGGCTGGAGTCCGCCGTGCGTCCGCTGCTCGTGTTGACGCTCGCCATCCCTATGATCGTCGTATCCGACATCCTCCTGGTCGCCATCCGCTTTACCCGTCAGATGCGCTGGGAGGTCTATGCGCGTAGCCTGATCGAGCCGATCGTGCTTACGGTTTCGCTCGTCATCATCTACTGGGCGGGAATCCGCGAACTCGGTCTGGCCTTGGCATATGTCACATCGCTCCTGGCCGCGGTCGTAGCCTCTATTCTGTTCTTCGTACGGGTCTTCTCACTGCCTGAATGCCTTCGCGTGAGGCTACGCTGGAGCGAAATCCGACAACTCGCCAGCTTCACCGGGCCAACGGGCGGGTACGAGTTCTTCCTGATGTTGGCAGACAAAGCCGACATCTTTCTCGTATCCTACTTCGCACCCATCGAGACCGTGGGGATCTACGGAATGGCTCGCCAGTTCTCCACGATCACCAAGAAACTCCGCGCCGGTTTCGATCGCATCCTCCCACCGATCTTCTCGCAGAGCATAGCGGTGGATGACATGGGGCGCGCCAATCAGCAGCTCGCCATGGTGGCACGATGGATCATGACGGCCGAACTCCTCGTCGTCCTCGTCTTCTTGTTCTTCGGCAATGCCATTCTCGGCTTCGTCGATGGCGGCTTCACTGCAGCGGCCGTCATTCTCGTCCTGCTAATGATCGGCGATGCGTTCAACGGAAGCCTGGGGGTGAGTGACCTTCCATTCGTGTACCTGCGCCCTGCGGCCAACCTCCCGTTCGGGGTCGCCATGCTGGTCCTCACGACTGGAGTGGGGGCAATCCTACTTCGCGACTTCGGAGCTCCGGGCGCCGCTATGGCAGTGCTGATCACAGCGGTCGTGGTCAACGGCGCCCGCATCTTGGCCAGCAGGAGGATGTTTGGTTTGAGTGTGGTGCAGGCCAATCTGCTGAAACCGATCGGCGCTGCCGTAGTCACGGCGGGTGTCGGCTGGGGAGTGCGACAGGCCGTTGGCGGCGTGCCCATACTTTGGAGTGTGCTCGGATTTCCGCTGATTCTTGGGACGTACCTCGGGGCGCTCTTCCTCTTTGAGCTCGAACCCGAGGACAAGGCGCAGGCGAGGCGTGTGTTGGCCCGGTTTCGGTAGCGGACTGCAGAGACTGCCTGGGCGGTTACAACCCAAACCGGCAAGGCCCGCTTCACCCGGTCGGCGTACCGTACGTTTCCCGGTACCAATGGGCCATCGAATCCAGTCCATCTTCCACGGAGACCCGAGGATCGTAGTCGATCAGCCGCTGAGCCTTCGTGTGGGGAAATCGGACTCTACGCATGAGAGGGGTCGACATGCGGTCGCCCTTCAACAGCCGGTGGCCATTCTCGACGAGTACGCGAGCGAGGTAGTCGATGGGTCTGGGAAGTCGCCAGATCCTACGGTCGATGACCCTTCCAATTCGAGCACCATAATCTGCGAGCGTCATCGTCTCGTGGCCGATGTGCACAGTCTCTCCGGCCGCTGCCTGCGCCTCTCCCGCTTGCACCAGGGCAGTGGCGACATCGTCGACATGAACGAGGTCCACGGGAATGTTACCCCCAATCACCATGGGAACCCGCTCGAGCCGACCGATCCAGTCCAGAAACCAGGAGCGGCCCCAGGGTCCGTAGACATTCGTGGGGCGAATGATCGTGTACTCGGGGCCCTCGCCCTGGGCTGCCAGGGCCCGGACTATTTCTTCGCCCTGGAACTTGGTGCGGCTATACGGATTGAGTCGCTCGATACCGCGGGGCTCGGTTTCCTCGGTGATCGTCTGATCCGATGACTCGGTCGCCGCATACACCGAGATGGAACTGACGTAGACCAGTCGATGGACACCCGCAGTATGGGCGGCCCGGGCGAGTCGTTCGGTGCCCTCGACGTTTACGCGCCGACACTCCTCGGGATCGTTCTTGGCGGTCCGGGCCGCCAGGTGGTAGATCACGTCCGCTCCCGCGACCAGAGACGCCAGGGCGTTGGCGTCTGCCAGGCTACCAAATACGACCTGGTGCCCGCGCTTTTGCCAGCGCTCGCTGATCTCCGATGGCTCCCGGAAGAGGCCGCGGAGTGGCCCCGAGGGGGCCAGCTTCGGCTCCAGGGCACGCCCGAAGAAACCGCTCGCACCCGTGACCGCAATCACAGAGCGGCCGTCTCTCCTGTCAGTCCTAGAGCGTCAGTGAATGCGTTGGCGAACACTTCGTCCGGATCGAAGCGCGCTCGAGCAGCTTTGTAGTCGTCCCAGCGGGGGTACCGCCCTCGCAAAATCCGCGGGGAAAGCGCGAGTGTCTTTCCCCAATGACAGCGCGCACCGACGTCCCGCGCCAGCGCCGCCATCTCGCTCTCGAAGGGCTCCCCCGCGTCGTAGAAGATGTCCATCCAGAGAGTTGGTCGCCCCTGGCATGGGCTCAGACTGAATCCGTCCGGCGCACTCATTCGCAGCCCGATGGGATTGTTGAGCGGCCTGGAGTGGGTCTTGAAAAAGGCGCCAAAGCGGGTCAGAACTTCGGCTGCATTCGAGGCGTCGACTGCGAGCTCGGCAGCCCGTCTTTGTCGGACCTCATTCGCCACGTTACGGAACCGTGCCACCCTGGGCGGTACATCAAGTGGTGAAAGGATGTCGGCGCAGTCACCTACGGCCGTTCTTCGAAAGAGCCGAGAGGAGACCGCACCGTGGAGCCCAAACCGCCGCGCAAGGAAGTTTGCCATCGCTGTCCATTTTCCGAAACGCTTCCGGCGCCGCCCTCGGCCACCCCCAGCCGACGTCCGGTCTGCCGCGAACCGGATGACCCTTCCGGCGCTCGGTACCCACACCGAGGAGTGGAACTCACTCCTCGACTCATGGGCAACCGGGTCCTCGACGTACTCTGCAAAAGGGACGACGTCGGTTTCCATCGCGAGGGAAAAATGCTCTGCGCACTCGACGGTCACAGCAGAAACAACCCCAAAAGCGCCCAGCGAAACCGCCAGGTGCTGGAAGTCGGGGTCGTCGCTGCCGATGTCGGTGATCTCCCCCGTACCGGTGACGATTCGGAGGCTTCGAACCGACGTGGGCATGATCCCATGATGGGCGGAACCCCCGTGGGTCGCCGTCGCCAGCGCCCCTGCCAGCGTCGCGTTTCTCCACTCCCCAACGGTGGGGAGGGTCAGCCCCTCCCGGCGCAAGAGCTCCTGGAGGCGCCCACAGGTCATCCCGGACGGTACTGTGGCCAGGTTGCCCCGCACATTGAGGAGGTGGTCAGGGGTGTCGAGCTGAAGCGCTACACCGGGGGCGGAAGTGACTGCACTCTTGGACCCTCCGGAGCCGGTCGCACGGACGCCCCCCCCGCTCGCTCGAGCCCGCAGCACCGCATCGACGACTTCCTCCTCATTGCGGACTCCAACCGGGACTGGACGATTCCCGCGCTTCATGCTGCGCGCGCCCCTCCTCCTAAGCGACCCGACGCCTCCACCGCGGTTCGCGCGGAGTAGATCAGAAGAGTGACCACGCCCCAAGCGAAGCACAGAGTGAACGCTTCCGAGAATCGTCCCACGACCAGGCCCACGACCAGCATCATTACGTAGATATTCCGTCGGCCCGCCACCAAACGGAAGGCGCGGTCGAAGGCACGATGATCGTGTATCTGCTTGCTGCTGATCCGCTTGTAGACGCCGGACATAGCTCTCGCTCCGAGCATGATCGCAATCAGACCCACCCCCAGGCGCATAGGCGTGCCGTCCGGGCCACCCCCAGAGAGTCCCCATCCGATTCCCAGGTACCAGGAAAACTCGAAGAGGATGTCCAGGATGTGATCCAATCGGTCACCAAAGCGGCTGGCCAGGAGTTTGACGCGTGCCAGCTTGCCGTCCACTCCGTCCAGGACGTTGACGAGAAGCGCGATCAGAATCGCAGGACCATAGGACCCAGTGGCGAACAGCCAGGTCGCCCAGAACCCGATGATTCCGGTGAATATGGTGATCTGGTTCGGTGTGATGGACGTCGGGGACAACACACGCACGAGGAAGTTTTCCGGTGGTGGATGCAGATAGCGCGCGGGAAAATCGAGGACGCCCTTCTGCGTGGCGTCGAGGAGCATGCCCGCCGCACGCCCCCGTTCCCCAGCATCCGTTGTGGGCGTCCAAAAGGGCCGCAGGAAACGCCGCAAGTTGGCGATGTACGGTTCCATGTCTCCGACCAGCAGAACCTCGTCGTCGGACCCGCGAAGGGATTGTGACATGGTCTCAGCCGTAATCCGAAGCCCAACCGGCTCGGCGGGGGTCTCGTCCTCTCCGGCTCCACGATCCCCGACCCACACCGGGCACGCAGCCAAAAACGCGGCTCGGTATATACGTGGATCAATCACCCGACCCGCACACACCATCGCCACAAGCTCGTGCTCTCCGACGCCGTATCGACCCTCCTCGCTGCCGGCCAGAGCGAACAGGAGCTCGTAGGGTGTCGCCACAACCTCTGAGGCCTGCTTCCGGCAAACTCGCTCGACTTCCTCCGGGATGCGCTCCCCCTCCGCAAGCACAACAAACCGCTTTACGCCCTCGCTCGAAAGCTGTTTCAGGTGCCGCTGGAATGGTGAACGGCCCAAGATAGGAGACAAGGCACTCCAAATGGCCGGAGGCTGTCCGTTCTCGGTGGTCGGAGTCGCGGCGGTACTCCGTAAGGTGAGGCCGATGAGAACTGCAGTCGTCGGCCCGGATTGGGAACTCTTCATCAGTTTCCGGTCACCAGGTTCAAGAGTGGGTTGGGTACGTAGATCACTCGTCGGGATTTTGTCAACGTCAGACCGCGAGGGGTGCCGGTCACAGTGAAAGATCGTACTGGACTCCGAGAAAGCTCTGCCGGTGGTGCGGAGTGTATCCAGCCCTCAGGATGGCATCCCGATGCTCCTGCGTGCCGTAGCCCACGTTGCGCTCCCAACCGTATTCCGGGTAACGCACGGCCAGCCGCTTCATTAGGCGGTCCCGACAGACCTTTGCAACGATGGAGGCGCACGAAATGGAGTGGACGATTCCGTCGCCTCCCACGACCGACTCGTGTTCGCGCCGGAGACCCTTCATGGGCAGTCCGTCCACAACGATGTGCTCTGGGTCTACAGGAAGATGGGCGATTGCGCGGCGCATCGCCGTCGCGGTGGCAACGAGTATGTTGCCCAGGTCGATCTCGCGCACCGAGGCCGCGCCGAGACCGACCTGCGCCTTGGCCAGGATTTCGACCGTAAGCCTCTCCCGGTCCGCCGCAGAGAGTTTCTTGGAGTCCGTCGCACCCTCGATGAAGGCGTCGATGGGGAGTATCACGGCAGCGGCGACGACCGGGCCGGCAAGCGGCCCGCGGCCCACCTCGTCGATGCCGGCCACCCCAGAAATACCACGGCTCCAGAACCGTCGCTCATACGCGAGTGGGTCCTGGAGCCGATGAGGTTCTCCGGATTCTGTCACGTGGTCCGGCATAGGAGCCGGCCTCTCAGCTAGTGAGAACGCTTCTCCGGAATGCGGGCCGCCTTACCGCGCAGTCCCCGCAGATAGTAGAGCTTCGCTCGGCGCACACGGCCCCGACGAACGACCTCAACGCCACCCACCGTGGGCGCGTGGAGCGGAAACACACGCTCGACGCCGATTCCGCCTGAGATCTTACGCACCGTGAAGGTCTCACCAAGGCCACCCCCACGCCGTCCGATGCAAACGCCCTCGAAGACCTGAATGCGTTCTTTAGCTCCCTCACGGACGCGGTACAGGACCCGAACCGTATCACCGGGGGCAAACTCCGGAGTGTCTTCTCGAAGTTGCTCCTTACCGACTTCAGTAAGTATGTCAGTCATGATTTCCCCCTTTGGTTCGGGCGAACCGTTATGCAATACAGACGACTAAGATATTTAAGGAATACGGGTGTGTGAACCCCCATTCGCTACGGATTTTTCGTCAACCTCATTCCCGACCGCCTGCGGGAACGGAAATTCAGTCCTCTCGCGAAGGATCCCCTGAATCCTCTTCACGTTTTCTGGTCCGCTGTCTGGCCTCTTCGTCGCGCCAAGCCTGGATTTTCGCGTGATCGCCACTGCGCAGGACCTCGGGAACCACATGACCCCGATACTCCGCCGGACGCGTGTAGGAAGGCGCGGACAGAGCGCCTCCATCGTAGAAGGAATCCGATGCCGCGGAGTCATGGTCGCCCAACGCACCCGGGAGCAGCCGCACAACCGCATCGGTAATCGCAAGCGCACCGATTTCGCCGCCCGAGAGGATGAAGGGACCGATGGAAATTTCTTCGGAAGCCAGGTAGTCGGCCACCCTCTGGTCGACATCCTTGTAGTGCCCACAGAGAAGCGTCAGCTCCGGCTGAACCGCTAGCCGCACGGCATCGGCATGCGCGAAGGGACGCCCCCTCGCAGAGAGAAGCACTACGGGACCCCTCGGCTGCAGATCGTCTACGGCCTCGAAGAACGGCTCGGGCTTCATCACCATCCCCGCCCCACCGCCGAAGGGGAGGTCGTCGACGGTGCGGTGCTTGTCGTGTGTGTAGCTTCGCAGATCGACCACGTTGTAGTCGACGAGTCCATCCCTGGCCGCTCGTGAGGGGATACTCGTCGCGAGGGGATCTCGAAAGAAATCCGGGAAAATCGTTACGATGTTGATGCGCACCGGGCTCGCTCCCTCCCTCAGAGATCCAGCAGTCCGTCGGGTGGATCAATTACCATGCGTCCACCCTCGAGATCGATGCTCTGGATGTCCTTCTTGAGGAACGGGATGAGCAGGGTCTTCTCGGGTCCGCGCACCTCGAGCAGGTCGACCGGTCGCACCTCATAGACCTCGACGATCTCCCCCACGGTCACGCCAGAAGCTGTTTCTACCTGGAGTCCGAGCAGCTCGTGATAAAAGAACTCCCCTTCGGCCCGGTCTTCGACCTCGGTGGCGAAACGAAGAATGTACCTTCCCCGTATGGCCTCAGCGTGTGCACGGTTGGTCAGGCCCTCGAACCGAACGAGGAATCCTCGCCGATAAGGGCGGGATTCCGCGATGGTGACATCCGCGGAATCTCCCTCGCCTGGCTCGCCCTCCTCGGTGCCCAATCGAAAGACCACCCCGGGAGTAAAAGTGCTCCCGGGGTGGTCCGTGAGGGGCCAGACAAAGAGTTCACCCTTCATGCCGTGGACCTTGTTCAGGTGGCCCACGACCAGAAACGGAGGGTTACTCGGACTTCTCTTCCTCGCCATCTTCATCGGCCTCGGCTTCAGCTTCGGGGGCAGCTTCCTCTTCGGCTTCAGCTTCGGGAGCGGCTTCCTCCTCGGCCTCGGCCTCAGGGGCAGCTTCCTCTTCGGCCTCAGCCTCAGGGGCAGCTTCCTCTACGGCCTCGGCTTCAGGAGCAGCTTCCTCCTCGGCCTCGGCTTCGGGGGCAGCTTCCTCTACGGCCTCGGCTTCAGGGGCGGCTTCCTCTTTGGCCTCGGCTTCAGGGGCGGCTTCCTCTTCGGCTTCAGCTTCGGGGGCGGCTTCCTCTTCGGCTTCGACTTCGGCCGCGGCAGCAGCCTCGGCAGCCTCAACCTCGGCGGCAGCCTTCGCAGCGACCTCCTGTGCTGCAACTGCGGCTGCAGCCTCTTCGCGGGCAGCCTCCTCACCGGAACGGCGCGCGGCGAGCTCGGCGGTACGCCGCTCCTTCGCCTCTGCCGGATCCAGCTCACCAAGCGCCACCGTGGCGTCGCCGCCCTTGCGGGCCTTGGTCAGAAGGTTTCGCACGGTATCCGTGAGTTCAGCACCCTCGGAGATCCAGTAATCGGCACGCTCGATGTCGATTACAAGACGAGCCGGCTGTTCGGTCGGCCTATAGTACCCGAGGTTTTCAACGAAACGCCCATCACGGGGCGAGGCGCTGTCGGCCACGACGATACGGAAGTGTGCGGCCTTCTTACGGCCCATTCGGCGGAGTCGGATTCGTACTGGCATTTCTTCGCTTCCCTGTATGGTTCTCGTGCCCCTGCGGGGCGTACTTCCTAAGAGGGCATCCTACCTTTTGGCATCATGCCCCGCATGCGCTTCATGAACTTCTTTGCTTCGTTGAACTGCTTTACCAACCGGTTCACCTCTGACACCGGTCGCCCACATCCTTTGGCGATTCTCGCCCGCCGCGACCCGTTCAAAATCTCGGGCTTCTTCCGCTCGCGCGGCGTCATCGAAAGAATGATCGCCTCGACGTGCTTCATCCGCTTCGGGTCCATCCCACCAACTGGCAGCGCCTTTGACGCGCCAGGAATCATCTTCACCAACTGTTCGAGCGGCCCCATCTTCTGGAGCTGCCCCATCGCTGTGAGGAAGTCCTCCAGCGTGAAGCGCCCGCCCATCATCTGCTCCTGGAGCTTCGCCTGCGCATCGACATCCATCGCGCGCTCGGCCCGCTCCACGAGCCCCACCACATCCCCCAACTGGAGGATACGTCCCGCTAAACGCTGGGGGTCGGCCTCTTCAAGGTCATCGACCGTCTCACCCACGCCGACGTACTTGATCGGCTTTCCGACCACCCCGCGAATCGAAAGGGCCGCGCCACCACGCGCGTCCCCATCCATCTTCGTAAGAACAACGCCCGAAAGATCGAGCACCTCATCAAACCCTTTGGCGATCTTCACCGCCTCCTGCCCAGTCATCGCATCCGCGACCAGGAGGATCTCCTGAGGCTTGGCCTCGCTCTTCAGGCGCCCCAACTCCGCCATGAGCGGCTCATCAATCTGCAGCCGACCTGCGGTGTCGATCAGGACAACCGTGTGCTTCTCTTCTCTCGCCCGTGCGATCCCAGCAAGTGCGGTCTCCACGGGGTCTCCCCCGGGAGTGCCCTCATGCACAGGCACTCCAATCTGCTCGCCCAGGACGCGGAGCTGTTCCACAGCTGCGGGTCGCTGAAGGTCGCAGGCGACCATCAACGGCGACTGGCCCTCCCGCGCAATGCGCTTGGCCAGCTTGGCGATGGTAGTCGTCTTTCCGGACCCCTGTAGCCCAACGACCATCACCACCGTCGGAGGCGTCACTGCCCATGCAATGCCGGGCCGCTCATCCCCCATCAAACGGGCCAACTCGTCGTGAACGATCTTCACGATCTGCTGACCAGGCGACACCGACTTCACAACCTGGTCGCCGAGGGCGCGCTCCTGCACGCGCTCCAGAAA
This sequence comes from Gemmatimonadota bacterium, assembly GCA_036679625.1. Lineage (GTDB taxonomy): Bacteria > Gemmatimonadota > Gemmatimonadetes > Longimicrobiales > Gaopeijiaceae > JAZDDA01. Next base: position 16,129 of record JAZDDA010000059.1, on the reverse strand, counting down.
CTCTCGCGTCACCTTGTAGTTGACGTCGGCCTCGAGGAGGACCCGGCGCACTTCCCTCAGCCCGTCTCGAATCATGGGCTCCGTCAGGATCCCACGCTGCCGAAACTTGCCTAGAACCGTGTCTAGTTTATTGCCCAGTTCCTCGAACATCGACGCCCCATCCTCCGGTCAACCCAGTCCCGAGCGCACGGCCCCCACAACACCAGGAGACGGACGAAGGCGACAAAGCTTAGTAAGATAGAAACGAAGTCCCCAAGCCTCAACGGGGTCGGGAATTCCGGGCATCGTCAAACTACGATGATCTGGCTCCGGCGTGTGCCAACTGAAACCATGCGAACCGGCGAATCGGCAAGCTCTTCGATCCGATCGAGGTAGGCCCGAGCCTCCCTCGGCAGGTCAGCGAGGGAACGCGCTTCCGTGGTGGAACACCCCCAACCGGGAACCATTTCGACAACCTGCTCCATGTCTGTGAGCAGGTCCGTGTCGGCCGGAAACTCCGTCATGACGCCCTGACGCGTCCGGTATCCGGTCACGATCTGGATCTCGGTGAGCGTGTCCATCACGTCCAGCTTGGTGACCGCCAGGCCGGTGAGTCCGTTCACCCTCGAGGCCAACCGGACGAGCACAGCATCAAACCATCCGCAGCGCCGCGGCCGCCCGGTGGTCGCACCGAACTCACCTCCAAGGCGCCGCATGTGTTCGTCCATCTCAGGCGACATCGCCGACGGAAGGGGTCCATTGCCCACCCGCGTCGTGTAGGCCTTTACGACGCCAATCACCGTGTCGATCGCGGTGGGGCCGATGCCCGTACCGGTGGCGGCGGCCGCCGCCGTCGTGTTCGACGAAGTCACGTAGGGGTACGTCCCGTGGTCGAGATCCAGGGCCGTCCCCTGAGCACCCTCGAGGAGTACACGGCGTCCCGCCGCAACCGCAGCGGCGATCTCGGCCCCTGTGTCCGTCGCAAGCGGCACGAGTCTCTCGCCTGCGGCGACGGCAGCCTCGACGCTCGCATCGAGATCGTCAGGGCAGGTGCCGCCGAGGCTCTCCACACGCGCCCGCGCACGCTCGAGGCCGCTCTCGATGAGACCCTGAAGCCGCGCCGGATTAGCGAGATCTGCAACCCTCACGCCCCTTCGCCCCGCCTTGTCTTCATACGCAGGCCCGATCCCACGGCCCGTCGTGCCAATCTTGTCCTTCGCCGTGCCCTCGGATGCTTTGTCGAGCAGCCGGTGATAGGGCATCAGCAGGTGAGCACGGGCGCTCACGCCTACCCGGCCCTCGAGGTCGCGCCCTCGCGCAACCAGGGCATCGTACTCCTCGCAAAACTGGAGTACGTCTAGAACGACACCGTTCCCGAGAAGGCACCGCTTGCCCTCGTGGAGAATCCCAGAGGGAATCTGGTGAAGTACAAACTCCTCGTCCTCGACGTGCACGGTGTGACCCGCATTTGCGCCGCCCTGGTACCGGGCGATGATGTCCACGTCCTCTGCGAGGACATCGACAATCTTACCCTTTCCCTCGTCACCCCACTGACATCCGACGACGACGACGCAGCGACCACTGAGACTGCCTTGCGACACGGTATTCGATCCGTGGTTGATTCGGGTCGAATGACCCGTTAGTGCGCAGAAAAAGCCCATCCATTCGGGGGATGGGCCTTGGGTGGTGAATCCTTTGGAAAAAGTTAGACACGCAGGAAGGCCGCGTCAACGCAAGACGGGCCTAGTCCGAGGGAAGCAGCCCTGCCGCCCGCATTATCGATTCAACCTTTTCCCTCCCCCTGGAGCTGATCGGCCGGAGCGGCGGTCGAGGGTCACCTCCATGAAGCCCTCTCGCATCGACACCCGCCTTGACGCCGGGTACGCCCCACCCGCCCACGACTCCGGTGTGAACCGGTCCGATTCGCTCCTGTATGGCCCCCGCACGGCTCGTATCGCCGCGCGCGTAGGCATCGGCGATCTCGGCTGCCTCGCTCGGCGCGAGGTTGGCAACCGCGAGAATGCCCCCTACGGCACCAACTTCGAGCCCCCCGTACAGCACCGCACCGCTCCCGACCAGCACCTGAAAGTCGTCAGGCGTCTGCCCGACCAACTCGGCCACCCGATCGAGGCTCCCCCTGGAGTCCTTTATGCCGACGATATTTCCATGTTTCGCGAGCTGTGCAACCAGCGTCGTCGAAAATTCCAGGGTGTTGAGGTGTAGCGGCACCTGGTAGAGGATCACCGGGACCGGGGATGCATCGGCGACGGTCCGGTAGTGGATGCTCAGCGCCTCGTCCGTCATGGCGCCCTTGTAGAACGCGGGGGGTTGCACCAGAACGGCGTCCGCCCCCACCTCCCCGGCCATCACGCACCAACGGATGGTCGTGCGGGTCGACTCGGCGCCGGTTCCCATGACGAGGGGCCGGTCGGGGCGCGCCACGTCCCGGGCACACTCGAGCGACTGCCGGCGCTCCTCTTCGTCGAGCAGGAGCGCCTCTCCGGTGGAGCCGCCAATGACGATTCCGACCGGGGCCTCCGCCAGAGCCCGCAGGTTTGCCCTGAGCCCAACTCGATCGACCTCTCCGGTAACCGGGTCGAAGGGTGTGGTGGTTGGAACGAAGACTCCCGAGAGGTCCACCACCCTCACTTGTTATCGTAGGGATTGGTCGTGTCGTGCGTGACCTCGCCCAGCGACGCCGATGATGCACCGGAGGAGGAACTGCTGGATCCGAAGACGTTCATCTTCAGGTCGAAGTCGTTCGGATTGTTCGCGGCAGCCATCGCCATCTCGAAGCTGATCTCGTTGTTGCGAACCAGATCCATCAGATGTTGGTCGAAGGTCTGCGATCCGTACTGTTCTCGTCCGTCCGCAACGAGGTCGTGGATCTCATCCATGCGATCCGGATCGATGATGCAATCCCGAATCGTCCCTGTGACCAGCATCACCTCGCATGCAACGCGCCGGCCTTTACCGTCTACTGTGGGAATCAATCGCTGGCTGACCACCGCCTGAATCGCGTCGGCGAGCCGGATGCGGATCATCTCCTGCTCCTCGGGTGCAAAGACTGCGATGATCCGAGCGAGCGTCTGAACCGCATTCTTGGTGTGCACCGTCGAGATGACCAGGTGACCGGTCTCGGCTGCCTTCAGCGCAGTATCGATCGTGGTCTTGTCTCGCATCTCACCGATGAGAAGTACGTCGGGGTCCTGCCTCAGGGCAGCCCTCAACCCCGTCTCGAACGACTCCGTATCCGTCCCCACGTCTCGCTGCGTGACCGATGAGTGAAGATCGCGGTGAAGAAACTCGATCGGGTTCTCGAGCGTGACGATATGTCGGGCGGAGTTTCGGTTGATGTGGTCGATGATCGCCGCCATCGTCGAGCTCTTCCCGGAACCGGTAACGCCGGTTACGAGGATGAGCCCGCGCTCCATCTGGGCAATGGTCTCGAGAACATCGGGAAGCTTGAGGTCTGCGAAGCTCGGGATCTCGATCGGCACGATCCGCATCACGATGGCGAAGGTGCTTCGCTGTTTGAGGATGTTGACGCGAAAACGCCCGAGGCCAGGCAGGCCCCATGAGCAGTCGTAATCCATGATCTCGTCGATCCGATCACGGTCGTGCTTGTGGGGAATCAGCTTGATCGCGAGCTCCCTCACCTGAGCATGGGAGATCTTCTGCTCGGTAAGCGGCACAAGGTCGCCATTAATCCTCGCGCGAACGTAATCCCCAGCCTTGATGTGGATATCGCTCGCGCCGTCCTCGATCGCCTTCTTGAAGACGTCGTTCATTGAATCCTCCCGGAAGAAACACGAATCCCATCCCAAAATACGACCGGCCCCAGCGCCCTGCCATACAAAGAGGTGTACTCCAGCGGCGCTACTCGATCGCGGAGGTCCAGTTCAGGCCCATCTGCTCACGGGCGATGTCGAGCGTTTCGCGAGCGATAGCCCGGGCACGCGCCGCTCCCGCCCGGAGGATTTCACCCACCTCCCCCGGCCTCGCCCTGTAGTGAGCTGCCCGCTCCCGTATGGGCGCGAACTCGTCGGTGATGCTCTCAGCGAGGATACGCTTACAGTCGACGCAGCCACGGGTGCCCGCTCTGCATTGGGCCTCTATGTCTGGGAGCTTATCGGCGGCGGTGAGCAGCTTGTGAAGAGTGAAGACGTTACAGACCTCGGGGCGGCCGGGGTCGTCCCGCCGAACCCGTTGGGGATCCGTCATCGCCGTCCGCACCCGATCCCAGACCTCGTCGGCCTCGGCCAGGATGCGCACGGTGTTCCCCAGCGATTTGCTCATCTTCGCGTTGCCGTCGAGCCCCAGAATGCGTCCGACCTCGGGGATGATCGCCTCCGGCTCGGGAAACAACTCGCCGTAGCGGGCATTCCACCTGCGCGCCAACTCCCGCGTCAACTCGAGGTGCTGGCGCTGATCCTCACCTACGGGGACCGCGTCAGCACGGTAGATCAGGATGTCGGCGGCCTGAAGAACCGGGTAGTTCAGGAGGCCAACGGGTACGGATTCAAACCGCTTCGCCTTGTCTTTGTACTGCGTCATGCGCTCGAGCTCACCGACGGGAGCGATGGCGTTGAAGAGCCAGGCAAGCTCCGTGTGCTCTGGAACATCCGACTGCACGAAGATCGTAGAACGCTCTGGGTCTACGCCCACCGCCAGGAGCGTGATCGCAATATCCAGGACGAACGGCGGAAGGTCTTCAGGGGGGAGGTCGCCGAGGATCGCGTGATAATCGACGATCGGATAGAAACACTCGTATTCTTCCTGAAGATTCACCCACTGGCGGAGCGCACCCAGGTAGTTCCCGAGGTGAGCCTCCCCGCTCGGCTGGATGCCGCTCAGGATCCGTTTTCTGGCTCCGGATGCAGTCTCGCTCATGGGTCCCCATTGCTTCTGGAAAATGACGACCCAACTTACCGCTGGCCCCGTCAGAAGTGAATGGGACTTCCACCCTGGGTAGGGAGGTCTTCCCACGCCCTGAGGAGATACGTCATCCACTCGATCCACGCCATCGGAAGCCGGGAGCTGGGCGGAGCGGAACGATTCTTCGCCCGCCTGACCCAAGCGCTCGACGACGCGGGACATTCCACGACCAGGGTCGTCCGGAGGGGCAGCGCACTGGTCAAGGAGCTTCCTGGTGTATCGACGCTCACCACCGGGATGCGAAACGGCCTGGACGTGACCACCTGGTTCGCGTTGCGCCGACTCATGCGTGATCGGCAACCGGAGATCATTCAAAGCTACCTCGGGCGAGCGAGCCGGCTCACCAGGGTGCCCCGTGGCGCGGCCACGTTTCACGTCGCTCGGCTTGGCGGATACTACCGGCCCAACGCCTACCGACACGCGGACGCCTGGGTGGGCAACACCGAGGGCATCTGTGGGCACCTCATCGAGTCCGGGTTCGCGAAGAAGCGCGTGTTTCACATCGGGAACTTCGTGGAGGTCGCTCCGCTCGATTCACCGGAACACACGGCAGAGCTCAGGCGGGGCGCGGACGTTCCGAGCGACGCGCTCCTCATCTTCGCGCTCGGGCGCTTCATCGAACGAAAGGGCTTTCAGGATCTCATCGCGGCGTTCTCGCGACTTCCGCCCCAGCTCGACGGGCGTCCCGTGATCCTGGTGCTCGCGGGCGACGGGCCGCTCCGCTCCGCCCTCGTTACGCAAACCGAAGAGTTGCACATCGCCGACCGTGTGCGCTGGCTCGGCTGGGTGAGCCAACCTTCAAGGTGGATCCAGACAGCCACGGTGTTGGTCTGCCCCTCGCGGCATGAACCGTTGGGCAACGTGATCCTCGAGGCCTGGGCGAACCAAACGCCCGTCATCTCCACCGCCACCGCCGGTGCCCGCGAGCTCATCCGCGAGGGTGAGACGGGGCTCATATGCCCACCGGGAGATCCCGCCGAGATGGCCGCCCATCTCGGCGAGATGTTGAGTCAGAGTGCGGAGTCGCGCACCACCCTGGCCCTCGGCGGACTGGCCACACTCAAGGCGAATCATTCGAAGACGGCGGTCGTCGGCCACTACCTCGACCTGTACACCCGCGCCCTTCCCGCACTCGGGAAGGCCTGAACGAGATCCAAATGAGCTCAGATTACGCCACCTGGATGGAGACGGCCCTGGCCTCGGCGGAGGCCGCCGCCGAGGTCCACGCAGCACACGCCAAGCGCGGTGCGATCGCCCACGCGCGGGAGAAGGGACGGGCCGATTATGTATCCGAGACCGACTTCGCCGCCCAGGATGCCGCACTCGCGGTCATCCGGGAGCTCCATCCAGATCACGGCATCATGGCCGAAGAGGAGGACGGGGCCGTCCTGGGAAACGACGCGCCTGATGCGCCGCTCTGGGTGGTCGATCCCCTGGACGGAACCACGAACTTCCTTCACGGGCACCCGATGCACTGCGCCTCGGTTGGCCTCACGGTGCAGGGAGTGCCGGTGGCCGGCGCCGTCGTTCAGGCTCCGACCGGCGACTGTTGGTGGGCGGCCGAGGGGCTGGGAGCCTTCAAGAACGGTGCGCCGATCCAGACCTCCACGCTCCGCTCACTCGACCGAGCACTCGTCGGGACTGGATTTCCATTCAAGCTCGAGAGCGAAGCCCCCCGCTACGCCCGCCAACTTGTGGAGGTGCTCACCCATACGGGGGGCATTCGCCGCGGTGGGGCCGCCGCGCTGGATCTCTGCTATCTCGCCGAGGGCGTTTTCGACGCCTTCTGGGAGCTGCACCTGAATCCCTGGGACTTTGCGGCTGGCATGGTGATCGTGCGCGAAGCGGGCGGCGTAATGAGTCGAGTGGACGGGGGTCCGCTGACGCTCGAATCGGGGTCCGTGATGGGGGCAAATTCCAGAGAAATGCTCGAGGGGCTGCGTCGGATGGTCGAGCCGAGCGGGCGATCGAATGAATCACCCGCCCGTTGAAGGTGAACCGGTCGGTGGAACGATCCGGAACGCGTCTCCACCTGCCGTAGTGGCGCTCCTCATCGCCCTCTTCATGCTCCTCCCGCTTCTCTCGGTGGTGAGTTAGGATGTTGTTCTCGAGCGCGACATTCGCCGGAGCGGGCGGTGGCGTGACGTCGGGTCCGGAGCTTGCAAGGAAAATTGAGGACCCATTGAGATGAGAGTCATTTGAATTCTGAGCGAGCGCCCATCCCCGTCGCCGTACTCGGCGCGTCGGGATTGGTGGGCATGGAGATCGTGTCCCGCCTGCAGGGGCACCCCTGGTTCAGCTTGATCGAGGTAGCCGCATCACCTGGATCTGCAGGACGCCCCCTGCCCGGAACCGATCTCAAGCTACGCCCGCCCGAGGGGCCCTTCGCGGCTCCGCTCGTGCTCTCGGCCCTCCCCTCTGCCATCGCTCAGGAACTCGAACCTGCGCTCGCCCAGGCGGGACACCTCGTGGTGAGCAACGCCTCGGCGCACCGTATGCGATTCGACGTGCCCCTGATCATTCCCGAGGTCAATCCCGGTCATATAGCCCTTCTGGAGGCCCAACCGTGGAGCGGTGGCATCGTCACCAACCCGAATTGCTCGGTTGCCGGTCTCGCGCTCGCGCTCGCTCCGCTCCACCGTCGCTTCGGGGTCGAGCGGGTCATCGTCACTACGATGCAGGCAATCTCCGGAGCGGGCCGAGAGGGGGCAGGAGACATTGAGAACAACGTGATCCCGCTCATTCCGGGCGAGGAGGAGAAGGTCGCGACCGAACCCCAGAAGATCCTCGGAACGATGGCGGGCGACACAATCGACCCAGCTACCTTCCCCATAAGTGCAACGTGCACGCGGGTGCCGGTTCAGGACGGACACTTCCTGTCCGTCGCCGTGGCGCTGGCCGAGACCGCCTCAGTCGAGCAGGCGGAAGAGGCGCTCGCGACCTTCCGCTCGGAAGAGGCCATGGACCTTCCCTCGGCGCCGGAACACCCCATCGAGGTCCTCGAGGGCGCGCACCCACAGCCCCGGCTCGATCGGGGTCGCGGTGCGGGCATGACCGTGTCGGTCGGGCGCCTGCGGACCTGCGAAATACTGGACCTGAAGTTCTGCGTTCTGGCGCATAACCTCGTGCGTGGAGCTGCGGGAGCAGCCCTCCTGAATGCCGAGTTCGCTGCCGCTCGTGGGGTCGTACCCTCGACGGTGGACACTCCGTGAGCCCACTCCTCATACACAAGTTCGGCGGCACATCCCTCGCGGATGCCGACAAGATCCGGCACCTGGCCGACATCGTCCGCCAGCACGGGGAGCCGGCCGTCGTCGTCGTCTCTGCGTTGGCCGGTGTTACAAACCGCCTCGAGGAGGCCCACCACCGCGGAGCGTCGGCCGAAGACGGCCTGTGGGCGGAGCTCGAAGCGCACCACATGGGCGTGGGGTCGGCGTTGGAGCTCGACCACGATCCGCTCGCGAAAGGGGTTCGCGCAGCCGTCGACACCGCTGTCCACGACCCCGTGGCACCTCGCGCCGCACGGGGTGACCAGATACTCGGCCTCGGAGAAGACCTCTCGGCCCTCCTGGTGGCCGGCGCACTCACAAAGGCTGGACAGCCCGCCCGCGTGGTCGACGCACGGTCGGTGGTCCGTACCGATGCACTTCACGGACGAGCGGGTCCCGACGCCGAGGCAATCCGCCTTCTCGCGCACGAACACATCTTGCCGGTGGTGACATCGGGCGTGGTCGCGGTGGTCCAGGGCTACGTCGGGGCCACGGCTGAGGGTGTGACCACCACGCTGGGGCGGGGTGGGTCAGACTTCACCGCGGCGCTGATCGGTGCTGCCCTCGACGCCACCGAGATCGTAATCTGGACCGATGTCGATGGCATTCTCACCTGCGATCCGCTCGCAGTCGAAAACCCCAGGCTACTCCCCGAAATAGGGTTCGAGGAGGCCGTCGAGCTCTCCTACTTCGGGGCACGGGTGCTACACTCAACGGCTGCAAAGCACGCGGCTGCGGCGGGCATCCCCCTTCGAATTCGCAACGCCTCGAATCTGGACTGCGAGGGGACACTCGTCCGCCAGGATCGCCGCGGTGCAACGGCCCTCGCGGCGATTGCCTACAAACCGGGTGTCGTGCTCTTCAAGGTTCGGGCCTTTCCCTCGGTGATGGCGTTCGGGTTCCTCGCGCGGGTGTTCGAGGTACTCGGCCGGCACACGGTCCCCGTCGATCTCGTCGCCACCTCACACTCGTCGACGGCCTTCACGATCGATCGAGCCGAGAATCTCAACGAGGTTCAGAAGGAGCTGGAGCGGTTCGCAGAGGTCGAGGTCGTCACAGACGTAACGACGGTCACCGTAGTCGGGCGCGGCCTCTTACGTGAACCAGGCGTGGAGGCGCGGGTGCTTACGGCGATGGGCGGCACCTCTGCCCACATGCTTTCGCAGGCGTCCGACGTGAGCTTCAGCATCGTGGTTGCTGACGCCGACTCGGCGGAGCTCGTACGGAGACTCCACGCCACACTCCTCGCGGCGTCCGAGCCCCACGCCCCGTCCGGTCAGGAGGCCAGGTGAAGATCGCGCTGGTTGGATACGGAAAAATGGGACAGGCCATCGAGGCGCTGGCTCTCGAAGAAGGGCACGAGATCGTAGCGCGGATCGATCCCTCGCTGGGAGTGAACGAGCTCTCCCCCGCATCTCTCGGAGATGCCGACGTCGCGATCGAATTCAGCACACCCCAGGCGGCAGCCCAAAACCTCATTGCCCTCGCACAGGCCGGCGTGGATACGGTCTGCGGCACAACGGGGTGGTCCGAGCGCCTACCTGAGGTCGCGCAGGCGGTAGAGGCTGCGGGCACGGGCCTGCTCTACGCCTCCAACTTCTCGCTGGGGGTACACCTCTTCTTCCGGGCCGCGGAGGCACTCGCGGTCGCGCTGGAGGGGAGTCTGGACGATGACGTTTCCATCTGCGAAACCCACCACCGGCACAAGGTCGATAAGCCGAGCGGCACAGCGATCACGCTCGCAGAGGGCCTACTCCAGCATCTTCCCTCGAAGTCTGGATGGGCTCGCGCCCTGAGCGAGGGTGAGGCAGCGGCGGGCAGTGGGGAGCAGGACGAGCCGCACCGGACCACGCTCCAGATCTCGAGCGTGCGCGAGGGTGAGGTCCCTGGCACCCATACGGTCACCTTCCATGGCCCAGACGACAGCATCGAGCTGACGCACCGTGCCCGGTCGCGGGCCGGATTCACGCGCGGGGCACTCGCGGGAGCGGTTTGGATCCGAGGCCGAAGCGGCGTGTTCACGATGGATGACTATCTTGAGGATCGCCTCGACGACGTCGAAGGCACCCACGCTGCGATCGAGAGGAAAGACTCATGACGTTGAAGCCATTCCAGGGGCTGGGCGTGGCCATGGTGACCCCCCTGACCGCCTCGGGCGACCTGGACGTTCCCGCTCTCAGGGCCCATGTGGAGTTCCTGATCCAGGGTGGAGTCCACACACTCGTCCCCTGTGGCACGACGGGAGAGAGCGCGACGCTCTCGTCCGAGGAACAGCGAAGGGTGATCGAGGAGGTTGTCGCCACCGCCGAGGGACGCGTGATGGTGATGGGCGGTGCCGGTTCCAACGCGACCGCCGAGGCCGCACAACGGGCACGAGCCGTGCGCGAAGCAGGTGCGGACGCGGTGCTCACCGTCAGTCCGTACTACAACAAGCCAACCCAGGCGGGGCTCGACGCGCACTACCGCGTGGTCGCGGAGGCGGCGCAGATCCCGGTGTTCATCTACAACGTGCCCGGCCGCACCTCGAGCAATGTCGAGCCCGACACCATCCTGCGACTCGCCGAGGTCGAGAACATCGCCGGCGTGAAGGAGGCCTCGGGGGATCTCGATCAGGCGATGACGATCCTGCGGGGGCGGCCTGAAGGCTTTCTCGTCCTCTCCGGTGAAGACAACCTGACCTGTCCGATGATCTCAGCCGGCGCGGACGGTGTGATCTCGGTCGTCGGGAACGAAGCACCCGGGCCGATGGCGCGAATGGTGGAGGCTGCGCTCGCAGGCGACCGAGATGAGGCGCTGAAACTCCATTACAAGCTCCTCCCGCTCATGCGCACCAACTTCATTCAGACCAACCCGATCCCCGTGAAGGCCGCGCTCGAGATGATGGGTCGCATGGAGGCGCACTACCGGCTTCCGCTCCTTCCCCTCGAAGACCGCTACAGAGTGCCACTACGCAAGGCACTCGAAGAGGCGGGCGCGCTATGACCGATATCACAGCGCTGAAGCGCGAGATCGAAGCGCACACGGCCAACGGAGCTGGCGCGGAGTCACCCGAGGCGAAGGCGGCAGCGGTACGACTGATGGAGGCCCTCAGCCGCGGCGACGTGCGGGCGGCGCAGCCGGGCAAGGACGGCTGGGAGGTCGTCGAGTGGGTGAAGAGCGGCATTCTGCTCGCCTTCCGCGTGGGGAAGAACATCGAGGTCGCCGGCCTCCCGGCACCCTTCTTCGACAAAGACACGCTTCCGCTTCGAGACACGCGGGGCGTAGAGGACAACATCCGCATCGTTCCCGGTGGGTCCTCTGTCCGCAGCGGGGCCTACCTGGCCTCGAGCGTGGTGATCATGCCTCCCGCCTACGTCAACGTCGGAGCGTACGTCGACGAGGGAGCGATGATCGACTCCCATGCTCTCGTGGGGTCGTGTGCGCAGGTCGGAAAGCGGGTTCACCTGAGCGCCGGCGCACAGTTGGGGGGGGTGCTCGAGCCTGTGGGGCTGCGACCGGTGATCGTGGAGGACGACGCGATGATCGGTGGGAACTCGGGAATCTTCGAGGGAACGTTGGTGGGTGAGGGTGCGGTCGTGGCCCCCGGCGTTCAACTCACATCGTCGACAACGGTGTTCGATCTCGTCCACGAGACCCGGTACCGCGCCTCTCCCGGGTCACCGCTAACGATCCCGGCCAGGGCTGTGGTCGTACCGGGGTCCCGCCCCGCTTCGGGGGCCCTTGCCGAGGAGCTGGGACTTCACCTCTACGCTCCAGTCATCGTGAAGTACCGCGACGACAGCACGGACGCGGCGACGGCGCTCGAGGAGGCGCTACGCTAGAAGGCTGTCGCAGCTCCCTAGCTATCGAGAGCAGCGAGGGCCAGAGACGCAGCGCCAGCCAACCCGTGCACCTCTCGCTCGAGCGGGTGACACACGATCCCGGCGGCGGCCGACATGAAGCGCGTCCGTAGCGGGCCTCCGGGGTTGAGGAGTCCACCCGACATCGCAACGCTCGGCCTCCCGGGCCAGGGACCCAGACGCCGCAGTGCCGTAAGGACGTGCCCTACAAGGGCCTCCACCGCGCCCTCGATGATCTCCGTCGCAGCGGAATCGCCCTCTCCGGCGGCCTTCTCCACGACCGGGACGAGGCCTGCAATTTCGGCCTTGCTCGCCGCAGCTACCCAGCGAACCAACTCCGAGGTGCGGGTCACATCCAACGCCTCGAGGATGGGGTCTCGCAGGAGCGTTTCGATGCTGCGCCCATCCTCGCCACGCACGACGGCCTTCAGCGCAGCGATTCCGATCGAGTAACCACTTCCCTCGTCACCCAACAGGACGCCCCACCCCCCTACGCGCACCATCTGGCCCTCGGGGCCCCTCGCGAGCACGATGGACCCGGTCCCCGAAATCACCAGAATCCCCGGGCCACCCTCGAAGGCGTCGTGCAGAGCAGCCTCGGCGTCGGATGCGACGGTCGCCGCCAGGGAAACCCCGGCATTCTCGAACTCGCGGAGGATCACGTCGCGATCCTCGGGATTCCCCACACCCGCGAGACCAGCCCAGATGTGGGCAGCGGGCAGCTCTACCCCGGCCCCCTGCGCGGCGATTCGGCAGGTTTCGATGACGACCGCAGCCGAGGCGGCCGCCACCCCTGGGCTCACCAGAGACGCAGCACCCTCTGCACCACCGAGGACGACACCCTCTTCGCTCACCACGGTCACTCTCGTGCGCGTTCCCCCGCCATCGACTCCGATCACGAAGCGGGTCATCGGACGACTTCCTCTCCGTCCCTTCCCCGTCCCAACCCCACTCCAACCAGGACCGTCAGGGCGCACCCGATGGGCACGAACCAGGGCCACGCCACCTGCGAGCTCGCGAAGATCCAGATCGCAGTGACCGTCCCGATCCCCACGGTCATTCCGGCTACGACGCTGACCCGGTCGGCACGGCGCGAACGGGTTCCGAGCAGGAAGGCGCCTAGGAGCCCACCGTACACCAACGAGGCGACGGCCAGCGCTACCTCGACCGCAGAGGCACCACGGCCCAGCGGGATGAACGCGACCGCCGCCCCAATGAGGAGTGCCGACCACATGATCGTGAAGAGCCGTCCCACCCTGAGGATACGCTCATCGTCCTCCGTAGCACCCGCGGCCGGCGCCCAGAAGTCGTAGACCGTCGCTGATGCGAGAGAATTGATCGACGACGAGAGCGACGACATCGCTGCGGCGAACACTCCAGCGATCAACAGGCCGGTAACACCGGCCGGCAGCTGCCCCACGATGAAGAGCGCGAAGATCTCATCGCCCCTTTCAAAGGCCCGCCCCTCATAGAACACCCAGAGCCCGAGCCCTAGAACGAGGAAGAGCGCGAACTGGCCAACCACGAGAACTCCGCTCCCGACCAGGGCTTTCTTCGCCGAAGGGAGATCGCGACAGGTCAGCAACCGCTGCACGATCAGCTGGTCGGTTCCGTGCGACGCCATCGTCAGGAGTGCGCCCCCGAGTATGCCAGCCCAGATCGTGTATGCGGTGCCAAGGTCGAACGAGGTGTCGAAGATGGCCGTCTTCCCTGCCGCAGCCGATTCGGTGAAGATGGTTCCCCACCCACCACCCACCATGGACTGGAGGGCGACCGCCGCCACGACAGCTCCAAACAGGTAGAGCCCCATCTGAAGGGCATCGACCCAGACCACAGCCTTTATCCCGCCAGCGTAGGTGTAGATCACCGTCATGATCCCGATCACTGCGATGGAGACGGGAAGCTCCCACCCGGTCACGAGCGCGAGGGGGATCGCGGTCGCGTACAGCCTCACCGAGTCGGCAAGGAGGCGCGTGACCATGAAGATTCCCGAGGTGAACCGCCGCACACCGAGTCCGAATCGAGCCTCGAGAAGCCCATAAGCCGTCGAGAGATCGCCCCGGAAGTAGGCGGGCAGGAGGATCTGGGCGACCACAACACGCCCGATGAGGTATCCGAATGTGATCTGGAGGAACCCCAGCGTACCGAAGTAGGCCACACCCGGGATGCTGAGGAATGTCAGCGTGCTCGTCTCGGTCGCCACAACAGAGAGCAGCACCGCGCCCCACGGAAGGTTTCGGCCCCCCAGGAAGTAGTCACGGCCCCCCGTCTGTCCCCTGCCCAACCAGGCGCCCCATGCAGTCACACCCGCCAGGTAGGCCAGCAGAACGACGAGGTCGAGCGGCGCAAAGCCTTCAGCCATTCCCCAGCTCCTCCCCACCATCTCCGAGCGCGCGCACGAGGGCCTCATGAAGCGCTCGGCGGAAGGGTACGTGCTTCGTGTTCTCCCGCGTCGGGTTTACCCGATTGGTGAGAAGCACCACAAAGAGATCCCGCTCGGGGTCGATCCACAACGACGTTCCGGTGAACCCCGTGTGTCCGAATGCCGACGCTGAGAATGACTCCCCCGAGGAGGGCGCCTCGGCCGGCGTGTCCCAGCCGTGGGCCCGGGAGGCCGTGGCATCGTACCGCCTGGTGAAGGCCGAGATCGTGGAGTCAGCGACCAGACGGACGTCTGAAATCGGTGGAGCGTCCGCGATGCCACCGTCCAACATCATCTGGGCGAACAAGCTGAGGTCGTACGCCGTCGAGAAGAGACCCGCGTGGCCCGCAACGCCGCCGAGCGCGAAGGCGTTCTCGTCGTGCACGACCCCGCGAAGGTGGGTGTGGCGGAAGACGGTATCGACCTCGGTTGGGGCAATCCTCGGGAGCTGCCCTGCATCCGGGTTAAATCCGGTATCTCGCATTCCGAGGGGCTCCCAGACGCGGTCGCGCAGGAACACGTCGAGTGGTTCCCCACTCGCAGCCTCTACGACCAACCCGAGCGTCATCGGGCCAAGGTCTGAGTAGGTGGTGCGGGTGCCGGGGTCGAAGTCGAGGGGCAGCTCACCGAGCGCTGTCTCGTACGCGGCCCGTCCTGCGATGTCACGGTAGAAGGCCCTGAACGGCGGGAGCCCAGACCGATGGAGCAACAGCTGCCGGAGCGTGACCTCGGCCTTCCGCGGGTCTCCCCCGCCCCACCAGGGCAGGTGCGACACCACCGCGTCGTCCAGCTCCAGGCGTCCCTCTTCGAGCAGGATCATCGCCGCCATGGTGGTACCCACGACCTTCGTGAGAGAGGCGAGGTCATAGATCGTTCCCGGCGTCGCCGCTGGGGAGCCCTCCGCATAATCCAGACGACCATACCCCCTCAGCCGAACGAGCTTCCCGTGTTGCGCCACAGCGAGCACCGCACCCGGCGTCACGCCATCGAGGATCGCCGCAGATACGAGTGAATCCACCGCATCGAGGGCCGTATCCGGGAGACCCGCCTGCGCGGCGGACACCTCCAGGGGAGAGACGGTGACCGGAATCCCTCCAGGGCCAACGCGTGGTCCGGATCGGGGCCCGCTCGGGGGCGCCTGCGCAGCCCGCTGGATTCCCTCTCCCAGCTCGTGGTAGGGGGGAATCGACACCGGAAGGTGCCCAGTGATCGCGGTGGAGCCCACGAGCGCTCGCGCGGCAGCGCGCTGCGACACCTCGTGTTCGCCCCAGGCGATCAGGTAGGCGGATACCGACGGGAAGGCGGTGAGGAGATAGGGATTCCCGAAGCTCGTGACGACAGTGGGTCGATCGCGCGCAATTCCCTCCACGAAGTCACGCAGCGCCTCGGGAACCGCGACATCCCCAGCCCCAGCACGCGGAGGCACGTACGCGTTGACGAGCACCACCTCCACGTCAGAGGCAGAGGCACGCAAGCTGTCGTACGTCGCAGCGGGGGTCTCGGGTCCGACGCGAACCGACGTAATGCGGCCCACCTCGGATGCGAGAATCGGATCGAAGGCGCGCCCCGCCACGAGCTGGTCGGCACGGGCGTAGGTAACAGAGAGCACCCGCCCCACCCCGCTGAGATTCAGCGGCACGACCCCGTGGGTGTCGCGTACCAGCGTGAGCGACCGGGTGGCG
>JAZDDA010000006.1:0-3082 GCA_036679625.1 Gemmatimonadota bacterium | reverse complement strand
GACCTCGATGCGAGCACTCACGACCTGGCCCGTTATGCCGGTGAACGCCCCGGCGGCAAACCGCACGAGTGCGCGGTTCTTCCCGCTCTGCCGGATGCGCAGGATCGAGTCCGCGCCCTGGTTCTTGTTCGGCGTGCCTCGCTTCAGGTAGGTGTCGGCCGTGGCCGAGATAACCGACTCAGTCGGCACAGGCAGTACATTGTCGAGCAGGTGGCGTGCGTTCGTAGTGAGTAGGTAGAAGGCATTCCCGGCTACGGGCAGTGCACCTGTCGTGTCGTGTTGGGCCTCCAGCTCCGCGATGAATCCAGACAGCGCGTCCCGGGTCAGGACGATGTCTCCGGATCCGAAGGCGCTTGCCGCGGTCGTGAGGTCATCGGCCAGGTCGCTGCACACTCCCGCCGAGGTGATCCAGGCGAGTGTGCCGCACGTTTTAGTAAGGTCGCCCTGGATCAGCCCGATGCCCGCGACCGGATCATCGAACAGCGAAGGATCGCGGGTGGGAACGACCGAGGTAATTTCCTTCCAGCCACCACCCGTTCCGTCAACGGTGCTCTCGAACAGAATCGCCGGGAAATTCTCCTCGATCCCCGCATCCGTGGCTGGGATGCCACCGACGATTCCAGCGCCCGCTCCAACAACCAGCACCGCACCTATGGCGGGTAGTTGGGGTGTTTCAAATTCGACGGTAAGATTCCCACCGGGTGAAAGAGGGATCGCCCCTCCGTCGAACGAGCACACGGGACCTGCCGCGTAAGCGGCATGGTCTGCCAGCCATGGCCCCGCGCCGAAATCCGGTTCGGCGATCCCACGAAGAGACGAAAACGGGGCGTTATCCAGCGGACATGGAACTAAGAACGCTCCGAGATCCTGTGGGCTTCCTGAGGCTTCACGGACGAGATAAGAGAACTGACGCTGGCCGTCCAGAGTAGAAATTCTGACCGAGACCTCACCAGCGACCTTATTCGCAGGCACAACTCGCGCTTCAATCGGCTGCAGCTGATCGTTGAAGACCGTGACGAAGTAATCACCGCTGGCTGGATCAAACCGTACTTCCTGCGCATAGGCAGGAGTGACCAGGAATCCGAAGAATAGGACAAGGCCGAAGCGTAAGCTCATTCGCCACCTCCCTGGCGCTCGCTCGGGTTGTAGAAGGTGTTTCCAAGAAAGGCGTGGAAGTGATTGTCTTCGTTTAGACAGAAAGTTCGCGCGCCCTCGAAAATGTACACATCCTTTTTACAGATTCGTCTCATGGTGGCCCTGACGGTTTCTGCCCCGGCATCGTCGAAATCGACGTCTCGGCCCACGCGGTGGGTTGTATGGCGTGGGGTGCTCCAGGTCCTCGCAATATCGAACAGGCCTCCAGAGATCACCGAGGCACCCGTCACCGTGAACACACTTCCGCTCATCGGGCACCGTCTCGGAGTGGTTTGGTTGCAGGTGATGTATTCGGTCCAAATTGATTCCATGATCTCGATCACCCCTGGCGCCAGGTAGTTCTCATCCGGTCCATGGCTGTTGCTTGCTGCGTCCTCGAACTGATACCCTGGCCCGGTCCGGGGCACCTCAACCAGCCCGGGCCACTGGATCGTGACGAACTCCACAGCCGTAGCGGTCGCGGAGTCGGTGACGACCGTTGCGCGAACCCCTTCTTGCCCGCCCACGCCGCTCGTTCGGTAGAACGCCCCGACGGTGCCGCTCGGAGGTAGGACGAGCGAGAGCGTCTCGTGATCCGCGACGTTCTTCGCCAACACCGATCCGATCTCCTGGACCGCAAAGAGTCTCCCCGGGGGTCGGCCCGCCGGGGTGTGCACCTTCGAATGGCCACCCGAGCCCTCCACGGGCTCGATCGTCAGCGCCACCGAGGCACCCGACGCTGGCGTCCCCGACGGCTCAAATCGCGCTGAGACCGTGAATCGGATCGTGTCGGTGCGTTGCGGCGTGCTCGCGTCCTCCCAGAACTGTGTGACCGCGTTGAACGTGCGGTCGAGCACGGGCTCGACGGTGGTCCGCGCTAGCGTCACCGACACGACGAGTGTGTCCCCCGGCTCCGGCCCCGTATCCATGGGCGGACACACCGGGAGCCCACCGGGCGGTACGACGGGTTCGTTGGGTGTACCACACGCTTGGGGGACCGAGTCCCTCACGACTACGATCTGGCTCACCGCCTCGGCGTCCGAGAACCCTTCGACCTTGGCCGTGGCGTACATGCGCCCGCTCGCCGTCACCGGTATCCTGCACACGTCGTCCACCGCACTGCACGAGACGTTCGCGAACTGGGCGCGGCCTGCCGGTGTAGCGAGCGTGTCGCCTGGCATCCAGAACCACTGACGTGCGCTCAACTGAGCGTCCGACGCCACGGTGAACGCGACCGTATCACCCGGAGGCGAGACGAACGCATTGTCAGCGTGCAGGCTCAGTCCCTCGATCCCCTCCACGGTGACCGTCTGCCCTCCACTGATCATCAGCTGTGCATGGCTCTCGATCACCACGTTGTTCTCGATCACCGAGCAGGTGGTGCCTCCACCCGAACGTGACACCGTGATCGGGCCTGCCTCCAGCTCTCCGATGAACGTCACCCTGGATGGATCGGTGGGATCCACAGTCAGCGGAAACGAGGAACTCAGCGTTACGGCGAACCCACCGGTGCCGGCTCCCAGCGGCCCGACCGTCTGACCCGCGAGCGGCGAGTCGGGCACGGGCTCTCCGTTGCACCACGCAGTGCCGAGTGTCAACGAGAGCGAGCCCTCGATCGTGATCCGTACGAACATGCGCTTGGGAAGGTCGATGACCGTAATGGGCCCCACGCCTCCAAAGTTCGGGTCGTTCACCGCGGGCACCGGGATGTCTACCATCGTCTCGGGCAGAGGCGGTGGAGGCTCGGCGTGAGCAGACGCAGGGGGCAGAGCGGTCGCGGCTGCCTCAGGCGAAGTGACGGGTCCCATAATGCCGGAGTCCTCATGACAGGATACCAGCAGCAAGGATAAGGCCAACGGGGCTGCGGCACGATAGCCGAGGACACGAACGACTGCAGAACGACGGGTAGCTCGCCACATGCTCTGTACACATCAGCGTTCAGGGACGG
>JAZDDA010000058.1:0-2125 GCA_036679625.1 Gemmatimonadota bacterium | reverse complement strand
GGGCCTCGGCTTGGCTGTAGCCCGATACCTCATCAAGCACATGGGGGGCACAATCACCTATGCGTATGCTGACAGCGTCTCACGTTTCCAGCTTGGATTCCCGGTCTGGGACGGCGGTCAGACGAGCGGCACACAAAGCCCCAGGATCTGACACAATTTGGTCCCTCTTGGCGCGTAAGAACAACAGGCCTGGAGATCACTATCGGTTTGGTGCCGTCACCCCCGAAACGGGCGATTGTCACTGGAAAGGCTGCGGCCAGGACTGCGAAGGTTTGCTGTGTCATGCTCGAGCAGGCTGAGGATTTGGAGCGCTGTCTGCTGGAGCAGCGGCTGTCGCTTCTGGCGAGGGCGTGAGTCACCAATATCCGGACGGGCCAGCGCCTCGAGATTGCGAGACGGACCCGCTGATCCCGACACGGTGTCCCCTCTCAGGTTGGAGACGGGAGCCGGGCAAGCGGGACCGCTCGGATGGTATCGTCTCAGGCACTCGATATGAGGAGGGAACGCATGCCCGCTACGGAAAGCGGGAACGTTCCCGGTAGGCCGCTGGAGAGTCCTCTCTCCGACACTCGACTCAACTACACGCGGCCGGGATTCGACGACGACCCGGCCGTCTTGGTGGTAGGTGATGTCGATCCCCATCTCGGCGTAGACCTTGACCTTGTCCGCGGGGTCGGCTCTTGGCGCTCCACCTCGGCCATCGAGTCTCGCTCGGTGCGACGATCACACCATGAGGACGCTCGACCCCTGCGATCGGCTTAGCTGGGATTCGACGGTCATTGCCTCCGGCCACTGACCTGTGGCAACCTCCGACGCGATGACTTCGGAATGGAAGGGAGCGTGGGATCCGCAATTCTTCAAGCGGGCCGACCCTCGAGCGAATCCGGCTGTGCCGGCGCTCGCCTGGCTCGAGTCAGTCCCTGATGAGGTCGAAGCTGAGGTCATGGCGACAATCGATGCCGTCGCCCAGGGTCCTCCGCCGCAGTTTCGCGGCGGGCTTCGCTACCGGGCCATGCATGGCGATATGGCGGGCTGGTTCGAGGTCCGAACGAAGCACAACAAGAGACTGTACCGCTTGTTCTGCCTTCAAGACCGCAAGGCACCCGGACTACCGAGACCGGCGCTGGTGATGGTCACTGGTGGCGACAAGCCGAACGAATCGGCGTTTTCGAAGGCGTTCTACAAGAAAGTACGGATGCTCGGTGAGGAGTACCTGGCGAGCAACCCCAGGAGCGTGGCATGACTAAGCGGTTGTTGCTGTCAGGTCCTTCGCTGCCTTTCTCACCTCCGGACCCAGCTTCTTTGCCGACACGGTCGTCTTGATGTCGATGGCCATCCCGAGGACGGCGGCGAGCTTCGTGACGGTGAAGAGCGTCGGATTCGAACTCCGGGCTGAGAGCAGCCTTCGAACCGATTCTGGACGCGCTCCCACAAGTCGGGCAAGGTCGGCTTTGGACAATCCGAGTTCCTGGCGCCGCTCTTCAATGTGTGTCAGGATCGTGTCGATAGCGTCTATCTCAGCGCGCTTCTGCTCGTAGAGGGCTTTGAACCCTGGGTCGGCGAGGCGCCTGGCTTTGTACTCCTCGTATGCGGTGCTCACTGTGGGCTCCTTTGTCCTGACTTAGCGTAACATAAAAGTTCTGCCTAGCTCGGAGACTGTGGTTGCCGGGCAGTACTGTCGGCGTTGATGAGCACGACACCCCCCGTGTAGTCCGCCGGCGCAACGCTTCTCCCACACCGACACATACCTGACTACACGCCTCTTGGCAGAGATCCGTAGAAGCTAGTCGACGTACCCGCCCGGATGTGTAGACGCCAATGTCTACGCGATAGTAGACTAAGGGTCATGAGCACGACAATACGGGTAAGTGAGGAGACTCGGGACCGCCTCGCATCACTGGCGAAGGCGACCGGGCGTCCGATGACGAGGGTCCTCGAGGACGCCGTCGAAGCTTTGGAGCGGCGGATCTTCTTCGAGACGTTCAATCGACGTTATCAAGAGCTTCGTGACGATCCCGAGGCATGGGCCGAGATCGAGCAAGAGCGCCGAGCTGAGGAGGGCGTGGTCGGAGACGCCTTCGCGTGACGCCTCGCCGAGGGGAGATCTGGCTGGTCGACTTCGGAG
>JAZDDA010000057.1:0-2066 GCA_036679625.1 Gemmatimonadota bacterium | reverse complement strand
CGTGACGCGGTCCCGACGCGAGATTCCCCGAGAGGAGCAGCATGGCCGAGCGATCGTTCGCGAAGGAGGTTCAGTCGCTCCGCCTCGGCGAGGGTGACGTCTTTCGCGGCGAGGGGATCCTCGCGGTCACCAAGGCTCTTCTGCAGTCTGGCGTGGCGTACGTCGGCGGATACCAGGGCGCCCCGATTTCCCACCTGATTGACGTCTTCACCGATGCGGGGGACATCCTGGAGGAGCTGGGCGTCCACTTCGAGACCTCGGCCAGCGAGGCGACGGCCGCTGCCATGCTCGCCGCCTCGATCAACTATCCGCTGCGTGGCGCGGTAACCTGGAAGTCGACGGTGGGCACCAACGTCGCCTCCGACGCACTCTCCAACCTCGCCTCGGCGGGCGTCATGGGGGGTGCCCTCATCGTGCTCGGCGAGGACTACGGCGAGGGCGCGAGCATCATGCAGGAGCGCACCCACGCCTTCGCGATGAAGTCCCAGATCTGGCTCCTGGACCCGCGCCCCAGCCTGCCCCGCATTACCCGCGCGGTCGAGCAGGGCTTCGAGCTCTCTGAGGCAAGCAACACGCCGGTCATGCTCGAGCTTCGCATCCGCGCCTGCCACGTGTACGGGAGCTTCGTCGCAAAGGACAACATGCGGCCACCTGTAACGACCCAAGAGGCTCTGCGTGACCCGACGCGGAGGCCGGAGAACATCATCCTGCCCCCGTACACCTTCCGGCAGGAGCAGGACAAGGTCACACGCAGATGGCCCGAGGCAGTGCGCTTCATCGAGGAGCGCAGGCTCAATGAGACATTCGGTCCCGAAGACGGCGAAGTCGGCATCATCCTTCAGGGAGGCATGTACAACTTCGTCGTGCGGGCACTCGAGCTCCTGGGACTCTCCGATGCGTTCGGCAACACATCGGTGCCGCTCTATGTGCTGAACGTCACCTATCCCCTGGTCGACTCCGAGATCCTGCGGTTCTGCTCCACGAAGAAGGCGGTGCTCATGGTCGAGGAAGGCCAGCCAGACTTCATCGAGCAGGCGCTCAATCAGATCCTGAACAAGGCAGGCGTGCTCACACGGGTGCACGGCAAAGGGATGCTCCCCATGGCAGGCGAGTACACCGGGGCAGTACTCCTGGAAGGCGTGCGGGAGTTCCTCTCGGAGTGCGCGCCGGGGATGGTGGCTCGGAGAGCGGACATAGGCGCGGACAGCGCCGCGGATAACGCAACGACCGAGCCCGCGGAGAGTTCCCCCCAGAACGGGCTCAGCGCCGTCGTCCCCCCGCGCCCGCCGGGGCTGTGTACGGGCTGCCCGGAGCGCCCCCTCTTTACGGCTATCAAGCTGCTTCAGCGCGAGATCGGCCCCATGCACATCAGCTCCGACATCGGCTGTCACTCCTTCGCGACGCTCCCCCCCTTCAACCTCGGCAACTCGATTCTGGGATATGGCTTGGGGCCTGCCGCCGCCTCAGCCTTCGGGGGGTCTGGTGAGCACCGAACGCTCTCCGTCATGGGCGACGGCGGGTTCTGGCACAACGGATTGAGCAGCGGCATCACGAATGCAGTGTTCAACGAGGACGACGGCGTCGTTCTGGTGGTCGACAACAACTACTCGGCGGCGACGGGGGGCCAGTACATACCTTCGTCGCGTGCCGACCTGCCGACCCGAACGGTTCGACACTCGATACAGGATGCGGTACGTGGCGTCGGAGTCCGGTGGGTCCGGTCGGTGGAGACCTACGACATCCCCGGAACACTCAAGACTCTGCGCGAGGCAATGCTGAGCCCCGAGCGCGGACCCAAGGTGATCATAGCCGAGGGCGAGTGCCAACTCACGCGCCAACGGAGAATTCGTCCGCAGATCGAGCGAAGGATTCAGGCCGGTAAGCGTGCGGTGAAGGAGCGCTTTGGGGTCGATGCAGATCTGTGCACGGGAGACCACTCATGCATCCGCCTTTCGGGGTGCCCCTCCCTCACCATCAAGCCGAACCCCGACCCGCTTCGTACCGACCCGGTCGCCCACGTCGACCAGAGTTGCGTTGGGTGTGGCGTGTGTGGCTCGGTCGCGCAC
>JAZDDA010000056.1:0-4490 GCA_036679625.1 Gemmatimonadota bacterium | reverse complement strand
AGTGGAGCCAGCCGGGATCGAACCGGCGACCTCCGGCTTGCAAAGCCGGCGCTCTCCCAACTGAGCTATAGCCCCGTGTGGGGCATCAAGATAGTCGCGTCGGGAGCGTGTTGGTACCCCACCCCAGGTCGCCCTACGTCAGCGAATCACATCCATGAGCACATCGTGGATGATACCGGTGGCCACCTCAACCAGAAGGACGTCCACGCCGACCTCAATGAGATCGTATTCGCGCGGCACCGCGAGCCGCGTGCGCAACTCATCGGGCGGAAAACGTTTCGCGATTCCAGGAGGGAGCGGCTTTCCACGAGCGAGCTTCTTCCGGATTCCCGGGGGCAGGGATTCGGTCGAGGTGCGGGGATGCGCGGTATAGAATTCGCGAATCTGCGCCTGGTCCCCGATCGAGAATGTGACCTCGAGGCTGACGTCCACGCCGGTCTGACTGCCGCGCTTCTGGGCGGCTGCCTCGGAGGAAGTGAGAGCTATGAAGGGGAGCACCAGAACCCCAAGAATCGTGGCACCTAGAGCGAGCTTATTCATGGTCATTTCCCTTCTCATCCAGAAACGGGCCATCCCGGAAGATGGAAACACCTGTTTCCAAAATAGGGAGGGACGGGAGATCGTTCCAGAGAAAACATGAAACGCGCCGGCAAGCTCCGTTCTAGCGAAGCATTCCCATGATGTCGAAGCGGCCGAACCTGGCACTCGAACCGGTGTGGTCCCACGTAGCGTTATCGCTGTAGCGGTACACCTCGGACTGCCCCAACCAGACGTCGGTCATCCAGGTGGGTCCAAGGTCGAGGTTGAGAACCCGGATGGGCCCCTCGCCGTCCCCACCAACGAGCGAGTGGGCTCGCAGCTCGAGGACTCCGGGAATGAGCACGCTCGCTTCCTCGTCGGACAGTTCGACCTCCATCGAGTGCACCTGCACGGCTTGATCAGCGGGAAAGATGAACCCCTCGCGTCGAGACGTCTCCATCAGCATGCGAGCCACCTCCTCGAGCCCCACGCGTTGACTCGAGCTGGTCCGCTCGTCCAGGTAGAACCGAACAAAGGCGTCGTTCGTCACCACGATCACCGTCAGGTTGTCGAGCGAGACGCCGTCATAGATCCCGTACTCTATCTGGAACACGGCGGTGAGAGCACACGCCGCGCCATCAAGGCCCGTCCCGAGCTGGGGGGCGCATTCAACATCACAACAGGCATCCACATACCGGCCCACGACCTCCCAATGGACCGTGCCCGTACCGGATGACGCGTCGAGCGAGGGGGGTTCGACACCCAGAAGCATGGTCAGGGCAACCGCGCCTGCAACACGAGTCCAAAATTTCACTGCTAGCTCCTCAGGTTGAACGGATCGACGCGGTGGTGGAGGCGATTAATTGCACCGTGCGGGAGTGCGCACAAGTCGGGAAATACCCACTGCCGGCTGACGGATGTTGATCCGAGGGCGAGTGGGTCACCCCCGATGAGCACCCGCACGAATGGTAAATAACTTTTTTTTCGTTGACTTCCCACCTACCCAAACCCATGATAATTCTTCCCGCTAACAAAGGAGCCTGAATGCCACTCCTTCGTTCGAAGGTGGTATGGATTCTTGCAGGATTCGCTCTCTCGGTGGGAGCGTCGACGAGTAGGCTCACCGCCCAGCAAGGCACCGCGTCCGTGACCGGTGTCGTCACGGACGCCACAACGCAGCGCCCCATCCAGGGTGCCCAGGTCGTAGTCGCCGGTACGAACCTGAGTGCTGTCACGAATCAGAGTGGGCGCTACCTCATCCTCAACGCACCCGTCGGTACGCGTGACGTTCGCGTGCAGCTCCGGTGGTACGGCCCGCTCACGCGGTCTGTGACGCTGACGGCGGGGAGCTCGTCGGTAACGGACTTCGCCCTCACTCCTTCGGTGGTTGACCTAGAGGGGACGACGGTCGACGCGATCACGGGTATGCAGAGCCGAAACCGTGAGCGTGGAACCAGCAGCGGCCTCCTGGAGGTGGCATCGGACATCACTCCAGCGGCGGTGACCAGCGTCTCAGACATTCTGTCGGGCCGAATGGAGGGCCTGGTCCTCCAGGACATGGGCGGCACGGTGGGCACGTCGCAGCGGATTCGCATCCGTGGCGCGACCAGCCTTTCGCTGCTGAACGGGCCGCTCGTCTTCCTCGACGAGGTTCGGATGAACACGAACGGCCAGGAGGGCCTCTTCGCCGTAGGCGGCCAGGAACCGTCGCGCCTGAATGACATCAATCCGAACGACATCGAGAGCATCGAGGTCTTGAAGGGCGCTGCTGCTGCCGCGCTGTACGGTACGGGCGCGGCAAACGGCGTACTGCTGATCACGACCAAGCGAGGTGCCGCAGGCGACGCGAAGTGGAATTTCTACGCCGAATACGGACAACTCGAAGATCGGACGGACTACGGCACGAGCTACGTGTCGAACTCGATCGTAGACGGCAGCGCGCCGTTCCTGCTTACGAACTCGAGCGGGGACCCAACCTCGATCAACAGGAGGGCGTACCCCTTCTGCAGCAACCGGGACGTGGCGGACGGCGCCTGCACACAGGAGATATCGCAGGACTTCAACACACTCCTGGACCCGCGTACGACGCCCTTCACGAAGGGCTTCACGCGGAAATTTGGGATGAGCGTTGCCGGTGGTGACGACCGCACGACGTACTTTATCTCGGGTGAGATCAGCGATGAGGTGGGCGTGATCGACTACAACACCGAAGACAAGTTCAATGTACGGGCCAACTTTCAGTCTGCGATTCGCGACGACCTGGATGCCTTCGTGACCTTCGGATACACCTCGAGCCAGTTGGACCTCAACTCGAACGACAACAGCATCTTCAGCCCGCTCCTGAACGGACTACTGAGTCAGGGGGTTTTCTTCGCCCCTAGGGCCGATGATCCGGATCAGGTGAACCGATCCAACCAGGGCTTCGGGTTCAACTCAGCAGACCTGCAGGAATTCCTCACGATGCAGGACATCGACCGGTTCACACTGGGCATGAACTCGAGCTACCGACCGTTGAACTGGCTCACGGCGAACCTGAACATGGGGATGGACCTTACTAGCCGGCACGACTTCCGGACTCTGCACCCCGACAAACTACCGACTGCCTTCTTTAACGGATCTCGGGAATCGGCCCGCACCAACAACGTTCTCTTTACGGGTAACGGTTCCCTCTCGGCCATTCGGGAGTTGAGCGACTGGGTCCTTTCGACGTCAACGGCCGGGATCAGCTTCCAGAAATCAAGGCTGAGTCGGACCGAGTGCTTCGGGGCGGAGCTGGTTCCAGGAGCAACTTCCTGCGGCGCGACAAGGTTTGTCTTCAGAGTCGACGAGGACTTCTCCCAGGAAGTAACGGTCGGAGGCTTCTTCCAGCAGCGCCTAGCGATGTGGGACCGGCTGTTCGTGTCGGGCTCGATCCGTGGCGACGACAACAGCAGCTTCGGGGAGCTGGCGGGATGGGAGTACTACCCGTCGGCAGAGGTGTCGTGGGTGGTGGGTGAAGAGGCGTGGTTCCCTACCGCAGACTGGGTCGGGGAGCTTCGAGTTCGCGCAGCCTTCGGGGTGTCGGGCCTTCCTCCTGCCTTCCGGCAGGCGACACCCCTATTCGACCCGGTCACCGTGTCGATCGGCGACGAGGACGTGCCCGGGATCTCGCTGGGTGCGGCAGGCAACGCGCTACTTGAGCCCGAGCGCACGACGGAGTACGAAATCGGCTTCGATGCGGCACTCTTCGGCGACCGAATTGGCCTGCACTACACCTACTTCACAAAGACTACAGGGGACGTCTTGATCGAGAGTCGGCTGGCTCCATCCCTGGGACTGACGGAGACTGGTCCCAGGGGACTGACGGAGACTGGCCCCAGAAACCTCGGTCGGATATCGAACGACGGCCACGAGATCGGAGCGAGCGTTGCGGTGATCGACCGGCCAAGCGTCGGCCTGGACCTCGACGTGGCGACGAGCTTCTTCAACAACGAGATCGACGACCTGGGTGAGGTTACTCAGGACATCAGATTTGGCTTCAGGGGTTCGCAGCTGCACCAAGTGGGTCGCGCCGCCGGGTCGTTCTTCCAACAGGAGGTGTTCTTCGACGATGCCGACGGCAACGGGAAGCTGAGCCTCAGCGAGGTGACGCTGGGCGACACGGCGGTTTTTCTCGGCGAGGCGTTACCTCAGTGGCAGACCTCAGTCCACGTGGGCCTCCGCCTGTGGGACTGGGTCCGGGTAACCTCGCTCTTCGAAGGACGGGGCGGGAACGCCCAGTTCAACTTCACCGAGGCATTCAAGTGCGGGTTCCGAGCGACGCGCGGCTGCGCCGCCGTGGCCGACCCGAACGCCTCCCTCGAATCGCAGGCGGCGTACCTTTCGTCCCGTTTCCTGGGGAGCTCCGCCGGCTACATCGAAGCCGCGAGCTTCATCCGCTGGCGGGAGCTCGCCGTGACGCTCCGAGCACCGGCATCGCTCGCCCGCGACGT
>JAZDDA010000055.1:0-17762 GCA_036679625.1 Gemmatimonadota bacterium | reverse complement strand
GCTCGGCGTCGAGAAGGACGAGTGGGACATCCAGGCCATCGTTCTCTACGAGATCATCAAGCCTGAGCGGTGATCCCCAGGCCGCCGGACCCTGGGCGGGCTACCGTCGGTTCAGCCGGTACACCTGAATGCTCGGCACGTCCAGGTCGTCGCTCACGAGCAGTGCTATCTGTGAGCCCCGCACGGCCACGAGTCGGCTTCCCAATGGGAGTGTGATGCGGCCGACAGGGTGGCCGGAAGCGTCGAGGATGTGCCATTCGGGGCTCGGGTCGAGGAACCTCGACCTGAACTCCGACAGCATGGTGGGTGTCAGGAGTAGCTCCTCCATTAATGCAGCGAATTCTGGGGCTCCCAGCTCACGGTATGTTTGCCTGATCCCGATGCGGACGGCCTCGACATCTTCCTCGCCGATCCGTCGGTCCCAGCCCCCCCACCGGATCTCGCGAAGGTGTTCGAACGCTGAATTTCGTACCGCGAGTTCGTACCGCACTCCACTTCCGTAGAGCAGTCGGCTCCCAGCGGCCTCCACGACGGGGTTGTTTGAAAACGCCGCTAGAGCCTCCCGGGCCTCGGAAACAGCTGTAACGCCCCCCTGAATGGCGATGGGTTCAGTCGCCCGGTGGCCCTCCCCGTCGGCCAGGGAGATGTGCGTGAGCGTTCGACGGCGGTAGGGGAAGGTCTGATTGTCACCGTCCGGGGCTATCGTTTCGCGCTGGACCAAAAGCCTGCTCGGGCTCACCCACGACACACGCCTCGGCGCTCGCGCCCCGTCGGGAGTCCTGAACGACACCGCCCGCACGAACCCGGATTCCGGGTGCACGACAGACAGCCGGCCATGGCGTTGGTCATATAGGTAGAGGGTATCGCCAACCCCGACGGTGATCTTGGTCACGTTTTGGTATTCGCCGGGTCCATCGCCCTGATCGCCCAGTATGCGAATATGCTCACCCTCAAGCCCGAACAGGTGGATCTGATCGGCCTGGGCGTCGCTCGCCACGACACGGCCGTCGGAGAGAAGGGCTACCTGACCCACCCGTGCCAAGAATGGGGGCTCGGATCCGTCGACGGTGAACTGCGGGCTCTCGGCAAGGTGCCACTCGGGCAGGTCGGCCACCTCGCCGGTGATCGTGACGAGCGCGACGCCGGCCGAGTCGACCTCCGTCACGGTGAGGGACGTGGATTCCGGCCCTCTGGTGCACCCCACAAAGACGACGGCACCAAGCCACCAGTAGCGCTGAGCGAACATCCTCACCTCCGTAAATGGCGACGCCCTCCCGCTCGAAGGGAGTCCCTTATAACTTCCGCCGTCTTACTATTGTTTCCGGGGCGTCCGTTTTAGTCTGGGGCCCTGTCGACTTGGTAGGTGCTTGGGAACGCGAGTCTAGTTCACAGTTTGCTAGCGTCAACCGTGGTGAGGGTCATGACAAGAAGTCGGAGCTTGAAGTCTCTCCTGGGTCTCCTCGCGCTCGTTGCAGTCACGGCGTGCGGCGGAGAGCCCGTACAGGGCATTGCTCGGGGCGAGGCGATCTTCGATACCTGCGCGCCCTGTCACGGCGAGGGCGGTGGGGGCAGCGAGACGTTGGGTGCGCCCGTGATTGCCGGCCTGCCGGTGTGGTACCTCGAAAACCAGCTCCAGAGCTTCAAGAGCGGCTGGCGCGGTTCTTCCCCGATGGATACGGTCGGCATCCGTATGAAGTCGATGGTGCTCACCCTCATGCTCGAGGGAGACCTCGAATCCGTGGCTGAGTACGTGGCTTCGATGCCGGCAGCCGTGCCCGACGACGTCCTCGGGGGTGAGAGCCAGGCCGGACAGGGCGGCTTTGCCCTCTGCGCTGCCTGCCACGGTACGGACGCTCAGGGAAATGAAGCGCTTGGCGCTCCTCCGCTGGTGGGTCAGAGCGATTGGTACATGGTTCGCCAGCTCGAGAAGTTCAAATCCGGTTGGCGGGGTGCCCACCCCGCAGATGCTCGCGGGGCTCTCATGCGGGTCAACGCCATGGCCCTCGACGCAGCCGCGATGCTCGACGTTGTGGCCTACATCGAAACCCTCAGGTAGGCGGACGTGACGATGGATTCACAGGACGAGAAGAACCCGGCCATCATCGATGCCCGGAAGACAATGATCGTCACGGTGATCGGGACGGTGATGTTTATCGCCTCTGTCATCCTCTTCATCCTTTGAGTGAGGTAGCGGGAACGCGATGATCGACCGACTGATCATACAGGCTTCGTCCTACGCCCAGAGCATCGATGGGCTGTTCTTGCTCATCCTCGTGCTCGTGGGCTTCTGGTTTATCCTGGCCGAAGGAATGTTCTTCTGGCTGATCTTCAGATTTCGCGCCAAGCCAGGCCAGAAGAGTCTCTACATCACGGGCAAGGAGAAGCACCTCAAGCGCTGGATTACGATCCCGCACGGGCTGGTGCTGTTTTGCGACGTCATCATCATCGTCGCGTCGATCCGGGTCTGGGTGAACGTAAAGCAGCATCTGCCCGATGCCGATGCGGTGGTACGTATTACCGGCCAACAGTGGGCCTGGGTGTTCGAGCATCCGGGTGCCGATGGCCAGCTCGACACCGACGACGACATCGTGATGCTGGACGAACTCCATGTGGAGAACGGCAAGACCTACCACTTCAAGCTCGAGTCGCGCGACGTCCTGCACAGCTTTTCGGTCCCGGTGTTCCGCCTCAAGCAGGACGCGATACCGGGCCGGACCATCACCGGCTGGTTCGAGCCGACTCAGGTTGGAACGTTCGACATCCAGTGCGCCGAGATCTGCGGGATTGGCCACGGGGTGATGGCCGGACGGATCATCGTGGAAGACGCCGACACGCATCGCGCGTGGGTTGCCGCAAACACGCCCACCTCTGGCCAGTAGCTGGGAGAAAATCGATCCAATGACAGAGGCTCATGACCATCATGGACCCCAGGGGTTCATGAAGTACATCTGGTCCACGGACCACAAGGTCATCTCCATGCAGTACCTGTTCACGGGCATGTTCATGGCCGTGATCGGGGGCTTCATGGCCTACGTGTTCCGCATGCAGTTGGCATTCCCGGATATCGCCGTGCCTGGGTACGGTGTGGTGTCGCCCGGCGAATACAACGCGCTGGTTACGAACCACGGCACGATCATGATCTTCTGGGTGGCGATGCCGGTGCTGATCGCCTCCTTCGGGAACTTCCTGATTCCGCTCATGATCGGCGCGGACGACATGGTGTTCCCGCGCATCAACCGGCTCTCATTTCAGCTCTTCGCGCTGAGTGCGGTTGTGATCCTCGCCTCGCTCTTTGTAGAGGGTGGGGGCTTCGGTGGAGCCTGGACTGCGTACCCTCCACTCTCTGCAGAGGCAGAGTACAATCTGACCGGGCTCGGTGCTTCGCTCTGGCTGGTTGCGGTAGCGCTCGAGTTCGTCGCCTTCCTTCTGGGCGGGATCAACTTCATCGTCACGCTGATGAATGCTCGGGCTCCGGGGATGAAAGCCTACGACATACCGATCGTCGTGTGGATGATCGTGATTGCGAGCATCCTCTTTATGTTGTCGGTCGGGCCGCTCATTGCGGGCGCGATAATGCTCCTCTTCGATCAGACCCTGAACACCGGCTTCTACGACCCGGCCCGGGGCGGCGACCCGATCCTATGGCAGCACCTCTTCTGGTTCTTCGGGCACCCCGAGGTCTATGTGGTGCTGCTACCTGCGATCGGGATCACGATCGAGATCGTGGCGACCTTCGCTCGCAAGAAGCTCTTCGGTTACAAGCTGATGCTCTACACGGCGGTGTCGACGGCCATCCTCAGCTTCTTCGTGTGGGCGCACCATCAGTTCGTCGCGGGGATTGATCCCCGCATGGCGAACGTCTTTACGGTGACCACGCTGCTCATCTCAGTGCCGATCGCCGAGCTGCTGTTCATCATCATGGCCACGCTGTACGGCGGATCGATTCGCCTTACGACGCCGATGCTGTGGGCGCTGGCCTTCATCGCCGAGTTCCTCATCGGGGGTGTCACCGGGATCTTCCTGGGGGCGAGCGGCTCAGACATCTTCCTGCACGACACCTACTTCGTGTTGGCGCACTTCCATTACACGTTCTTCCCGATCGCCATCATCGGAAGCTTCGCGGCGGTGACGTTCTGGTTCCCGAAGATGTTCGGGAGAATGATGAACGATACGCTGGGGAAGGTGCACTTCTGGGGCACCGTCATCCCCTTCAACTTCATCTTCATTCCGCTCTTTGTGCTCGGACTGGGTGGGCAGCACCGGCGTATCTACAACTACAAGCTCTTCCCTGAGCTGGTCGACGGCCAACCGCTGCGCGTCTTCGCGACCTACGCCATGCTGGTGATGCTCGCCTTCCAGCTGGTGTTCTTCTACAACTTCTTCCGGAGCATGCGGAAGGGTCCGAAGGCTCCGAAGAATCCGTGGGAATCGAACACGCTCGAGTGGACCACCGAGTCGCCGCCGCCGCACGGCAACTGGCCGGTCGACGAGATGCCCACCGTCTATCGTGGGGCATACGAGTACGGCCACCCGGACCGCGAAGAAGACTACTGGCCGCAGAACCTACCGTCGTGAGGTAAGCCGAAGTGACAATGACGAAGCCAATCGCAACGACGCGGAGTGCCTCGGGCATCCCGACTGGCCGGCTGGCCATCTGGTGGGTCCTGGCCTCTGAGGTCGTGATCTTTGGAGGCCTGATCGCTGCGTACCTTATGCACCGCCTGGGCCATCCCGAGTGGGCGGACGCTGCGGCGCACACCAATACCTGGATCGGCGCCTTCAACACGGTCGTGCTGCTGACGTCGAGCTTCACGGCGGTCATGGCACACCAGGCGGCAGAGCGCGGTGACGGAAAGAAAGCCGCCAGACTCCTGCTTCTCACGGTGGGCGGGGCGCTGACCTTTCTGGTCGTGAAGGGGCTCGAGTGGAGGTCTGAGATCAGCCACGGGTATACGATCACGGCGAACGGCTTCTGGAGCTTCTACTACACGGCGGCCGGGCTGCACGCCGCACACGTGATTGCCGGTGCGATCATCATGCTGTTCGTCGCCAGGGACGCGGCAAAGAACCGGGAGCTCCACCGCGTGGAGCTGATCGGCATCTATTGGCACTTCGTGGATGTCGTCTGGATCTTCCTCTTCCCCCTGCTCTACATCGCGAAGTAGGTCGGAAATGTCTGAGCACAAGATCAATTACACAAAGATCTATTTCACGCTGCTGGCCCTTTTGGCGGTCAGCGTGGCCGGGCCCTTTATCGGGATTCAATGGGTTACCCTCGTAACCGCCTTCGGCATCGCGCTCGTGAAGGCCAACCTCGTCATCCAGAACTTCATGCACATCCGGGTGGAGAAGTCGTGGATCAAGTGGATGCTGAGTTTCTCGATCCTCATGATCCTCCTGCTCTTCTACGGGGTCGCACCCGACGTGATGCGTCACGAGGGCCAGAACTGGACGAACGTGGCGGCTCAGGCCGCCGTGGAGCGTGGAATTCCGGATGGCGAGCACGAAGAAGAGGCTGCGCACGCTGAGGCGGAGCCCGCTCTGGCGGTAGAGGAGAGTGACTTCGCTGCAGCCGGGACGTACGTGACCTACTGTGCCTTTTGCCACGGCGTGGGGGGTCGCGGGGATGGGGTGGCGAGCTCCGCATTCGACCCCCGACCGGCTGACTTCGGTGCCGCAGCGTTCTGGGATGCTCGGGCCGACGACCAGGTCGCGCTCGCGATCCGCGAGGGAGGCGCTGCGGTGGGTCGTTCCGAATCGATGCCTCCGTGGGGTTCGGTGCTGGACGAAGCTCAGGCCGCCGCCATGGTGGAGTACCTCAAGGCGTTCCAGACCGGGGGATAACGGGGTTTTCTGATGTCAACGAATACGGTGGTCCTCACCTCAGAACTGCGGCCTGAACCGGGCCCACGTCGCCAGATCATTCCCAGCGGTGTCGCGGGGATGTTCCTCTTCGTGTTCTCCGAGTCGATGCTCTTTGCGGGACTTATTTCGGCTCACACGGTGGTTCGTGCCCAGGCTGCGGCGCAGGCATGGCCGCCCCCCGGGCAGCCGCGACTGCCCCTGGGGGAGACCGCCCTCAACACCGGTGCCCTCCTGCTGAGTGGGGTGATCCTGCTTCTCGCTCATGCCTGGTTCAAGAAGGGGCCGAGCCGTGCGGTGGCCCCCTTTGCCATCTCCATCTTCCTCGGCGCGTTCTTCGTCGTCTTTCAGGGGATGGAGTGGGTCGCACTCATCGGGGAGGGGCTTACCCTCTCGTCGAGTGTGTACGGGAGCTTCTTCTACGTGATCGTCGGGGCGCACGCGATCCACGCGGCCGGAGCGTTGGCTGGAATGGTCTGGGCGTGGGTCCGGCTGCAGCGCGGAAGGCTGAGCGCCTCGGAGTTCCAGACGGTTCAGGTATTCTGGTACTTTGTCGTCCTCGTGTGGCCGGTGCTGTACCTCAAGATCTACCTCTGATGGCCCGGCTCCGTATGCCGGTGATCGTTGTCGCACTGCTCTCGCTTGTGCCGCACGCGCTGATGGCAGCTCAGAAGGAGCAGGGGTTCGACAGCAAGCTCGCCTTCATCTTGACCACCGCGTTCATGACGCTCCTCCCCCTCGGGATCGCAGGAGGAGTCTTTCTCTGGCTTCGAAAGCGAGTCCGGGAGATGCGCGAGGAAGAGACCCAGGATCTCGCTACGAGCCCTCGCGAGGCGGAGTAGGCGGCGGAACCTCTTCGTTCAGGTGGAGGAATCCGTTCCCCAGGGTGGCCGTCAACATCACGCGTCTCCGGACACCGTCCATCTGAAATGTGGCCGACCGGAAGACCATTGGCTGATCCTCGTCGTCTTCTGCGGGCAACCAACCCGCCGCTTTGGACTCCTTAACGAGAGCTTCGAAGCCGTCGATGAATCTTTCGTCGACCTCCTCGGGCTTGGACATGCTGGCCATCCAGGCCTTCACATCCTCCTGTGAGAGGCGAGTGCGGTACTCCTCGATGGCGGCGGCCGCCTCGGGCGTTACTCCCTTGCCCTGGCTTGCCACTTCCTTCATCGCAGCCAAGAACGTCTTGAATTCCTCTGGCATCGAAGACTTCAATCTCTCAGCCTCCTCTGGTGCTACCCGTGGACATCCCTCGTCCTTCCAGACAACAACAGTGCGCCCCTCGCCTTCCATAACTGTGCTGGCGATGTCGGGAAGGTGCGGAAGGCCAGCCGGATAGAAGTCAGGGCGCTGTGAGGTCGCCGGTAGGATCCATTGAATCTTGTGCTTGATGGGCGCGGCGGGGGTTTCGAATACGAGGAGCTTGGCGCCGGGGTATGACGGATGACGCTCAATCTGGACTGATCCGCCTTCGGCGTCGCGGATCTCAGAGATGTCGTCTGCCGCCTTGCGGGCCTCGATGAACAAGAACGCGTATCCCTGAGGCTCCGGGTTCTCCTTCTCGTCCTGGTCCGAATTAGACATTCTCTGGACTCCCCTCCGAAGGACAGTTTACCTACCTGAGTCTTGGATACGCACTGAGCCCCGGAAAACATCTAGTTGGAGGGGAACCTGGTTCCAGGGGCGCGACTGCTCCATTCAGCTCGGATCGAGGCGGTACACATCGACGCCCTCGACGTCGAGCGAGTCGGTGCTCACCAGCACTATATATTCGTGGGTGAAGTAAGGCGCCGCCCGGTCCCCTCGTGAGTGAGCTTCAACCGTGCCGAGCAATTCTCCCTCTGGCGAAAAAACCTCCCACGCCGTGCCGTTGGCCAGGTTCACCTCCACCCAGAAGCGCCCGTCGGTGTCGATAATCAGGTCAGCGATAAATGGCTTCATCGCTGGACGCGTGGGCGAGCGAGGGCTGCACGGCGCATCCTCCCACTCAGCGCGGAACGCCCTGTATTCCGCATTGCCAGCTTCCCATTCGGAGTCTGTCACCGGAAGCTGCGAGCGCGTCCGGTCGAAGACCCTCGTCGTATCTCCGGTGGGTGTAACGAGAGCGATTCGGTACCGACTGGTGGAGGTGACTGCGACCAGGCCGCCCCGGTGAGGATGCTGTCTGAACTGGGGCGCGAACGGCGTAGCGAAGAAGTGCATCGAACCGTCCGGCGTGTTGCATATGACGTTCGAATTTGGCGCTTCCGGCCTGGGACGTTGCGGAATCGTATCCCCCACTCCACCCTCAGAGTGCTCGACATAGGTGAGCGACATTCCGGCATCCCCCCTCTCCATCGACCAGGCGTAGGTTTCGTCCGGGCCCAACTGGAAGAGGTTGATTCCAGAGCCAGAGACTCGGCCGGGGGCGATCCGCTGTCCTTGCCACTCCCCATTGAGCGACAGCAAACCGATCCGACCGTTGCCGGAGTCGAGGGCCAGCAGCGTGTTCCCGACAAAGCTCAGCGAAGAGATGCCGAGGAACTCACCTGGGCCCTGCCCTCGGCGCCCGATCGTCCGAAGGAGGGAGCCCTCGAGGTCGAAGACACGGATTTCGCTGGTGCCTGAATTCGCCACGAACAACTCGTTCGACGGACTGAGGATCGCGCTGCTGACCCGGTCGAACTCATCCGGGGCGGGCTCACCTACCGACCCGATGGAACCAAGCGAGAGCACGAGTTCGGACTCCCATCGCGGTGCGTCCCCCTCGTTGGTTACATAGGGGATGCCGCCAATCGTGTCGACCGTGATCAGGAGGGGATTACCATAGGCCGGCTCACCCGAATCCGACGAACATGCGAAGGCGGCCAGCAGGGTGAGGAATCCGAGTCGACGGAAGTTCATGGATTGGCGGGCTCCGATGGGGAATGGCTCCGGCTTCACACACCTCAATTGGTGGCGCGTAAGGCGCTAGCGCAACGATTCCATCGAAGGTGTCGAGTCAGCGGTCGTATGAAGGTTGGAACAGAAGGACGAACCTGATCGCTCCGCATACCTTGTCCGGGGGAGACTGCGTTCGTAGCGTAGTCGCATGAATATGCTGAGCTTTGGACGCCAGAACCTCGCCGGGCTGGGGCTGGCGATGGCCACCTTCCTCGCAGGGTGTGACGCCCCGCGGCCGGATACCCCCGCCACGGTCTTGCGGGACAGCGTTGGGGTCCGGATCTCTGTGACGCAGGCCGGCACGCTCAACCATCGTGTCTTCGGGTCGGTCGATGCCACTCCGCTATTCCAGATCGGCGGCGGCGTCGAGGGGGCTGAGGAACAGCTCCTCTTCAGGGTCAAGGGAGCGCGATTCCTGAACGACAGCGTACTCGCCGTGTTGAACGCGGGCACTGGGGAGCTGCGCCTCTATGATGATCGCGGTGAGTTTCTGAAGGCCACGCCTGGTTTTGGGGAGGGCCCCGGAGAATTCGTGGAGCCGACCGGCCTTTCGGCGCTCGGGGGCGACACCATAGCGGTTTGGGACGCAGCGACGGGGGAGAGCACCGTATTTGGAGATGGGGAGTACCTGGACATGACCCGTGTGAACATCGGGGCCTTGTCTAGCCATTGGCCTGGATTGTTCCAGATGCTTCCGGAGTACCGGTGGGCGCAGGTCGGGCCGGACCGGGTGCTCCTCTTCTTTTATCCGATCCGTGAGCACAGCCCGGATGAGGGGCTGTTCCGCATCGAGCTTGGGCTCATCCTCACATCCTTCGAGGGGACGCAGGCAGACACTCTCGGGTGGTTCAGGTCGATCGAGCAGATGCGCCTCTCCGTGGCCGGGGGAAGGTCTGTGGTCGAAGCGATTGAAGCTCGAAATACATACCACGCGGTCTCAGAGGCCACCGGCCACATCTACGTCGGAGACAGCGAGCAGTTCTCGGTGAGCCGCTACACGCTCGATGGCCGACTCGACATGCGGATCGAGGTTGAGGGTGGCACGGTCCCGATGTCTGAGGGTGCAGTCGCTGACGGTCGGGAGGCCCTAGAGGAGCTGCTCGGTCAATGGGGGTATTCCTCTGGTCCTGCCGTGGCCGCCAACGCCCCGGTGCGCGCGACGGCGCCAGCCTTTAGCGGTCTCGTCGCAGATGCAGAGGGTCGCCTCTGGGTCAAACGCACCGCCAGCGACACCTCTTCCGCCTTCCGATACGCCGTGTTCGGCACAAATGGGGCATTCGAGGGATCTATAACGCTGCCCGCTCATGACCGCATTCTCACGATGCGCGGGAACCGCGTCGTGTTGCTGAGGACTGATGACTTAGGGGTCGAGCAGATTGCGGTTTATGAAATGACCCGACACCAGGGAGCGTATAAGCGTTGTTCGAGGTCTCTCGCGCTACCGTGAATTCGCCGGGCGCCCGCCCCAACCGGTTGAGTGTCATGCACAGATTGCGAAAGGTGTGTTCTGCCTTCGTCGCACTTTCTGCGGGTGTCGTCGTCGGCTCGTGCGGCGGTGGCGACGCGGGATTCCAGCCGAAACTCGAGAGTCAGATTTTTGCGATCGTAGTGACCCCGGCGGTCGCATCTCTCGAGCCGGGGGAGACTCAGATCTTCGTGGCGACCGTGATCGCGATCGGGGGCGACACCGTCGACATTCCAGTCACATGGAGCATCTCCCAGTCGGCAGTTGCGACCATGAACGACGGGTTGGTGACCGGGGTAGAGGTTGGATTTGCGTCGATCAAGGCGTCTACGTCGACCCGCACGGGTACCGCCTCCGTCACGGTGGTCTCCTCCTTCGAACCCCCGATCGTCGTTACGAGCTCACTTCCGGATGCGGTTCTGGGTGAGCCATACTCGGCGCGAATCGAGGCCATCGAAGGCAACGGGCTGTTCAACTGGTCGGTTATTAGCGGCAACCTTCCCCCTGGACTTGCTCTTGCTGGCCCTGGCGCAATCACCGGGACGCCGCTCGCAGTGGGAACGAGCAACTTCACGGTTCAGGTACGAAGCGGGGGAGAGTTCGGCACACGGGCGCTGTCGTTGTCGGTCCGCGATCCGTTGAGGATCACCACGACTTCATTGCCCTTTGGCTTCCGGGACGCGCCGTACGCTCAATCCGTCACGGCAGGTGGTGGTACGGGGAGCCTCTCGTTCGCCGTTGCGGCGGGGGCGCTCCCGACTGGGTTGACTCTGGACACCGCCGGCTCGCTCACCGGTACGCCGACCGTCGCTGGAACGGACTCTTTCACCGTCCAGGTGACGAGCAGTGATGGCCAGAGCGCCAGCCGCGACCTCTCGATTCGAGTCGCCATCTTCGGCAGTCCACCCGTAATCAGTTCGTTGGCTCTGCCGAACGCCGGTGTGGGAGTGCCGTACGGTGGCGTGCTGACGGCGACCGATGGAGATGGGGTCTATACGTGGGCTCTCACGGCCGGGGCGTTGCCGGGGGGACTGACCTTGTTGCCCGACGGCACGTTCTCAGGGGTGGCGGCCGGGTTGGGCACGTCGAACTTCACCGTCGAGGTCACGAGCGCAGCTCAGACCGTTTCGGGTGACTTCTCAATCGAGGTCTTCCCGGCCCTCACAGTCGCCACGACGTCCCTTCCCACCGGAATCCAGGGGAGCCCCTATGCCGCTGTTTTGGCTGCTTCGGGCGGGGACGGAATCCACACCTGGTCTGTGAGTGGCGGAGCCTTGCCATTTGGGCTCAGCCTTGGCTCGGACGGGAGCTTTTCCGGCGCGCCGGGGGCGTCCGGGACCTTCGACTTTACAGTCCAGGCCGCGAGTGCAGACCAGGTCGCCACTGCGCTGCTTTCGATCGAGGTCCTGCCCCCGGTCCAAATCCAACGTTCCGGGCTCCTTGGTGGGTACATCAACGCGGTGTACGCTGATGCGATCGTGTCAGCTACGGGGGGCGACGGAAGCTTCTTGTACTCGGTGATCGGTGGGTCGCTGCCGGCCGGAGTGTCTCTCAACCCGAACTCGGGTGCGCTCACCGGGACGGCGATTGCGGCGGGCATGGCGTTCTTCGAGATCCAGGCCACGAGTGCCGGGTCCACAGCCTCGGCTATCTATAGCATTACGATTTCGACCCAGCCGGCGAGCGCCTTCAACCTCTGGGGCATGAATGTGGCGGATGAGATTCCGAGCGGCACGGTTCAGGAAGCCCTGAATGTGGCCCTCGCACGGTGGGAAGCTACCGTGGTGGGAGATGTGGTATCCCACATGATCACAGCAGAGTTTGCGAGCGCCTGCAACAATGGGGACGATCTCTCGGGCCTCCTCACCGACATTGTTGTTGATGATGTTCTCCTTCTCGTCGACATCAGGGCCATCGACGGGCCCGGATCCATCCTCGCCCAGGCCGGAATCTGCCTTTGGGAAGATGTGGGAGCCCCGCAGTCGATCGTAGGGCGCATGACTCTAGACGCGACCGATCTCCGATTCGCCAACGTTGCGCAGGCTGCTGAGGTCATCTGGCACGAGACCGGGCATGTCATGGGCATCGGGGGCTTTGGTCCACCGTCCACGTGGCGGATGCTCTCCGATCTGAGTAATCCGAACGACCCACGGTTCCTCGGGGCTGCTGCGAACGCAGAGTACGCCGCTCTGGGTGGAGCTGCGAGCAGCGTCCCGCTGGAGGGCGGCATCGGGCCGGGGAGCGA
This sequence comes from Gemmatimonadota bacterium, assembly GCA_036679625.1. Classification (GTDB taxonomy): domain Bacteria; phylum Gemmatimonadota; class Gemmatimonadetes; order Longimicrobiales; family Gaopeijiaceae; genus JAZDDA01. The sequence goes on along the minus strand of JAZDDA010000055.1, from coordinate 5,265 downwards.
CTTCTCGCACTGGGACGAGGGGGCGTTCGACGTCGAGATCATGACCCCGAGAATCGATGTGGGCATCAATCCCATCAGTCGGCTGACGATCGCAGCGCTATCGGATCTGGGGTGGGCGGTGAGCTTTGCGGCCGCGGATGCCTACTCGCTCCCCGGCTGCTCTCCCAGCTGTGGGTTCCTTCGCATGGGCCCGGTCACCGGGGCCGGCCAGTGGGAGAAGGCGCCCGACTGGGGTGCGACCGCGATTTCGGGGCGGCGCTAGCCATCGGCGTTGACCCCAGTCGACAGTTGTACTAGTGTGCTAGCTAAATAATACACTAGCCCGGATGACTGTCATGATCATCAAGATCAACCATGCCGACGAACGAGCCATCTACGTCCAGATCATGGACGAGATCAAGCGCTCGCTAGTGGTGGGCTCGCTCCGACCCGATGAGCCGCTTCCATCCGTTCGCCAGCTGGCGAGCGACATCAAGGTGAACCCGAATACCGTCAAGCAGGCCTACCGCGAACTCGAGCACGAGGGGCGCGTTTATGCGCTCCGAGGACGGGGGACGTTTGCGGCTCACACCTCGATGATTCCTCCCGACAAGGACCGGCGGAGTCTTGCCAGGGGCGTCGCGGAGCGTGCGGTGCGGGACGCCTACCGACATGGCCTGACGCCGACGGAGCTGATAGCCGCGATCGGTGAGGCTGCCGGAGACCATTTGAAGGGTGAGGGCGTCGCATGAGTGGGGACTCCTTCGTGGGTGGAATCCAGCCGGACCTCTCGGTTGTGACGCACGGTGTTCATAAGAGGTACGGAAAACGCGTCGCCCTGGAGGGAGCGGATCTGCGTGTCCCCGAAGGAGCCGCGTATGTGCTGGTCGGCGCGAATGGTGCCGGCAAGACGACGCTCATCCGGATCTTGCTGGACCTCGTCAGGGCGGACGCGGGCAGTGCGGCTGTCGGTGGCCATGACACCGTCCGAAACGGCGCTTGCGCTCGGGCACTCTGTGGCTACGTGCCCGAGAGGGAGGACGCCGGCTACGGGTGGATGAAGGTGAATGACCTCCTGGCCTTTCACGCGTTGTACCGCCCGACGTGGGACGCTGAATACGCGCACTCCTTGATGAAGTCTCTCGAGGTGAGGGACCACACGCGCTTCGGGAAGCTCTCCAAGGGTGAGGCTCGGCGGCTCCAGTTGGTGATGACGCTTGCGCATCGCCCCCGTGTTCTTCTGCTGGACGAACCGACCGACGGGTTGGACATGGTCATGCGGGATCGTGCACTCCGGCTCCTGAGTGATCACATGGCAGAGAACGAAACCACCCTGCTCGTCTCGACTCACCTGGTGTCCGAGCTCGAGGGGCTGGGGGATCACCTGGGGGTGCTGAAGGACGGGGTGATTGCTACCCAGGTAGACCGGGGTACCCTGCGACGCACGCTCCGCGAGTACACGCTTGTGGTGCCAGAGGGGTGGGCCGGCGCGCCGGAGTTGGCGGACCGAGTCGTCCGATGCGAGGGGAGCGGGCGCGAAGTTGCGTGGACCGTCTGGGGGGAAGAGTCGGAGGTTGTGGCGCGGCTCACAGCAACGGGGGCAACCGTCCGAGAGGTTGGTGCTCTCACGCTCGAGCGTGCGGCAGTCTCGCTACTGTCCGAGTCTCCCCTGACGAGTTCGGGTTGGCCTTCCGCCGAATTACAGTCGAGGATGGTGCAAGTATGAGGGTGAGGGCAAAGGACAAGGCTGACGAGTCACGAGCGGCTCGAGGGTTCTTGGATGCTGTGCGGATCCAGGTGCGCTTTGTTTGGCGGACCCGCCGACCTCTCTGGCTTCTCGGCGGCTTGATCGGCGTGATGCTCTTGGCCGTAATGATACGCACGCCGACGGCTCGCGTGTTGAAGTTCTGGCCGATCTGGTTCCTGTTTGTGGGCCCCACATGGGCCTTTTCAGTGTGGCATGAAGAGAGTCCATCGAGACGCCGATATTTTTGGACGCAGCCCGTGGATCGGACTCAGCATACCCTTGCGAGGGTCGGGGTCGGCTTGGGTTGGCTCTGGGTCATGTTCTCGCTCATGGTCGGCCTCGGTGTCGTGGTTGCCATCGCTGATGGGAATGTTGCTCAGTTATCCGAGGTCAGCTTTGCCGGGTGGGTGAATCTGTTTGTCGTGGTGTCTGCCGGGTACGTGGTGGCGTCCTGGTTCACGGTGGCGTTGGATGAGCCCCTTCGGTGGCTGCTCGGGTTGCTGCTCCTGCCGACGTTACTCCTGACCCTGCTCAACGAACGGATCGGTAGCGTATCGACCGTAGTGGGGAAGTCCTTCGAGTTTCTTGCACTAAGTGAATTTGGGCCGCTCGGGGCATTCTTCGGGCCATGGGTTCGTGATATGTCTGGGTTGAGCCTTTCGCTGCGGGGGAGCCCATTTCCACCCGCTGAACCGGCCGCAGATTGGTGGATCGCGTGGCCGATCTGGATGGTGATCGTATGCGCCATCCTGTGGATAATCGCGCGTGTACACCCCGACCGACTGCTGAGGTTACGCGGTCGGTCGGTTTCGGGATCTCAAGCTCCCGCTAGTGCCTCAGCGCGGGTGGAACCACAAGCTCACGTTCCTGGATGACCGGGACGCCGCGCTCGTCGAGCGCGGTGCCCCAGAGGGTGCCGTCGCCTTGGGAGATGATGTTGAAGTCTTCGGGTATGAAGAGCGCCCCCATGTACGCACCGGATACGGAGAACATCCTCCAGATGGTGCGGCCCTCGGGTAATTCCGGATCCTCCGCGGCGCGCCAGCGGCCGGACTGATACATCGCAAACACCGTGTCGCTTACCGAGTAGAGAAGGTTGGTGATGGCGATCCGGCCTGGGGTCTGCCCCGCAGCGATGCCTCCGTATTTTTCGACCTCTGTCTGGATCTCTTCGCGACCGTGCCACCGACGAGAGAGGCCATGCCGGATTTCGCGGACCCGCTGGCCGTTCCAGTCGAAGACCTCGAACGCCAGTCGGTCTACTCGCATTGTCACGAACCCTGATTCCACGATCGTCCAGAGCGGTCTGCCTCGGGTGATGTCTCCAAGACCTCCGTTGGGTGGCCAATCGGAGAGTTGCGTCAGGACGTTCAATGACCCTGTTCGGGCATCCACTCTTCCGATCCGGTTGGGGCTGGGGTCCCTCTGATTGAGGGTGAATATCTCCACGAGGAAGGTGCCTACGCCGGGTTTCGAGAGGGTCTTGAGCGCGTATTCCGAATACTCCAGCGGGGTGCTCCCGAGCCACTGTCCGTCCAGCCCAAATTTGTGGATCTGCCGGTTGTCCCGGTCGAGGATCCAGAGGATCCCGTCCGCTTCGGTCACCGTGACCCTATCCGACAGCTCACCCGGGCCTTGGCCACTTCGGCCGAAACGCGCGACGACGGAGCCGTCCTCCAGGTCGAGCATCACGTACTTCGGATCGGCATAACGATCGGTGACCAGGAGGCGGTCGCCGCTAAGCGGAAGCGCCGCCCCGGGTTCATAGATGAACGGCTCTGCGGTGGGGTTGTCGTTCGCCGTTGTCCGGTATTCACGAATCACCCTCGTGTCCCACAGGTACGCTTCGTCCAGCAGGGAAGGGAGCTCGGGCAGGGTCGAAATCTCGACGCCGTCTTCCTCGGTGATGATGGGCAGGACACGGTCGACCGCTGTGCCTGAGCACGCGACGAGTGCGAGTGTGGGGAGCAGAGTAAGAAACTGCCGAGCAATGGTTGGCGTGAGCATGGCGGGCTCCGCGAGCGGGATTAACGCATTGGGTCAAGCAGCGGGATGCGAATCAGCTGCGTGACAAATGTAGGGATGAGCGGAGAATCGCGCGACCCTGCCGGGTGTTCGTGTTTCTCCGTCTTCGTAACTCAGTGCACATCCTCAGCACCTGTCGAAAGACTCTTGTGTTACATGAAGAGTGTAGATATATAGAGTGACGATATAAAGATGAGCGGAAAGCAAGCGTGCTGGGCCTTCTGACGAGAGTGAGATCTGTGAGCGACAAGGACTTCGATGTGCAGGGCTTCGCTCGCGACATCCACAAGCTGCTCGTGCTGTCATCGCTCCGAGCGGGTGCGAAGCACGGGTACCAGATTGCCCTGGACGTTGAGGAAGAGAGCAACGGGCTCTTTCGGTTCAGGCACGGGACGTTGTACCCGATCCTCCACCGCCTGGAGGGAGAGGGGCTGATCCTTGGTTCGTGGTCGAAGGCTGGCGGAAGGCGGAAGAAGGTCTACGCGCTCACCACGCCCGGCCGGAAGCATCTCAGCGGCGGCACGAACCGGGTTCAGGAGATCGTATCTAGCCTGATGCAGCTCCTGCGCCGCCCGGGTGAGGCGCCCGCATGACGGCCGGGGCTGCGAGGGTATTTCTTCCGACACTCCGTGAGGTCGAGCGTGAGTTGGCGGTCCCGATTCCCGATCGGGTGAGACTCCTGAGGGAGCTGGAGTTCGATCTAGAGGAGCTGCGCGGTCGGTTTGAGGCGGAGGGGATGCCGGCGGACGAGGCGCGAGCGAGGGCGCTGGAGGTGCTGGTGCCAGACAAGGGGACGCTGCGGGAGTTGGGGTGGGTGCACTCGCCGCTGTACAGGCGACTCACGCGGCACTTCAGCGACACGCGCCTTAGAATCGTCGAGCGTGCGGCACTGGCTCTCTCGACCGCCGCAGTGCTGCTCGTGGGTAGCCGCGTGCTGCTGCGGACCGACCTGCTCGGTGATCCGTCGCCGTTCGTGTGGCCTGTGCTTGGGCTGGGGGGCCTGCTCTTTGCGGTGATCCTGGCGAAGGGTTTTTCGGTGTGGGTGAAGGGGGATCACCGATCGTCAGGCGACGGCCTTCGGGGCATTTATGCCCTGGCTGGAACGACTCTGGCGGTTGGCGTCGGCGGCACCTTGATCGACTTCTCGGGGCATTTATGCCCTGGCTGGAACGACTCTGGCGGTTGGCGTCGGCGGCACCTTGATCGACTTCTACCGACTCGCAGCTATCCTGGAGAAAGCACCCGAGTTGGCCGAAACGCTGGCCATCCAGTGGTTGGTGCGCGGCAGCGCGCTGCTTTCGGTGTCCATACTTCTGGCCCTTACCGGGGCCCTGGCGTGGTTCATCATGACCCAGTGGCTCACGCTGGTGTCGGAGGCCCGCCGCGATGTGCTTGGCCTGGGCCAAACCGTAAACTTCCGAATGGAGAGATGAAATCATGAATATTCTCTGGGAATCTGTAGGGCTCATTCGTTACCCGCTGGCGTTCTCGTTCCTGACCGTTGTCGTGCTGGG
>JAZDDA010000054.1:0-3717 GCA_036679625.1 Gemmatimonadota bacterium | reverse complement strand
GAAGGCTCAAGGCGGGTCGTGGGCGGGGGCAACGAAGCGGACCCGTCCCGGACCCAGACTGGAGTCGATGTGATAGCCCCAACCATGGATAACCACGTGATGGTGGAACCAGCAGAAGGTGACGTGGGTTGGTTGTCGGTTTCACCAATGCCTATAAGGGTTCCGCCGTTGAACTCGGGGAAGACCTCAGGCCAATTCGCCGGGTTCTCGCCCTCCGGGGCATAGTCCGGGAGGTTGTCGGACTTCCTCACGGTGACTCGAAGGTCAAGAGCCTCTGCCAGTGTTGCGAGGTCTTCAACGGCCCAGGTTGGGAGAGGTCGGAGCGGGAGGCCTCGCGCATCGGAGGACAAGGACGGGCGCACCGCTCGGGCAACTTCCTCGAACCATTCTTGAATACCTAACCGATGTCAAGTCCTTTCTGCTTAGGGTTTGGGGTGAGCGGGTCGGCGTCGGAGCGGCTGCGGTCGACTCCTTTCTACGCTGATCCGCTCACTTTGTCGGTGATGCGTGTCCGGTTCCGGATTTCGGGTGGGATCCGGTAGCGGGCTTTGACGATGGCTCTGCCTTCGGTGGCGGTGATTCGTCGGCCGTCGACGTCGCGGATGACGTAACGCTCGTCGTTTCGCCAGCAGGCGGCGATCCGAGTCAGCAGGGTGGTAGCAAGGTGGCAGATCGCCGAGTAGTGGTGGAGTTGGCGTTCGACGATGAGACGGTGGTATTTGGCGGCGAGTTGCGGGTCGACCTGGCGGGCTATGTCGGCGGCGAACCAGATGTCGCGTCTCAGTCCAGCGTCTCCTTGTTTGGTGATCCCAGGTCGGGTCTGGGTGTGGCCGGTCTGGTTCACCTTGGGGACCATCCCTGAGAAGGAACGAACCCCGGCCAGGTTGGCGAACCGTTTGGCGTCACCCAACCGCCCGAGGATGCCGCCGGCGAGTATCGGCCCCACTCCGGGAGCGGAGATGACGATCCCGGCCGGGTCGGCTTTCTCGTAGAGCACGGCGATGCGTTCCTCGAGACGGGTGATCTCGTCGCCGACTTGGCGGATCAGTCGCACCTCAGAAGCAAGATCCCAGGCGAGTTCGTCGAAGTCGAGCTGGTCGTGTTCCCACAGCGCGATGGCTTCACCGGCGGCTGTCACCAGTTCGGTGGCCTTGTCTTCGTTCCACTGGCCGCCGCTGACCTGTCTCATCAGGACGGTCAGACGATTCACTCCGAGACGACGCAGCCTGCGGGGATTCCCGTAGTCTTCCAGGATTCTGAGGGCGGTCTTGGTGTAACGGGCCCCACCGAGGGCTTCGGCGTATCCGGGACCTAACAGGTCCAACATGGTGTCGAGCCGCTGTCGGGAGGCCAACTGCCATTCGACCAGCTTCACCCGGCGGCGCACCGCCCGCTTCAACGGCTCGGCCGGTCCCAGACCCTCGACCGGGTTGAGGCCCTCGGGGTGCAGCAGCGGCAGGCGGGCCAGCACATGAGAGTCCAACCGGTCGTTCTTGGTGTGCTTGGCGTAGTAGCGGCGCAGATCAGCCGACCGCTCCGGAGGGACCAACACCACCCGGGCCCCAATAGCCATGAAATGAGCCGCCACCGGCACCCACGTATTACGAGTCGGCTCCATCACCACCACCAGCTCATCACACACCCCGATCCGAACCGCCAGGTCCACCAGCTCGTCGTGGCGGTTACCGAACCGGCGTTTCGACCAGATCACCTCACCCCGCTCGTCACACAAGGTCGCCACATGCGCCGCCCGCACCCCTAAATCGATCCCCAACGTGTGCTTCGACATCACAACTCCTTTCGTCTCTCGACACGTCTCGTCGATCCCGAAAAGGGGCCGCCCGGCCACCGCGCACTCCCGAACATCCGATCCAACAGGGCTCCGGCCACCACCGACCGGTCCCGAATACCTCAACAGGGCCCACACGCTTCACGCCGGGACGCCCCCGCCCGATCCGACTGTCAGAACGAAGGAGTCGAACTCAAAGATCCGCTCCGGTGCGGCCAATAAGACGAACCAGACGAGGACCGAACCCGACGCACCCTACGGCGCCATCACCAGCACCTCACGGGACCCCCAGATTGTTAGATGTGCGGCTATTCGGATCGGGTGGCGGACCATCCCACTGTGACCGCGAAGAGCGCTGTGACGGCGACCGATACCCAGAAGAACAGGTCGCTGCCTTCGTATGTGCCTGCGGCCTGCTCCCAGATGAAGCCGATGAGGAGCAGGGTGGGGATAGCGACGAAAGGCCAAACCAGATCTCGGCGTTCGGCTAGCCGATCCGCCACCTTCCATTCGAGCCAGGCAACACCGAGGAAAATAGCTCCGATCGCCCTGGGAAACAGAGACATCGTCTCCCAGCCAAAAATGGTGTCCAGCGTGAAGTTGGGCACAAGAAAGAATGTCACGCCGTAAACAGCAAAAACGAAACTTTGAATCCGCATGATCGTTGTGAGCATCCGAGAACCTCCCTCTCTGATCTCTGGCCAATCGCCTCAGCCAAAGCACTTCGAACCTTACTCCCCGACCCGCCGACCGTGCTGAACGCTTCGCCCATAAGTGCCCTTATGTGCGATGTGAATTAGTCTTCTAGCCGCGTTCGCTGAGTCTGGTGATGGTGTCTGGTGACACTCTTTCGACCGAAGGAAACGGAGTGAGGCTTCTCTCGCGGCTGGCTATCGGCTTTCTATTTGTGGCCGCGGCCTGCGGGGGAGCGCCAACGAGCGACTTACCGACCAGCACGTTGGCGTCGACGACTACCACGCAGACGTCGACAACGACCACCTCTACAACAACTACCACCGAGCCCAGGCCAACTACGACAGTCGATCGAGGGTACGAAACCGTCGAGGTCGCCGGAAGCCAGATGGCCTACGAGTGTCGGGGTTCAGGGACTCCGGTTGTCATCCTCGACAACGGCTTGGGGGGTGGCGACACCTACGACCCGGCCTGGGGCGGATACGGCGCCACCCTCAGAGCCATCTCCGAGTTCACGACGGTGTGCGTGTATGGGCGTGGGGGTGCATGGGGAAGTGATCCACGGAGCGAGTCCGTCACAGTTTTCGACCAGGTCGCCGAACTTGCTGGGCTGATACAAGCACTTGGCCTGGAGACGCCGCTAGTTCATGTTGGCTTGTCATGGGGAGGCATTATCGGTCAGACGCTCGCGGCAACCCGTCCTGAACTGGTCGCTGGCCTCGTTCTGGTGGACAGTTCCCACCCGGATCAGGACGAACGTCTATCGCAACCAGCTCCGGCCGATTATGGCCAGCCAGAGTACGTTCTGCTGGCCAGCAGCTTCTCGGAGCTGGAAGTTGTCGACCTCGGCTCTCTCCCCATCTACGTGTTGACGGCTGGCTCCGCCTGGCTGGGCATCGACGAGGTGTACACAGAGGCGTGGGGTGAGCTCCAGCATGAGCTGGTCTCAATGTCAACAGACTCCAAGCACCTAACGCTCGAAGGTGTCAGCCACCTGGGAATGCTTCGAGCCTTCAGCGAAATCACCGCAGCCGTCTTAGATGTCATCAGTCGAATCGAAGGCTGACTCAAAACGGACCGAGACAGGTGTATAAGCCGACTCCGACTCTGCACATAACCGGCAATATGGGCGGGTCGCTAATACTGCTAGAAGTGTCTGACCGGTCGTTTCCGTCCATCTCGGCCTCGCGCTCGCCTTCTTGAAGGTCTTCGACCTCTCCGAATACGGCTCGGGG
>JAZDDA010000053.1:0-4590 GCA_036679625.1 Gemmatimonadota bacterium | reverse complement strand
TCCTCGGCCAGGCGAATCAAGGCGAGGTATCCGTCGGCCCGATACCCGTGCGCCGAGATCAGCAGGTCCTGGCTCAGGATGTCGAGGATGGCCTCCATGCGCAGGTCGCGGCGGGGCGGCAGACCCTCACCGGTCTCCTCCCAGCGTTGCCACTCGCGCTCGTAATCCCGCGCGGCCATAAAGTGGTCGCGAATGATGGATTGGGTCCCCATCCGTGTGTTCGGATAGCGACCCTCGAAGCAACAACGCTTCGGGTTCTCACCCAGGGCGAACTTCACCGTTCGGGTGGCGCCCTCGAACTTGAGGGCTTCGGGAAGCGAGCCCCAGCGCATCTTCACGATCACGTTCTCGCCACCGATAGGGTTGGCGGAGCCGTGCTTGATCATGGCGGTAGTGAGTCCACCTGCCAGCTGCCGGTACATCGAGATGTTGTTGTGCGTGATCACGTCGCCCATCTTGACCTCGGGAACGATAGTCGCACCGGTCTCGTTCACGCTGCTCACGCCTGAGTGGGTGTGCGGATCAATCAAGCCAGGGGTGACGTGCTTCCCGGTTCCGTCGACCTCCACCGCATCCCTCGGTGCAGCGAGGTTGATCCCGACTTCGGCGATTTGCCCGTTTCTAATCAGAAGGTCGGCATTTTCGAGGCGGCCCTGCTCCCCCTGCGTCCAGACCGTCGCGTTCCGGACGATCACTGCGCTGGGCTGCTCGGGAATGGAACTCACCCCGTACGCCATCATAGGCCGGATGAAGGGCAGATCGATCTCTGGAACTTCGGTGGCCACGGTGCCCTCGCTGCTGCCGTCGAACCTTTCCGTGCGCGAGCCTCGGAACGACGGGTTGGCGCCGTTGGGGAGCGAAGACCAGCCGAAGAAGTCGTCACCGCTGACCGAGCCGGCGAGTAGCGCCATGCCGGGGAAACCGAGGAACTCACCGTCGAAGCGGATCTCGATTCGACCGGTCTCGGTCACTACTGAGGCGGAGGCGATGTCGATTCGCACGCCTTCTTCCACCCGTCCGCCTGGGGCTACATCGATGTAGCCGGTCAGGCGGTTCAGGGTCCCTTCGAGTCGAATCTCCGCCTCGAAGCCCCCCCGATCATCGGAGGAAATCGCCCAGGTGCCGCGCGGATCGATCTGTGCGGCGCGGGTGACGCCGTACGCTACCCCGTGCACCCAGACATCGCGTACCTCGGCTTCTTCCGTGAAGAGATCGCCGTCACTGACCACCAGGTTGGCGACCTTGCCCTCCGCGATCGTGCCGTGGGTGCGATCGATGCCGAGCCATCGTGCTGGATTCGTCGTCAGAGCAGCCAGCGCGTCCTCGGGCGAAAGCCCACGGGCGACGGCGGTTCGCAGGTTCGGGAGGAAGTCGCTGACGGAGCTCAGCCCGTCGGAGGTGATCGCAAAGTCGATTCCGGCTTCCGCGAGCGTCGCCGGGTTGGTCGGCGCGAGGTACCAGTGCCTCAGTTCCGCGAGGCTGGCATTCAACGCGGCTTCCGGATCGTCCACATCGGGGGCGTCCGGGAAGTTGATCGGCAGTATGAGAGGATCGGTGCGGCCCTCAAGCACGTCCACGATCCGGTACTCCTGGCCACTACCGCGGAACCAGGCGGTGAGGCCGAAATCCGATGCGATGCGGTAGCCGCGCAGATAATCCTCTTCACTTCGGGTCTCGAAGAGTACCGGCTGCTGACCTTGAAGTACGGGTTCGAGCGCTTCGAGCGCCGCGCTCGTCTCGGGCGGTAGGAACGCCCGGCCGCTCGACTCGTAGGTGTCCCATGCGCGCTTGTACCACTCTGCATCCATGAAGGTCTGCTTCATGAGTGCGATCACTCCCATCGCGGAGTTGGGATACGTGTTGCCCAACTCGAGAGACCGCTGGAAACCCATCGACTGAGCGATGTCGGGACGTAGCACGCGGTCACGGACGCCGGCGTCGCCGAGGTTCACGACCGAGGCCATGCCGCGGAAGATGCCCTGTCCGGGAACGACCAGCGCGGTTGCAAAGCCCTGAGAGCGAAGCGCCTGACGCCGCTCCTCGTCGTCCTGGAGGTTGGCCGTGGTGCTGAACCATGCCCTCACCTGCGGATTCCAGTGCGTCGGTCCCACGTCGCCACCTTCGGGCACGGCGTCCATGCCGAGATCGGCGTGCGCGTCGATGAAGCCTGGGTAGACGGTGAGACCCGTCAGGTCCCAGACACGAGCGCCCGCGGGCGCATCCTGGTTCCGGCCGATGGACTGGATCAGCCCGTTCCGGATCACGATCGTGGCGTTGTCGATCACCTGACCTGGAGCCGTGACGACACGCGCGCCCACGAGGGCGTGGTATCCGGTTCCGTTGTTCCGCATGCCCGTGACGGGCTCGGTGCGGCTGGCCTGCTGGGCGTTGAGCCCTGTGGCCATGAGGAGGGTCGAGCAAAGCGCGGTGAGTATGGCTCTCACGGAGTTCCCCCAAGGACTAAGAATGAAATTCGAGCTGCCTGCCCGACCTCTGAACCGACCAGATGATCGAGCAGGACCGGTATCATTCGTCGCGAAGCGGGTCTGGTCAACGGGTCCCGTTCAGCGGCTTCCATGAGACACCCGCTTGGGATGGCGCGTTGAGGGGAGCGCGCCGGCGGTTCGGCCGGGCCCAAGAAATGTATTGACATATGTATTGACAATCTCCGGGACGATCCCCACCTTCATGTCATGTCCTCCAAATCCAGCCAACTCCAGATTCGCGTCTCCCCGGCGGAGAAGGCACGCCTAAAGGAGTTGGCCAAGCGCTCCGGGCTCGATGTGTCCCGCTACGTGCTCGAGCGGATCCTGCCCGAGCAGAGCATTCGCTTTCAGGAGATCCTCCGCTCGTTGCGGGACGATGAGGCAGTGCGCTTCGGCTTGGCCGAGCTGAACGACTTCCTTTTCGATCTCCGCGCTGCCGAGTTCTCCATCGCGGTCGAATCTGCTGATGTGGACGAGTTGAGCCCGTTTGTGGCCAACTACGTCTCCGCACTCGTCGAGCTTGCCGCCCATCGATGCGAGCTCCCCCCACCGGAATGGACCGTGGCGGTGGAGCCACTGTCGGAGCCCTACTTCGCGGCCCCGTTCGCAAGCCTCCGGCCACACCTTCTGCGGGCATCACCTGTCCCCTTCAGGCGCCGGCAGCTTTTTGTAGACTCGTCACTGGGGGATCGAGTATGACCGGCCCAGTGCGGCTGACGAGAGAGGACATCCACGAGCTCTTCACTCTTCTGAATGCAGAGTTGGCCAAGGTCGACACCCTCGGTGAGCTGTACCTGGTGGGCGGCGCAGTGATGTGTCTTGCACTGAACGCTCGCGAATCGACGGCCGATGTGGACGCGTTGTTTGAGCCGACGAAAACGATGCGCGAGGCCGCGGCCCGTGTCGGCGCGGCTGCAGGTGTCGGGGACAAGTGGCTCAACGATGCAGTGAAGGGATTTCTCGGCCCGAGGGGTGACTTCGATCCCTTCCTCGAATTCTCGCATCTACGAGTGTTCGTCGCGCACCCCGAGTACCTGCTCGCGATGAAGTGTGCCGCGATGAGGCTCGGTGCCGAGTTTCATGACCTGGACGACGTTCGGTTCCTGCTGCGGTGGCTCAATATCACCGAAGTGGGCGATGCGCTTGGTATTGTGACGCGCTACTTCCCTTCAGAGCGGCTTCCTCCCAAAACCAGCCTCGCGCTGGAGGAGCTGCTCGGGTAGGACTCCCGGCTGCCCTCCGGGGCTCTCTCCAATCTTTCCCAGCCTTTGAGTACCACGTCGGAGTCCGCCGCGTCAAAGGAGTTACGGCGCTGGGGATGGTAGGCTCCCCGCACGAATTGGTAGCTCCAGCCGTCGGACGCCGACCGTGTCCCTACGCGGGGTCCGATGAACCAGTAGCTGGATATCGAGTCCTGAGGTTCGGACTTGGGTGCCGCTGTGAGGAGGGCACGCTGCTCCGAAAGCATCCGGTTGGCGTCGACCTGGAGTGGCGAATCAGTCGTCTTGCTCGTTGCGAGCCCCATTCCCCGCATGCTCCTCAGGCGCTTCCAGGTGATCTCCTTGAGGATCTCGTCCATGTAGGCATAGGCGCCGTCAACCGAGTTGTTTTCGACCCTGCCAGGCGTGGCTACGCTCGTTCCCGTGGAATCGAACCGAATCCAGACCGGTACGTCCATCGCCACGATCATACCGTCCTCCCGTGCGGGCTCGAACTGAAGTGTAAGGGCGAGAAACTCGGCGTCGGTGGTTTCGGCAGGGTTCGCGTCGCTTTCGACCACATGAACGCCCTGGGGAAGCCCGTGGCGGTCGAGGTCCAGCGTGAGGGCCACGACTCCGGAGTGCCCGCTCTCGGCCAGCTTGCGCGCGAGGTCGCGCCAGCGGTCCCTTAGATGTTGGCCCCTCAGACCGAGTGGAATCGGTTCTGGGTAGACCAACTCGCGGACACCCCAATTCAGGTCGGGTGCGGGAGTGCTCCATGCGGCCAGCAAGAGCACCGCTGCCATCGGTGCCCCTACCAGGGCCAGACGGCCGCCGCGGCCGTTCGTGCCGGTCGCGACCGACTGGATTCTCTTGCCCAGGAACGAGCGCGGACGGGAAAACAT
>JAZDDA010000052.1:0-4469 GCA_036679625.1 Gemmatimonadota bacterium | reverse complement strand
CGCAGCTGGTCGGTACCGCGCTGGTCTCTACGGCTCATGACCTTCTCCCTGAATGCGCTGCAAGAGCGCAGAAGTTGAATATCCGTCTACGAACGGGATCACCACGACCTCGCCTCCTGCGGCCTCGACCTCTTCGCGGCCAACGATCTGCTCCAGGGCGTAGTCTCCACCCTTCACCAGCACATCCGGCAGGAGCCCCGCGAGGAGCTCGCGGGGCGTGTCTTCATCGAAGAACGTCACGATTTCCACCGCGCGCAGCCCCAGGAGCACCCGGGCCCGGTCCGCCTCACCCACCAGGGGACGTCCCGCCCCCTTGAGGCGTGTGACCGAGGCGTCGGTGTTGAGCCCTACGACCAGGCGATCGCCAAGGGCCCGCGCTGCCTCCAGGTATTCCACATGCCCGCGATGGAGCACATCAAAGCACCCGTTCGTGAACACCAGCCGCCCCGACCGTGGACGCCCGAGCTCCGCGATGAGCGCCTCGCGATCGAGGAGCCGTGGGGTACGCGGAGAGAGATCGCTCACGGAGCGTCAGCTCCCCGCTTCGGGCTCCGATGGCTCCGCCGCGAGCCTCGGAGGCGGTGTATCACCGGGCTTGAAGAACACCTTGAGAAGAGGCGGAGCGATGAAGGTGGTAGCAATCACCATAATCAGGATCGCCGAGAAGGTGGCGTCCGAGAGGATGCCGTTTCGACGCCCGATGTCGGCGAAGATCAGCCCGACCTCGCCCCGCGGAATCATCCCGATACCGATGGCCATGTGGTTGAGGCGTTCCCTGCCCCACCCCACTACCCACCCGGTCGCGAGCTTGCCTACCACGGCGATCCCCAGGAGGATGCCCCCCACGATGATCACCTCGGAGTTGAAGATCTCGGAGGCCGGGTTGAACAACCCTACATTCACCGCCGCTCCAACCGAAACGAAGAAGATCGGCGTAAAGATGTCGGCTACCGGTTCGATGCGTTCCACGATCAGGTCGAACTGGTTCGTGGTCGAGAGCACGATGCCGGCGGCGAAGGCGCCGATGATCATCGCAGAGCCCGCCTTGTCGGCGAGAGCGGCGAAGAGCAGCGCAAAGGAAAACGCGCTTACGAGCAGCACGCCCCGCACGCTCATCTTGTCGATGAGCCCAAAGAGGTGCGGCGCGAGGAAGTTGCCCACGAGCACCGCAACCACCAGGAATCCCACCGCAATCACGAAGGTCTGCGAGACGCCGAAGAGGCTCACCGCCGCACCCTGCGCCAGGCTGCTCACGATCGCGAGGATCACGAGACCGAGCACGTCGTCGATCACCGCGGCGCCGATGATGATCCTGGACTCGGCTTTGTGCATCAGGCGCAGGTCGGTGAGCACCCGTGCGGTTATCCCGACCGAGGTCGCGGTAAGCGTCGCCCCCACAAAGATGGCGACCATCGTTGACGACACGCCGGTGACGTGGGTTCCGATCCCCGGCGAGGCGACCGCCCAGTAGAGGAAGCCGAAGAGGAAGGGTAGGACGACTCCAACCGCCGCCACGGCCGCAGAGGCACGGCCCACCCTGAACATCTCCTTCAAATCAGTTTCGAGACCGATCTCGAAGAGGAGGATCGCGACGCCCACCTCGGCGAGCAGGTGGATGATCTCTGCCATCGTGCCATCGACGGGCACGACCCCCAGAACGCTCCCACCCAGAACAACCCCCGCGATCAGCTCGCCGAGCACGGCCGGTTGGCCCACACGCTCCGCGAGCTCACCGAAGAGCTTCGCGACAACGAGGATGGAGACGAGAACCAGGAAAAAGTCAGAGGCCGAAAAATCGTGCTCCGCTTCGGCTTCGTGCGCTTCCTGGGAACTCAGCGCGGGGGCGGCGGCCGAAATCGTCGGGACCGCATCGACAACCACCGAGGTCGCGGAGCCCGAATCCCTCGTGGGTGGGGCCGCGTCACCTGTGGTCGCGAACCAGGCTCCCGCAAGAAGGAGAAGGACAAGAACCCGTATGGGACCCGGAATCGCAGAGATCAAACCCCTCCGCTTTCGCGAACTCAACCGCACTCTCCTGGAGATGTGTTCACCGGCTACCATCTATTCTGACTCGGGGGGGCGTCATTTTTTTAAAAGCTTCAGAAGCTACCAATTTGATTGGGCGCCGTCTACGATTCGTTGAACAATCAACTCGATCGCCTCTTCTCGTCCGACTTCCTCCGTCTCGGACGCATCCAGGTACTGGCCGTTGACCGAAAGTCCCTGATCCTCCCAGAGAATCACGTTATCTACGAGATCGACGATCTCGACCTGAATTCGAATGGTGACCTGCCGCTGGAGTACCTCGATCCGGTCGGGCTCGTCGCCAGGCCGAAAGAGTGGGGACGTCAGGGTGTAGCCTATGATCCTGCCCCGAACCACCGCATCGGCACGGTCTTCACCCGCGTTTCGGACGCCTAGCGCCTGCGGAAGCTCGCTCAGCAGCTGCTCGTGCAGCTCCTGGGTGAGTTCAAAACGCTCAGTGTCATTTTCAAACGGAACCACCGCCAAGGTACGGATGTGCTCGGGAAACCCCGATCCCGGGCGGAAGGTGTAGGAGCAGCCCGAGACAAGGAGTGCGCCGATCAGTGGGGTCAGCAGACGGACCCGGGCAAGGGTGCGCATCTCAGTTCCCCACATCCCAGACCTCGGCCGGGTGAGACTCGACCTGCTCCACGGACTCCACAGTGACGGTGAGTTCCCTGAAGGCAGCCATGTTGCGGTACACCGCCACCTCGGGAAGCTCACCCTCACCGAGGGTAAGATCCATGCGGTGGACGATGTGTCCGTCCTCCACGATCACGACTCCCGTCAGCCGATCGGCCTCGATTCCGTAGAGGAGCTCTTCGTCCTCGCTAATGCGGTAGCGGAGCGTGAGGCCCTTCGCCCCATTCGATTTCCCTCCAAGGAACTCAGAGGCAGAGCCAGGGCGAAATACGCCGAGCGCGGCCCAGAGCAGCGGAGGCCTCGGCACCACCTCCAGCCGTCCGCCCTGAGGAACCCGAAGCTCGTCTCCGATCAGCGCGGCGGTGAGGACGGTCAGGCCGTTCCCCAAGAATAGATCGAGTCGAGCCCGACCGGGCTCGATGCGTGCGACGCCCTCCCCGCCGATACGCAGATCCGGCTCGGTGAGGCTCCATTTGAACACAACACGGGTGGCCGACTCGACCTGATTGCGTTCCTCTGCCCGCACCACCGTCTCGGCAAAGCCCTCGATCGATCCACCGGACATCGTGCCGGCGGAGGAGCATCCATGGAGAGAGACCAGGGCGAGAGAGAGAACGAGTGGCAGGCGCGAAAGCCGGCGCCCACGATCCCGAATCGTCGTGTAGAGGTGTTCCATGAATTCAGGAGAGACTCTGGGCATGGCCGTTGGTTTCCACGAGGGACTCGGATCGCTAGCGCCGTCGAGAGTTAACCCCCAACAGGCACTTCGCGTTCCAGTAATATAGCCGGTAACCGGGGCTCGGGCTTCCATCGGCTCCGAGGCGCCCGTACCTTCTCGTCCAATGTCCTCCAAGCCCCTCTTTGTCGCCAGTGATATGCACCTCGGTGCCGTTCCGACTGCCACGGAGCGGGCGTTCGCCGATGGCTCGAGTTTGCCGGCGCGAATGCGGGCGAGGTCATCATCAATGGGGATTTATTTGACTTCTGGTTCGAATACCGGGCTGCGATCCCCCGGGGGCACACCCGGGTCCTAGGCGCCCTTTGCGCGCTCGTCGACGCCGGGGTCCCGGTCACCCTCATGGGTGGAAACCACGATTGGTGGAGCGGCACCTACCTTCGAGACGAAGTAGGGCTCACGCTCTACCATGATCCCGTCGAGCTCGAGCTGGCGGGATTCCGCACACTTCTCGCGCACGGAGACGGTCTGGGAGCGGGCGACCTGGGCTACCGCGCACTGAGGCTGCTGCTGAGAAGCCGCCCCACCGTGTGGGCATTCCGGTGGCTGCATCCTGACACGGGGGCGCGTCTTGCACGCTTCGTGTCGAAGACCGAGCACCGGCTCGCGGGTCCGTCGAAGGCAGAGGTAGGCAGGTCCATCGTCCTGGAGAAATGGGCGACCGAAACGCTGGAGCAGCGGCCCGACCTGGACCTCGTGATCGTAGGGCACACGCACATTCCCGCACTCCTCGAGGTCGAACCGGGACGCTACTACGTGAACGCCGGCGACTGGGTGCACCACTGGAGCTATCTGGTGCTTCAGGCGGGCCAAGCTCCGCGGTTGGAAATCTGGGAGAATGGCGGAGGTCCTACCAGCCACCCCCACCGACAGGGAGCGAGAACTTGACCTCCACACCGTGTTCGGGAGTCCCCTGGAGATCGACCTCCAGTGGAACCGGAAAGTCAGAAAGGTGTGCAGACACGAAGGCGTCTGCGCCTCCAACCAGGAGCATGAAGAGCCCGAACGCAGCCCAATCCTCGAACTGCTGAGACCGGGTGTCGACGAGGTTCTCGGCTCCGAGCAC
>JAZDDA010000051.1:0-3319 GCA_036679625.1 Gemmatimonadota bacterium | reverse complement strand
ATCCCGCGTCCCCGAATGTGGAGCGCGATCTTACCCGCACCGGCCCGCATGACGCTACTGCACACACCCCGGAAGGATTCACGCTCGAGGATGGTCTGGTTGGTGACCACGTGAAGGCGCGGAATCACACCAGCTTCTGCCCGGCCGAAACACCCCGACCCCGTACCCAATCGCCCGCCCCGATGCGCTTCTTTCCCGAGGGCTGCACCTCCCGAATCCAGACCGCCCCCTCCCCACACGCAACCAGAATCCCCTCTGAGGAGTCCGCGTCCATCACCTGTCCCGGCGACACCGTGCTCGTCTCGGCAGTGAGCGTCGTCGGTTCGGGGCGGAAGACCTTGAGGGGTGCACCCTCCAACTCCGACCAGGCCCCCGGCACGGCGTCCATAGCTCGAATGTGGCGGTCCACCTCGGTCGCGGTCCGCTGCCAGTCGATGCGAGCCGTGGCCCGATCCACCTTGGGCGCGTAGGTCGCAGACGCGTGGTCCTGCTCGGTCTCCTCGATCACACCTGCCTCCAGGAGCACGAGGGCTTCGAGTAACGCCTCTGCCCCAACCTCTGAGAGGCGAACGGTCAGGTCGGACGCGGTCTCGTCGTGTGCGATCGGCTCCTCGGCGGCAAAGAGCATCGGGCCCTCGTCCAGCCCTGCCGTCATCCGCATGATCGTCACCCCCGTCTCCTGATGCCCCCGCGCGAGAGCCCAGTTGATGGGCGCTGCACCGCGCAGTTCCGGGAGTAACGATGCGTGGACGTTGAGCGATCCGAGCGGAGGGAGCTCGAGCACCTCGGGGCGAAGGATCTTGCCATACGCTACCACAACCGAGAGGTCGGGGCCGAGCGATCGAATTTCTTCGAGAAAAGCCTCGCCGTGTGGGGCTTCAGGCTGGAGGACGGGAATCCCGGAGGCCCCTGCAACCTCCTTTACCGGCGACGGACGCAGCTGGCGCCCTCGGCCCGCGGGCCGATCGGGCTGGGTGACTACACCGACAATGTCGAAGCCCTCATCATCGAGCGCCCTGAGAGACGGGACGGCAAAATCAGGCGTTCCCCAAAACAGGATCTTCACCGATCGTCAGCCTCCTCGCGACTCTTCTGCCATTTCTTGAGGAGCATCCTACGCTTGAGCGGGCTCACCCGATCGATGAACAAGACTCCGTCGAGGTGATCGATCTCGTGCTGCACGGCGCGGCTGAAGAGGTCGTCGAGCGCCACCTCCACCGGCTCGCCGTATTCATCGAATCCAGACACCGTGATCGTCCTGGGGCGAGACACAAACTCCTCGAAGCCAGGAATGCTGAGGCAACCTTCGGTCGCCTTCTCCGTCACCCGACTCGACTTCACAATCTGGGGATTCACGAGAACCAGTCGGCCTCCGAGCGGTACGTCATCCTCTCTGATATCGACCACAATCACGCGCCTCAGGACGCCGATCTGCGGGGCGGCGAGCCCGATCCCCTCCGCGTGGTACATCGTCTCCTGCAGGTCCCTCACCAGGACACGCAGCTCATCGTCGAAGGCATCGACTTCGGCACCTACCGCTCGCAGCACCTCATCGCCGAGGAGGCGAATCTCGCGGAGTGCCATCGAGCTATTCCTGGGACGCTTCGATCTTGCGCGCCACGCGACCCCTCTCGACGGTGATGCGGCTTTCGTTGCTCGAGCCCTTCTCTCCGCCGGTGCGGATGATGATCTCGTGCTCCTCTGCGCGGATGATCGTCCCGATGATTCCGCCACCCGTCACCACCTCGTCCCCCTTCTGCAGCGCGGCTACCATCTCTTTGTGCCGCTGCTGCTCCTTCCGCTGGGGTCGAATCAGGATGAAGTAGAAGATCGCGAGAATGAGGACGATGTTGATGAAGAACACCGCCCCACCGGGCCCACTCTGGCCCTGAACCGCGAGTACCGCAGCCGGAAGCATCTGCACGTTGAGTCCTTTTTGATTGTACGCAGCGCGTCGAGCGCCGGATTAAACGGATTCCTGGATCGCACCGGTACGGTATCGATCCAACCAGTCTTCAGACCAGGAGGCGAACGTCCCCTCCCCAATCTTTTCTCTCGCCATCTCGGCGAGCCGGATCAGGAAGCGGAGGTTATGGATCGACACCAGCCTGTGTCCAAACCGCTCCCCTGTATTCAGCAGGTGCCGGATGTAGGCCCGATCATACCGCACACAGGCATAACAGTCACATCCAGGATCGATCGGGTCGCGCTGCTCCTTGAACCGCGCGGCCTTGAGCGATATCTGCCCCTCCCGACTCGTCCACGCCGTCCCGTGACGAGCATTCCGGGTCGGCGCAACACAGTCAAACATATCACATCCTCGAGCGATAGCCTCGAGGAGATCGTCCGGATAACCAACGCCCATCAGATACCGCGGCGTGTGGGACGGAATCTCATCGTGCAGGGCTTCGAGCACCCGCCACATCTTGGGCTTCTCTTCGCCCACGCTGAGTCCACCGATCCCCAGCCCGATCCAGTCGCCCATCCCGAGCACCTCGCGGACGTGCTCGCGACGCAGGTCTTCGAAGACGTTCCCCTGGAGCACCGGGAACAACGCCTGCGACGGGAAGGCGCCCTCCGAGTCGAGCGCGTCGAAGCGCACCCTGCAGCGCTCGAGCCAACCGAGGGTGCGGCGGTTCGCCTCTTCGGCGGCCGCGCGGGTGGAGCCCCCCGGCGGGCACTCGTCGAAGGCCATGATGATATCGGCCCCCAGCGTACGCTGAACCTCCATCACCGACTCAGGGGTGAAGAGGTGCGAGCTTCCATCGATATGGCTCTGGAAGGTCACGCCCTCATCGGAGATTCCCCGAAGGTGGGCAAGGGAAAAAACCTGAAAGCCTCCGGAGTCGGTGAGGATGGGACGATCCCACCTCATGAAGTCGTGCAGGCCTCCGAGGCGCCCTATCAGATCATGGCCCGGGCGCAGGTACAGGTGGTAGGTGTTGGCCAGAATGATCTGGGCCCCGACGCCTTCCAGCTCCTCTGGCGAAACGCCCTTTACGGTACCGAGCGTACCCACCGGCATGAACACCGGCGTCTCGATCTTCCCGTGCGGGGTCGAGAGCGTTCCGGTGCGCGCGGCCCCATCGGTCTGTTTCAGCTTGAAATCGAACATTTGGGAAGGTAATCCCAAGCACCGGGATCAGGCGATAAACATCGCGTCCCCATAGGAATAGAATCGGTAGCCACCCTCCACAGCATGGGCATACGCCGCCATCGTGCACTCGTACCCAGCGAAGGCCGCGACCAGCATGAGCAGCGTGGAGCGGGGCAGGTGGAAGTTGGTGATGAGGGCATCGATCACGCGCAACTCATGAGG
>JAZDDA010000050.1:0-4144 GCA_036679625.1 Gemmatimonadota bacterium | reverse complement strand
GCCCACGTCGTATTGATACACCCACTCCCGGCTGGCGAGGGCGTCGATCTTCTTCGTCCGATTGCCCCCCTGATCGTACTCGTAGGCGAGATTGTACGCACTGGTCCCGGTGCGCACCTCGTGAATGAGTCGCCCCCGGTTGTCGTAGGTGAAGGTGACGATACCGGTGGACGTCCCCCCGGCCAATTCATTGATCGTCGCGGGGAGATTGTGGGCGGTGTAGGTGTAGTCAAGCCGCAGGGCGAACATCGCCCCGATTCACCCCGAAAAGTAGAATGTCCCCTTTTCTTCCCCGTAAAGCAGAATGTCCCCTTTTCCAATAGACGACTCCCGACCCCTCTAATCAGTGATGTCCCCTTTTCTTCCCCGATTCATGCCGTAAAGCAGAATGTCCCCTTTTCCCATTTTCATCCGCGACCCCTCTAATCAGTGATGTCCCCTTTTCTTCCCCCCTCTACGTCCTTTTTTCTTTCATTCGTGAATTCCGCATCTCCAAACCAGCGGCTCCACGCGAGCTGAAGCTCCTCTGCCGTAAACCGCGCCCCGCATTCCGGGCACGCGTAGGTTGAAGGGAGCCCCCGCAGATTGTAGCCACACTCGAAACAAATAACCCCTCCGTTTTTGGCTACATACCGGTGAAGACGGTGGTCCAGAAACCGGGCGAAGGCATAGGGGATGAGGATTGCGGTGAGGACCACAATTGGGTATCGCGACGGTCGAAATGGTGTCGAGTTCATGCGCGCAAGTCCGAGCGTCCAACCATCCAAAATCAGAACCCACAAGTAATAGCAAGAAATGGCACCCGTGGCGATAAGGCCGAAGGCAGCAATAACAAACAGAAGCCGAAATCTGCGCAACTGGTGCCAGTAAATCGTCGGCATTTCCGATGGCTTGTGTTTTTGAACGAACAAGACACGGATATGTGACCAGAAGGAATAACGGGTCCAATGGTTCATATCTGTTCAAAATACCTTCCGCTCAAGAGAAGCACTTGTTTGCACCCCACCCACCGCGCTCCGCCCGAGGCCGGGGCAGCTCGCCTCCTATGGACCTGAGAGAAAGCGTGAACGATCCGCTTCACCACTTCCCGATGAACCCAGCTGCCCCGCTCTCCTTTGTTCCCACACCGAACGCGCCGTTAGGAGGGTCCGGCCACCACGTCCACAACTCATGGTCCTTCACGAGCTGCAGCGCTGACCCAGCCCCCCAGACCATTGACCCACACGCCATAATCACTCCACCTACAGGTCTACCGCCTGGGATAGGGAGGACGAAAATGAGGCCTCCGATACCCGCAATGACACCACCAATGGCCTGTATGTCGTGCTCGGGGTCAAGGCCCAGAGGGTCTTCATTGACTGCGGGGTTTGCGAACGCGTACGTATACACGTTTCTGCCTCCTCTTATCCCAATCGGATCGCGCTGGAGGAACCGCCCTGTCGCCGGGTCGTAGTAGCGGTGGCCGACGTGGATGAAGGGGGATCGTGGAGCCGAAGAATCTTCGGTTTGGTAGCCCCATGCGCCTGCGTAGCCGTAGCGGTGGTTGGTGCCGGAGATTTTTTCTCCGAAGGCGGTGTAGACGGCTGGGCCCGTCGTGGCGCCGGTGGCGTCGGACATTTGTCGGGTGGTGCCGATTACGTTGGGGTGATAGTACTCGGTGGTCGGAGCGCCCAGTGGGTCGCCCGTGGTGGCGAGGCCGAGTTCGAAGGAGCGGGCTTCGGTGATCGTGGGGGTGGGGCCGCCGGTGGTGGTGAAGTCGCCGTAGACTTCGTCGCCGTCGTAGTCCGACCACGTCGTCGAGGTGGTCACCATCGGGTCGTTGGTGGTCGGATCGAGCACCGAGTTCATGTACCGCTGCCTCGCACCGTCATAGCGAAACGCCCGGGCGTAGGACACCGCGTAGCCGGTCGGGTCATTCTGCGGGTTCCCGTCCCACGACCACGACTCGCCGAGGAGGTACTCGACCGCTTGGCCGTTGCTGAAATAATCCAGCCGGTGGGCGGTGTACGCAGTGGTCCCCGCCTGGTTGCTCACCACCTGGACCACGTTACCGGACACATTATAGAAGTACCAGGTGGTGGCCGCAAGCACCGACCCGACGCCCGAGGTGTCGAACTCCTGGTAGAACTCCAGCCGGTTGTTGTCGGTGCCATAGGTGGGCGGGTCGTCCACGTCGTAGTGATACACCCACTCCCGGCTGGCGAGGGCGTCGATCTTCTTCTCCCGGTTGCCGCCCTGGTCGTACTCGTAGGCAAGATTGTAGGCACTGCTCCCGGTGCGCACCTCATGAATCAGCCGCCCCCGGTTGTCGTAGGTAAAGGTCACAATGCCGGTGGGCATCCCGCCGACGAACTCATTGATCGTCGCAGGGAGATTGTGGGCGGTGTAGGTGTAGTCAAGCTGAAGCGAAATCGCAGCCAGCCCGTCCTTGTTGACGATGCTCGTCTGCCGACCGGCGGCGTCGTAGGTGTAGGCGATCGAGGCGCCGTTGCCGTAGAGAACGGATTTCACAAGGCCATTGCCGTCGTAGGTGTAGTCCGCGGTCATCAGCGGAGTGGCGGCGGGGCCTCTTCGGACGGATTCGACCCGCCCGGCGGTGTCGAGTTGGACGACGGTTTCGACGCCGTCGGGTCCGTTGCGGGTCATGGTGCCGGTGGCCCAGTTGGGGGCGTAGTCGAAGGTGCGGGTGATCGATGAGCCGGACTCGTCGGAGGCGATCTGGCTCTGGACGGTTCTGCCGAGTTCGTCGTAGACGGCGGAGTGGTTGCGTAGGGTGTCCGCATTCGGATCATTCGGATCGGAGATGGTCACGTTCATGGTCAACTGCTGGCCCATCTTGGTGTAGTCGGCGGTGAAGCTGCCTTGGTGGGCCGGACCCGGGGTGGCCGGGCTGAGCGGCAGCTTGGGGAACCCGGCCGGGGCTGCGGGCGGGCCGATCGGGGAGACCTGGTCGCACGAGGAGAGGGTGGGACGATTCATCATGTCGCTGACGAGCGATCCCGTGCTGGACGGGCTGCTGGTGGTGACCACTCGCGAGGCCGAGTCCTCGGTGTACTGCATGGTGAAGACGGGGGAGAACTGGATTCCCTGCGGTGTTTCTCCTTCCATCTGTTTTTTGATCTGCCCCCACTGGTCGTAGTCGAACCCGGCCCAGACGCCTCCCGGATCGATGACCTGCTTCAACAGGCCTTTCCAGTTTGGGTCGTTGTCACCGTAGTAGGCGAGCCAGGTCGTGGCCTCGGGGTTGCCCTGGCCGTCGGGCGGCTCGACCATGCTGGTGAGGAGGGTGGGGGACACCGTGGACGCGTACGCGAAGGTGGTTCCGTTCCCGGCGGCGTCGGTGTAGGAAGTGACGTTGTTGAACCCGTCGTATACCCAGGTTTGCAGGTTGCTGAGGGGGTCGGTGGCGGTGAGGGTGTTGCCGTTGGCGTCGTATGTGGCGGTCCAGTTGTGGCTCTCGGCGTCGAGGTAGGCGGTGACGTTGTGGTCGGTGTCGTAGGTGAGGGCGTAGGTGCCGGCGAGGGGGTTCTTGAACTCGACCAGATCGTTGGCGACGTCGTATTCGTATCGCCAGTTCGAGCCGCGCCGATCGGTGTAGATGGTCTCGGTGTGGTTGTTGATGATGCAAGCGAAGGCGAAGTCCTGGGTGAGCGGGGAGAGGCTGGTGGGGTCGGTGACGACGTCGATTCGCTCGGAGAGGTAAGCGTATTGGAATGCGTCGCCGTCCTTGTCGGTGAGGGTGGTGATGCGTCCGTCCGTGTCGTAGGTGAATTGGTCGGCATTGCTGAGTGGGTCGGTGACGGACAGGATGCTGCCGGAGATGTCGTAGGCGAGGGTCCAATCACGGTCGGTGAGGTTGCCGGGATCGCCCAGCTCGACGGGGTCGTGGAACTTGATAAGACGCCCTTGGCCGTCGTAGAGGAAGTTGAGGGGGCGCAGTGATGCGTCGGTGACGGCAGTGATTCGGTTGCTGCTGAGCGAATCGCGGGTGATGCTGGTTTCGTTTCCGGCGGCGTCCACGATTTTCGTGAGCAGGCCGGTGCTGTCGAACTCGTGGTAGGTTTGATCCTTGTGGGTTAGTTTCCAAATCGAATTGATCTGGTCGTGGACCAGGACGTCATGCACGCCGGCGGGGGCGTCCCAG
>JAZDDA010000049.1:0-8832 GCA_036679625.1 Gemmatimonadota bacterium | reverse complement strand
AAATCGCTACCCATCAGCACCCTTGCCTGGCTCTCTATCGACGACGACACGTCCGCACGGAAGGAGTGCAGCGCCACAAGCGCCGCGACGCCAAGGGTTATGGACCCTGTGTAGGCACCCAGGCGCGGAAGGCTGCCGCGGGCCTCCCTGAGGGCGAGCGTGAGAGCAAAGGGGAGTCTCACGAACCCTCCGACGGCACATCCGAGACGATCCTGCCGTCACCGAGCGTCACGACACGCTCCATGCGAGCCGCAAGAGCTGGGTCGTGCGTGACCAAGACCAGCGTCGTACGGGATGCTCTGTTCAATTCCTCCAGCAGAACGACTACCTTCTCGCCGGTTTTTCGATCGAGATTCCCTGTGGGCTCATCTGCGAAGAGGATCCTGGGTGCGTTCACAAAGGCCCGGGCGACGGCGACCCGTTGTTGCTCCCCGCCAGAGAGTTGGGCCGGATAATGCCCGAGGCGGTCGCCCAATCCCACTCGGTCCAGCAGGCTGGAGGCCCGCTCCCGAATCGAAGCCCCGCTGCCGTTGGGGGCGAGCTCGAGCGGGACCATTACATTCTCGAGGGCCGTCAGCGTCGGGAGGAGATGAAATGTCTGAAAAACGAAGCCAACATTGTCGGCACGAAACCTTGCACGTTGGTCTTCGGTAAGTTCGGTGAGGCATGTTTCCCCGAGCACCACGCGGCCGGAGGTCGGATCATCCAGCCCCGCGAGAAGTCCCAGAAGGGTCGTCTTTCCGCTTCCAGAGGGACCGACGATCGCAATCGCACTCTCAGGTTGAACGGTGAGATCCACTGAATCGAGCACGCGAAGTGGGCGTCCCCCGCTGGAGTATATCTTTGTGAGACCCTCGGCTCGGATGTTCATGCGGGGCGGACTGCTCCTTGCGTTCTCTGGTCTATGGGGCACGAGCTGCGCACCCCAGGATGCTGGCGAACAAGATTCCCGAGAACTCGTACGCGCCGAGGCACCCGAAAGTTCAACGATGGCTCGGGCCGCCGACGAGGCGTCTACGGCTCCGCCCGACGCGGTCGTGTTCCTGGGCACCAGTCTAACAGCGGGATACGGTCTCGAGGATCCCGACCGGCGGTTTTCGACCTTGATCCGCGGGCGAATCGAGCGGGCGGGGCTTCCCTTCGTCGTCGTGAACGCCGGCGTCTCTGGGGACACGAGCGCCGGCGGGCTTGCTCGCCTGGAGTGGGTCCTGCAAACACCAGTCAGGGTTCTCGTCCTTGAGCTCGGTGCCAATGATGGACTTCGAGGATTGTCGGTCGAGGCGTTGAAGAACAACCTCGATGCCGTCGTTCGAACTACGCGGGAGCGATACCCCGATGCCGAGGTCATCGTCATCGGGATGGAGGCGCCCACCAATCTGGGCCCCGAGTACACGGCCAGCTTCAGGCGAGTCTTTCGAGAGGTGGCCATCGAGAATGGCGCGCGACTGGTGCCATTTCTGCTCGACGGGGTCGCAGGGCTCCCCCAGCTGAATCAGGCAGATGGCATCCATCCCAACGCGGAGGGTCACATGATCGCTGCGGACAACGTCTGGAGCGTCCTCCATCCTCTGCTTTTGAACCTCCAGCTCCTGAACCTCCAGACCGATGACAGCACCGGAGAACGCTGATGCGGGCACTGAAGTATTCGATCATCGCTATTGCGCTGCTCCTGATCACGCTGATGGGAGTGGGACTCGTGCTGTCGGGGGAGTGGCGGGCCGAAGCCACCCTAGAGGTTGCCGCGCCCCCAGAGGCGGTCTACCCCCTTCTCGAAGACCTCCGTCGATGGGACGAGTGGACACTGTGGGGGGATGTGGAGTCGACCTTCGCAGGCGCTCTCCGTGGAACGGGTGCGATTCGTTCGTGGCAAACCGGGGATTTCGGTTCCGGCAGCATCCAGATCACTGATGCTCAGGAACACCGTCGCGTCCTCTATGAAGTGGATGTCGACGACGGGTCGCTGAAGGTATTCGGTCGTCTGGAGCTTGAGGCCACCCCTGGGGGAACCCTGATCCGGTGGGAGGAGTCCGGAGATTTTGGGTGGAATCCCCTTATGGGATATCAGGCGCGGTTCATGACGAAGGCGCAGGGTGCCCAACTAGAGGAATCCCTCAGGCGCCTTGCCTCAGTGCTCCAGGAATCGGGAGCCTGATCCTGACCCCAAGCGTCGACCCGTTGGCTTAGAGCCGGCTTTGGGCCATCGAAAGGAGGTCCTTGTTGGACCCGGTCTTCCTCATCACCCCGAGCAGCTCGTTCATCGCGTCCTGGGCGGGAAGATCGGCAAGCTGGCGCCGCATGGCCCGCGCGACTCGGAGGGCGTCTTCACTTAGTAACAGCTCTTCCTTGCGGGTGGCAGAGGCATTCATGTCGATCGCGGGGTAGATCCGCCGGTCGGCAAGTTCCCGGCTCAGGACCAGCTCGCTGTTACCGGTCCCCTTGAATTCCTCGAAGATCACCTGGTCCATCCGCGAGCCTGTATCGACCAGCGCCGTCGCAACGATGGTCAGAGAGCCGGATAAACCGGATTCCTGCGTGTCATTTACCTTCCGAGCGCTGCCGAGGAACCGCTTGGGCTTCTCGAGGGAGTTCGCGTCGAGGCCGCCCGTAAGCGTCCGACCGCTCCCCTCCTCCACGCTGTTGTAGGCCCGCGCGAGCCGCGTGATCGAATCGAGGATGATGACGACGTCCTGGCCGCTCTCAACCAGCCGTCTGCACCGTTCGAGCGTCATCTCGGCCACCTGACAGTGCCGCTTTGCGGGCAGGTCGAAGCTGGAAGCCACCACCTCTCCATAGCCGCACATCTCCATCTCGGTGATCTCCTCGGGCCGCTCGTCGATGAGCAGGATGAAGAGGCGACACTCGGGATGGTTGGTGACGATACCCTGGGCGACGGACTGCAGCACCGTAGTCTTTCCGGCCTTGGACGGTGCCACGATCATGGCCCGCTGTCCCTTTCCGAACGGGCAGAAGAGGTCGATGACCCGGTTCGTGTAGTCGGGTTCTCCCCCCACGAGTCGCTCACATTCCAGCACGAGCTGCTCGTCGGGGTGCATCGCTCCCATCCTACCGAAGTCAGCCCGACGCTTTGCCTCTTCGGGGGGACGACCGTTTACGGCGGACACGTGAACCAGGGGAGCGCTCTTCCCATTCCGCGGGCGCCTCCCGACCTTGCCGGCGATCTCGTCTCCGGAACGAAGCCCAAAGCGATTGATGACCTTTCCACCGACGTAGATGTCATCGCGGCTGGGCGTATACGAATGCTCTGCAAGTCGAACGAATCCAGACCCAGTGCCAAGGACCTCGAGGATGCCGAGCGGCTCCATCGGTACCTCGGGCTCGGGCTCCGACTGTGGGGCTCGGTCTCGGTCCGAATTCGACTGACGGTCTCTATCCCGACCTGAATCAGAATGGGAAGCGTCGTGGCCCGGGGTGTGGCCCATCTCGGCCGCTCCCGACTCGTCGTCTATCTCTGCCGGTGCGTGATCGCTGGCCGGGACCTCTTCGAACTTTTCGTCCGACTTGAATTCGTCGTTTTCCATCGTCTCTTCGATTATCCTCTGCCCCTCGTGGGGCGTACTAGCTCGTGTTCTACTTCCGTGTCACAATGCACGGTACGGTTTTGCCACTCGGGCATTTCGGCGCACTCACGCCGCCATCCAGAT
Source organism: Gemmatimonadota bacterium (assembly GCA_036679625.1). Classification (GTDB taxonomy): domain Bacteria; phylum Gemmatimonadota; class Gemmatimonadetes; order Longimicrobiales; family Gaopeijiaceae; genus JAZDDA01. Next base: position 5,170 of record JAZDDA010000049.1, on the reverse strand, counting down.
TTTGGTATGGTGTCGCCCAAGTTCTCGGGCACCTCGAGGTCCAACGCCTTGCATGACGTGGCTTCTCCCAAGCGCATGCATTCCGAACGACGGGAATTTCCGCGCTCACGCGCCGTGCTACAGGGTCTCGCCCGATGGAAGGTGAGTTGAACTCACACACGCGGCGCCCATCGGCACCGCCCAAGGGACGGAAGAAGCTCCGGTTTGAACGGTCCGGATCCGGCCTCGAAACTTGTTGCAAAGCCACCCGCTTGCGCGGATGGTGTCTATAATCTTCCATTCTTGTCGAGATGGGGCAAGGTATCCCTCCATGGAGCGATCTGAATGATTGAATATGGACCCACCCGCCGCCGGTTCCTGAAGTCGATGACCGCACTCGCGGGCGGCGCGGCACTCGGCAGTGTCTTTGAGGCGGAAGACGCGCTGGCGACCGAGCTGGGGGAGCTTCGGAGTACGGTACTCAGCCCCGCAGCGTTGCGAGAGCGGTACATGCTCGCGAGCGAGGTGACATACCTGAATCATGCGTCGATCGGGACCATTCCACGCGCCGTCCACCGAGCTCGGATGGAGTACCTCGCGCTCTCCGAGACGAACCCCTGGCTGTTCATGTGGAGTGGAATCTGGGATGAACCGCGGGAGGCTGTCCGGGCCGCGGCTGGATCGCTCCTGGGCGCGCCGGCGGCACGAATCGCTCTTACCCATAACACCACAGAGGGCTTCAACCTTCTCGCCAACGGGTTGGATCTTGGCCCTGGGGACGAGGTCCTCTTCAGCTCGCTGAATCATGACGGGGCGAGCGTCTGCTGGGACAACGCTGCCGTGCGGGGCGGGTTTTCGGTGCGGCGGTTCCCCTTCCCCCTCGCCGACATCCCGGGCCTCACGAGTGAGGATGTCGTTGATCTCCACGCGCGGGAGATTCGGCCGGAGACCCGGGTGCTCGTCTTTCCTCATATCGACAACATCGTGGGGCTCCGTCACCCGATGAAGGCGCTGGCCTCGAGCGCAAAGGCAGCGGGGGTGGAGTTCGTTTGCGTGGACGCCGCACAGTCAGCGGGCATGATCCCGATCTCGGTGGGGGACACCGAGGTGGACGCCTTTTCGACGAGTCCGCACAAATGGATGCAGGCACCGAAGGGCCTCGGGGTTCTGTACCTCTCTGAGGCCATCACCTCCGACCTCCGGCCGATGTGGGTCACGTGGGGGCAGGATCGCTGGGAGGGGTCCATCAGGATCTATGAGGATTATGGGACGCGGAACCTTGCCGAGGTCCTGGCGCTCGGAGATGCGCTGGCGTTTCAGGAGGGGATCGGTGCCGGCCCGAAGGTCGACCGTTACAGGGAGATGCGAGCATGGCTTCGCGCCCGAACGGAGGCTTCCTCGACGGTGGGTTGGGCCTCCCCCGAGACGTGGGAGCTGGGGGGCTCGGTGATGACGCTGGCCTTCGAGGGGCCCGCCGCCGCGGATGTGTCCGACTCGCTGTTCCGAGACCACAACACGATCGTAAGGCCCTTCTCCGTGAGCGGGCTTAACGGCCTTCGCCTTTCGCCCAACGTCTTCAACACCGTCGACGAGCTCGAATTGCTGATTCGCACGGTGGAACGCCTGGTGGGGTGAGAACGCACTGTCCGTCAGGTGAAATGTCGTGTCCCCCTGGGAGGACAAACTCGGCCAAGCCACAATCCGTGGTCTCCAATACTCGAGCAAATACGGGCTTTTGTAAGGATCCTGTTTTGGCACGCACCGTGCATTCCAGTGGGTAAGTCCTGCAGATATGGAGGAAATCGTGCGTAAGAATACTGTTGTAGCGCTGCTGGTTGCCGCCGCGTTCGTGATCCCCAATGCCGCCACTGCTCAGTACACGACCACCAGCGTGTCGTTCGGGTTTGGGAGCGGACCCCTCGTGACAGGATTTGGGTTCGGTGTTGTGAACTCACACAGCTATTTCGGTGTCGCAACCGGATATAGCAGCGGGTACAGCATCCACCGTTACGACCCGTGCCTCGACTACTGGTACGACTGGTATTCCCTGGAGTGCCGCTGGGCCTCTCGGATGTATTACGACGATTACTACGGTTCGTACCGTTACAACTCGTACCGTTACAACCCGTACGAGTACAGGCGTTATACCAGCCACTCGTACTATGGTGACCCCTACTACTACGGGTCGGGCTTCAGCATCAACCTGCACTTTGGTAGCCCGTACCGGTATAGCTACGGTTACAGGCCTTCCTTCAGGTATGGATCCTATGGTTATGGATCCTATGGTTATGGGTCGTATGGTTATGGGTCCTCGTACGCCTACGGTGGGTCGTCGCGTTCGATTTTCAGGACACGCTTTGTGACCAGCGCGCGCGGAAGGTCCGTTCGGAGATCCGGGCGGACCACCGAGTTCAAGGCATCACCCAGGACCGTTGCCCGTAGAGCGGTCCGACGCGACGCAGCACCCTCGAGTCGGGGGGTCCGCAACGGGACTCGTACCGCGAGTCCGTCGAGCCGCACAGCAACTGCGCGGCCCTCGAGGAGCGGGAGCAGCGGGCAGGTCTCTGCGCGTACGTCCGCACGCCGAGCCACCACTCGGGCGGCGAGTCCATCCGACCGCGTGAGGCAAGGCGCGGCGGCGCGGCCCCAGAGCAGAACTGCGGCGCGTCCGCAGGCTCGAACCAGTGCGCGGCCTCAGACACGGAGCACGGCACGCCCGCAGGCTCGGACCAATGCGCGGCCTCAGGCCCGCACCACGGCACGCCCGAGCGATCGAGCGAGAACCGCTCCAAGCCGGGCGAGGGCACAGCCTCGCGCAGCCGCAAGGCCCACTCAGGCCCGGAGTAGGCCCTCGACTGTAACACGGAGTCGAGCACAATCGAGCGGGTCGAGCCGCGCACGGCCTTCCAGCCAGGCGAGGACGCGTGCCAGCTCGAGCTCACAGAGGGCGCGGCAGCCGCAGGCCCGGAGTAGTAGCAGCCGCACTCGCAGCGCGCCGAGTCGAGCACGTGCGCAGTCGAGTGGGTCGAAGGCACGGAGCAGTGGCTCCAGCGCTCGATCCAGCTCAAGGGCGCGGAGCAGCGGCTCCAGCGCTCGGTCCAGCTCGAGGGCGCGAAGCAGCTCGTCTTCGGGTGGCAGGAAGAGCTCCGCGCGCAAGCGCGGCGGAGGTTGAGTCAGGGAGCGATGTCGAGCGACCGGAGGGGGTTGAAGCCCATCCAGTAGGATAGCTCCCGGGGATATTGGATGTCCCACAAAGCCAGGTCCGCTCGCTTGCCAACCTCGAGCGTGCCACGATCGCCGTCCAGGCCCAGCGCCTGGGCGGCGTTCTTCGTTACACCCTGCAACGCCTCAGCCGGAGTCATCCCGAATAGCGTGCAGGCGAGCCCCATCGCCTGGAGGATCGAGGTCAGCGGCGAGGAGCCCGGATTCGAATCGGTGGCAACGGCCATGGGTACGCCTTCCCTCCTGAAGCTCTCGACCGGGGGTACGCGGGTTTCACCGAGGAACTGGAATGCGCCCGGGAGGAGCACCGCCACCGCACCTGCCTCCGCGAGGGCACATACGCCTTCTTCGGAGCAGTACTCCAGATGGTCCGCCGACCTCCCCTTGTGCCGGGCGAGGAGAGCTGCGCCACCAGAATTCGAGAGCTGATCTGCGTGGAGGCGGACTGGTAGGCCATGGAGCGCCGCAGCCTCAAAGATTCGCGCGCACTCTTCGGCGGTGAACGCGATGCCCTCGCAGAAGGTGTCCACGGCGTCTGCGAGCCCGAGAGAGGCCACCTCAGGGATCAGGGTGGAACAGATCAGCTCGACGTACTCGTCGCGTCGGGCGGCGTACTCCGGCGGGAGGGCGTGGGCGGCAAGGAGGGTGGTCTGCACCGAAGCCGGGATCCGGTCGCCGACCGCACGGGCGAGGCGTAACATCCGGATTTCGCTCTCGACATCGAGCCCGTATCCGGACTTTATCTCGATGGTGCTTACTCCCTCGGCGACAAGGACTTGCGCCCTCCGCACAGCACGCTCGACCAACTCGTCGTCCGTGGCATCGGCTGTTGCTCGCACAGTCGATAGAATTCCCCCACCAGCGCGTGAGATCTCCTCGTAGGTGGATCCCGAGAGGCGCGCCTCGAACTCTGCCGAACGGTCCCCGCCGTACACAAGGTGCGTATGGCAATCCACGAGCCCGGGGGTCATCCATGCGCCGGATGCAGACCTCACCTCGACCGCCGAGGCCCGCAGATCATCTGAGAGCGCAGCAGCAGCTCCAATCCAGGCGATACGACCCTCTCTCACGCCGAGCGCGCCATCGAGGATCTCTCCGTATCCGGTGGCAGGCCCTTCGCCTGCGCGCCCCTCGGTCATACAAGCGAGGTGAACATCGACCCAGAGCGTGTCGAGTGCGCCCGCAGGCCCGGGTGGCGCGTGCTGAGTTCCCTGTCTAGACTCGATCGATGGGCTCCTTCCTATTCGAACACGCGCGACTTCCGGGTGGTTGGGCGCCCCGCGTTCAGGTGGCGGTCGATGCCGACGGCTGGATCACAGAATGTACCCCAAATGCGGATGAGGCGAGCGCCGAGTCCATAGCCGGATGCGTGATCCCAGGGCTCACCAACCTCCACTCCCATGCCTTCCAGCGTGCGATGGCCGGCTTGGCCGAACGTGGCAGCCCCACCGGGGACACATTCTGGAGCTGGCGGACACGCATGTACGAGTCTCTCTCACGGATGACTCCCGAAGACATGGGTGTGGTGGCCGAGCAGCTCTACATCGAGATGCTGATCTCCGGCTATACCTCCACCGTCGAGTTCCACTACGTACACAACGACGTCGACGGCCGCCGTTACGAAGACCCAGGTATCATGTCTTGGAGCCTTATAGAGGCTTCACGCCGGGCCGGGATGGCGCTTACCCTCGCACCCACCCTCTATCAGACCTCCGCCTTCGGAGGCGCGCACCCCGAACCCGAGCAGGGCCGCTTCACCCTGAAGACCGATGCCTTTCTCGAACTCCACCGGGCCGTGGGCGTGGCCCTCGAGTCCGATCCGGATCGAGGTGTGGGGCTGGGACTCCACTCGCTGCGCGCCGTGCCCCCGGAGGCCCTGAAGGAGTGTGTTCAGGCCGTCCGAGAGGCCGATCCCACCCATCCCGTACACATCCATGTTGCGGAGCAGGAGCGAGAAGTGGAGGCCTGC
>JAZDDA010000005.1:0-2017 GCA_036679625.1 Gemmatimonadota bacterium | reverse complement strand
CCGCGGTAGCCCTTGATCGCCACGCGGAGATCCTCCGTGTCGGTCGGGTCGTTCCCACGATCCCACGCTCGAACCAGGTCGTTCCGCTCGCGTGCAAAGCGCTCCGTCAGACGCTTCAGGACGACGTCGACGAGGTTGTCTGCCTGTTCGCAGGCTCGGTGCGGGTCATCGATGAAGCTGGCCTGAATGTCTGACCAGCGAGCCCGAAACTCGCTCACGTCCTGTTCGGTCATCCCATCGCTGAGGGGCGATTCCCGCTGTGTCGCTCCGTTGAGCTCGGGCTGCCGATCGGCGTCGCCCCGGAAGTCGAACCCGACATCGAGGCCGTCGACCGCCAGGTCGCTGACGTCGTCCACACCGAATCCCTCCACATCCACGTCGCCCTCGACCTCAGGAAATCCAAATCCATCGTCCACCGACAAATCGCGCATGGCTTTCACTCGTCCTGCAAGGTTTTATTCGCGCTTTGCCAGACCCCGACTCCCGGAGTCTGTTCGAGTGTGACGAGCCACCGGGCTGGCGGGTGGGTTGAAACGGGCATTAGAGCCACGTCTCCGCGGGTCCCCCCGTTCGCCCGACAGCGCGTCACGTCCGGGAGGAGCGCAAGGGAAGTGCCAACGATGCGGCGGCCCAAGTCGCGTCGGGAGCCCGGTTAGAGGCCCTCGTTCGTCTCCATGATGAGATGGTCGACGACGGCCTTGAGATCGCCGGTGTCTTCGAAGACGCTCAGCTGGCGCTGTGAGCTGCTCCCCTTTTCCACGATCTCGAGTGCGTATTCCACCTCGGACCGGCTCCCGAGCTCGTCGAGCACGTCATCGAGAAACCACTCGATCAGCTCCCCGATCAACTGCCCGGCCGGCGCCTCCGCTTGCTTCCCGAAATCGATGAGGGTGCCGGTCGTCCCGTAACGGGCCGCGCGCCACTTGTTCTCCGCGATCAGGGATATGGGATACTGGCGGAAGGTGAGGTTGTCACGACGGAGCTTCCACAGCTTCGCGACGATGGCCTGGAAGATCGCCGCGATGCACACGACCTCGTCGACCCGGGTGCACATGTCGCAGATCCGGAACTCGAGGGTCGGGTAGCTGTGATTCGGTCGAACATCCCACCAGATCTTGCTGGAATCCGGGATCGTGTTCGCGCGTACCAGCGTCTGGACAAGGTATTCGTATTCGGCCCAACTCGAGAATGTGAGCGGGATGCCGGTGCGGGGGAAGTTGGTCCAGTTGATGGTCCGGTATGAGTGCAAACCAGTGCGCCTGCCTTCCCAGAACGGCGAGCTCGAGGAGAGCGCGAGGACGTGCGGCAGGAAGTAGCGAGACACGTTCATCGTGTCGATCAGGAACTCGGGGTCCTCGATCCCCACGTGGACGTGCATTCCGAAGATGAGGTTGCGGGCTGCCACCTCCTGGAGGTCTTCTCTCAGCCCGATATAGCGTTCCAGCGGCGTGATTTCCTGATCAGCCCAGTTGGAGAACGGATGGGTGCCGGCCGCGGCGATCGCCAGCCCGCTTTCGGCGACTTTATTGCTCACCAGCCGGCGCATTTTCACGACCTCCTCGCGGGCTTCTTGCACCGTCTCGCAGACGGTGCTCGCCGTCTCCACGATGGACTGGTGGAGTTCCGGCTTCATCTGTTCGCGGAGTGCGAGATGATCCGACTCGAGGATCTCGGTGATGTAGGACGTGAGCTCTCGGGTCTCTGGATCGATGATCTGGTATTCCTCTTCGATTCCTAGCGTCAGCGACGGAGCTTTCATGCGGTGACTCCTCTGGGGGAGGCGGTGGTCGGACGCTCGGCGACTCGGGTCTGGCTCGGAAAGGGTATCGGTGCCTCCCGGTCCACGACAGAAGCCACGCCGGGGCCCGGGCTTTCGGGGTGGCCGAGACATCCGGTAGTTTGGCCGCCGGCTTCAACACCATGGAGGACGAAAGATGGAGTGGCTTCTTCCGATCGGTCTGTTCTGGGTGGTCGCGGCCGTTCAGTTCGGGGGTCTCATCGACGCCGAAAGCGGGTC
>JAZDDA010000048.1:0-4031 GCA_036679625.1 Gemmatimonadota bacterium | reverse complement strand
CGCCGTGTCGACTGCGCGATGGCAACGGCGACCGCCACGACGTTGATCCGGTCCTGATACTTGGCCCAGAGCCGATCCATCTCTGGCTGCAGCGCCTCACAGTTCTCGCACCACGTTGCCCAGAACTCGAGCACAGTCGGCTGGCCTTCGATGTGGGCCATGAGTTCGACGGGATTGCCGTCGAGGTCCTCGACCGGCGCCCCAACGGCATCTGATCCGAGCGGGAGTCCTACCTCTCCCATGCCCTGGGCACGGAGGCGGGTCGTCGGAACGAAGAGGCCAGAAAGAAAAATCACCCCGGCGACGGTGCACCGTGAAACTGTTGCAGACTGCATCATAGACTGTACCCAGCTTGAACGAAGTAGTATTCGGCCATCCCGATCATGATCAGTGCGGCGACTCGTTTCACCCATATCATCCATGCGCCGGACTTGGGTAATACCGCCAACGAACCCGAAGCGATCCCGACCGCAATGAGAAGTGCCGTCATTCCGAAGGAAAAAACAAACAGGTACACAAAACCCATGAACCCTGCCTGAACCGCCGCTACCCATGTTAGCACAACCGCAAAAACCGGAGCGCCACACGGAGCGGCCACGATTCCAGAGGTGGCGCCCATGGCGAAGACGGCCCCGTAGGACCCACCCTCGCGCTCATTGGCCCATCGGTACAGGCGCTGGGGAATGGGTACCGGAAGCACATCCAACATTACGAGCGCGAAGAGGATCAGCAGATTTCCGATCGCAAAACGGGCCCAGGGGCTCGCACTCACCGTGCCAAAGATGGTCCCGCTCAACCCTGCGATGAGGCCGAGGACCGCGTAAAGGGTCGCCATACCCACCGCGTAGGTGAGGGTGAGGCGAATCGTGCGACCGCGAGTCTGGTTCTCCCGCGCGGTGCCCGAAATGACCGACGCGGTGATGGGTATCAGCGGATAGACGCAGGGGGTCAGGCTCGTGAGTACCCCCGCGCCAAATAACGTCCCCAGCGCGAGCAAAGGAGACGAAGATAGCGCTTCGGATAACGACGAAACGGTTTCAGTCTGAATCATCATGGATGGAATCATATTCGGGCCCCCAACCCCCCGCCACCTCCGCGGGTTCCTGGGGGGCAGATCGCGGGCGGAACATCATTTAGTTTTCGTCCCCGACGCTTTGGCATTGGACTGCCGCCAAAGCCGGTTCTGACCCAACCTTTGAGTTATGAAGAAGGCCTGTGTGAAGACGCTCCTCATCGACAACTACGATTCGTACACGTACAACCTGTTTCAGCAGGTTGCCCGCGTTAGCGGTGAGGAGCCTCGGGTCGTGCGGAACGACGAGCTGTCCGAGGCCGAGCTCGAGGCCCTTTCGGTTGACGCGATCATTCTCTCTCCCGGTCCCGGACACCCCGGACACGCGGGCGACTTCGGAATATGTGGGCATGCGATCCGCCTCGGTGTCCCGCTGCTCGGCGTATGCCTCGGCCACCAGGGGATCGCGACATTTCATGGTGGGGGCGTCCGGCGCGGCGCTGAGCCTGTCCATGGGAGAATCAGCCTGATCCGCCACAACGGCCACCGGCTCTTCCAGGGAATTCCCGCTGAATTCAACGTGGTGCGTTACCACTCGCTCGTGATCGACGGGGGCCTGCCCGAGTGCATGGAGGCGACCGCATTCGCAGCGGATGGCGTAGTCATGGCGGTGCGCCATCGCACGCTGCCCCAGTGGGGCGTTCAGTTTCATCCCGAATCCATCTGTACCGAATATGGCGACCAGATCATCGCCAACTTCCTGGAGATGGCCGGTGGGACTCGCCAGGAGGAGCCGTCGTACGCCTCCACCTCCGATCCGAGACCCGCTCCCCTCGCTCCCCCGGTGTCATCCCGGCGACTCGCGCTCGATGTGGATTCCGAGCGGGCCTTCGTCACCCTCTTCGGAGAGGCTCGGCACGCATTCTGGCTCGACGGTGAAGCCACGGCGGGCCGCAACTCGCGGTTCAGCTTCATGGGGGCAGTCACCGGACCAGAGGACCAGGTCATCCGGTACAGCCTGGAGCAGCGAGAGGTGTGCATCACACGGGACGGCGTCACCGAGCAGGTCGGTACGGAGCTGTGGGGATGGCTCCACGAAGAGGTCGAGCACCATTCGCGCCGGGACGCCGGGCTTCCGTTCTCCTTCAATGGTGGCCTCGTGGGCTACCTCGGATACGAGTTGAAGGCCGAGTGTGGCGGCAACGCCGAGTATGCGTCGGAGCACCCGGATGCGATGATGCTCGCATGCCAGCGCTACCTCGCCTTCGATCATGCCGAGCGAGCCGTGTACATGGTGGCTCAGGACGGGGAGTCCGTTGGGGCAACGCGATGGTTCGACGAGACAGAGGCCACGCTACGAGAACTGGCTGTTGCGCCTGAGCCCGAGGCGGCGCCTGAGCCCGAGGCAGCGCCCGCACCATGCTTTCATCTGAACCGCGACCGGGCGGGATATATCTCGGACGTCGAGTCGTGCCTCGACGAAATCGCCCGGGGCGATAGCTATGAGGTGTGCCTCACCACACAGATCGAGGGGCCACGGCTCCCCAACCCACTCGCTGCCTACTGCATACTGCGGCGTAGGAATCCAGCTCCATACGCATCGTTCCTCCGCTTCGACGACCTCGCCGTGCTCTCCTGCTCACCCGAGTTGTTCCTGCGCATCGACCCCCATGGTCACGTCGTCAGCAAACCCATCAAGGGAACCCGAAAACGTGCCGAGGACCCAAAAGCGGACCAGGCGGAGCGAATCGCACTTGAACACAGCGAGAAGGACCGCGCCGAAAATCTGATGATCGTGGACCTGCTGAGAAACGATCTCGGACGGGTTTGCGAGATCGGGTCGGTAGAGGTCCCTCACCTCATGGAGGTCGAATCCTATACCGGGGTGCACCATCTGGTGAGCACGGTCACGGGAACGCTGACCCGCGACCGAAACGCGGTGGATTGCCTGAGAGCTGCATTCCCGGGAGGATCGATGACGGGAGCACCCAAGCTCAGAACCATGGAAATCATCGACCGCCTCGAGCGCGGAGCTCGTGGCATCTACTCTGGGTGCATCGGGTATCTGTCCTTCAACGGGGCCGCTGAGTTCAGCATCACGATACGCACCGCGGTGTCGACCCCGAACGCCACCACGCTCGGAGTCGGGGGAGCCGTGGTGGCGCTCTCCGAACCAGAGGTCGAGTTTGAAGAGATCCTGACGAAGGGTCGCCCAATTCTGGAGGGCATGGCGGCCTATCTGACCGCCTCGCCAGACCCCACATACGACCTGGTCGAAGACAAATCGAGGAAGACCCATGAGTGAACCGAGCGGCGCTCTTCAAGGCTATCGCGATGAGATCGACGAGCTCGACGACGCTATTCTGAACGCCATCGCCCAACGGCTGGAGGTTTGCCGAAACGTGGCCCGTTTCAAGAGAGTGGAGGGCCTGCCGATGATGCAACCGGAACGCATCGACGCCGTACTGGAACGCTGCGCCGCGTTGGGATCCGCTCGCCAGATCGACCCAGCATTCACTAAGAAGCTCTACCGGCTGATCATCGAAGAAACGTGCTCGATTGAAGACGCGATCATCCGCGGAGATGGGGTAACGCCATGACCGACGGCGTCGAGCAGGGCCGACCCAACGCCGACGGCCATCCGGCGGAGGTGCGCTCGGCCACGGTGGTCGGGGCGGCCGGGGCCGTCGGCACGCTATTCGGGCAGCAGCTCTCGGCGTCAGGCGTTCATGTGACCGGCATCGATCTTCGGCCCTCGCCAGAAAACCCCGCAGATCCCCTCCCGTGGGGGAGCTTTCTGATGGTGGACGTCACAGCACCGGTCTCAGAGGATCTGCGGGCGGTGCTCGGGACGACCGACCTGCTGATCGTCGCACTTCCCGAAGCCGTCGGCTTCGCGGCGCTGGACCATATCGTGCCCCAACTCCCCGCAGGCGCGTTGCTCACCGACGTCTTCGCGGTGAAGGCCCCGATGGCGAAATGGCTTCAAACGGCACGCTCAGACCTCGAGGTGCTGAGC
>JAZDDA010000047.1:0-3425 GCA_036679625.1 Gemmatimonadota bacterium | reverse complement strand
CTGATCTCGGGTAACACCTCGGATGACGTGAGGCTCGAGCAGGGCGACCTGGTATTCGTTCCCTTTGCGGGACCCCAGGTGACGATCGAAGGGTTGGTTCGTCGCCCGGCGATCTACGAGATCAAGCCCGGCGAGGGGCTGCTGGACCTGATGAGGTTTGCCGGAGGTGCCCGAGCAGAGGCGTGGGTCCAGAAGATCCAGATCGATCGAGTCCTCCCGGCCAACGAGCGCACCCCGGGACGGGAACGCGTGGTCGTGGACGTGGACCTCAGCGCACTCGATGAGGACCTCGACTTCCTCCTCCTGGATGGCGACCGCGTCACCGTACCGAGCATCGGCGACCAACGAGACAACAGGGTGGCCATCGAGGGGCACGTCCAACAGCCTGGCGTCTTTCAGCTCGCACCGGGTATGAGCGTCTCCGATCTGATCGAGCGCTCGGGCGGGCTCCTTCCCGACGCGTACGAAGAGGTCGGCCACCTGGTTCGGCTCAACCTCGCAGACAGCACCTACTCCCTCGAACAGTTCACCCTCGACGCCGCTGGGCGCACCGTGGGCGACGTTCCACTGCGCGAGCTGGACCGCGTAGTCATCTACGGGCGCTCCAAACTCGTCAGCCCGATGTTCGTCTCGGTCTTCGGCGAGGTGAAGGAGCCCGGCGTCTTCCCTCTGCAGGCGGGCATGACCGCGCAGGACCTCGTGCTCGCGGCCGGTGGCTTCACCGACCGGGCTGATCCGGATGTCGCGCGCCTCGTTCGGCTCACCGATCCCGTAACGCTTACGGACACGATCTCGATTTCGATGAACATCGTGTTCGGCAGGGAGATCCCGTCCTCCCTCGATGTATTGAACGGCGCAGCGCAGCGGAACGGAGTCATCGCAACGGCCGAGAGGGCGGAGGATGTCCTTCTTCAGATGGGCGACCGGGTCTTCGTCCGGAGGCTCCAGGGCCTTCGCGAGGATGGCCAGGTGCGCATCCTTGGCGAGGTCCTGTTCCCCGGCGAATACGCGCTCCAGACGCGCGGTGAACGGCTCACCTCGATCATTGCACGAGCGGGCGGGCTCACACCCGAGGCCTTCGCCGAGGGCGTGGGCATCATGCGCGACTCCATCCAGGTGGGGGTGGATCTGGAGGCGGCTCTGGCCAACCCCGGTGGACAAGACGACATCCTTCTTTTCCCCGAAGATGAAATCGACGTCCCCCTCTACGACGCCACCGTCCGAATCATGGGCGAGGTCGAGATCATGGCTCGCGTACAGTGGATTCCAGGTCGGGGTGTGGGTGACTACCTCAGCGAGGCCGGTGGAGTGAACATCACCGGCGATCGGGGGCGCACCAGCGTCACCTACGCCAACGGCACCCGCCGCCGATCGGGTGGGTTCTGGTTCTTTGGGGGTGATCCCGAGGTGCGGCCAGGGTCCACCATCCTCGTTCCCAGCAAGCCGTCGCCAGGACCCGGCTTCAACTGGGTCGCGTTCTCGTCTGCGCTCCTTTCGGCAGCCACCGTTGTAGTGGCGTTGACGCGATGAGTGAGGGTGCGAGGGAGGCAGGGCCGACCAGGCCGAGGCCGGACGACGAGATCTCCCTGGTTGAGGTGGCGACGCTACTGCTGGCTCAACGAAGGACAATATTGGGAGTCACCACCGTTTTCGTGCTCCTGAGCGTCGTGTTTGCGCTCATCAAGCCGACGGAGTACACCTCCACAGGCTCTTTCGTACCAGAATCTTCTGAGGGTGCCCCCTCCGGCGCACTCGCGCTCGCCGCCCAATTCGGCGTCTCCCTCGGCGGGGCTGGGAGTGAGCGAAGCCCTCAGTTCTACGCCGACCTCATCACCTCCAATGAGATTCTTCGACAGACCGTCGTCTCGGAGTACGCCTCGACTCTCTCAGAGGACGGAACCGGAGTCATCGACCTGGTCGCGTACTACGAACTAGGAGAAGAAGACCGCGGCGAAGCCATCGAAGAGGCGATGGAGGAGCTGGAGGACGATCTCTCGGTGAGTGTGGGTCGCGAGACAAGCATCGTCAGCGTCTCGATCACGACAACCGACGCTACCCTCTCGAGAGACATTGCAGCCGAGATCCTTCGTCTGGTCAACGGGTTTGACCTCACGAGCCGTCAGAGCCAGGCGAGCGCCGAACGCGCATTTTCGGGAGAACGCCTCGACGCCGCCACCGCGGAATTACGCGAGGCGGAACGAGTGCTGCGCGATTTCTTGATGGAGAACCGGGTCTTCACGAACTCGCCTCAGCTGCAGTTCGAGTTTGACCGCCTCCAACGGGACGTTGCAATGCGGCAGGAGATTGTAACCTCGCTGGCGCAGGCCTACGAAGCCGCGCGGATCGACGAGGTTCGGAACACTCCGGTGCTTACACGTATCGAGACCCCGCGTGCTCCGGCCATGCACGACCCCAAGGGTCGTGTGCTGATTGTACTTCTGGGAGGCATCCTCGGGATGATGGTCGCCATTCCGACCGCGCTGATCAGGCATGCCACCGGAACTCGGCAAGGGAATCACGATCCTGAGTTCGAGAAACTCTCCGGGTTGTGGCACGAGACCTTGGGAGACATGCGCCGCATGGGACGGCGCCGAACGACCTCCTAGCGGAGTGATTCCACGGTCCGCCTGAGTCCCTCCTCGAGCGACACCGTCACCGCATACCCCATGGCCTCACGGATTCGGGTGAGGTCAGCGAGGGAGTCGCGCACGTCCCCGGCGCGGGTCTCGGTATGCACGGCCTCGACGGTTGACCCGATCAGATCCCGGATCGCCTCCCAGAGCTGGAGCAGCGAGATGCGGTCCCCGCACCCCACGTTGAACACCTTGCCCGAGACCGCCTCTGCCTCAGCTGTGCACGCCAGCATGTTGGCCTGGACCGCATTCTCCACGTAGGTGAAGTCGCGAGTCTGCCCGCCGTCACCGTGAATCGTGGGGGCCTCTCCCGCAAGCGCACGCGTGGCGAAAATGGGGATCACCGCCGAATAGGGTGAATCCGGGTCCTGCCTCGGGCCGAAGATGTTGAAGTAGCGCAGCGCCACCGTCTCGATCGGGTACACCGCAGCAAAGGCAGCGCAGTAGTGCTCGCCGGTGAGCTTGGCCACCGCGTACGGGGACCTCGGGTTCGTGGGCAGGTGCTCGCTCTTGGGGAGCACCTCGGTGTCTCCGTACGCCGAGCTGGAGGCGGCGTACACCACGCGTTTGACCGATTCCTCCAGGAGCGCCGCCCGCAGAATGTTGAGCGTTCCGGTGGCACAGGCGTCGTGCGTAGCACCGGGGTTGTCCACGCTCTTGGGCACCGACGGGATCGCGGCCTGATGCAAGATGTAGTGCACGTCCTGCACGGCAGCCCGGCAGGTGTTGATGTCTGTGATACTGCCCTCCACCAACTCGATCTCGTTCAGGAAGGGTGCAATGTTCTCCCGC
>JAZDDA010000046.1:0-2741 GCA_036679625.1 Gemmatimonadota bacterium | reverse complement strand
ACGAGGAGATTGTGTTCGGCCATAGACACTGGTTTGTTACCTCAGTTCCCCTGGTCTCCGAAGATGGCATCGAGCAGATCGCCGCCAAAGAGGTTGTCGATGGTGACTCCGTTGGTCTCCACCTCGACGAAGTCGGCGGGAACCAGCGTCAGCCAGATGCTGCCGTGCTGGAAGGCGTACACGATTCGCTCCGCCTCCTCGGGGGTGACTTCGAGGTGCCACCTCGATAGTCACGGGGGCGTCTTCGTCGGGCCTCACCTCGCGGCCGGTCGCCAGGACGGGGATCCCCTGGAGCACATAGCGGGTGTAGGAGATCGTCACTTGCTCTTCAGCTGTCGTCGTACCCGTGGTTTCCTCCGGGGGCAAGGTTATCCCCTCGAAATCGACGGGGAGCTTGTCGAACTCGATATCGATGGTGATGATCATGTTGATCCGGTCACCTGGCTCGATGAAGCCGTTCACTCCCTGGACGTTGCCGGTGCTGATGGTCAGGGCCTGCTTGCCGGAGGGGATCCTCTCGGCGAGGGGCGTGACATCCACTGTGACCTCGGTCCACTGAGCAGCAGTGAGGATTGCACCCGCGGAGATCGGTCCGGCGGCCACACGACCACCTAGGACCTGGCGCAGCTTCTCCTCGGTGTCGATGGCGTCGACGGGAACGTCCTCGATCTCGTCGGTGTCCAACTTGATGAGACAGCCCGGGACTTCTGCCAGCCCCAGTTCCTCGTTGGAACAACGTGGATCGGAGTCGAAGGCGGTGATGAGGATGTCACCCTCGGTCCCCTCGGCTATTCCGTTGCTACCGGCGATGAAGACGTCGGTGATCGCGCGCCCGGCAAGGGCCTCTTCCTCGACGCTGCGCAGGAAGTTGAACACGGCCCACGCCGCGAGTCCGGCCAGTATCAAAGCCACTAGCAAGACGATGGCTCTCCTACCCATTGAGTCCCCTTCGTTTGTCCCCTCGTATCCACTCGCCGACCTTGCCGCGGCGACCGACCGAGAGCATGCTACCGGCGGAGGATGCCCGCTCGGCGCGCTTCATTTCCAATTCACAGGCATTGTCGGGCCTGTAACCGTCCGTCTTGAGGATTTCCGCCGTAAATCTATGGGGCATGACCCCAGGACGCAACGCGGTTTGATAGGTATTCTGCCCCCCTTCGCTGGCGGCCTAGCGACGACCGATCCCCCGCTCCTTGAGTTCGCGGAGAATCGCCTCGAGGGAGGCGTCGACGGGCATTGGGGGACGTTCCTCGGCCTCGGCCCCGAATTCACGCTCGAACTCGCGCTGCTTGCGAGGACGTTTCTTCTCCTCCATCCGCTCCTGGTGCTCTTTGTACCCGGGGAGCGCCTGCTTTATGGAGAGGGAGATACGACGCCGCTCGTCGTCTTTCTCGGTGATCTTGACCTGAACCTTCTGGCCGATGGAGAGCTCCAACTCCGGGGATTCGACCCGGTGGAGGGCAATCTCGGAAACGTGGACCAGACCTTCCACGCCCTCGGCCACGGAAACGAAGGCACCGAAGGGAACCGTCTTGGTGACCATGCCCTCGACCACATCGCCCACTTCATGTTCGTTGGCGAAAACGTCCCAGGGGTCTTCGGTGGTCTGGCGAATCGAGAGTGAGATCCGCTCCCGCTCCCGGTCGACCTCCAGGACCTTGACCTTGACCTCGTCCCCCACCTTCACCAGCTCGCCGGGGTGGTTGACGTGTTGCCAGGACAGCTCCGACACGTGGACGAGTCCGTCCATGCCGCCGAGGTCGACGAACGCTCCGAAGTTCACCACCGAGGACACGGTGCCGTCCCGGATCTCGCCCTCTTGGAGGTTGTCGAGGAATTCGCTGCGCTCCTCGGCCAGGGCCTCCTCGAGGTAGGCCCGGCGAGACAGCACCACGTTGTTGCGCTGCCGGTCAAGCTCGATGACCTTGGCGATGATGGTCTCCCCGATGAAGGGATCCAGGTCACGGACCCGTCGCAGGTCGACGAGGGAGGCGGGGAGGAACCCGCGCAACCCGATGTCGACGATGAGGCCCCCCTTGACTACTTCTATGACCTGGCCCTCCACGGTGCCACCTTCGCGAGAGATCTTCTCGATCCGGCCCCAGGCCCGCTCGTAGATGGCGCGCTTCTTGGAGAGGATGAGTCGGCCCTCTTCGTCCTCCATGTCGAGGACCATGGCCTCGACCCTCTCCCCCAGCTCGACTTCGGCCACGGGGTCGACGTTGTGGCGGATGGACAGCTCCCGGGCGGGGATCAGACCTTCGGACTTGTAGCCAATGTCGACCATGGCCCCCTCGGCGTCGACGCTGACGACGACGCCCTCGACGATGTCGCCCTCTTTGAAGTCGAGCACGGTGGCCTCGATGGCCCTCTCGAAGTCGTCGGCGATATCGGCAGGAAGATCCTTGAGGTCAGGGGCCACCACCACTCGGTGACCTGCCAACTCCTCATCCGCCTCGGCTGCGGTTTCGACGGGAGGTTCCTGGCTCTGGGGCACCTCGGCAGCCTGCGTCTCTTCAGAAGCTTCCGGGGCATTCGTGGTCTCCGGCTCATCTGGACTCGCCTCGGCGGCCTGGGTCGCGACGACGGTCTCGACCTCGGGAGTGGGGGTGGTGGCGTCCTGGTCCTCGGTCGCCGGCGCCTCGGCCCCTTCGGGGGCGCTCACAGGCGCGTTATCTCGATCGGTTGGCATGTGTGGGTAGTCACCTCTGGGAAAAAGATCTCCGCCGAAGCATCTCCGG
>JAZDDA010000045.1:0-2030 GCA_036679625.1 Gemmatimonadota bacterium | reverse complement strand
CCGGGACACGCCGGGCACGGAGAGCGATTCGATGAATTGCGAGCATTGCGGCGAGAGACCCGCTGAGATCACGCTCACCGAAATGGAGGGCGAGGAGATGAACACGATTCATCTATGCGCGTCCTGCGCCTCGCTGAAAGGCGTGACGGGAGGCAGCTCCTCACCTCCGATCGCCGACCTCCTCGCCCACCTCGGAGGCTCCGCGGAGAAGCGGTTCGAGGCCGATGCGGAGGGCGGAGGCCTGCGACTACTGCGGCACTCGCCAGCGTGACTTTCGCAAGAACGGTCGATTGGGGTGCCCCCAGTGCTACGTCCACTTTGCCACCCAGCTGCGCGAGCTGCTCCGTCGCGTGCACGGGTCCTCCCAGCACATGGGGAAGGTCTACATCTCCGCCGCGGTGGACATGGAGGACACTCCCGCCCACCTCGCCACGCTGAAACGACGTCTCGAACGGGCAGTGGAGGTCGAAGACTTCGAGTCGGCCGCCAAGTTGCGCGACCAGATACACGCGCTCACGGAGACCGTATGAGTCCCATCGTTGCGGGCGGTTCAGACCTCGACGGACAGGGACTGGGGTGGCTCGACGACGCAGGACCCGACCGCGAGATCGTGCTGTCCACCCGGGTGCGCCTCGCGCGCAACATCCAGGGGTACCCGTTCGCGAGCAAGGCGTCGGGAGAGGAGCGCGACCGGCTGCTCGAGCGTTCCCGCGAGGCGATCGCTTCGGCCGACAGTCTCGGTGATGTCGATCTGTGGGAGATGCGGGACCTGGATGCGTCCGATCGAACCCTTCTGCTCGAGCGGCACCTCGTGAGCCGCGAGCTCATCCTCGGGCCGGAGGGCGATACTCCGCGGGGTGCGGCGCTGGCACTCAGCCGTGACCGAACCATCGGCCTCATGGTGAACGAAGAGGATCACCTGCGGCTCCAGACTCTGCGTGGCGGATTTCAGCTGGTTGCGGCCTGGCATGACGTCGATCGGCTCGACGAGGAGCTCGGGGCCAGGCTCCCCTTCGCCTTTCACCACGAGTTCGGGTTCCTCACGTCCTGCCCCACAAACGTGGGGACGGGGCTGAGGGCCTCGGTGCTGATCCACCTGCCCGGCCTGGTCCTGACGAAGCAGATTCAGAAGGTGCTGGAGGGGATGGGGCAACTCGGGCTAACATACCGGGGGTTGTATGGAGAGGGCTCGAAGGTCGTGGGAAATTTCTTTCAGGTCTCGAATCAGACAACGCTCGGAAGGACAGAAGGCGACCTGATCGAGCAGCTCGAGGGCCTCGTAAGCCGCGTCATCGGCTACGAGAGGCAGGCGCGGTCGGTTTTGCTGCGCGAAGCCCCCAGCGTTCTCGAGGACAAGGTGTGGCGAGCCTATGGCATTCTGTCCAACGCCCGCAGCCTGTCCTTCGAGGAAATGATGAATCTGTTGTCCGGCATCCGCCTGGGGGTTTCTCTGAAACTTCTCCAGACGCCCAGGGTAGAGGCCATAAGTCGTATCATGATCTACGCACAGACGGCGCACCTCGAGCGGGCGGCCCGCCGGCGCTTGGACGAAACGGATGCGGACGTGTTTCGGGCCACGTACGTTCGGGAGGCTCTGTCCGCGGGCAAGCGCTCCGAGGGCTGAGGACGGGAGACGAAGACGGGAACGCCGAACCGGCGAGGGGACTTGAGGCTCGCATGAACTACAACTTCACCGACCGTGTGCGAAAGGTGCTCGCGATGGCTCGCGAGGAGGCCATCCGCCTCCAGCACGACTACGTGGGCACGGAGCATATCCTGTTGGGGCTGATCCGCGAAGGGAAGGGCGTAGCGGCTGCCGCGCTGGAGAACCTGACGGCCGACCTCGACGAGTTGAGCCGACTCATCGAGGAGAACGTCCGGCGCGGCAAGAGCGCCTCGACGATTGGAGAGCTCCCGTACACGTCTCGTGCGAAGAAGGTGCTCGAGTACGCGATGGCGGAGGCGCGCGAGCTGAACCACAGCTACGTGGGCACCGAACACCTCCTGCTGGGCCTGCTCCGCGAAGAGAA
>JAZDDA010000044.1:0-7407 GCA_036679625.1 Gemmatimonadota bacterium | reverse complement strand
CAACGGTCGCTCGCCGAAGCCGACGATCTCATCCTCATCAAGCACAGCTCGTTGGATACGTGGAACGCCCACCTTCTCGTTCGGGTCCTGGGAGCTGCCGTTCAGCACCTCGGTAGCGTGGATCTCGTACTGTGCGGACGCCAGGCCTCAGACTGGGATCATGGACAGGTACCACCGGCCCTCGCCGAGCACCTCGGATGGCCGTGCCTGACGTTGGCGCGCGCCGTTCGTGTCAGCGACACTCGCGTCGAGGTCGAGCGGGTGCTGAGCGATGGGTACCAGGTAATGGAATGTGAGCTACCAGCGGTGGTCACAGTGACCAGCGAACTCGGCGAGCTGCGTTATCCGACGATGCCGATGCGCCTGCAAGCGAGGCGGCGGCAGCCCACCTTCCTCTCGCTCGAGGAGCTCCAAGTGGAGCCGATCCCCGATCCCGACTGGCGGATTCTCGGGCTCTCGTTGCTCGAGGAGACGCGGGACTGTCGATTCGTCGGTGACGGCAACGGTGCCGAGGCGGGACGCCAGCTCGCCGCTGTGCTTCTCGAAGAGGGTGTCGTCACCTCGATCCAGCCGAAGGGAGCCGGATGATGGGAACGGTCCTGGTCTTGGGAGAGACGGAAGGAGGCGACCTGGCCTCGGGATTCTGGGAGCAGATCTCCGTCGGCCGCCAGCTCTGTGAGCAGACAGGTTGGACGATGGGCGTCGTCGTCGTTGGCTACGAAACCGCCCCTGCCGAGCTCGCCGCGCAAAGCAGTGGTGCAACGCGGGTCCTCGTCGTAGATGACGTCCGCCTCGGCGACCCCTGGCCCGAAGCGACCACCGAGGTCCTCGCCAAGGTGTGCGCTGAACTTGGCCCCGACGCCATCGTGATGCCCCGATCCCTCGTGGGCTCGGAGGTATCGGCCCGTTTGGCGTACAGGTTCGATGTCGGGATGGCCATGGACGTGATGAGCGTGGAACTCGACGACGATGGCCTCATCGTGACAAGGCCGGTTTTCGGTGGCGCCGCCACGGCGACACTCCGACTGTCCGGGCGGCCCTGGATTGTCGTCCCTCGGAAAGGAGCCTTCGCGGAGGCGGAGCCGGTCGCCGCTCCTTCAGCGGAGTCGATCCGGTTCTCATCAGGGCTCGATTCCCGGACGCTCAAGACGACGCCCATCGCTCACGAGCGCCGGGAGACCGTGGGAAAGGATCTCGAGAGGGCCCGGGTGATCGTGGCCGGCGGCCGGGGTATGGGAGGATCCGAGCCATTCCAGCTTCTCAAGACGCTCGCCGATCGACTCGACGGCGCTCTCGCCGCCTCGCGACCTCCCTGCGACGCCGGCTGGGTTGAGCCGATGCTTCAGGTCGGACTGACCGGGAAAACAGTGGCTCCAGACCTGTATGTGGCCGTCGGGATCTCCGGAGCGACCCAGCACATGACGGGGTGCTCTTCGTCTCGCGTGATCGTTGCAATAAACAACGACCCCGACGCCCCCATCTTCCGGATGGCGAGCTTCGGGGTAGTGGGTGATTGGGAGGAGGTGTTACCCGGTCTCCTCGAAGGCCTCTCAGACCCTTCGGACTCTCGTCGCAGCCACCCCCGCATCTCGACTGAGGACGGTGTGAACGCGTGAAGATGCTCATTGCGGGCCAGTGGGTCTCAAGCGAGACCGGACGGGTGCTGGCAGTCACCGACCCAGCCACAGGTGAGCCCGTCGGGGATGTCCCGGAGGGGTCGGCGGCGGACGTGAGCAAAGCATGCGAGGCTGCGGACACTGCGTTCTCCTCGTGGCGACGGGTGCCGGCCTCGGAACGGGCGCAGCTTCTCCACGCCGCTGCGGACGGGCTTCGCGACCGCACGGACACCCTTGCCGCCACGCTGACCTCCGAACTGGGACGACCCATCGCAGGGTCGCGACGAGAGATCGAGCGAACGGCAGAAATGCTCGACTATTTCGCCGAGGAGGGAGTTCGCCTACGGGGCGAGATCCCCCTGATGAATCTCCCCAACGAGCGCGTCATGGTGCTGAGGGAGCCGGTCGGGGTCGTAGTCGCCATCGCTCCCTTCAACTACCCAATCACTCTGATGACGATGAAGCTAGGCCCCGCCCTCGCCACCGGGTGCACCGTGGTTGCCAAACCGTCGTCGCTGACACCGTTGAGCACCTTGATGCTGGCGGAGGTGTTCGAGGAGGCCGGACTCCCTCCCGGAGTGCTCAATGTGGTGACGGGACGGGGAAGTGAGGCGGGTCGCGCCCTTGTCGAGCACCCCATTCCGCGCAAGATCAGCTTTACCGGGGGGACCGAAGCGGGCAAGACGATTGCAGCGGCGGCCATACGAACGCTGAAGCGACTGACCCTCGAACTCGGAGGCCAGAGTCCCGCCATTGTCTGCGACGATGCGGACATCGCCGGCGCTATCCCTGCTCTCATCTCACAGGCATACGCCAACAGCGGCCAGTTCTGTTACCGCGTCAACCGAATCTACGTAGGAGAAAACGTCTACCAAACGTTCTGCGAGCAGTTCACCGAGGCCGCCGCCGAACTGCGCGTCGGCCGTGGCTTCGACCCGGAGACCCAGGTGGGACCGCTGGTCGATGAGCCTGCCTACCGCAAGAGCCTCGCCCAGGTGAACGATGCCGTAGCAAAGGGCGCTCATCTCCTCACCGGAGGTCAGCGTCTCCGCGGCGACGCCTACGACCTCGGCTACTTCATGCCGCCAACTGTCTTAAGCGACACCGACCATTCAATGCTGGTCATGCGGGAGGAGACATTCGGACCCGTCGTCGGGATCATGCCCGTGGGTGATCTCGAAGAGGCGATTCGACTCGCCAACGACTCACGCTATGGGCTGGCTGCCTATGTCTACTGTGGTGATACCGCCCAAGCCCTCCGGACCGCCGAACGGTGTGAGGCAGGAACTGTGTGGGTGAATGGGATCCACAGGACCTACAACCTCGTCCCGTTCGGGGGCTACAAAGAGAGCGGACTGGGCCGTGAGAAGTCACGATTCGCATTGGACGAGTACATAGAGCTGAAAACGATCTATCTGACCATCTGATCCGACAGAAGGGAGCAGGGAATGGGACGAAGCGACGCCTTTGGCGACTACGCGCCTGTCTATGAACGTGCCCTCCCCTACCTCGATACTCGCGACAACGACATCCACGTGCAGATTTCGTTTCAATTCGCTCGCAGACTGCTGACTTCCTACCCGAAGGCAGATGAGCGAATCGTTCTTCCGGCCATCATCCTGCACGACATCGGCTGGAAGATGATCCCGGAGGATCTGCACATCAAAGCCTTCGGGCCACACATGACCAGACCAGACCTCCAGCGTCTGCACGAGACCGAGGGTGCGCGCCTCGCTGATGAGATATTGGCCACACTCGACAATCTCGCCACCGTCCGCGAGGAGATCGTTGCGATCATCGACGGACACGACACGCGTCACGAAGCCCTTTCCCTCAACGACCAGATTGTCAAGGACGCGGACAAGCTGTGGCGCTTCTCCAGCCGTGGGGCCGCCATCGACAGCCGTCGTTTCGGCATCCCGTGGCGCGATCACGTCGAGTGGCTTGGACTCCGTATCGACGAGTGGCTCTTCACCGAGGAGGGTCGCCGACTCGCACACGAGACGCTCGAGCGGACCAAACGTGAGGGCGAACCCGAGCACCAGCCCAAAGAGGTCCCGTGAGCGGATCACTCCTTGAGGGGCAGGTTGCCATTGTGACCGGAGCAGCTCGCGGCCTGGGGAGGGTGATCAGCGTGGGTGTGGCGGCCGCGGGAGCAACCGTCGTCGCCGTCGACCTGGACGCCGAAGGTGCCCAGGCCACGGCTGAAACGATCATCAGCCGGGGTGGGAGCGCATTAGCACTCTCCGTCGATGTGGCCGATGAGCGTTCGGTGCAGGAGATGGCTGAAGCCGCAGTTCGTCAGTTCGGTCGAATCGACATTCTGGTGAACAACGCAGCGATCTACGGCGGACTGGAACGTAAGCCGTTCACGGACATCTCGGTGGAGGAATGGGATCGGGTGATCGCCGTGAATCTCCGGGGTCCGTGGCTGTGTGCGCGGGCCGTCTTTCCTGCCATGCGGGATAAGCACCATGGGCGCATCGTGAACATCGCCTCGGCTGTGTTCTTCAGCGGCTCCCCAAAATGGGCCCACTATGTGTCCTCCAAGGGCGGCGTCATCGGCCTGACGCGAGCGTTGGCAACGGAGGTGGGGATCCATGGAATCACGGTCAATGCCGTGGCCCCCGGTTTCACGATGACCGAGGCCAGTCGTGCCCTCATCGAGGACGCCGAACACTACGGGGTGGAGCGGGGCGCCATCAAGCGAGCTGAGGTACCTGAGGACGTGGTGGGCACAGTGGTATTCCTCGCCTCCCCGGACAGCGAGTTCCTCACCGGCCAGACCATCGTCGTGGACGGCGGCAGACAGCTTCACTGACGTGATTCTCGCCGGTCGCAGTAGTCAAGGACATCGGCTTTGCTGCTCCCCTCACCTGTGGGTCAGGAGGGTTCATCCCTAATATCTCGCTTGGGAGAACCTGCGGGTAATTCGCGGCGACGGCGGCGTTTGTATTCGGCCGCGTTTCTGAAGACTTCCATGGGCAGATCCCACTCCGCCATACAGCGGATTCTTCGTACGGTATCCTCATCCAGGTCCAGTCTCTCACTGAGCTCGGCGTCGCTCAACTGATCAACTCTCTCGAGGAGGACGCCGCCGTCTTCCGAAGCTACCCATTTGGAGTAGGACAGCGAAAGTCGGAGCACCTCGTCCTTGTATTGTCTGTATACCTCCAATGGCACGCAATACATATCGTATGGCGTCTTGCCGAACTCACTCTTCTCGAGGCCGCTGTCTTGTCGGCTGCGCTCGAGGATCTCTGCGGCAAACGTCGGTTTCGTTTCAGACATTGGCTCCTCTCCCCTTCAATTGGATGGCGCGGCGATTAACTGGGCACACCCTCATGCACTCGATGCAGCGTCCCCATATACCTCGACCCGGGGGGTCTTCGATATATTTCCTGGCCTGACCAATCGCGAGATATTTCCGTCGTTCCGGATCGTTCTCTTCTACGATTTCGGGCAGCAACCGGAGGTAGACCGTATTCATGGTCGTGTTCGACCGTGTGGCGCACAATTGCCGGTAGAAGATGACCTCTTTCAGGCTCCCACCCTCGATCTTCCCCTCGATTGCGCTGCAGGCTCTCATGCATGGCGTTGTCCCATCCTCGGCATACATCGCGATGCACGCTTGGTCAGGACAGACGGCAGATTCCATCGGCCCGTCTGGTGCCAACTCCATGGTGGTGATGGTGGCGACGAAACCCAGGAGCCCATGTTCCTCGCTCAGAATGATTCCGCCGGCCAGCGAGCGGGTGCCGAGACCAGCGAGTTCTGCACACACCTTGAGGCTCAGAACCGGGACGAATCCCGTATCGAACATACCCGGATTCACAATGATGGCCGCGTGGCCGTACTCCTGCTCGAGCAAGCCGGCGAGGGTAGCCCCTATCGTGTCGCGCTTGTTCTGACCCGAGCGCGCACGGTGAATGAGATCGGTATTCGGAGCCATCCACTGGCCTTTGGTATAGCGCCGTTTGCCAACGACGATGACGCTTTTGGCGCCTTTGAGCAGATCGTCAGGTCTATAACCTTCAGGGCACTCTTTGTAGAAGTCGGATACGGCGGCAATGCCGACGGCGTCGGCCCCCATCTCAAGAGCCATATCTTTGATGCGCTCTTCGACCGTTTGTAACGGCGACATGTCCGACCATTGCCTTCCTGCGTGCAACCACAGCCACCAGCGTTGAACGCCGGTGGCTGTGGGCCGGCCATTTCAGTCGAGGATCGTCACCTTCCCCGAGCTCCCGTCGACACGAATGCGGGTTCCAGTCTTGATGTTCCGCGTCGCGAAGGCGGTACCGGTCACCGCCGGGAGCCCGTACTCACGGCACACGATGGCGGCGTGGGACATCATCCCACCGATGTCGGTGACGGCGGCTCCGATCTTGCCAAACACCGGCGCCCAGCTGGGGGCGGTGATCGAGGCAACCAGGATCTCTCCCTCGAGAAGCGCGCCGATCTCGTCAGCCGAGGAGATCACGCGAGCAGGTCCTTCGGCGACTCCCGGCGACGCGGCAAACCCGTGGAGATCGGCACCGTCGTCGTCACCGGCCCCGAGCCACATCTCGATGGAATCCGAGGTGATGCCCCAGAGCATGATCGTGAACGGTTCGGTGACCACCTCGGGCGGCTCACCCAGCGCAGGAGGCGGCGACCACGCCCTGAGCGCCTCGACGATGCCCCTCCGCCGATCGATCTCACGCCGCCAGTAGACGGGACCGCGCGCTGTCGCGCCGACAGCCCACGCCGAGTACATGTCCCACAGCGCCTCGTTGACCTCGTCGCGCTTCAGGTAGAACACGTCGTTGCGGTCCGTGAAGAACCCCTCCTTGACAAACACGTCACCCAGTTCCTTCATCTTGCGAAACACGACCGAGTGGGCCCAGTGCTCGACATAGAAGTTGTGGTTCTCCACGTAGGGAAACACCACCCGCGCCAGTCCAAGCTTGCCCTGGAAGGCCTCCTTGTCCTCGTCGGAACCAAGCAACTCGGTGTACTCCTCGACAATGCGCTCGCGCTCTTGGCGAACCTGATCTGTCGGCCGGGCAATGTCCTCGCCTGCCTTGATCTGAGCTACATAGCTGGCGACGAATTCGAGGGGGATCTCGGGATTCTCGATCCAGATCTTGTCGGTGTGATACCACCCGGTGCCCGCCGAGAAGTTGAACCACGGCTCCTTGACCGAGTTCCAGTGGTCCATGAACGGTGTGCCCTCGAGCGCACTCAGGCCGCCGGCCAATTGCTCTTCGAGACCGTTGTCGACGACGATTCTGGCCAGAGCTTTCAGCTCTTCGTCGGGGCGGAACAGGTCGACTTCCACACCCGCCACCATCTTGGCGATCGCCAGGTCCGGGATGTTCGGGAACGCCTCCTTGCAGAACCCGAAGAAGTCGAGGTAGGCGGCGTAGCCGAGGTTGAGGAACTCAAAGTGGTACTGCCACAGCTTCAGGGAGAGATTCAACAGCTTGCGATACTCCTCCTGAATCGTCAGACCGGAGCCCGTGCCGTGACCCTCGGTGATGACCTCCATGTCTTCCTTGTCGGGCAGAGGGTTGAAGGTGAGGGCCTCCATCTCCGCGATCAGTGCCTTTATCTTGACCAGCCACTTGCCATAGAGGTCGTCCCAGTTCATGAAGTAGAAGCCGGCTCGCTCCATGAATTGGGGAACTCGTGCCTCGATCTCGGCGCCATCGAGCACAGCAACCGGAGACAGATAGGCGTACCCGTAGAGCACCCTGAAATCAATTCCCAGTGCTGGCGGGATCAGATAGTGGCGGGTGTTGTACTG
>JAZDDA010000043.1:0-5626 GCA_036679625.1 Gemmatimonadota bacterium | reverse complement strand
GAAAGCCAACCCGAAGGCGGCAGGCACTTAGAGAGACAACCAGCCGGTACCTCCAGATGCTACGAAACGACGCAGCACCCACCACAAGTATCAATCAGGCACCTATGCACCCCCGCTGAGGCGAACGTATTGCCTGCGGTCTGAGGGGCGAACGCAACACTGTGGCGAGATGTTTGTTGTCTCGTTGAGGAGGTTTTTGCGGCTGTGTCCGCGGATGCGGAGCGGATGGAGGGGTGGGATCGTCGCCAGGCGGGGGAGTTGAACCGGTCGATTGATCTTGATGTGCCCACTGAGAGTGGTTGGTTTTCGAGGGTCCATCTGACGGTGTTGCTCTGGTGGTTGATGACGAAATGATGACAAACCGCCTGATACAGGGTGACATGGGGCGACACTCGTTAACAGGCATACCCATATGTGGGCACGTTGACCGTCGTCAATCAACGTGGCTCAACGGTACCGGGAGCCCTGTAGTCGGGCTCATAACCCGACGAGGTCGATCTGCTGCAGTTCATAGTCGAACTGGTGACGCGAGGCTGCTGGACTGGCCGCCTGGTCGTCTGGCCGTACCGAGTCATTCGGCCAGCTTCTATGTGACAGGCGTTTCGCTGCTTTGACTGATGCTTGTCGGTGAGCAGCGGTTCTCCCTGTTGTGGAAGTTCAGCTATGGCGAGCGAGAGGATCTCACAACCGCTGGCACTCTTCTCGCGGTCGCCTTCCCCTGGTACGTGGACGTTGCCGTTGATGGCGTGTGTCGCGTATGTGTCGCGAAAGTGTCCAGAGCCGGTCCACGAAGCTGCAAGGTGTTGAGTGCCTCGATTGTCAGAAGTCAGTGCTACGAAGGCGTTTTCGCGAGATGTCGGAAACTGTTGCGAGGTGTCTGAGCGGACTGTTAATCCGCGTGTCGTCGGTTCAAGTCCCACCCCCGGAGCCTATGTCCTGAAACAGGACAACACCCCCGGAGCGGAGAATGCTCTGGTGTTGCCTGACCGGTTCAATCGGCAGCAACCTCTGGGATCATTCCGGGCGAGCTACTTGGAGACCGGGTCGGCTCGGCGGGCTTCAGCAACGATCCGGCGCAGGTCTCGATGGTGCGCACCCTGCCAGTAGACCTTGCCACAAGTTGAGCACACCCGAAAGTCATTGACGTGCCGGCGCGTTTCGGGTGGCAGCTGATGCGCGATTTCTTCCTTGGTGACCGGAATCAGCTCCCCATTACACGCCATACACCGAGTAAAGGGGGTGAGGTGTCGGCCGAGATGAAAGCGGCGGACCACCTCGGTCACCTGGTCCCTCGGGTCGATGGCTCGAATGTAGTAGCCGTGGGTGACCGAGCCGTGCTTGAGAACGCCCACATCCCGGGTGAGAAGGATGCGTTGATCCGAGGTCGAGATGCGGACGAGCTCGGGATCAGTCCAGTCGCGATCGTAGAGAGTGTCAAGGCCCAAGAGCCGGAGGAAACGTGCCAGCCGACCAAGGTGGTTGTCGGTGACGAACCGCACCGTTCGAAGGGGCTCCGGTCGCACTTTGACGATCGGTGTGATGTCGAATGACTCGAACACAGGGAAGACGCTGATGCGGTCCCCGTCGTTGACACGATAGGAGAAACCCACGGAGTGACCGTTGGCGACGATCAGATCGACCTCGGTGTGGGGGATGCCACACGCCTCGATCATGTCCTTGACACTCCCCGGGACGTCGAAAATTCGGCTGACCGTGCCCGATCGCAGGTCCTTGGGGAGAAGGTCCTTCAGCTCTGCGTAGAACCTGAGTGTTGCCCGGTAGGTGATCGGTCAGCCCCCTTTCGTCTGTGCCGCGGACACGTCGGCTTCCACGACACTCCATCATCCCAGAGAACGGAGAATCAGGGAAGACGAACCCCTGATCAGTCAGCCCGACCTGGCGGTGATCACTGCCACCTCCCCCAAAGAGGAGAAGGTACGTCCGCCGGTCCGGTGGATGGAGGCACGGCAAGACTCGCCTCCGTGAGACAGCCCGCCATCGTCAGGTGCCGCGTCTCACGGTACGATCGAGGGAGATCCACAAGGGACGGGGCGCGATGGTGGACACTCCCGACGCAACACGTACCGACCGGAGCGCCGTTCGCGGGCGCGCCGCACCCATCATTGCGGGAGTCGCCGCATCCTCGGCCGGGGTACTGGCTTTCGAGATCGCGCTGACGCGGGTGTTCGCCGTCACCCAGTTCTATCACTTCGCTTTCCTGAGCGTCAGCCTGGCGTTGCTCGGATTCGGGGCGAGCGGATCAGCGCTGACAGCGTTTCCGGCATTGGGGAGAGGTGGACCGCGACGGTGGAGCCTGCTTGCGGCGGCCCAATCGATCACGACGATCGCGGCCTACCTCATCACGAACGCCGTCCCTTTCGACTCGTTCGCCATCGCGTGGGACCGCCGCCAGATCGTCTATCTGTTGATCTACTACCTGGCGCTGGCCGTGCCATTCTTCTTTGGAGGCTTGGTCGTGGCCGTCCTGCTGACGGGACGCGACCAGCAGTGGCCGGTGCCATCGCATCGGGTGTACGCCGCCAGCCTTGCCGGGTCGGGTGCCGGTGCCGTTGTTGCCCTGGTGGCACTCGATGGGCTGGGCGGTGAGGCCACGATCCTCCTCGCCGCCGCCCTCTCGATGGGCGCGGCGTTCGCGTTCGATCGTGCCGTCGCCGAGCACCGTCGAGGGTATGTGTTCGCAGTTGCAGTCGGTTGGTTGCTTGTCCTGGCCATCTGGGTTCCCGCGCTCCTCCACATGCGGCTCTCTCCGTACAAGGACCTGAGCGGGGCGTTGCGCTACCCGGGCGCCGAGATCGTGGCAACGGACTGGGATCAGGGCACTCGCGTCGATCTGGTGACGAGTGAAGGGATACGATCACTCCCGGGGCTTAGCCTGACCTACGTGGGGGCACCGCCGCGACAGAATGGGGTGACCTTCGATGGTGACGACCTGAGCCCGGTACCGCGGCTCGATCCGGCGGAGGCCAAGTTTGCTCATCACCTACTGGGCTCACTTGCTTTCCGTCTCCGCCCGGATGCCGATGCTCTGGTGCTTGAGCCGCGAGGCGGACTCGATGTGCTGGTGGCGCTGGCCCACGAGGCCCAATCGGTGGTGGCGGTGGAACCGCACGCTTCCGCTGTGCGGGCGGTGCGCGCTGACGGACCCAGCCCGTACGACGACCCTCGGGTCGCTGTTGTGTTCACCACGCCCCGTTCCTACGTCGAGCGCACCGATCAGCAGTTCGACGTCATCGACCTCGCTCTCACGTCGCCGTACCGGCCCGTGGCCTCCGGGGCATACAGTCTGGCGGAGGACTATCGCCTCACCGTCGAAGCCTTCGAGCAGTATTTCGAGCGCCTCGCCCCCAGTGGAATCTTCACCGCGACGCGTTGGGTGCAAACTCCCCCAAGCGAGGAGACCCGACTGCTGGCGACTGCCGTTGAAGCGCTGCGCCGCATCGGCTCCGAGCCCTATGACGCGGTTGTCATGCTGCGCAGCTATTCCGCGGCCGTGCTGCTTGTCCAACCGGGCGGCTTCTCCGGGGCGGATCTCGATCAGATCGCGGTCTTTGCCTCCGATGAGCGCTTCGACTTCGTGGCGGCGCCGGGCCTCGACCCGGGAACGACCAACCGATACAACGTGGTGCCCGATGAGCGATACTCCCGTTTGGCTTCCGACCTGTTGTCAGCGCCGGACACGGCCCCGATCTATCGCTCCCACGACTTCGAGATCGCCCCTCCCACCGACGACCGCCCCTTCTTCGGCCATTACTTCAAATGGTCCCAGGCATCGACGGTGGCCGCTTCGCTCGGCCGCACATGGCAGCCCTTTGGTGGAGCAGGCTACTTCGTGCTTCTTGCTCTACTCGCAATATCGACGGTCGCAGCTCTCCTGCTTGTCGTTGCACCGCTGTTCGTCCGACCGAAGGCGAAGGCAGCAACCCCGGCTCATTTGAGGTGGTGGACCCTTGGCTACTTCGGACTCCTCGGGATCGCTTTTCTGTTCGTCGAGATCCCACTCATCCAGCAGTACATCCTGCTCATCGGGAGGCCGGCGACGGCCTTTGTCGTAGTGGTGTTTGCCATCCTGGTGGCATCGGGCCTTGGCAGTGTCAGTTCTCGCCGGATCGCCTGGCGACCGGGGGCGATCGTGCTGGTGGCGACCGCTGCCGCATACCCGTTCCTGGTTCGCTGGCTCACTCCGATCGTGCTACCGGCCCCGCCGGCGCTGCGTATGGTGGCAGCGGCGTTGATGCTCGCCCCGCTCGGGTTTCTCATGGGCATCATGTTCCCCCGAGGCCTTGCTCATCTCGAGGATCAAGCGCCCCAGCTCGTCCCCTGGGCGTGGGCCATCAACGGGACGGTCTCAGTCATCAGCGCCGTAGCCGCCGCTGTGTTCGCGTTGAGCTTCGGGTTTTCGTTTGTTGTGCAGATGGGGGCCCTCGCATACGGAGGAGCGGCGCTACTGGCGCGGCCCAAGGTCGAGTAGTCACCCCTCGGCGCGGGTGAACGGCACAAAGGAGACTGGACCGAGACTCTCGGCGATCGGTTCCTCGTCGGCATCCCTGGTGAACCGCCACAGGGTCTGGACGGCGCCAATGGGTCCCACCGGAACCACCATCGCGGCGCCCGGTGCAAGCTGTTCCATGAGCGGTTGTGGCACGTGGTCCGGAGCGGCGGTCACGATGATCCCGTCGAACGGTGCTTCCTCCTGCCAGCCGAAGTAGCCGTCGTCGACACGCGTTGCAACTTCGTAACCGAGCTCGAGCAGTACTGCTCGGGCCTGTTCGGCCAACTCTGGGATGATCTCGATGGTGTACACCTCGAAACCCATCTCGGCGAGCACTGCTGCCTGGTAGCCGGAGCCGGTTCCGATCTCGAGTAGTTTGCCTCCGGGTTTGACCGCGAGCGCCTCACTCATCAGGGCGACAATGAAAGGCTGTGAGATCGTCTGGCCGTAGCCGATGGGGAGGGGGTGATCGTCATAGGCGGTATCCTGGTACTCGTCACCGACGAACCGGTGGCGCGGAACCGCTCGCATCGCGGCCAGCACGGCCGGATCCGTAACGCCGCGACCTACGATCTGCTCGTCAACCATTTGCGATCGCTCCTCACCCCGATCGTACTGTTCCGGTGGAAGAGCGATCTGAGATGTCGTCGCAGGTCGCTCGCTCGTACAGGCGACCGCGAGGAGGACGATCACGGTAGCGAGACGTCCGGTCATCATCTCGTGATCGTATCGCCGCCGGCGCTGAGAACATAGCGCGGGAGACCGTTTTGGCCGAGTTTCCTGATCGCGGTCGAGGATCCGTCGCTGGCGGCTCGAAGCGATTTGGTGTCGTGGCGATTGAAGTACCCGCCGAAGTCAGGTCAGGTGCGTCGAGGCTGCTCTCTTGTGTCTCGACCAGGACACCGCAGCCGCATAGGGGGAGCGCAGATGCTGAGGGCGCGCTTCGGGCCCGAAAGGTCGAGAAGAGTCGAGATGTATCAACAATCGACCGCGATCCTTGATATTCCACTCGACCGGAAGGTGTATGACTGGAGCGAGTAGCAAGAAGGTCAGTGCCCTGGGAGTGGGGTGACGCCTTCGTGAGGGAGTCGGCACATGACACTTGAGTCGTTCATC
>JAZDDA010000042.1:0-25503 GCA_036679625.1 Gemmatimonadota bacterium | reverse complement strand
TGAACATGCCTGACATTGGCCTCCTGGAGGTCGGTGCTCGCGTGCTTTTGGGGCGGAAGACCTTCGAGGAGGCTTCCGCCTCTTTTATTGGAGGTGCCCACAAGGATTTGTCCGAGAGGTAGATCAGGGTGGTTCGGCAGCCAGGCGGACGTTACTTTGGGTGCGTAGCCGGCCTGAGAGCACCTGTTCGGGAGAAGTGCCAGATGTCAGAGGCATTCCTCAGTTCAGAGGAATACGACGAGCAAGCTCACGTGCTCTACAACGATGGTGATTACGATGGGGCCCTCGAGATGTTGAAAGAGGGCCTCTCTCTATATCCCACCGCAGTAGAGCTGTGTGTTGGACTTGGGTATGCCAGGCTCGCCCGCGAGGAATTTGCGTGGGCCCGAAGGGCGTTCGAGCGGGCGCTCATGCTCGACGGGCGACATGAGGACGCGCTGGTGGGTCTCGGGGAGGCACTCCTCCGTTTTGGCGAGCGGACCCAGGCTCTGAAGCTCTTCCAGCAGGTGGCTGACATGGGGTTCGATGACGACGTCGAACTGATGCTCACGATGGGACGTGCGCTCTACCGGGAGGAGCTGTTTTCGGAGAGCCGGGACGTCTTTGCCCGGGCCGCTGCCAGCCGGCCCGACTCGGCAGACGCTGCGGCATCGCTCGGGTACTCACTGCATCGTCTGGGCGACGATGTTGGTGCGGGTCGGCAGATTCGCAGGGCTCTGCGCCTCGACCAGGACCTGTTCGAGGCAAGGATCTACCTTGGACACCTCCTCTACGAGCGAGGGGACTGGGAGGCGGCGCTCCGCGAGTTCGAACGGGTTCCTCCGCTGGAGCATTGGGATCCCCTTGCCGTGTGGAGGCTCATCGAGCTGAAGCGTGCGCTCTGGCACATGGAAGACGGCGATGCCCGACTCGCGACGTGGGAGGCTCGTCTCGACGAACTGGAAGGGCTTCAGGATCCAATTGACCGTGTGCTTGCGGAGGTCGAGGCGCGCGCCAACGGTGACGCCGATCCGACCGATGATCCGAGTCAGCTGGACCTCTTCGGTCGAAAGAAAGTCGATGACGGGCTCCCCCATCAGGTACGGATGTTGGACGGTTACCTCTTTTGTGGGACCTGGCACGAGATCGTCCGACAGATGCGCGACCACGCTGGGTTCTCACACGAAACCATCGGGCACTACATGCGGCGGCTCGCAGAGCGCTGGCATGAGCAGGCTGGTACCGAGGTTCCGTTCAAGGATCCCGAGGTGTTTCTGAAGTCTGCCATTCGGGCGGGCCTCCTCAAGTTGGAAGACAACGAGAAAGCCTGATGATGGACTCTGTGGAGCTTCTCGGACGCTTTCACTCGATTCTCGTGCAGGAGATTCGTCAGGCGGCACCTCGCTATCTGGACGGCCCGTTCACCGTTGCCGAGATCTATCAGGATCTCGTCCCCTACCGTTCCCATCGCGACGCGATCGGGGTCGAGATGAACGGGGATTACGAGGATGCCCTGCTGAGACTTCTGGCAGGGGAGGGGGACTTCCTCATCCTCGAGTCCGGGGTTGCACAAAGGGCGTTACGCGAGGAGCTGCAGAACTCGAATCCCAACACCGGACTCTTTCGAGATTTTGCTGCGGTGGATGTGCGCCTCAACCCCGATAAGGTCGACGCTGCGATCGACGAGCCGCCTGTCGACCAAGCCCCGGAAAAAGACGGTGATGTCGACGAAGCCCCAGCCGACGAAGCCCCTGTCAATGACGCTCCAGCCGACGAAGCTGGTGAGTACTGGCCGGTGTCCGCTGCGCCCGTAGAGGTCCCGACGGGCGTTTCGCACACCTTTGAATTCGAGTCCACTGTGGTCGATTCGGAGGACGATGCGATGGACGAGCCTGAGAGGACGGCAGCGGATGAGGTGGACACGCCCGAGGTGGAGGGGTCGACAGCCGAGTCCTGCCAGTGGTGCGCTGAGACCTTGCCTGGCCGGAGCGTACTCAACTTCTGTCCCCACTGCGGCGGCAATCTCATGTTGAAGCCGTGCACGGAGTGTGGCGAGGAACTCGAAGCCGGTTGGGGGTTCTGTCCGGCGTGTGGCGACCGGGTCGGCTGAGCTACTCGGTCGTTGGGCTTTGTTGTGCGGTCGTCCTCCTTACGGCCTGTGCCGAGGAGGCCCCGGTCCCTCGCGATCCCTTCTTCGCTGATTCTCTCGGAATCGACCCCCAGCGGTCGATCCAGAGTGTATTGATTGGGGGCGCTCGTAACGAAGAACACGTGGTTCCGGGCGAACTCACGGTTTCTCCCAACGGAGTCGTCGTGCTCCGCACGGTCGATCACCGCGTGCATACACTCACCTTCCTTCGCGACTCCCTCTCCGAGGAGGGACGAGCCTTCATCGCAGCTTCGGTCGGATTCGTGATCGGGCCGCTCGTCGAACGAGGGTCCGCAGTGGCGATCGACTTTGCGGACGCTCCTCCAGGGAGGTATGCCTTCGTGAGCGAGGGAAGCGGTGGTGTCGCCTCGGGAAGCATTGTCGTGCCCTCGGGTCGGGACGGAGGCTAACCCCCGCGTTTCTGGCGGTCGAATTGGCGCCGTCCTATACTCATCCAGATGCGCCGTCTTTCCCTCAAAGGGGGATTCTGGGCGCCCTCCATCCAACGCTCAACCGACGAAGACATATGCCCCGTATCGCGATCATTCCCGGCGATGGTATAGGCGTAGAGGTAGTCGACGCGGCCATCGCTGTCCTGCGTTCGGCCGGTGCCCGATACGGTGTTGATCTTGACCTCGTTCACCTGGATATGGGAGCCGAGCGGTACCTGAGTGAGGGGATTACGATCACCGAGGACGAGTTTCAGGACTTGGCGACGGGGTACGATGCCATCCTCCTCGGCGCTCTGGGTGACCCTCGTGTTCCGGAGCAGATTCACGCGCGTGACATCCTTCTCGGTCTCCGATTCAGGCTGGATCTCTATGTGAACTTCCGACCGTGCGTCCTCCTGAGTCCCGAGCTCTGCCCCCTCCGAGATGTAGACGCACGGGGGATTCGGCTCGAGATCTTCCGCGAGAACACAGAGGGGTTGTATGTAAACCTCGGGGGGACATTCAAGCAGGGGACGCCAGACGAAGTCGCCATCCAGGAGATGCTGAATACGCGGAAGGGGGTTGAGCGGATTATCCGTGCGGCCTTCGAGTTTGCGCGGGACCGCGGGAGGAGAAAGGTGACGCTCGTCGACAAGGCGAACGCGATGCCGATCGCCGGCGGACTCTGGAGGCGGACCTTTGCAGAGGTCGCGGCAGAGTTCAGTGGTATCGCGACCGACGCCGTGTACGTGGACGCGATGGCGATGGACCTGGTGCGTCGCCCTGAGGAGTACTCCGTCATCGTGACCTCGAACCTCTTCGGTGACATTCTGAGCGACCTGGCTGCCGAGCTCACCGGGGGCCTGGGACTTGCCCCTTCTGCGAACATTCACCCGGGGCGTCACGCACTCTTCGAACCTGTGCACGGGTCCGCTCCAGACATCGCGGGGCAGGGGATCGCCAATCCACTTGGCGCCATCCGGTGCGCGGCGCTCATCATGGAACATCTCGAGGTGCCTGCGGCGGCGGCGGCGATCGAGTCCGCCGTGCAACGCTCCGTCGAAGAAGGTTTCACCACACCCGACCTCGGTGGTGGGCAAACCACCGAAGAGGTCGGCCACTGGATTGGCGAGAGGGTTGCCGAGGCGCCTCAGTAGCCGGGTTTGCAGTCGCCCGCCCTATCCACAAAGCCCGCGATCTCCGCTAGAATTAACTACTGAGAATTCGCGCGCAGCGAGCGAAGTCATGTGCTTGCGCTCTCTCCATGAGCGACCCTTTGGCGGTCGCCGGGGATCAACATGAAAGGTCTTCTTGATGGGCAC
Organism: Gemmatimonadota bacterium; assembly: GCA_036679625.1. Lineage (GTDB taxonomy): Bacteria > Gemmatimonadota > Gemmatimonadetes > Longimicrobiales > Gaopeijiaceae > JAZDDA01. The sequence continues at coordinate 21,622 of JAZDDA010000042.1, read as the reverse complement.
CCAAGGGCAGAGCAGGGACGTCGTCTTTCTCTCGGGAAAGCGGACAGGATTCGGCACCTTCGGAGGATCACTAAAGGACTTCACCGCCACGGATCTCGGAGTGGTCTCGGGTAAGGCGGCTATCGAGGCTGCCGGCATCGAGGCCGCGCAGATCGATCACGTGATCTACGGAAATGCCCTTCAGACGTCGGCCGACGCGATTTATCTTGCCCGCCACGTTGCGTTGCGTTCAGGGGTTCCAGAGGAGACGCCCGCCGTGACGGTCAACCGACTCTGTGGGTCGGGTTTTCAGTCGCTCGTTCAGGGTGCTCAGGAAATCCTCCTCGGAGAGGCGAATGCGATACTCGCTGGTGGCACCGAGTCGATGAGCCAGGCGCCTCACATCATTCGAGGAGGTCGTTGGGGGAAGCTGCGACTTGGTCCAGCGGGGGCCTTCTTCGAGGACATGCTGTGGGAGTCACTCATGGACTCCAACTGCTCGCTCACCATGGCTCAGACCGCCGAAGGGTTGGGAGACAAGTATGATGTCACCCGAGAGGAGTCGGACGAGGTCGCCTACAACAGCCAAATTCGAGCGAAGGCGGCGTGGGACGCGGGTCACTTTGCGGCTGAGATCGCTCCCGTCCTCATAAAGAGCCGAAAGGGAGACTCTGAGTTTGCGTACGATGAACACATTCGTCCAGAGGTAACGATCGAGAGTCTGGCCAAGCTCCGGCCCTACTTCCGGGAGGGCGGATTCGTCACTGCGGGGAACGCGAGTGGGATCGGTGACGGGTCGGCGAGCGCGGTGCTCGCAGACAGAGAGTGGGCAGAGGCGAACGGCCTGCAGCCGCTCGGGCGGATGGTCTCATGGGCCTTCGTTGGCGTGGATCCGAAGATCATGGGCATCGGACCCGCTCCGGCGATCCGCAAGGCGCTGGCAAAGGCGGGTCTAAGCCTCGAGGACATGGACCTCGTCGAGGTGAACGAGGCGTTCGCTCCACAGTACAAGGCCGTCGAGAAGGACCTGGGCCTCGACCCTGAGACGACCAACGTGAATGGCGGGGCGATCGCGCTCACACATCCCCTCGCCGCTTCGGGTGCGCGCATCACGGTACACCTTCTCCACGAGCTACGTCGCCGTGGGGGACGTTACGCGGTGGGTTCGGCGTGCATCGGCGGCGGGCAGGGTGGAGCGGTGGTAGTCGAAGCGCTTTGAGACGGGCTCACCATATGGTGAGAAAATCAACGGGTAGAAACTGAGTGGAGGAAACGTTGAATATTGAGAAGGTAGGCGTGGTCGGTTGTGGCCTCATGGGTAGTGGAATCGCTGAGATCTCTGCCAAGGCCGGATTCGACGTCGTAATCAGGGAGGTCAACGACGAGTTCCTGCAGGCTGGGAAGGGGCGTCTGGAGAAGTCACTGGCTCGCGCCGTGGCCAAGGGGAAATTGGAGCAGGCGGACCGTGACGCTGCGATGGGGCGGTGCACATTCACGACCGAGCTGGCCGATCTCGCCGACTGCGATCTGATTATCGAGGCGATCATCGAGGAGATCGAGGCAAAGAACGAGCTGTTCGCGGCCCTCGACTCGATCTGTGGTCCGGCGACGATCTTCGCCTCGAACACCAGTTCGCTCACGGTGACCGACATGGCTGCCCCAACTAGCCGAGCCGACCGTGTGGTGGGGCTGCATTTCTTCAACCCTGTACCCGTGATGAAGTTGGTCGAGGTCGTGCGGACCATCGCCACTAGTGGCGAGGTCATCGACGCGGTCTTCGCCTTCGCGAAGGCCGTCGGGAAGGAGCCGATCGCGGCGAAGGACAACTCGGGGTTCGTGGTGAACCTACTGCTCGTCCCGTATATGCTCGATGCGATCCGTCACCTCGAGCGCGGGGTCGCCACGGTCGAGGACATCGACAAGGGGATGGCGTTGGGGTGTGGTTACCCGATGGGCCCCTTCCTGCTCTGCGACTTCGTAGGGATCGATACCCTTTATCGGATCTCCGAGATCATGTTCGATGAGTATCGCGAAGCAAGGTACGCCCCCCCGCCTCTCCTCAAGCGCATCGTTTCGATGGGCCGCTTCGGGCGGAAGAGTGGGGCCGGGTTTTACGACTGGTCGGGCGATGCCCCGGTGCCACTCGACGTGGGGTGACCACGAGGTGGGTGAAAAAACAAGCGGCCCCCTCCTCGCAAGAGAAGGGGGCCGCTTGTTTTCCCGGCGGATGAAATCTACCCGCGGGGCAACGGGGTCTGTCCTATACGACCTTGCCCCGGCGCTGACGCCTCCGCTCACGGCGGATGGCTGCTTCACGTTTCCGTTTGCGCTGTGCGGACGGCTTCTCGTAGAACCGGCGCTTCCGAAGCTCGGAATAGAGCCCAGAGCGCTGAACCTTCCGCTTGAAGCGGCGCAGAGCGCGATCGAGGCTTTCGTTGTCCTGAACCGTAACTTCCACCGGTACCACACTCCTCACAAGACATGGAATAAAAGAGTTAGCCCTGTAAGCTAAAAGCAGGGCTTCACTAGGGCAACGGCCTACAGAGCCTGGCTTGTTTCACCGGCGGCTGGCGTGTCAGGGGAGCCGTCCCTCGCGGTGCAGGGTGTGCGTGTAGAGGTGATAGGTGTCTGGGCTGGAGAGGTAGTCCTTCGCCCAAACTTCGAATGGGGGAAGGGGAATCCTGGTTTCGATGAAATTCACCACCATCATCGCGAATTGGAGTCGATCCTTTGCTCCAAAGTTCACGCTTTGCCCATCGAGTATCTGATCTACGGCGTCGTCGAAGTCCAGAGGTTGTACCAGCGCGATGAAGTGTGCGACCTGATCCATGCGGTACGAGGCGTAGAGAGACTGCAGGGCCCCAACGTCGAGCTCCTCGGAGTCCACATCTGCTTGTTCCGGAGCTCCGGAGAGCTCTCTCGAGTTCTCCGCCAGAAACGTGCGAAACCACTTTCGAAGACGCACCGTTTCGCCGCACTTCATCTCGTGAGCATGTAAGGCAGACTTGAAGAGCCCGGTAAGGAGCGGCTTTCCAAGGCTCCTTGCCTTCAGGTCGATCTCAGATTCGGAGCGCTCAAGAAAGATGTTTGCCGTTCGGACCTCGTCCTCGCCGAGCTCGCCGTCGCGCGGACGGAACGAAAAATACCCCATCCACCGGGTCTCACGGTCTCGGTAGCTCACGAGGAAGCAGGCCCAGGTCTCGCCCTCGTTCTCCAAAAATCCCACCGAACGGCGACGCAGTCGGGAGAGGATCATGATCGGGTGGGCGACTTCGTTTTGATGGCCAGGTGAGGGACCAGGAGGGTCATGTGAACATGCTCCCCGTCGTCGCGGTGGGCAAGGTAGGTCCAGTTCGTGCCGAACATATCGCTTGCGGGTCCCGTAAACATATAGTTATCGTGGAACTGTGGGGACGCTGAATATCCCACGCGACCTGAGTTCAGGCGGATGGCACCGTGTGAGCGAAGGCTGGGGCCCGGCGAAGATGTCGGGTTTTTTTGCCTCGACGGGTGAAGGAGGAGATCCTTCGAGGATACAGACAAAAAAAGCGAGAGCTCCGGATGGCACCGGAACTCTCGCTCGAGACACGGGTTGGCGCCCGCGCTTTTCTCGTTCGCTACAGAAAAGCTACCGGTGCGATCGAGTGGGTGTCAAGGGTGAGGTGTGCCCTGGTGCGGCTGCCCCTGTGTCTCTAGACGATTTGAGGCGTAGGGGTTTTTGCATTTTGGGTCCATGGAGACACGCATGAATTTGATCGCTACAGGAATCGGGTCCGATGTTCGTCCGGAGGCAATGGCCGACGTACCGGGCGTATGTGACCTTCCGCTCACTCGAGCCGTCGTCCAATACCGGGATGTTCACGAGATCGACATGCCTGGTGGGCGCATTCAGGATATTGGATTGGCGCTTGTCCTGGACGGTCGGTTTGCTTCGGCGGTCGAGGTCGTTGACCTGGGGAGCGGCAGCGTAAAGATGTTGGACCTTTCCTCGGAGCTGGTCGTGCTCGATTGGGTGTACGAGCCGACGCTCGAGTACGTCGGGGCGCTCCTCCGGGCACGCGCAGCCGGCGAGCCCGGGGGGGACGATATGCGCCAGTATTGCTATCAGATGGCGCTTCGGATTCTCGGACGCGTTGGGTTCGGCCCACTCACCCGCGCGACGATGATGAGGATCGGCTTCCAGGACATCTGCCGCGATCTCGATCTGCACGAGGGCACCTCGGTTCGGATCCAGATGGCCCCCCATCGAATCACCAGGGCGCACTTTGATTACGATGCGTGTGCGTTGGTGTTCCGAACGCCTTCGCCAAGCCCTGATCAGGAGTTGGAGGAGGCGCTGATCCGGGCGTTTGCTCATCAGGAGGTGCTTCGCGTTACGCCTACGGATGGCCTGCCCGACATCGCGTATCACGTTCGGTTCCCGCTGCCGACTTCTATTGGCGCGGCCCGTTCGTCGCTCACCTCCGTACGGAGGGGTTTGGCCGAACTGCTCGCGCGGTTCGAAGCTGACCGGTTCGAGACCGTCGAGCAGACGCTTGGGACGTTTGGTGTTCGTGAGACGCTGGCGGCACTCGATCTTCGGGATCCCCGGGTTCACACGGTGTCCCTGAGTGGACTCGTGTCCGCGGGCGCAAACCTCACCGTGCATTGATGCTTCGGAGTGGTCCGCATCCGGAGGGCACCGACACCCTCCGACGGGAGCCATTACGGGCGGGGCACGGTTCCCTCGACCGACAATACAGCGCGTACTGCCGAACGCAGGCGGGGGCGTTTCTTTCGGTGATTCCCCGGGAAGGGGTCCGGCCGCTCTACGCGAAGGCGCGGGAGTGGGGGATCGAGGCGGACCAGTACGACGCCAAGGATCCACTGGAGACGCTCCTTCGCTACGTCGTTGAGGTCCTCCCGCTACCTCCCTTCGATGTCTGGGCACGCGACTTCGAGCGACATCCGCTCCTCTACCTCCGGGCTCTGGAGGCGGGAGGTTCCCCTTCAACCGGATGGTCGGAGTCGGCTCCGGTGGAGCGAAGACTGCTACGGAGTGGGGATCGGGACTGGGTGTCGTCTCTAAATATCTACCAGGACGACAGTGTCTGGCGTGGGTTCATTTCCTTCGAAACAGACGGATTGGCCACCTCGTTTCGGACCACGGATGTGTTCTGCGAGAATGAAGCCGAAGACGTCGAGACTCGGTTTCAGGAGCTTACGGAATCGACGCTTCAAGCCTTCCTCAGGTCTGTTCGGACCTGACCCCATTTATTGCAAAAAATGCAAAGCTGAATCCGGGCAAATTTTAAGAAAATGGGCCCGAAGAAACCCGCATCAATCCTCAGAATGTCTGCAGAAAATTCACCAAAAGTCGATCAGACAATTTCGCCGGAAACAGTTGGTTTTGCCGAATTTGACGATTCCATAAATCGTTGTCGTGCAACATCTTAGGAGTTTTCAGAAAAATTCTCGCCCCGGCGAAATAGGGTCTTGCGTGTCTCAACATCCCTCATTAATATGGTGGTCGCTTCAGGGGATATGTCGACCGAATGATCGGTGATTGTGCAGGCTCCCGCTCGGGTTGTCGTAGTGTGCAATTACGTAACTATTTACAACGCTTCACTTTGACGAGGGTGCATGCTGGAAACCTGTTCCGTACAGCTGAATGTGAACCTCCCGAGGGAGGTCGCCCGTGAGGCCGAAGAGGCCCAGCGCAACGACCCGGAATTCCTCAGCCGAGTCGTCCTATATGGACTTACCCGCAGGTCGATTTATCGGCATCTGCGAGACCAACGGGAAACGGAGCAGGCTCCCCCGATCAGTGACGAGCGCCCCACCTGACGCTTGACGCGCTATCCGCGCGGCATAATCGTAAGGGTAACTCGTGCCGCAACTTGCGGCCTCCGGAGCTCTCCGGAAGAAATTGTCGTTCGCCACAGGAGGCGAGGTGAGCGAGGCTCCTCCAAGCCGAGCCGCCGCATCACAAGAAGACCCAGAGGCTGCGGGTTTGATGCGTGCGAAATATCTCGACTACTGTTCATCCCAGGTCGCAGAGGTGCTCCTCGCGCTCAGCCCTGATGAGATCTTCATGATGGCTGGAGGCGGTGAGAGCGCTGAAGCGGACGACGCCGACGTCTCATTTGACGATATGGTCCGGATGGCGACCGAGCGCATTTCTGCACGCCTGGTGCTTCCCTCATTCGAGATATGGGCCGAGGAATACCGTGCCGACCCGCAGCAGTTCGATGCCTACCTGTTGGGACTCTGGCGAGGAGAGGGGGACTCCCCGACCGACTCGTAGTCGGCCGGGGATTTCGTGTCGTAGATTCGCGCGGTGGGCTAGATCAGAACGGGAGGTCGTCGTCCGGTTGCGAGATGGGAGTCTGAGGCTGTTGGGGAGCGGATGCCCCTCTGCCGCCATCGAAGCTCCCGCCGCCGGATCCAGCTCCGCCACCCGAGCCGAGCATGATCATCTCCTGGACGATGATGTCGGTCCAGTAACGTGTCTGCCCATCCTTCTCTGACTGGCTGTACTCCAAGCGGCCTTCCACGTACAGCCGGTCGCCCTTCTTGACCCACTGCTCGACGATGTCCACGAGCTTGCCAAAGAGCGTCAGCCGGTGCCACTCCGTCTTCTCCTGCTGTTGGCCTCCCCGATCCTGGTACTTGCGGTTGGTCGCGAGGGAGAACTTGGCGACGCGGGCTCCGGAGGCCGTTGCCCGGATCTCCGGATCGCTTCCGACGTTTCCAATGAGGATGACCTTGTTGAGGGACCGGGACATATCCGGAGACTCCTTGTTTACAGCATCAGGGATGGTGCGCTGAACGTGGCGCGGGGCCAAATACTACCGCACCCTCAGGGTGGACGCTATGGGTGCTGGCGGACGATTCCGTACGAATTTAGCTTCCGGGTGAGGTTTCTGACCACCGACGAGAGTGAATCATGACCGACTTGCAATACATACGAGTAGAGTGGGACGAGGAGCTTGTCGTTGTCGTGATTGACCGGCAGGACAAGCTGAATGCCCTCAACGCCGAGCTCGTGCAGGAGCTGGGACAGGTCTTCGGCGAGCTCAAAGAGGATGATCAGGTGAGGGGTGTGATCCTGACGGGCGCCGGAGAGAAGGCTTTTGTCGCGGGTGCTGACATCGGGGAGCTCGCCAAGATGAACTCGCTCACCGGGGTGCGGGTGAGCCGGGATGGGCAGCGTGTATTTACTGAGATCGAGCGTTTTCCGAAGCCGGTCCTCGCTGCGGTCGGAGGGTTTGCGTTGGGGGGTGGATGTGAGCTTGCCCTGGCGTGCCATCTTCGGATTGCGAGTGAAAATGCCCGCTTTGGGCTCCCTGAGGTTGGCCTGGGCATTATCCCCGGGTACGGCGGGACCGTGCGTCTGGCTCGCCTGATCGGACTCGGTCGTGCCATCGAAATGACGCTCACGGGGCAGATGGTCGACGCTGCACGAGCCTCTGAGATGGGCCTCGTGAGCGCGGTGGTTGATCGGGCTGAACTCCTCGACAAGGCCAAGGAATTCATGCGGGGGATCACCAGGAACGGACCTGTGGCGATTCGCCTGGCGCTGGAGTCGATCTACCTCGCCCTCGACGCATCGGGGACGGATGCGCTCAACTTCGAGTCATCGCTGTTTGGGCTGCTGGCGTCGACCTCGGATATGCGAGAAGGTATGACGGCTTTTCTGGAAAAACGGAAGGCTGACTTCAAGGGGGAGTGACGCGGGGGATGTCGATCCGCAAAACCGTTGCAGTATAAGGGTTTTGGCTATTCCCGAATCCCTTTTCGGGCCCTCTCTGAAGTGTTAAATTTCCCTATGCAAAATGCGCCTTCCTGGAATCCTACGATTTGCGCCTGAGCGTGCTGAAGCTCCGGTCCTTCCGGAACCTGGCCAACCAGGAACTTCACTTCCCGCCGGAGGGGGTGGCGATCGTCGCTCCGAACGCGAGAGGGAAGTCGAATCTCCTCGAAGCGGTCTACTACCTCGAGACCTTTCGGTCGTTTCGAGGTGCGCGTGACGAGCAGCTCATCGGGTTCGGGGAAGATGCCTTCCACCTCTCCGGCGCGGTGGTCGGTGATGGCGATGTGGCGGACCACGCAGAGCTGACGGCCGCCTTCCAGCGGAGCGGTCGGCGGAAGAAGGTGACGGTCGATGGGCAGCGGCCGGAACGCCTGGCTGGAGGACTCGGACATCTGGCGTCGGTGATGTTTTCCCCGGCCGATATCGCGCTGGTGGGCGGTGGCCCCGGGGTCCGTCGTCGATTTCTCGACATCGTTCTCTCGTTGAACGTGCCCGGGTATCTCGATGCGCTTCAGCGCTACAGGCATGGTTTGGCGCAGCGGAATGCAGCGTTGAAGGGAGGGCAGCCGCGGGGTGCAGTGTACACCTGGAACGACGCCCTCGTGACGAATGGTTCGCGGGTGATGGCTGAACGAGCGGTCTGGGTGGATGAATGGGCGGGCGTGTTCGGGGATTATCACGCGTCGATCAGTGGTGGGGAGATGGCGATAATGGCCTATGCTCCGAATGTTGAGTGTTCGCACCCCTCTGGGGCCGACCTGGAAGAGGCTTTCTCGGCTGCACTCGAGGATGCCTCTGAACGGGAGGTGCGTCAGCGCACGACGGTGGTGGGGCCGCATCGAGATGAGTTGCGGTTGAGTTTGGCGGGAGACCGAGCGCTTGAGCTCCGCGAATTTGGATCGGGTGGTCAACAGAGGACGGCGGCATTGGCGCTGCGTCTCGTGGAGGCCGACACCATTCGGGCGTGCAGACACACGGAGCCCATTCTGCTCATGGATGATGTCTTCGCGGAGCTGGATGACGCTCGGAGCGATCGGATTCTGGAGCTGATGGGAGGGCCCGATTCGGGGCAGGTGATCCTTACGGCCCCCAAGGAGGCAGACGTTCGTCTTGGGCATGATGCTTTGCCGAGATGGAGTATCGAGGGTGGGAGGGTCATTACCTCGTGAAGGGAGATCCGGTGCGGCTCGGGGAGGTCCTCGGTGGCTTCCTCCGCGGGAGAGGGCTCGATCGGCACCTTCGGCGTGCAGGCGTCGTAGATGAGTGGGCAGATCGCGTCGGCGAGCGTATTGCCAAGGTGACCCGAGCGAAGGCGGTGTCCGAGTCCGTGCTGTTCGTGGAGGTGAAGAGCAGCGCGTGGTTGTCGGAGTTGGACATGATGAAGCGGGACATCGTCGCCCGGCTCAACGAGGGCCGGGAGGATGCTCCGATAGAGAAAATTGTTTTTTCCCTCATGGCTGGGGACTAACGGCGGACGACGCCACATCACAGGAAGAACGATGGCGGAAAGCAACAAGACGAGCGGAGAGTACACAGCCGGGCAGATCACGGTCCTCAAAGGGCTCGAGGCTGTGCGGAAGCGCCCGGGCATGTACATCGGGTCGACCTCGGCCCGAGGGCTGCACCACCTGGTGTACGAGGTGGTGGACAACTCGATCGACGAGGCGATGGCGGGCCATTGCTCCAAGGTCCTGGTCACCCTCCTCGACGACGGCTCGGTAAGGGTAGAGGACGACGGTCGCGGTATCCCGGTGGACATCCACCCGGAGGAGGGCGTGCCGGGCGTTGAGCTCGCGATGACCACGCTCCACGCGGGTGGAAAGTTCGATAAAGACACATACAAGGTGTCCGGTGGGCTCCACGGCGTAGGTGTGTCGGTGGTGAACGCTCTCTCCGAGTGGTTGGAGGTCGAGATCGTGCGGGATGGCAAGCGCCATCATCAGCGGTTCGAGCGTGGCATCAAGGCGAAGGAACTCGAGGAGCTGGGTTCCGCGAAGGGGAGCGGGACCACCGTCACCTTCAAGCCAGACTCTGAGATCTTCACCGAGCTCGATTACAGCTTCGACACGCTCAACAACCGCTTGCGGGAGATGGGATTCCTCAACAAGGGGTTGACCCTCGTACTCGCAGATGAGCGTGAGGGTGGTGTTACCGAGGAGCACATGTACGAGGGCGGCCTTGTGCAGTTCGTCGAGTACCTCCGTGGTGCCCGCACGGCGCTCCACGACAAGGTCTTCTACTGCGAGGTGTCCAAGGAAGAGGCCGAGATCGAGCTTGCCCTCCAATACGACAGCGGCTTCTCGGAGAACACACACACCTTCGTGAACAACATCAACACCCACGAGGGTGGCACGCACCTGACGGGGTTGAAGGCTGCACTCACCCGCACGATCAACGACTACGCTCGAAAAAACGGTCTGTTCAAGAGGGCGGACGAGGGGTTGTCGGGGGATGACGTGCGGGAGGGGCTCACCTGCATTCTCAGCGTGAAGGTCATGGAGCCCCAGTTCGAGGGGCAGACCAAGACCAAGCTTGGGAACAGTGAGGTTCGCGGCGCCGTCGAGACAGCGGTGAACGAACACCTCGCGATCTTCCTCGACGAGAACCCAAAGGCCGCGAGGGGGATCATTGAGAAGTCACTTCAGGCTTGTCGGGCGCGCGAGGCGGCACGAAAGGCACGGGACCTGGCGCGCAAGAAGAGCGCACTCGAGGGTGGCGTGCTTCCCGGCAAGCTCGCTGACTGCTCGATTTCGGATCCGTCGCTCTGTGAGGTCTACCTGGTTGAGGGAGACTCTGCGGGCGGGTCCGCAAAGCAGGGTCGGGACAGAGCCTATCAGGCGATTCTGCCGCTCAAGGGAAAGATCCTAAACGTCGAAAAGGCCCGCATCGACAAGATCCTTTCCAACGAAGAGATCCGGGCGATGATCACGGCGATCGGGGCAGGGATTAAAGACGACTTTGATCTCTCCAAGACGCGCTATCACAAGATCATCATCATGACCGACGCCGACGTCGACGGTGCCCACATCCGCACCCTCCTCCTCACCTTCTTCTTCCGTCAGATGAGGGAGCTTATCGAGGCTGGGTACATCTATATCGCCCAGCCGCCGCTCTATCGGGTGGCGAAGGGCAAGAAGGAATACTACGCCTACACCGAGAAGGAACGTGAGGAGTATATCTTGCGGTTCTCGAATGGGAAGAACGCGGACGGGGAGGCCAAGGGCGTCTCGATCCAGCGCTACAAGGGTCTTGGGGAGATGAACCCGGACCAGCTCTGGAAGACCACGATGGACCCTGAAACCAGGACCCTCCTTCAGGTCCAGATCGACGACGGGGCGATCGCCTCGCAGCTCTTCGATACACTCATGGGGGATCATGTTGAGCCCCGTCGTGCGTTCATTGAGAAGAACGCGAAGTATGTGAAGAACCTCGACGTATAGAATGGCTATGGATGTAAAGCGCATGGATATGGAAGGGCAGATCGCGTTTCTCACGCGACACGCCCATCGATGGATGGCGGCGCAGCGGGAGTTGCACCGGGGGTTGGCGAGTCCACTTTCCGATACAACTCGGGTGGCGTTGCGGGGGTACTTCGAGCCCGAAACGCTCGACCGCACGCTGGTGCGCCGAGTGCCGGTAATCGAAAATCCCGCGTTCTACAAGACGTTCGTAGAGGCGGGCGAGTCCATTCCGCTTGATTTTCATGTCTGGACGGCGATCACATTCGATGATGTGATCCTCGTCTCCGACGCGCAGGTGCCGGGGCCGGCACCCCACTCTGTCATCTTCCATGAGATGGTGCATGTGGTGCAGTACAGTGTGCTCGGCATCAAGGAATTCGCACGGCGGTATGTGGAGGGGCTCGCTCTCAATCGATTCCAGTACATGACGCTCCCTCTCGAGACGGCCGCATTCGACCTGCAGGACAAGTTCGAAAAATCCGGGGGCGTGCCCTTCTCTGCAGAGGGTGCGATCCGTGCGGAGTTCGGCTGACCGAGACGCACCGCCCATTCCCTAGGGCGGTCGATATGCCACCGAACGCCACCGAATTGGTGTCCGACAACTCGCGAGGCAGGGGTGTAGTCGAGGCCGTGTCTGTCTACGGTGCGGGTGCGGTCTTCTTTATTCAGGCTGCCGACCTGGTGGTCTCAGGATTCTATCTCGGTGCCCTCACTCAGGTCGTGATTACGTGGGTGGTCCTGGGGGCAGCGGTTCTCGGGATAGGCGTGTATGTGAGCCTCGGGTTCCTACCTTGGCCGGCTCGGCTTCCCTTGCGGCCGGTACGGGTTGCCCTCGGCCTCTTCTTTGCCGGTTTGGTGATCACCGGACTCAAACCACGGATTACTTCGACGGGGCTAGCCGCGGGTGCGGAGCGGATTGCCGTCCTTTCCTTTGAGGTAGAGGGCCAGGGTGTAGGACACCTTCGGGAGGGGATGGCGGATCTCTTTGCCCATGCGCTGGACGGCGTGGGAGGAGTCCGTGTTGTCGATCCTCGGGGTGTCCTGAGTCAGTGGCGTAGCTCAACCCCGGCCCAGCGCGAGAGCCTTGCCCGGGATCCCGGGTTCATTCGCACAGCCAATGCAGGCTCCGTTCTACGGGGGACCCTCAGACAATCCGACACTGGGCTCGCACTGTCGTTGACGCTGCGGGGCGTGGGCGGAGAGCTCCTCGCCGCTGTAGAGGTGGAAGGTGCATCCCAGGACGTACCCGCGCTGGTCGATGCAGGGAGTGTCCGTCTACTGCGCACGATCTGGCGCTCTCGCGATCGCTTGCCGGAGATGAGCATCGAGGCTGTGACGACCGCCGACGCTGAGGCGCTGGTGGCCTACCTCAGAGGCGAGACCTACCTCCGCCGCGCTCAATGGGGGGCGTCCGCGAATGCATTTCGAGAGGCTGTTCGGGTGGACCCCAGCTTTGCGCTGGCCCACGCTCGCCTGGCGACGGTGCGGGCGTGGACAACGCCGGCGATGGACCACGACGATCCGGCAGTCCGGGCGGGCGTAGCCGCGGCGAGTCGCAACCCAGAGAGACTCCCCCTGCGGTTCCGCGCTCCGATGCTGGCGTGGAGTATGTGGCATGAGGGCAACCTTGCCGGGGCGCTTCAGGCCATGACACGGTATCTGGAATCCTACCCCGATTCGCGTGACGGATGGCAGCTACTCGCAGAAATGAGCTTCCACGATGGGTTGTGGGGCCGAGAGATCCGGGCTCAGTTCCTCTCCATCGCCGACCGGATCCTCGAGTTGGACCCCGCCTTTGCCCCGGGCTTCCTGCACCCGCTTCAGGTGACGTTGGGAGCCGAGCGGGCGCTCTTCTTTGACTACCTTGGCCGGGCTGAGACGAGCCGCCCTGGTGACGTGGCGATGTTCCGCCGTCTCGGAGAGGCGCTCTGGGATGGCGCAGAGCAAAGAAGTGCGACGGTTCAGGCCGCATGGGGCGTTCAGCCGGGAGCGGTTGAGCGCGTGGTCTCGGCCTCCTACGGCGTTCCGATCGGCAGTCCGGAGGACTTCCTCCAGGGTTTGAAGGACCTCGTCGGGACGCTTCCGCCGGGTTCGGATGAGCGGGCCTGGCGAGCCCACGCGGGGATCATGACCAGCCTCGGACGCCTGGGGGTTGCGAGCGATTCGATGTGGGCCCGCGACATTCCGCGCACGACGAGGGATCGAGCCCTTCTGATCCTTCCGGCGCTGGCCGGTTACGTAGATCCGAACCCGGACCCAGGGATCGTGCTCGAAATCGACTCGCTGGCCGTCAGGTGGGCAGTTGCGCTCGTCCAGATGCAGCTGGAGCTCAATCAGGGGGATGCCGAGCTCGCTCGCGATTGGGCAGACTCACTCGAATCCGCCGCCTCGAGAGAGGGTTCGTTTCAGAGCAGACTCCGGGCCCTCGCTGAAGCGGGTCGGGGATGGGCGCTGCTCGTCGAGGGAGATACGGCCGGAGCGGTGACTGGCATGCGTTCAGGACTGGAACAGGCGCACCTCTGGGGAGATGACCTGGTGCTGGGGTCGGAGTTGGATGAGGTGGCGGCTGCCGAGCTCAGCCGGGCGCTCTGGTTCAGGCTCGTCGCCACCATGGCATCATGGCCCGCGACCCGCGAGGTGGGTATCGCTCTACTCGAGAATGTTCAAATCCTCGGGACGCCTATCGGGGCCCCATTCGACTTCCATTTCGCCGTGCTCAGCCACCTCGAGCTGGGCCGGGCCCACGAACGGGCTGGACGTGTGAACCAGGCCCGTGCGGAATTCGAGTGGTTCTTGCGGCTCCTGGCCCGTGCAGAGGGCGGTCTCGCGATCGGGGACGAGATCGCGGAGGCCCGGACCGCGCTCGTGCGGCTGGGTGGCGGTTGATCCGGGCCTCCGCATCTCGGCTCTATCTAGGTCTGAACCATCCTCGCGTCGGTGGGGGTTGGTGTCTCCGCCGGCGATTCACGGTCCACACCTGGAATGATCGTGATGCCCGGGAGCCCCGATGGCGGTAGGGGCCGAGTGCTGCCGCTGCGCAAAGCGAGCTGTTGCCGGAATCCGAATGGACCGACTATTCTTCTGCCTCCAAGCCGATCGGCCGGACCTGACAACCGAGGAGAGGCATGCAGCTGTACACGAAGATTCTCATTGGGCTTATCTCTGGCGCCGCCGTTGGCGCCTTCGCCAACCTCGCCGGGGTTGAGCCGCTGCAGAACCTCCTTGGGAGCTTTGAGCCCCTTGGCACTGCGTTCATCAACCTCATCACGATGATCGTGATCCCCCTTGTGGTAGCGAGTCTTCTTGTCGGTACGGCATCACTCGGGGATCTGCGCAAGCTCGGCAGGATCGGTGGCAAGACGCTTCTCTACTACATGACGACCACCGCGGTAGCTGTGACGATCGGTCTGGTACTGGCGAACGTGATTCGACCGGGCGCGGGTGTTTCCGAGGTCACGCGTGACCAGTTGGCGGCAACCTACGGTGGAGACGCTGCGGCGCGCGTGGATCTCGCCGAACATGCTCCCGGATGGGTGGACACGCTGCTCGGACTAATTCCGAGGAATCCGGTGCAGGCCGCGGCGGAGATGGACCTCCTGCCGCTCATTTTCTTTACGATCTGTTTTGGAGCGGCGCTGACGGTCATTGAACCCGAGCGGCGGGATGCGGTGCTCAACTTCTTCCGAGGCGTTAACGAAGCATCGATGGTCCTGATCAACTGGATTATGGAGCTCGCGCCGTACGCGGTGTTCGTACTCATCTCGGGGGTGGTGGCGAACTTCGGCTTCGACCTTCTCCGAAGTCTTCTCGTCTATACCGTGGTCGTCGTTCTCGGCCTCGGGATTCATGCGTTCGTGACGTACGGGTTGATTCTAAAGTTTCTCGCGGGCCTGAACCCGCGGGCGTTCTACAGGCGAATCGCCGCAGTGCCGCTCTTCGCCTTCTCGACCTCGTCGTCCAACGCGACCCTTCCGCTGACGATCGAGACCGCCGAGGAAAAGCTCGGGGTTTCAAACGAGGTTGCGAGTTTCGTGCTCCCGCTCGGCGCGACGATCAACATGGACGGCACCGCGCTCTATCAGGCCGTTGCGGCTGTGTTCATCGCACAGATCTACGGAATCGACCTTTCTCTGGGAATGCAGATGACGATCGTGCTGACCGCGACGCTGGCGTCGGTTGGAGCCGCTGGGGTGCCCTCGGCGGGAATCATCACGCTGATCATCGTGCTGAACGCGATTGGGCTGGGCGAACACGTCCAAGCAGGCATCGCGCTGATCCTTGGCGTCGATCGCATCTTGGACATGCTGCGCACGTCAGTAAACGTGACGGGCGACCTCACCTGCTCAGCCGTGATCGCGAGGACGGAGGGCGAGTCGCTCACGCTCTCCGGAGTGGGGGCCGGCGCGGACTAGGGCCCAGACACCGCGATGCGCTGGAAGAGCGTGTAGATCAGGTCGCCCAGTGGGGAGTCGTCGCCATTGGCCGAGTTGGCAGTGATGTGGAGGATCACCGGGAGGGGTTCTTCGGGGGCGGTCCACTCGAAGCTCCATGACGCGAGCTTCTCCGTGGTCGGGGTGGTTCCGGGTCGAAGATGGTGGATGTACTGGACGCCGCCAGGCTCGCCCTGGGTGACGTGTGTGCGGGGGTCGAGGTGTACGATAGTGCCGGCCTGCTCTCCACTCCGGACAGAGCCATCGAAGCGCAGCGTTGCCTGAAAGCCGGCCGCCGCCATGCCGGAACTCTGCAGTAGGACGGTGATCAGATAGGTGTCACCGGGACGGTACCCATCGGGTACGCCCGACACCCTCAGCTCCCCACCCGTGACGTTCAGGTCGTTTCCGGTATGACAGGCCTGGCAGGTTGGTTCCCCGAAGCCCCCGGTGTACGCCGGTGGTGGCCCATCGCGGTACCCGTGGGCGGAACGCACACCCGATCCGGCATCGGCGCCAACGAGCAGGACTGCGGCTACGAGAAGGACACCCATCCACATGTGGGTAGGCACACCTCTCATCGGGGCTACCTGAACTCCGGCTCGCTCACGCTCCTGCGCCGTGGGGGTGGAAGCTTGGCACGGCCGATCGTGCCCGTGTCTGTTCCGAACCAGATGCTGTTGCTCGCCTCCTCGTAGTACATGTGCCGGACTGCGCCGCCTCCGGATTCGATCGGCACGACCGAGATGAAATCTTCGACGTGCGTGTCGAAGCCGACGAAGGTGTTGGGGTCGGGCCCTGTTTCGACGAACCAGACGCGATCATCGGAGTCGATCGCTACACCGTACGGACGCGACTGCTCGCCCCCAGGATTGTCCCACTCTGTGACATCTCCGGTCTCAGGATCCAGGCGTCCGAGGCGCCCGAGGGTGTAGTCCACATACCAGATGATGTCGTTCGAGTCGATCACCAGTCTCCGAGGGCGCGAGCGCTCATCGGGGAGTGGAAAGGTGGTGAGCTCGAAGGTCTCGGGATCGACTCTCGCAATGAGGTTCGTGCCGAAGAGCGCGATCCACGGCGCTTGGTGGGAATCCAGTGCGATTCCGTAGGGCCGGCTTCCGCGTCCACGGCCCGTACTCGGTGGCTCCGGTGCCTCGACGAGCCTCATCTCTCCCGTCGCTGTCCAGAATTTTCCGATCGAATTCCCCCCCTGGACGGTGAACCAGAGGTCGCCCTCGTCCGTGAGGACAAGGGTGTGGGGATCGCGAGAAGCCTCGGTGGGCATGGGATACTGTTGGATCTCGCCGGTTTCCGGGTCGAGCCGACCGATGTGCTTCGAGGCGTTTCCCGTGTACCAGACGATGCCGTCAGCGGCCACGACCAGATTGTGTGGCCCCGTCCGATCCACAAGGTCGAAGCGTGTGAATTCCCCCGTGTCACGATCGAGGAATGCAGCGTAGTGACCAGCCTGCCCGACGAACCAGACCATTCCGTCTGGGGCCACATAGGGATCTCTGGGGCGGGTGCGGTCCCAGGGTACCGTCCATTCAAGCAACTCAGGGTCCTGGGCCGTCTGGGCCTCGAGGAGCGTCGTCGTGGCAAGACCTAGCCCTACGCTGATGAGCAATGCACGCACGAGAGATAGGCGCATGGTCTCTGTCTCCTGACTTGGAGTGCCGGAACGGTCCTGATCGGGTTGGCGAGGCTGTGGAATATAGGCAAGCGAAAGCCCGGAGCTAGTAAGACAGCCCCGGGCCGCCGCTACTGTCGGGTGGCATGGCTCCTCCGGGAGTGATGCCCACCTTGTTCGCAACCGACTCCAGCCCACCTGGCCTGGGGCATCCGAGCGTCTCGATGCTCCAGGGGCCGCACAGGCAGTCTAGTGCTGCGGAATGGTCAGGTGCCCCCATCGGGGGCGCCGGTCACTTCCCCATCGGGGAGCGTACCGACTGGTGACCTCCGGGCTCAGCCGACTCAGCCTACCTGATAGTCGAACATTGCGACGGTACACCCGGGGCCGGCAAGCTCGAAGTCGAGATGTTGTGCAGGCGACACGACGGGCGTCTCGTCAGCCGCCCTCGATCCACGCTTCGATCTTCTCTGCCAACATCGAGAGCGGGACTGGCCCGTCCTCGAGTACGCGATCGTGAAAGGCCCGGATGTCGAAGCGGTCTCCCATACGTGTTTCGGCCTCTGCCCGGAGCCGTCGGATCTCGAGGTTGCCGAGCATGTAGGATGTCGCCTGTCCGGGAACCGCGATGTACCGGTCGATCTCGGCGGTTGCCAGCGCTTCGGAGAGGGCCGTATTGGCGAGCAGGTAGTCGATGGCCTCCTGGCGCGACCACCCCAGCGCGTGCATCCCGGTGTCCACCACCAGTCGCCCGGCCCGGTGAGCCTCGGCCGAGAGGAGTCCCATGCGATCCACGTCCGATGTGTACAGCCCCATCTCGTCCGCCAGTCGTTCCGCATACAGGCCCCACCCCTCGCCGAATCCCGAGAGATAGAAGTACCGGGAGATGGGGTGAAGGTCCGTTCGCTCGAGAGCGATCGCCCCCTGCAGGTGATGCCCTGCGTACGTCTCATGGAACGCAGTGGACTCGAGGCCTGCGATCGGCTGCTCCTCAGCGCGGAAGGTGTTGATCAGGTAGATGCCGGGCCGGCTTCCGTCCTCGGCGGGGGGGCTGTAGAACCCACCCGGTGCCGACTGCTCCTGGAAGGGAGGGTAGGGCTCTACCACCACCTCGGCGCGGGGCACGATTCCGAACCATTCGGGAACCGCGGCCTTGGCCCTCTCGACCGCGGCCTCGGCTCGTTCGACCATTTCCTCGCGCGAGGCAAAGAGGTAGCGCTCGTCTGACTTCAGGCGCTGCAGAAGAGCTGCGACGTCATCGGTCTCGAAGCTCCTCGCACCGATCGTGCCCATCTCCTGGTGGATCTTGGCCATCTCGCGGAGCCCGATGTCGTGCACCTCCTGGGGCGTGATGTCCACTGTGGCGTGGTACCGGATCGCAGCCTGATAGCACGCGGCGCCGTTCGGGTTGGCCGAAACACCGATCTCGGTGCGGGCGGCGGGGAGGTACTCTGTTGCAAGAAAGTCCCGATAACGACGAATGGCAGGCCGAATCCCTGTCGTTTCCAGCTCCTCGAGTGCGGTGCGGAACTCGCCTTCCTCGGATGCCATGTTCACGAACGGGGATGCAGAGGTCTCTGCGGCCAGGAGATCGTCCATCTGACGGATCACCGATTCCACATTTACCCGTGGCGCCGAGTAGCCATCGGCCAACCCGAGGCGAAGGGCTTCGATCTCACGGTCCAGGTACTGGGGAAGCTGACCGAAGCGATCGAGCGCGGCCTGATGATCCGCTTCGGTCGCGACGGGTTGAACGCTGGAGAGGAGCGCGAACTCGGACTGCCAGCCCGTCCAGGTGGGGCTGACGTTCCACACCTCCATACGGCACGCCCTCCACCCAATGGAGTTTTCCAGCCAGCTAACCAGGAAACCGTACGTACCCCGCGCGGCGGGATCCCGAATCGCATCGAGCGAGAGCGCCTCAGCCCGCCGTAACAGATCGTCTTCGGTCTCCTGCCAAGCGAGGACGCCGGTGTGGGTGTTGTCGGGAAGACGAGAGTGGTCCACTCCGGAGGCGCCCGACAGCGACGCCGTCTGCGGGAAGGCATCGAAGTAGGCGTCCACGAACTCATCCGCGAGTGCCACCGCGGCGGCTGAGTCCCCCCTGGAATCCGGCGCGGCACATGTCGCAGCGGCAAGGACCACCAGGGCTCCGAGTGATGTGAGGGCGAGTCGTTGGTTGAGTTTCCGCATCGGCGTTGTGTCCCATAATGGCCACGTGGGTCCGTCTCTCTCGGCAGAGCGTAAGGCCGCTACCCCCGTCGCTCAAGGCCGGCCAACGGTTGCCTGTCGACGCACCCCTTGGCAACTGAGGTATGTGGAGCCGTCGACAGCGTTGAGGAGCGAGAAGCCTACAGCGCGGACTCAACCCTGCGGAAGGCAGGTGCGGCAGATTTCCTCGATGTGCCGCTGGTCCGTGCCGCAGCACCCCCCGAGCACGTTGATGTGTGGAAACAGTCCGATGAGCGCGCGGTATTGGTTCGCCAACTCGGCTGGGTTGCCGTCGTCGAGCTCCGTGGCGTTGTCGAGCTCTGCGTGACTCAACGCCGAGGCGTTAGCGCGGATTCCACGAACCCTCTCAACCCAGCCCGCGCCTTCTGCCAGCGTTGCGGCGAAGTGGCTCGGATGGGCGCAGTTGATCATGTAGTAGGCGGGAACGACCTCACATGAATCGTCGACCTGTTCGATCGCCTCCCCGAGCGGCTGGCCGGTGGGGAGCCGGCCGTCTGTCTCGACGGTAAACGAGATCACCGACGGCATTCCAAACGAGGCGGCGGCTCGTGCGATACCCGCAGCCTCGTCGGCGTAGGGCATCGTGATTGCTGTGATCATGTCGGCGTCCGTCGTGTTGAATGTGCCGATCTGTGCTTCGTGGTACTCCGCCGCCTCACCCGGTGTCATCAGGTGGCTGGGATCGTATCCGTCTCCCCGTGGGCCCACGCACCCGCTGATCACCATCGGCGAGGCCTTCGCCGCATGGACTTCACGGACCTCATCAAGCAGTCGTATCGACTCTCGATTGACCTCGTCGAGCATCTCGGGGGAGTAGCCGAGCTTCTTGCCCCAGTCCGGGTTTGCCCGCCACGTCGCGCTCTCCAGGATGAACCCGACAGAATGCGCGACCGCGATCGCTGCGTAGGACTCGAAGTAGCGCCAGAGGGCTTCCCGACCCTCCGTCTGGTTCAGTAGATCGAACGCGGCGAACTCGGGGAGGTCGAGGCATTCGTGATAGATCAACGTCGTCTCGAGTCCACCGTCGGTGAGGAATATCCCGCCCGAGAGCTGTGGTAGCGCCTGCCTATATCGTTCCATTCTCAGAACTCCGCCCCGACTGCGTGACATATGAAGCGAACGAGCGGTGCTCCCGCACGGTACGCCTTCGCCAGCTCCCCAGGGAAATCCGCGTGGGTCAGCGATTTCTGGGTGATCGGCGTCGTAGCGATAAAATCTTTTCGCTTCAGCTCCTCGATCAGCGGGTGCTCCGGGTCGAAGCCTCGCGGAGGCCGCTTGAGTGCATCTCCCACAAGGTCGAAGCGGTCGCGAAACGGCTTCCCGCCGGTCGCACGGCTCCACTCCTCTGGGTGCTCTACGATGGCTTCACGGATTGACCTGAGGGAGGCCGCCTCCGGATGCCAGCTCCCAATCGCGGCGAAGCAGTTCCCTGGCTCGATGTGGAGGTAGAACCCAGGTGCGTGGGCGTCCTTTCCACGCTCGTGGCGGAACTGGATTCCGGTGTGGGTCTTGTAGGGGCGCTTGTCGTGAGAAAAGCGGACATCGCGATGGATGCGGAACATCGATCCCCCCACAGGGCGGGGGTCTGCATTGAAATGCGGACTGATCTTCTTGAGGTGGGGCCCGAATTCGGTGATCAGGCGGCTCGCCGGCTCGCGCACGTGCTCCTCGAAGCGGGGCTTGTTCGCATGAAACCACTCTCGGTCGTTGTTGGCGGCGAGATCCTTCAGGAACGAGAAGGTCTTCGCCGTAAAGAACGCGTGTGCTTCCATTCGAGACGCCTATCGGTCGACGGTCAGGGAATCGTAGAGAGAATACGGTTGAGCGCCTGCCCCGCGAGGCGCGTGGCAATCCGTTCCGAAAGATCCCGGAATGCCTCACTCTCAAGGCGCCGCTCCAACTCTCCATTGAGGAGGTCCCGCTGGCTCCGACTCAGCTCGAGGTCGTTCAGGTTGCCACCGTACTCGCCGTACTCGTAGGGCCCACGCTGCCGCACCGAGAATGATCCCGATCCGAGTCGTCGGCCATTCCCAACGGCGCGGAGCTCCCAGTTGACGTCGAGCGAGTAGTCGACCTCGCCACGGAAGTGCCGATA
>JAZDDA010000041.1:0-5531 GCA_036679625.1 Gemmatimonadota bacterium | reverse complement strand
ACGTTCTCCTGCATGAGCTCCTGAATGGACATCTGCAGCCGGTACGGTCCCTTGGAGTCCGGATCGTCCTGTCGCTCCAGCGGGGCCAACGCGTCGCGTGCGGCGGCCTCGACCACCTCGCTGGCGACGGTGCCGGCGCCGTGCTTTCTCGCCCAGTGAGCCGCATGCTCTCCTGCGCGCTTGCCGAATACCAGCAGGTCAGAGAGCGAGTTGCCGCCCAGACGGTTGGCGCCGTGCAGTCCAGCCGCGCACTCCCCGGCGGCGAACAGACCGGGCACCGTCGACATCTGCGTCTCGGCGTCCACCGTGGTCGGGCCCACCTCCATCGGCTCCTTGGTGATGTCGATGCCCGCCAGCTCCTTGAACTGGTGGTACATGCTGGGGAGCTTGCGCTGAATGTGCGCCGGTGCGTTGGACATCTTCTCTGAGATCCAGGAAATGTCGAGGTACACGCCACCGTGTGGGCTCCCCCGGCCCTCTTTGACCTCGCGCGTGATGCAGCGTGCAACATGGTCGCGGGTCAGCAACTCGGGAGGTCGGCGGGCGTCGCGGTCGCCGATGACGTAGCGCCATCCCTCTTCGGCGTCGTCCGCGGTCTGCCCGTGGTAGAGCGGGGGAACGTCGTCGAACATGAAGCGCTTGCCCTCGCTGTTCCTCAGCACGCCCCCCTCACCCCGCACGCCCTCGGTTACCAGGATGCCGCGCACGCTGGGGGGCCACACCATGCCCGTCGGGTGGAACTGTACGAACTCCATGTCGATGAGGTCCGCGCCGGCGTGGTAGGCCAGCGAGTGTCCGTCGCCCGTGTACTCCCAGCTGTTGCTCGTGACCAGGTACGAGCGTCCGATGCCGCCGGTCGCCATCACCACCGCGGGCGCCCTGAAGACCCTGAACCGGCCCTTCTCGCGCTCGTAGCCGAAGGCGCCCACGACGCGTTCTCCGTCCTGGAGGAGCGTGGTGACGGTACACTCCATGTGCACGTCGATGCCCTGGTGGATGCCGTGGTCCTGCAGCGTTCGGAGCATCTCGAGACCGGTGCGGTCGCCCACGTGAGCGAGCCGCGGGTAGGCGTGGCCGCCGAAGTTGCGCTGCAGGATCTTGCCCTCGGGGGTTCTGTCGAGCACCGCGCCCCACGACTCCAGCTCACGCACCCTGTCGGGCGCCTCCTTGGCGTGCAGCTCGGCCATGCGCCAGTTGTTCAGGTAGGCCCCGCCCCGCATGGTGTCTGCGAAGTGGACCTTCCAGCTGTCGCGTTCGTCCACATTGGCCAGCGCGGCGGCCATCCCGCCCTCGGGGCTTTTCCGAGGAGCGACTTGCACACCAGCCCCACCGAAAGTCCCTCCTGAGCGGCCGCGATCGCGGCCCGCAGGCCAGCTCCCCCGGCGCCGATCACGAGCACGTCGTGCTCGAAGGTCTCGTATTGCGCCTTCAAAAGAGTCTCCAGTCGACCCACACGCCCATCGAGAGCATGCGAACATAAAAGTCGGAAAAGCCCACCCAGAAGAGGCTCATCCAGGCGAACATCATATGACGGCCGTTGAGGCAGCTCACGCAGGAGTGGGCGGTGCGCCGCACCGGCTTTTTGGCCAGCACATTCAGGCGGCCCCCCACCAGATGCCGGAGCGAGTGGCACCCCAGGGTGTAGCTGCCCAGCAGGAACACGGAACCAGAGCGACTTCCACACGTCGTAGGCGAGGATCAGGATGAAGGCCAGCGCGAAGTACATGAAGTAGCGGTGCACGTTCTGCATGATCAGCGGAAAGCTCCGCTCCCCCAGGTAGCTGTTGCGCGGCTCGCCCACCGCACACGACGCCGGGTCGGCCCAGAAGGCCTTGTAGTACGCGCCTCGGTAGTAGTAGCAGGTGAAGCGGAAGCCGCCGGGCGCCCACAGAATCAGGAAGGCGGGCGACCAGGGAAGCCACGAGAACCACCACGTCGGCTTGGGGCCAAGCAGCGCGTGATGCGAGTCGCCGAAGATCTCGGGTGAGTAGAACGGCGACAGGTAGTTGCCGAAGGCGTAGTGCACGCCCTGAAACGCAGCCCAGGTGGAGTAGACGATGAAGACGCTGAGGCCGAGGAACACCACCATCGGCTGCAGCCACCACGCATCGGGGCGCGAGGTCTCGCCAAAGCTTCGCCGTACTGGAAGAGACACAGCGGGTAGAGCCATTGAACACTCCTGCCAGATTCTGGTCGCATACGAGATTCTGTTAGGGCAATTCTGCTGGGGCAGTAGAATAGGGCGCAGGTGGGAATCGGGCCAATGGAGGAGGCGAACCGGTGCGGGGAACCCGCCTTGACACCCCCCCGCCTTTTCTGCTCTATCACCGCGTGACACACACACCACGCACTCCACGCTCGATCTTCAGGTTCTGGGCCCCGCTCGCAGCGACGTGGCTCATGATGTCTGCCGAGGGCCCCTTCCTCGCGGCGATCATCGCACGCCTCGTCGACCCCAAGTTCAACCTCGCGGCGTACGGGGTCGCCTTTGCCTTCGCGATCCTGATCGAGGCACCGGTCATCATGCTCATGAGCGCCTCCACTGCGCTCGTCGAAGACCGCGACTCGTACCGCAAGCTGCGCAACTTTACCAACGTCATGAATGCTGGGGCCACGGCGGTGCTGCTGCTCTCGCTGATCCCGGCGTTCTTCGACTGGCTGATGATCACCGTCATCGGGCTGCCCCCAGAGATCGCACGCCTCACCTACGGCGCGATGTGGTTCTTCTTGCCCTGGCCTGCGGCGATCGGGTACCGGCGCTTTCTGCACGGCCTGTTGATCCGCAGGGGCCGCACCCGCCTGGTCGCTATGGGCACCGCGCTGCGTCTCTCTACCATGACGCTGACCGCGCTCGGGTTCTACCTGTTTCTCGACCTGCCGGGTGCCTGGGTCGGGGCCGCGGCGCTCTCCATGGGGGTCATGGTCGAGCTGGTCGTCTCGCGGTTCATGGCCACCCAGACAATCTGCGAGCTCAAACGGACGCCTCATGATCCTCAGGGCCACAGCCCCGAGCCGTTGGGCTACCAGGGAATCATCAAGTTCTATTACCCGCTGGCGCTCACCTCGCTGATCGCGCTCACGGTGCAGCCCATGCTCACCTTCTTCATGGGTCGTGCGCCCTCGCCCCTCGAGTCGCTCGCGGTGTTTCCCGTGGTTCACGCGCTGTCGTTCGTCTTCCGCTCGTTCGGGCTGAGCTTTCAGGAGGCCGCGCTCGCCCTCCTCGGCCGCGAGAACGAGCACTACCCAGAGGTCGCTCGCTTCGGACTGTGGCTGGGGCTCGCCACCTCGGCCATGCTCGGCCTCGTGGCCTTCACGCCTCTGGTGCGGGTGTGGTTCGGAGCGATCTCGGGCCTCAGCCCCGAGCTGATCGGCTTTGCCGTGCTGCCGGCCCAGATCCTGGTGCCGCTCCCCGCGATGTCGGTGCTGCTCTCGCTGCAGCGCGCGGTCCTCATGCAGCGCCGTCGAACCGGACCCATCACCGGGGCCACCGTGATCGAGGTCGTCGTGATCATCGGCATGTTCGTCGGCCTCGGCTGGGGGCTGGACCTCGTCGGCGTCACCGCTGCCTTCCTCGCCTTCCTCGGCGGCCGCCTCGCGGGCAACCTCTACCTCATCCCCGCTACCATGCGCGCGATCCGGGAGTAGCGTCGTCTCAGCGGACGATCGTCGCGCGGATCAGCTGATCGAGGAGGGGGAATTCGGCGTCCAGGTGGGCGTTGCCCCCTGCCACGATCTGGCCCTGCAGACCTCCGCGCATGCCCCCACCCGCACCCTCGTCGTACTCGGCGTAGAACGAGGTGACCACATCCATGCCCTCAACCACGCGGCCGATCGGAGCGAAGCCCTGCTCGTCGAGCCGGGAGTTGTCGGCCAGGTTGATGTAGATCTGCGTGGTGCGTGTGTCGGGGCCGGTCATTGCGTACGCCACGGTGCCCAGCGTGTTGGTCTCGACCACCGGGTCGTCGGGCATGGCGTGATCGTACCAGATCGCGGTCACGGCCGGGTCACCGGGCAGACCGAACTGAGCGATGAACCCGGCGCGGATCCTGTAGAGCCGCGAGTCGTCGAAGAACCCGGTGCGCACGAGGTTGTAGAGCCGATCCACCCCAATGGGAGCCCAGGCGCGGTGCAGCTCCATAATGAAGTCGCCCTTCGTGGTCTCGAACCGCACCTGAAAGCTCGATGGGGCCGGCTCGCTCCAGATCGCGTGGGCCGGGTCCATGAGGGCGGGCGTGTCCCCGAAGGGCGTGTCCCCGGAGGGCGCGTCCGCGCAGGACGAGAGCACGAGCGCGAGGGATACCACGGTGCCGAGTGCTGAGGTGACCGCGAGGCGGGGGAGGGGGGTCATTATTATGTTGCTCGTTCGTATTGGTTTCGCAGAATGTAACGTCCAGCACAGTGCAGTGCTCCGTCGACTGGAAATGGACGAGGTGGAGGAGGTGTGAGCATGTCGCCACGCTGATTCCTGCCACGGGCACCCGAGCTTCTGGAGATCGCCTCGGTAACGGATGACGCGCATGTTGGGCGGGAACGCGATCGAGTTCGTGCGGCGGTAGGGTATCCGCAGCGGCAGAAGAATCGCCTCGACATCGTAGGGCAGTTGACGTAATAGTGTAGGCAACGAGGAAGCCTGCACTACGATGAGAAATGCCCGCTACAAGTTCGCGATCGTCTTCGCCCTGGCCCTGGCGCTCTTGGCCACGGTGTTTGGCGCCAAGCCCGCGCCCAGGGGGGAGAGCTCGTCGCGAGCGCCGTCACCGCCAGCAGCGGTCGTTTCTTTTTGGCGGTCGGCGAGTACGGCACGTACGATGTGATCGCAGCCAGCCTCGGATACCACACCAACTTGGGTTCCCAGGTCGAGTTCGGCGATCGGGGGATGAGCTGGGTAGAGATCGAGCTTGCGCCGGACGCGATCGAAATTCCGGGCCTCGTGGTTACACAGGAGAGGTACGTGCGGATCCTCGACGTCAGAGGCTATTACAGCCGCAAGAGGCGTGGCCTCGGCAGATTCATCGAGCCCACCGACTACGAGAAGAACTTTCAGGTGCCGTTCACCGAGCTTCTTCGCCGTACGCCGTTGTTCCGATCCCGAAGCGGTGCGGGTAATCGCTGCGAGATCGGGTACGTCGTAAACGGGGTCCCGGTATCACAGACATTCACTCCGGGCCGGGAGCTCCGCACCCGCTTCATAAGGGCCATCGAGGTCTACAGCACGCTCGCCACCGCACCCCCGGAGTTCCAGGCCATGCTTCCCAATACGTGTTCGCTGGTCGTGATCTGGACAGATTACAGCGGGAACGGGTAGATGACGGCCTCCCGCCTGCAGATACTGGTGTTCCTATTTTTCGGCCTTTCGACCGCTACCCCGGCTGCAGCTCAGGGCGTGTTGGGGATCGTGTACGATGCGGAGTCTCACCGTGCTATCGTCGGTGCCGAGGTCTTTCTCTTCGCCCAGGGGGGAGAGCTCGTCGCGAGCGCCGTCACCGCCAGCAGCGGTCGTTTCTTTTTGGCGGTCGGCGAGTACGGCACGT
>JAZDDA010000040.1:0-2893 GCA_036679625.1 Gemmatimonadota bacterium | reverse complement strand
CGATTTGGGCGGGCGTGCTGCGCGGGGGCCGGGGAGACGACGGGATCCGGGGGCGCAGGGTGCTTGGAGGATGATGCTGGGACTGGCGGAGGCCCCTTGAATCGCTTACACTCCGGAAAGCCACGCGCTGGCTCAGGCAAATCGCTCGGCGAGAGCCTGGACTGTTTGCCCACTGGCAACTGGGAGCGTATCCGTAGGCGGTTGCGTGGTAGGAGCCGTGTGAACGGAGACGTTCACGCACGGTTCTGGGAGAGCGTGGGGGTGAGATTCCCCTGCGCCACTCACCTCTCCCCCGAACCCCCTCACCTCCCGGTGGCTCTGCCCCTGTGAGTTCCGGAAAGTCTGACCGAGTGCTTTCCGGAAAGTCTGGCACTTGGATACATCACACCCTGCTCGCCCCTCGGAGTCAAGTGGGGCCCCGGGCAGGGGCGTAGCCCCTGCCTGGGGATGTCCTCCCGCAGGGAGGGCCGCCCCCCATGGGGGGCGCGCGGCTCAGGCCTGATCCACCAGGCTTCCGGCGCGGGCACGATAGCTCTTGCCCTTCAGCGCGAGCACCTCGCCGTGCTCCAACAGGCGGTCGACGATCGCTTCGGCGAGGTCGGCGTCGTGCAACACCTCACCCCACGAGCCGGGCTCCTTGTTGGAGGTGATCAGCACCGGCTTGCGAGCAAGGTACCGGCGGTCAATCACCTGGAATAGGCTGTTGGCAGCATCCTGCGCGTACGCCAAGTACCCGAGCTCGTCGATCACCAAGACATGCGGCGTCGTGTACGGCTCGATGCGCTCTTCGAACACGCCACCGCGCGAAGCCGAATTGAGATCCGCCAAGAGTTTGGCCGCTGTCGTGAAACGTGCATCGAAGCCGTTCTGGATCGCCTTGTAGGCGATCGCCACCGCCAGGTGCGTCTTGCCCCGGCCCGGCCGCCCAAGCAGGATCAGGGAGCGACCATCGCTCACCAACTCCGGGCCCAGGAAGCGTCCCAGCATCTGCCGCTTGATGCTGCCCTGAAACTCGAAGTCAAACTCCTCGATCGTCTTCACGAAGGGAAACTTGGCTTTGTGCGTCGAGCGCTGAATTCGGGTCTCCGCGCGGTTCGCAATCTCTTCTGCAATCAGTTGCTCGAGCACCTCCCGATGCGTCCAGCTCTCCTTCTCCGCTTCCGCGAAGACAGCTGTGTAGGTCCTGCGAATCGTCGGCAAATGGAGCCGCTTGAGCCCGGCGTCGAGATCCGCTCCTGATGCGCGGCTCATGCCCGCACCTCGTCTGCCGCCTGCCCGGTCAAGAGTGCTTCGACGTACTCCGGACCGACGACGTTGAGACGAGCGGCTTCGACCATGGCGGTCTTCAGTTGTTCTTCGCCGTAATGCTCCAGCAACTGGTACAGCTCATCCACATCCGCCTTCCACTGATCCTGGCGACGGTGCCGCAGTTCCGTCAGCATCCACTCCGCGGCCGGGCAGATGTCCATCACCAGCTGCCGCTTCATGTACGCCCGCGCACCGCGCTTTTGCAGGACATCCTGGCGTTGTTCCGGAAGGATCGAATACTTGCCGTTCTCGGGGGCCCTGGGGTGGGTTACGCGACCTTGCGAAGAGGGCAGTTCGATGGCGAGATGCTCCACGCTCACGAAGATGTTGACCACGCTGCCGACGGCCGAGAAGCCCGCAAAGTAGCGCAGACCTTCGGACTCCACGTATCCGTCCGTACGCACCACGCGCGAGTACCGCAGAGCGAAGCCCTGCGGATCAATTCCCAGCGGGCGCAGACGTTCGGACTCCAGCAGCATCCGCACAGCCGGGATCTCACCCGTGGCGCGCGACTTCTGCTCTTCGTTGACGCGTACATGCCAGGCCGCCAGCTTGGCCTCGAGATCGGCGCGGTCCACGAAGCTGTGGACCTTGAAGAAGCTGGACTTGGAGTAGCCCACCAAGTTCTCGACCTGGCCTTTCTCTTGCGGGCGCAAAGGCCAACAGGCATGCGGGCTAAATCCGGCTTCGACCGCAAAATTGGCGAAGGTCTTGTTCCACTCGACGTTGGCATCCTTGTGGCGGATGACGATCGTCTTGGGGTTGTCGAAGGCGGCCACCAGGGGCACCCCGCCGAAGTACTCGAAGGCGTCCACCAAGCCGCGGCAGACCGCCTCGACACGTTCGTTGTCCACCAGGAAGATGCGCCGCATGCGCGAGTACTTCAGCGTCGAAGCGAAGAAGTGCAGCTTTTCCGATGTGCCGTCCTGGTAGCTGACCAAGACCTGGCCAAAGTCATGTTGGCTAAACTCGCCGGGGACAGCTTCGAAGCGCACCACACCATCCTTGGGCTTGGCCGGACGCAGCAGCTTGACCGCCGCGTAGACCGAGCTCTTGCCTCCCTCGAAGTTCTCCTCCACTCGTAGGCGCTCCAGGATGGAGCCTGTGGACTGCCGGGGATCTTGCTCGAGCCAACGCTCGATGGTCGGGAAATGTTCCGTGAGCGGGCTGGGGCGACCCATCCTCTGCCGCGTGGCTTCGTCGTGCGCTGCGGGGTCGCTGCCGACTCGGATCACCGTGCGTTCGCTGACCCCGGAGTTCGCGGCCGTGGCTGCGACGGAGATCTCGGCCTGTCGTAAGTTGTGAATCTGAAAGCGTTTCATGCCGTTGTACATCCTCGTAGGGCTACGCCTTCAGGCCCTCGCTCTCAACCCTGAGAGCCCCTGGCACAGCTTAGTCAGGGGCCAATCCGGCCCCGGTCGGAGACGCCAGACTTTCCGGAATCGGGGTGCCAGACTTTCCGGAACTCACAGCAGCGATCCTCGACCGCCGCCAGATCAATGTTGCCAAGAGGAATCTGGATCAGTGGATCACTGACGCGACGGCTTCTGGCCTGGTGCACTTCCAGCGCGTAGCCAGAACGATC
>JAZDDA010000039.1:0-2646 GCA_036679625.1 Gemmatimonadota bacterium | reverse complement strand
CCATGAGGTTCTGGTTGCGGAATCGGGAGTTCAGGCGCTCGAGATCCTCGCCGCTGAGCCGATCGACCTGATCATCTCCGACGTCAGCATGCCCAAGATGGACGGGATCGAGCTCATCCTTCGGGTCAGGGCGGATCACCCTGACCTACCCGTGCTGATCATGTCGGGTGGGGGAATGATCGACCGAGAGGTGCTTCTTGAGAACGACGAGGCGCTCGGCACCTACGAGACGATTGGGAAACCGTTCGAGTTTGCTGAGGTAGAGGCCGCGATCGCGAGGCTACTGGGGGGGTAGCAGGCGTGGCGAGGCCGAATAGCCCGGTTCCCAGCAGTGTCATCGTGAAGGGCTCAGGCACTACGGAGCAATTCTGGCCTTCGATGCACTGGGTGGATGCCCCGTTCGGTCCGTTTTGTCCTTTGATGTAGAGCGTGCTCTCGGCCAGGGCCCAGTTGCCGGTGATGTCGAAGGTGATCACGATCCACCCGTTGTTCTCACCCATTGGGTCTACCGGAGATTCGGCGTCTGGCAGAGAGAACGGGTAAGCGGCGCAGTCGTTCTGCCAGAATGAATTTTGTCCGCCTGGGATTTCGGCCGGATCGGCGCAACCGTTTATGATTCCATTGTTCACACTCGAAGTGCCGTCGGCTGAGACCTGGAAATCGAGCTGGACGCCACCGCCATGCGTGGGCCCGTTGTCGACAATCCAGACCTTTGGATCGCCAGAGCCATAGCCCGGGCCAGTCATCCCAGTGATTCCGGCTGAGGTCAGTTCTGGAAGTGGTGCCGCGATATTGTCCCAGCCAATCTGGGTGAAGACCGTGTTGCTCCAATCGCTGTCCAACTGTCCCGAGAGGTTCCAGATACGCACCGTGACGTTCTGGATGCTGTTGCCGTATGCGTCGAAGGCCCCGGAGTGCACGATGTTTACCTGCACGGCTGCGCACGTGTTGAACGCATTGCCGCCACAGACCAGCCAGTCCTTGTATTGCTGAGCCTCGGCCGACTGCGTAGCGCCCAGGAGCGCCACGAGGCTCAGAACCACGATTCGACTCAAGTTCTTCAATCGTCCCTCAATTCCCTTCAAGATACCGGGTCAACTCCCGGCCTTCGCCGTCTTGAACCCCTTCCACCCGATGAGCAAGAACCCTATCGGGTAGAACAGTCCCTGTATGGTCGTCTTTGCGACCGCCTTCTTCAGTCCGATCTCAACCGCGGTGCCTGCCACCGACGAAAGCGCCACCGGCGCGGTCGTCGCGTAAAGCATCGCGGCTGCGATCACCAACACGCCCATCAGGGCGAACGCTGCCGAAAGCGCCAAACTCAGGCGGCGCCTTCCACCTTTGAGCGCCGACGCGAGCCAGAGCCCCATGCCCACCGTAACCGTCGGCAGCCCGTTGAAGCTGGCGCTGACGGTTCCGAACTCCCATTCGAAGTCCCCGAAACTCGTCGGGTACCACGTCAACAAAATGTCCGCTCCACCGACGGCCAGGATCACGATCCCGATCCATCCGAGGATCGACCAGATCGCCGTATCCTCTACAGAGAGCGGCGGCCTCTTCGGCTTGCCCTTTTCGTCACCCGCGTTGGGCCCGATGACTACTTGCGCCGTCATTTGGACCCTCTGTCACGAAAATGGGACACACTGCTCCCCTCAGTTGCGGTGAAAAGTGCAGGAAGCGTGCCCTCGGGGTGCGCGCCATATGTTCCTGCCGTGGCGGGTTCGAAAACGGCATAATTATGCGACATCCGAATCCTCGGTCGATCACAGCCCTGGTGCCCGTTTGTCGTTGCAGCGCCGCAAAAGCTGACGCTGCACCGCTACGAGCCCGTCGTGTTCGGGCATATTCGGCTCTAGGGAGCGCTCGGCAACGTCGCGCCGGCTCCAATATTCGAGTCCGGACCGAACTGCGCGTCCACACCCAGCGTGCCTCGGAACGGCTGGACCTGGAACAGATAGGTCGTTCCGCTCGCGAGGCCCTCGACGACGCAGCTGGCCACGTCTCCGATCGCGGTCCCCGCTACGGGAGGCGTGCAGGTGCCCGCACTCGCGTCGGTCCAGGCCAGCGTGTTCAGCAACGTTGTAGTCCGACGGATTGTCGAACCCGTCATTGACCTCGGTCCAGTTCAGCGTCGCGGTCGTCGTGGTCGTGGCCACCACCGTGAGGTCGAAGACCTGCCCGGGGAAGGGAATTTGGTCGATGATGAGCTCCCCCGGATCCCTGGGCACCAGTCGCCAGCGCACGGCTCCACTCGGTTCACGCAGCGGCACGAGCAGCCCGGTCGCCGCCCGAATCGAGAACGAGTCGGGCTGCACGCGGTTCAGGTTGAACCCCAGGACCTCGAGGAGGAGGATCTCCACCGGTCCCGAGCCATCGTCCGCGGTAATGATCAGATCACGCCCGGATGGGCCCACCACCGTCATCGTATCGATGATGTCGGCGTCCCGAATGCGCACCAGCGCGGCGTCCAGCGCCCCGCCGTCCGCGGTCTCTGCCAAGGCAGATGTGGTCTCGCGCGGAATCGGTATGATTGCCTGCTGCACCAAGATGAACGCCTCGGCCTCGAGCAGCGCGGGCCGGCCGTTGTCCTGGCCCGTACGCCCAAGCATGCGGACGCTGTCACCGGGGAAGAGTGTGGTAGAGGCT
>JAZDDA010000004.1:0-2141 GCA_036679625.1 Gemmatimonadota bacterium | reverse complement strand
CCGGCGTACTGAGGATGGGACGGGTCTTGGAGGAGCTTATCCTTCTTGGCCAGGAGCGCCTCTTCGCTTTCGGGAATATCATCGTCGGGCACGCAACAGTCAACGGGGCAGACAGCCGCGCACTGAGGCTCGTCGTGGAAGCCCACGCACTCGGTGCACTTCTCCGGAACGATGTAATAGAACTCGTCAGCGATGGACGCCGATGAAGACCTGAGCTCGGAGGCAGGGAACTCCTCGCCATCCAGCGTCCATGTGGCCCCGCCCTCGTAGATGGCCACGTTGGGGCACTCCGGCTCACAAACGCCGCAGTTGATGCACTCATCTGTGATTTTTATGGACATGTCTTTTCCTCCTTTCGCCTACCGGCATAAACATGGAAGTTCAGCGAGCCATTCGGGGCCCATCTCTTTCCACAATTATGGACGTGCCGCTCCTCCTTCACGCTCCTGTCGACCGCGCTACATCATCGCCGCGAGTATGCGTGGAACCTCTCCGGCCTCCTGGACGGCAGGACAAACGAAACAGGTCTCTGGGGATGGCTTCTTATCGCAGAGCGCACAACTCTTAAGGACCTCCAGTGCGCGCGCCATATCATCTTTCATCGTCTGGTATTTATCAAGCAAAAAATCGAGGCGCTCTACCTCGACTTTCAGCCACTCTTCGACGGCCCGGGCGCTCTCGGCCCCCGTGTCGCTCGCGCGCCGCAGCTGAAGAAAGGACCGGATATCGGCCAGGGTGAATTCGAGAAGCTTGAGCTCCTCGATGACCCTGAGCCGTTTGAGGTCATCCCCGCTGTAGAGGCGAAAGCCTCCTCGGCTGCGGGCCGCGGGCTCAATCAGGCCCATCTCCTCATAGTAACGGACCGTCCGAGTGCTGACCCCGGCGCGCTTGGCCACCTCCCCGACTTTTATGTAGCCGGTCTCGGACACACAATCCCCGCTTATTGACAGGTCAACGACAAGGGCACGGACCCACCTTATCGGCCCTCTCTGCCGATGTTGGCAAATCCAGAAGACAGCGAGGAGCTGCTCCTATTCGCCTACTAAGGAGCATATACTAACTTTGACGTTAATGTCAAGTCAATTTCGCCCCCAGGCCTACTCCGCCTCCGCGACCAGCGGCTGCTGCTCCGCATCCGCTCCCGGACAAAGGGCGCGAAAGTTCTCCACAATCTTCCGGACGACCGCCTCCACCCCCTCAGGAGAAAGGTCCGTCAGGCTCACCTGCCCTCCTGCCCGGTGGCCGTGGCCTCCGGCTCTGCCGAACTGGTTTATAGCCCGGACGATGAGCCGGCCGGCATCTTTATCTATCAAGGTCACCGTTCGCAGCGACAGGTAGAGGACTTCGCCACACCGGCCCAAGCAGAGGCTCCACTTGATGCCCTCTACCCGAAGCAGGAGCTCCGCCACCTCGGCCACGAGCTCCGGATGGGCTATGTCGCCGGTCTCCGCCACGGCGAGGGGCCCGTAGCGAACAGCACCAGATAGGCCTAAGACCAGTTCGCGAAAGTAGGCCGGGTTTAAGTCGGCGTGCTCGATGCGCGAGAGCATCCGCTTGTCGATAAGTGGATAGAGGAGGTCGCTGGCGTTCTCGTCGGCCCTGACCGACTCCCGACCCAGGGCCAGAGTCTCGGAGGAGATGCCGTAGAAGAGCCCCGTTGCAAGCACCTCGTCGATGGGCACCTCTGCCTGGAGGAGGTATTCGGTCAGGATGGTCGAGGTCGCCCCGTACGAGTCCCGAATATCCCAGAAGGCGACTTCCGTTCGCTCTACCACCGGCGGGTGGTGATCGATGACAATGGAGACCGGCAGCTCAAGCGGCGCGCTGTTGTTGCCCTGTCCCGGCTGGGTATCGACCATCGCCACGGCGGGATAGCCGCCAATGTCAATCCGGTCCAGCAGCACCATGTCCCTGCCGAGGAACTTCTGCAAAAGGCGGTTCTCGGCCCGCCCCACGAAGCTGTCGTAGGCGATGGTAGCCTTCATGGCGAAGGCTTCCTCCACTAATGTCTGGAGGGCCGCCGAGGCCGCCAGGCTGTCAGGGTCAGGGTGGTTGTGGCTGAGGATGAGAAGGTGCTCGCAGCCGGACAGGACTGATTTAAGCTCGGCCAGGCGCTTGATCATTGTACGCGCTCCCCGTGA
>JAZDDA010000038.1:0-52627 GCA_036679625.1 Gemmatimonadota bacterium | reverse complement strand
GCGTAAACGAGGGTGTGGAGTGGTGCCGAGCGAATTCAGGCCCAGGCGTGTAGTTGGCCAGGAGGCCCTCCACATATTCGAGCACGTCCGCACCCGAGGTGGGGTCGAAGCACCTGTGTAGCGTCAGATCAGTATACCCGAGCGAGAGCTGGCGCATCTGGTACCAACCACCCATGAACTGTCGCGCCTCGGTCATCCGCTCGAACAGAACATCGGGAATGGGCTCCCCGGTTTCGAAGTGTCCAGAAAACAGAGGGAGCGCCTCTTCCTCCCACGCCCAGTTCTCCATGAGTTGAGACGGCAGCTCCACGAAGTCCCAGGCGACGTTGATGCCTGCCATCGGAGCGATCTCCACCCTGGAGGTCAGGTGATGAAGCAGGTGCCCAAATTCATGGAAGATGGTCTCGACTTCGCGATGAGTTAGGAGCGAAGGGCGGGCCCCTTTGGGGGGAGTGAGGTTGCCCGCAATGATGCCCAGGTGCGGGGCGAAACCCGATTCGCGGGGTCCTCCAGTAGCCAGGTCGTTCATCCACGCGCCCTGGCGCTTGTTGGCGCGAGGGAGCCAGTCGGTATAGAACGACCCGAGGTGGGTGCCGTCCTCACCGATGACGTGGTAGAAGCGCACCGCGGAATCCCACACTGCGGCGTTCTCTACCTCTTCAACCGTGATCCCATACACCCGCCCCACCAGTTCGAACAGCCCTCGCAGGACTCGATCGAGCGGGAAGTAGGGCCGGAGGGCCTCATCGTCGATCGAAAACCTCTCGCGCCTCAGGCTCTCTGCGACGAAGGCCACATCCCACGGGGCGATCTGCGAAATACCGAGCGTCTCGGCATGCTCAACCAGTTGCGCGAAGTCTCGCCTCCAGTATGGAGTCGTCTTCTCGGTGAGCTCCGAGATGAAGGTCGCGGCGGCCTGCCCCGTCTTGGCCATGTGGTCTTCGAGGCGGTAATCCGCAAAGTCCGGGTATCCGAGGAGCGTGGCCATCTCGCCCCGGATCCGCAGCAGAGCGTCGATCACCTCCACATTCGCGAACTCACCGTGGTTCGAACGAGGGGTAGTCGAGCGTCAACAGCCACCCGACCATGCCCGCCGCCTCTGCCTTTTCCTTCGCCTGGTCTCGGTCCACTGAAGGAACTCCGGCAAGCCGCTCCTCATCGGTGACCAGAAGCTGGAATGCATTCGTGGCGTCGAGCACATTCTCGCCAAACCTCTGGTGGAGACGCGCCAACTCGGTCCGCCGCTCAGCGAGGCGCACCTTGTCCTCCGCGCCCAGCTCGGCCCCCGCCCGTCGAAAATCGCGGACGACGGTGTCGAGATGCCGACGCCGAATTCCGGAGAGTGCCTCACCCTCGGGAGTGACTGCGAAGCCACGGATTCTCTTCCACAGGGCTTCGTTCAGCGTGAGCGAGGTCCAGAACTGGGAGATCTCGGGGAGGACCTCATTATAGGCCTCGCGAAGCTCCGGCGTCTCTGCCACGTACAGGAGACTTCCGACGGGAGCCGTCCTCTGCTTGACCCGCTCGGTCAGTGCGTCGAATCGGCCAATCGTGTTCTCCCATGTCGGCGCCTCCGTCTGGTGCGTGAGCTCTTCGAGGGATGCCTCCGCCTCAGAGAGGATGGTCCGGATTCCGGGCACCACGTGCCGAGCCTCGATGCGGTCGAAGGGAATCCGGTCGGAGAGCTGCAGAAGTGGGTTTTCGGAGTGAGGCATGGTTTGCGGAAAGCCAATGAGACGAGGGGCGAACGACAACACGCAGACTTCTTCCTTCAAGCTGGCGATCGGAGTCGAACCGATGACCTGCTGCTTACAAGGCAGCTGCTCTGCCAACTGAGCTACGCCAGCGACGTCCTCTTACCGTGTACTGAGTCAGAAGAACGTGCTAACGATAGCGCGTCTCCGGGCGAGAACAATGGGCTGCTTTGCCAACGGTTCCGGTGCCCCGGGGCCTCCCAGCCTTGCGCACAGCCCTCGCTGCGGCTCGAATGGGCGCATTGGTGTCACGCCCCCGTTCGGAGATCGACCATGACCGTGCTTCGCCCTCTGCGGTTCGCTGCGCTTTTCGCAGTCCCCTCACTCCTCGGTGTCGGAACCGTCAACGCCCAGGAGGCCACCGAGCCGCTGATCGTCTTCGACCACTACCATTCGCTCTCCGAGATCGGGAGCTACCTCGAGTCGGTCACGCAGCGGCACAGCGGTCTGGCCACCCTCCTCGAGATCGGACGCAGTCGCGAGGGTCGCCCGATCTGGGCTGTAGAGATCAACAATCCAGAGACCGGAGTGGCCAGTGAGAAGCCCGGCTTCTATTTGGACGGCAATATCCACGGGGGTGAGGTGCTTGGAGGCGAGGGCGCGCTCGCCTTCATAGACCGGCTCCTCGAGGAGTACGAGCGGGATCCTGCGATCGCGACGCTCGTGGATACCCGGGCCTTTTACATCGTGCCGATCGTGAACCCCGACGGCCGGGCGATCTCCGTCGGCACCCCCGAAAACCACCGCTGGAACGTCCGGCCGAACGACGAGGACGGCGACGGAAGATTCGATGAGGACCCGCCGGAGGACCTCGACGGGAACGGCGTCATCCTCCAGATGCGTGTCGAGGACCCGAACGGAGGCTGGATGGTCCACCCGGCGGATCCGCGCAGGATGGTTCGAGACCGTGGCGCTCGCCTGGAGGGTACGCACTACCGGCTCATGAGTGAGGGCATCGACAACGACGGCGACGGTGCCTTCAACGAAGACCGCGTCGGCGGCGTCGACCTGAACCGCAACTTCCCGGCGAACTGGAGTGGAGCCCAATTCGGATCAGGGCCGTTTCCCCTCTCCGAGCCCGAGACGTACGCGCTCGTCGCCTACATCACGGCTCGCCCCAACATCGCCGCCATCCACACCTTCCACACGAGCGGTGGGCTGCTGCTGCGCTTCCCGACGCTAGCCGATCAGGACTGGGACTTCCCAAGCGAAGACCTCGAGGCCTACCGGGACATCGCCAGAGACGGGATCGAGATCACCGGCTATCTGAACTTCGCGTACACCAAGAAGTCCATCGTCGACCTCATGAGCCCGGGCCATGGTGTGTTCAACGACTGGGGCTCAAAGGAGTTCGGAGTTCTCGCGATGACCACAGAGATGTGGGGGCACGCATTCGGAGAGGGGCAGGACGCTCTCTTCGCCTGGAACGACGAGGTACTTCTGGGGACCGGCTTCATCGACTGGTACCCCTTCGAGCACGAGCAGTTGGGGAGTGTGGAGCTGGGCGGCTGGGACCGGTGGTCCACCGCCAGTCCGCCGGACGAACTTATCGCCGGCGAGCTGGACCGGAACGTCCGGTGGGTCCTGACCTTCGCAGAGAAAACGCCGCTGGTTGCGGTTGATGGCCTGGCGGCATCGCCCACTGCCGAGACGGGCGTGCTGGCGGTGTCGGCTGACGTGAGCAACGTCGGTTGGATGGCCACATCCACGGTCCACGCGCGCGAGGCGCTCAGAATCGCGAAGCCCATCACCGTACGGCTGAACCTCGAGAACGCAGAGATCGTAGAGGGAGACGCCTCCGCGACGTTGGCCGTGCTCCCCGGATCAGGAACCGGGCCGCACGAAGCCACCCACTTCGCGTGGACCGTGCGCGTCCTCGACGCTACGCTTCCGGCTCGCGCCGAGGTAGTCGTGAACTCCGAGAAGGCGGGGAACGCTCACAGCGCGATCCCCCTCAACGAGCGCTGACCGACGACTCGGCGGTTCGAGTCGCGGCTAGCCGCGACTTCGGCTACCGGCCCGTACCCTCGTAGATCGACAGCCCACCGGCAGTGCGCACCGACATGCGGGCAATGCCTCCTCCGCCCATACGGGAGCACCCGAATTCGCCGTCCTTGTTGATGGCGACGAACTTCTCCGAGGGCACGAAGTCGGGGTTCACATTCCGGTATTTGTGCAAGATCATGTCGAGGGCATCCTCGCACGCCTGCTGTGGGGAACGCCCCTGCTGCATGCGCATTACCATGTAATAGCTCGCACAGCTCTTGATGACGTCCTCGCCGCGGCCGGTCGCGCCCGCCGCCCCGACGTCGTTGTCGACGTAGAGCCCCGCCCCGATGATCGGCGAATCGCCGATGCGGCCGTCGATCTTCCAGCTGAGGCCACTCGTTGTCGTGATGCCCGAGACATTCCCGCTCGAATCGACCGCGAGCACGTTGGTGGTTCCGTAGTGATGCTCGATGTCGCCCTCGAG
Source organism: Gemmatimonadota bacterium (assembly GCA_036679625.1). Taxonomy (GTDB): domain Bacteria; phylum Gemmatimonadota; class Gemmatimonadetes; order Longimicrobiales; family Gaopeijiaceae; genus JAZDDA01. Next base: position 48,400 of record JAZDDA010000038.1, on the reverse strand, counting down.
CTCCCGGCCGGCCTCCCGCACGGACTCACTCACATTCCCCCCCGAACGCCCACGCAGATGATCCGGCGGACCCCAGTCGTCAGTCTCTGAGCGCCCCTCACGCCACCGGAGGAACATCGCCCGCGACTTCTCGGTCATGAGGTCTTCTTCCTCGTACCCGAACGACTTCGCAAATTCGAGCGCCGCCGGACCGACGAGCATCACATGATCGGTCCGCTCCATCACCAGCCGTGCGATGGAGGCCGGCGTCTTGATTCCCTCGATCGAGGCGACCGAGCCCGCGTTGTAGGTGGCGCCGTCCATGATCGACGCATCAAGCTGTACCACGCCGTTTTCGTTCGGGAGTCCGCCGTATCCGACGCTGGAATCTTCGGGATCGACCTCGATCACATTCGCACCACGTTCCACGGCATCCAGCGCGCTGCCGCCGCTGGAGAGAATCGACCACGCCTCACGCATGGCCTGCTGGCCGGTCTCGTTGGTGTGGCTGGTAATGATCAGCGGAAGCTCGGCCCGGCGGGCGCCAACGGAGGCGCCAACGGAGGCGACCACATCGGGAACTCGGCCCAGCGCGATCGCTCCGGCACCGATGCCGACGCTGGAATGTAGAAATCCACGGCGGGAAATTTCACGGCTCATGTCGGGTCTCTCGTCTCAGGGATGTGGGATCAGGAAGCGAGCGGCGCACAATGTGGGAAGGCCGGAGCCCGCCATGCAAGTTCAGCGGGTGACCTTCCAGCGCGTTCCAGAGGCCGAATCCTCGAGCACGATCCCCTTTTCGGCCAGCTCATCGCGAATCGCGTCCGAGCGGGCGAAGTCGCGGTTGGCCCTCGCCTCGATCCGCTCCGCGACCAACGCCTCCACCCACGCCTCGGTCTCGGCGTCCACCGAGCGACTCTCGCGAGCGAGCTCCAGAATTCCGAAGACCCGGTCCATCGACTCGAGTGCATCCAGCGCCGCCGACCGGTCTGGCTCGGTGATGTGCCCTGCAGCGTCGAGCTCGGCATTCGACCGGGTCACGAACATGAAGAGTGCGGCGAGCGCCTCGGGAGTGTTCAGGTCGTCATCCATCGCCGCCTGGAAACCACCGATGGCCTCCCGCGCCGCTTCGGAGATGGGGCCTTCGGTATCCCCACCGCCGTCCATGGACTCGATGCGGGTCTGAAAGTCCACCATCCGCTGGATGGCCTGTGCCGAAGCCTTCAGACCCTCCTGCGTGAAGTTGAGCTCCCTCCGGTGGTGGGCGGAGATCAGCTGATGCCGGACTGCTGCAGCCTCCACCCCCGAATCCAGGAGCTCGCGGAAAACGATGAAGTTTCCGAGGGACTTGGACATCTTCTGTCCCTCGACGAGGAGGTGCTTCACATGCACCCAGAAGCGAACAAACGGCTTTCCGGTCACACCCTCGGACTGAGCGATCTCGTTCTCGTGATGGGGAAAAACGAGGTCTTCACCACCCAGGTGAATATCAATCGTCTCACCGAGCTCGGCGATGCTCATCACTGAGCATTCCAGGTGCCAGCCAGGGCGGCCTCTCCCCCACGGCGAGTCCCAGGCCGCACCGACCTCCTCATCGACCGGCTTGGCCGCCTTCCAGAGTGCGAAATCCCGCGCGTCCTCCTTGTCGTACTCATCGACGGCAACTCTGGCGCCAGCCATAACGCTGTCGGGTTCGAGACCCTTCAGCTCTCCGTAGTTCTCGAAACCCGAAATCTTGTAGTACACAGACCCGTCTTCGTCCGTGTAGGCGAGACCCTTTTCCTCGAGGCGCCGGATCCACTCGACCATCGCGGCAACGTACTCTGTGGCCCTGGGATACGAACTCGCGGGCAGGATTCCGAGCGCCCGGGAATCATCGAGAAAAGATTCTCCGAAGGGAGCGGTGTACTCCGTAAGCGGGACGCCCTTTTCTACGGCACCGCCGATCGTCTTGTCGTCGACGTCCGTCAGGTTCATGACGAACCGGACCTCGTATCCGACCCACTTCAGGTACCGATGGAGGATGTCGTAGGCGACGAAGCTCCTGAAGTTTCCGATGTGGGCGTTGGAATAGATCGTCGGTCCGCACCCGTATACGCGTACCGCCCTGGGGTCGAGCGGTTGGAATTCCTCGACGCTGCGTGTACGAGTGTTATAGAGACTGAGGGACATGGCGCTTTGGACCCAGCAGGAGAATCGGGTGAAGGGCTAGCGCAGGACTCGGATTTCTTCGATCTGCCACGCCCCATCGGCTTCGACGATCGCGACGAAGATAATGTATGTGGTCTCGTTCGCGGTACCGTCTGCGCTGGAGCTCCATCGGATCTCGGCAAACCCGCTCTGCGGATCCCCCCCGGTTTCTGACTGGCGCAGGACCTGCGCCTGGGATGTCACGCGGCCATTGAGGAAGGCTTCAATCGCAGCCACGGCTTGTTTGCGGGAGAGAACGTTGAACTGCCGCTCCGGAAGGTCAAGGCGGAGCTTGGGAGCGAAGGTCAACGAGAGTGCTTCGACGTCCGCCTGACTCCACGCTGAGGTGAATCCCTGCACGGCCCCCGAGAGCCCACCCTGGCCTGCCGCCGGGTTGACCAACCCCGAAAGCGCAGCCAACAGAAGCGCGACGCAGAGTGCTGGGGAGGTGGTCCTCATGACCGCACCGACTCGCCACACACTTCGGCCTTGATCGTGCGGAGGACGCCGGCCGGATCATCCGCCTGCGACACCGCTCGGCCGACGACGAGGTAGTCCGATCCCTTGCGCGCTGCCTCACCGGGCGCAACAACCCGCGCCTGGTCGTGCGCATCCCCGCCGGGAAGGCGGATCCCAGGCGTGACTACGACGAATGATGCTCCGACATGTCTCTTGATACTCTCCACCTCCAGAGCCGAGGAGACGACACCATCGAGGCCCGCCGCATGGCACATCGACGCCAGGCGAACGACCTCGTCGCGTAACGAAAGTATCTCTCTTCCCCAGATTTCCTCCACCGCACTCGGCGAGAGTGAGGTCAGCACCGTAACGCCGACGACACGCGTACCCTCATCTGCGGCCTCGCTTGCCGCACGCAACATATCTGCGCCTCCGGTCGAATGCACGGTCAACAGATCCACACCCAACTCCGAGGCAGAGGCCACGGCCCTGGCGACCGTGTTTGGAATGTCATGGAACTTCAGGTCGAGGAAGACGCGCTTGCCACCGTCGATCAGTTTCTCGACCACACGCGGTCCCTCACGTGTGAACAGCTCCAGCCCCACCTTGAAGAAGTCACCCTCGCCCTCGAGGGTGTCCACGAGCGCAAAGGCCTCGTCTGCAGTTGGAACGTCGAGAGCAACGATCACCTCACTCATGTGGTCACGTCCTCTCATCCTCTTGCGGCACCAGCCCGTACGCGCCAATCAACGTCGAAATGTCGGCGATGCCGCGGCGTGAACCCCACTCGGACAAGCGCTCCACGATGCGGTTCGCTGCCCGGGGATCTGCGAAGCTCGCGGTCCCGACCTGAACGAGGCACGCACCCGCAAGAATGTACTGGAGCGCGTCCTCTGCGCTGGTGATACCCCCGACCCCCAGAATTGGCGCATCGACGTGGCCTCGCGCGGCGTGAACCGCAGCGACCCCGACCGCCCGCAATGCCGGCCCCGAGAGCCCCCCCTTCCCCGCACCGAGGCTCGGAAGCCGGGTTTCGGGATCGATCACGAGCCCTGGCATGGTATTGACCAGCGTAACGCCGTCCGCCCCCTCCTGCACCGCAAGCCGCGCGGCAGCCCCGATATCGGGCACATTCGGTGCGAGCTTCACGAGGAGTGGGCGTTCGGTCTTTTGGCGAACGGCAGCCACGGTGCGCTGCAGTGCGGGAGGATCGAGAGCAAAGGGCAGTCCACCCAGCCCCGAGTCGTTGGGGCAGGACAGGTTCAACTCGAACCCCAGGAAGCCGTCCTCACCGTCCAGGCCCTCCACAACAGCGGCGTACTCCTCCGTCGTATGCCCCGCTACGCTGACGAAGACGTTGATGGATGCGAGGTTGTCTCGAATCCATGGAATCTTATCGCGGCGTACTACCTCGAGCCCGGGGTTCGCGAGTCCAATCGAATTCATCATCGCGCCCGGCAACTCGGCAACTCGCGGTGCGGGATTACCCAACCGAGGTTCGCAGGTGACGGACTTCGTGACGAGCCCGCCCAGCGCGGTCAGGTCTGCAACGCTGGCCAGCTCCTCTCCAAAGCCGCATGTCCCTGCCGCAAGGAGTACGGGATTTGAAAACCGCACTCCGAATCGTGTCTGTTCGAGTCGCATAGTCTCCCATCGCCCGGGGAAGCTGATCCCGAGGGGCGTTCTACTCGTTTCTGGAGAGCGTATCGGCGCCAACCAGGAGTCGCCGAGCCACCAATGATTCCCGGACGCGGGCCAGCAGGCTGTCCACTCGTAACTGCAGCACCGCCTCGAGGGCGACCAGCTCGTCCCCGTTGTCCCCACCACGAGCATAGCGCACGTAGGGATCGTCCGGGAGGCCCCGAATGCGCCCGTCGAGCGCCCGCTGCTGGTCCACATCCCCCGACAGCTGCCTTGCGGCCAGCAGCGCCTTTCCGACCCAGGGGCCCTGCTCGTCCCCATCCACGTATGCCTGAAAGAGCGATGCGGCGATCTGCGGGGCGCCGATTGCCTCGCGAGCCTGCTCGGCCGCTACCAGAAAGGCGAGGGTTTCCCCATCGAGCGCTCGGTCAACCAACGCCTCAACCCGTCGCATGGCGTTGAGGAGCGACTCCGCCTCGGGATGTCCAACCGCCGGCAATAACGTCCTCCGGACCTCCGCGAGCCCGGTCATCTGGGCAATATCCTCGAGGCGCCATAATGCAAGTGAGACTCTGGCCTCCTGGGCGAGGGTTCCGGCCCCGTTCGCCACCTTGCTCGCGTCCGCTACCGCGGTCACGGTATCGCCGGCCTCGCGGGCAAAACCAGCGCGCTGCATGAGCAGCCGATCCCCCTCGGCGCGCGACCAGGGCGTGTCCTCCGCCCCCCCCATGATCCGGACGAGGGTCGTGGGACTCCAACGCCCGGATGCTCCTTCGAGGAGGCTTCGAATCGAGTCTCCCCAGGCCCGGCCATCGGGGGAAGCGAGCATCGCCCTCAGCCCGAGGCGCGCCCTCGTGGTATCTCCCAGCGAAATGGCCCACGCGAGACGATCGAGATCCGCGGGAAGCACGTAACGCGCATCGGTCTTACCCGCCTGATCGAGGTCTTGCCACCCCTGCTCGACCCGTCGTTGCGAGAGTAGCGCCCTCCCTCTCCAGAGGTGGCCTTCTCCCCTAGCTCGTGCGGAGGCCGAGCCCGCGAGCGCTTCATCCAGCAGGGAGATACCTCTCGCGACATGGCCCTCTGCGACCGCCACCGCCCCAAGAAAGAGCGTGGCTTCGCTCCGGAGCACCGTGTCGTTGGTGATCTGGAGCACCTCTTCGAGGGCCCGTTCGGCGTACATGAACTCGCCTAGCCGCAGGTGAGCCTGGCCCGCAAGCATGAGGGCGTCGTCGGCGTACCGTCCCGCCGGGTCCGCATCGTAGGCCTCCTCGGCCGAAGCGATCACCTCCTGGTAGAGCTCGGCGAAGGTGGTGTCCCGACCCGCCCACCGTGCCCTCTCGGTCTCGTCAAAGGTCCGACGGGCGTTGAAGACGGCATTCAGGTAGACACATGACTGAAGCGCCACGACCCATACGACGATCGCCCAGGGACGCCGCGCCGCCGCGCGGAACGCGGTCATCGCAGTCCGGGAGAGGCAGGCAGCGTCGCGCCGGGGGGATAACGGCCGAAGAAGTCGCGGACCGCGCTAGCCAACGCACCTGCCGCAGCCAGCTGAAAGTCCTTGTCCACCAGCACGCGTTCCTCATCCGGATTCGTGAGGTAACCCGTCTCTACGAGAATCGAGGGCATGAGCGCGTTTGTGAGGACGGCGAGAGGTCCCTGCCGCACCCCACGATTCGGACCTGGATGCACACCAGCGAGGTGGTCCCTCGCGACATTCGCGAGGTCCGACGACCAGTGCTGATAATCCGAGTTTCGAAGCTCCCGGAGGATGAAGGCCATATCTGGATTCCCCCCCTCAGAAAGAGATCCCCCCTCTAGCTGGAGCGGAGCGTTCTCGAGCGCCGCCACCCTCCGTTCATGATCGGTGCGGGCTGGGGAGAGGTAATAAATCTCGAACCCACGCACCTCAGGGCGTCCGGGTACCGCGTTGCCGTGGATGGAGATGAACAACCCTGGGCGGTCTCCCCTCCACTCGGTCGCCATCGCGCCCCGTTCCCAGAGTGGCACGAGGGTGTCGTCATCACGTGTGAGGTGAACCTCGAATCTCGGGTCGCCGGCCAACTCATCGGCGAGCGCGAGCGCGATGGCGAGTGCGACGTCCTTTTCCCGCGTGCCACCTGGGCCCCGAGTGCCCGGGTCCCTACCCCCGTGGCCCGCATCGATCACCACGACGCGCTTGCTGGGTGGCGGCGCGGGTTCAGAAACCACCTCGGGCTCTCCGGCAGGTTCGTCTTCGACACCGAACACGCTTCCTGAGGTGTCTTCCCTCTCCCAGGCCTCCGGGTTGAGCACCCGCAACGACACCCCGTCGTCGCCAACCGCGTACGTCTCCGGCAACCGCACCGGCAAAAAGTCTGTCAGGAGCTGAAGCGGAATGTGAATCATGCCGCCGGATGCAAAGGGGATGTCAACGAACTGCAACAGCTCGTCATCCCAACGAAAGAAGGGAGAGTCGAGGGTGACGGAGATAACCGCACCACCGATAAAGATCGCCTCGAACCCATCTGGGCTGGCGCGGACCTCCCACCCCAGTCGCTCCAGCACAGCATCCGAGAACGTCGCATAGGCACGTTCGCGGAACACCGGGACGTCCATGCGCCGTCCTCCAGGCCCAGCGACCCGAAGAGCGTCTGTCTGCGCCCGCCCCGGCGAGGGCATCAGGAGCAGCGTCCCAAGTGCAATGGCTCCGACGAAGAGTCCGGGTCGAGTGGTCACCACCTGAAATTCTCCTGACGACTGATCACTTGTGGGCGTCCATGGCTCTTTGGGCCTCGCGTTTCTGGGTCTCCCGCTTCAGCTTCTCCCTCTTGTCGTAGAGCTTGCGCCCCTTCGCGAGGGCGATGGTCACCTTTGCGTGCCCTCGCACGAAGTAGACCTCCATCGGAACGAGGGTGAGGCCCTTTTCCTCTGCCTTTCCCTGTAATTTCCGAATCTCGCTTCGGTTGAGGAGAAGCTTTCGAGTCCGCACGGGATCTGCGTTCCAGCGCGTTGCGGGCTCGAACGGGGCAATGTGAAGTCCATGTAGCCACATCTCACCCCGGTCGATGCGGGCATGGGCATCCTGGAAGTTCACCTTGCCGTCCCGGAGCGACTTGACCTCCGGGCCCTTCAGGACCATCCCGGCCTCGTAGGTCTCAAGAATCTCATATTCATGCCGAGCCTTTCGATTTCGCCCGACGACTTTTCTGCCCGCACCCTCCACTTTGCCCGCACCCTCCACGGTCAGACCCTCATGGGATTGAAGTGAGGCGGAGACGTCAAATCACGCCTCCTCGGCTCGCCTGAAGTTGCACACTTCTGGCCTTTCGCATGGTGTAGACCTGCGCGATTTCGCCACTCAGAATAAACACTACCGCGCCGTAATAGATCCAGAGAAACAACACCGCCAGAGTGGTCAGATTTCCATACGTCGAGCTGAAGACCGCAACCTCGGTCGCATACCACCCGAAGCCCAGCTTCATCGCCTCGAAGACGACCGCCATCACCGTTCCCGCGATCGCCGCGGTGCGAATGGGGATACGCCGAGCAGGGATGTAGGTGTAGATCAACACGAACAGGAGCCACACCGAGCCAAAGGCTGCGAGGTACCCTATGACCGCCTCAGCCCCCGAGAGGATGCTCCCCGGCTGGAGGCCAAGCACCTGTGACCACCACTCCCCCAGACTTTGCAGCAAGAGCGTAAAGCCCACGTTCAGCAGAATGAGGATGCCGCCAACCACGATCATCTGGATGTCGAATAGCTTCCCGCCCAGGATGCCACGATCGCGTGCGATGTCGAACACCTCGCGAAGAGCGATGCGGAGCGTGCCCACAAGCCGTGTCGCCAACCATACGAAGAGGAGGGCTCCTACCACGCTGAACGTCGCGGCAGAACCCACAAGGCTGTTGATCGCCGCGTGGACCTCTGCGGCAAAGTCGAAGGACGCACCCGTCGTGTCGGGGATGAAGTCCTCCAGGAGCGGAACGATGACCGCAGCGGCATCGCCGTACCGGACACGGAGCAGAAAGCCCCATAGGCCAATGACGAGAAGCAGGAGGGGAAGCACCGCCATCGTCAGGTTGAAGGCGATTGCGCTCGCCATGAAGAAGATGCTGTCTTCGCCAGACTTCTGATAAACCCGTAACCAGAAGTCACGTATTCGCTGCCAGCGCGACCCGAGGACCCGCCCTGGGGACACCCTCAGCCCTCGTCGGACGTCTCGATGTCTTCCTCATCCTCGGAGGCGGCCTCACGAGCTGCGGTAATGCCCGCTCGATATGCCGCCTTCGACCGGTCCAGGCGATCCTTCATGTCGCCCCGCGCATCATCCGCGGCCTGACGCCCAGATTCGACGGCCTCCTTCACGAGCTCCACGCGCGCCTGCACACCCTCGCGAACCCCGTCGAGGCGCTCTTCGATCTGCCCCTGCATGTCGAGCATACGCTCTTCTGCGGCGTCCCTGAGCTTGTTGGCACGGATGCGGATTTCCTCCTGGGTCTCCTTGCCCGATTGAGGTGCGAAGAGCAAGGCGAGCCCAGCCCCCACAAGAGCACCCACCACAAACGACCCCATTCCCGTTGTGCTCTCCCGCTCGATGACGATGTATGGGACATCATCGCGATCACGCATTCCGTCGCCTCCCTCTACAGGTCACTCAGCGTAACCCCTTGGATCTCTGCCTCACGTCCTCTAAACATACGCCACCGCCCGGCGCGCGTCACACCTGAGTCTTCGGATCCGCGAGCGGCAGTTCCGGCTCGCTGAACCCCTCCCTGCCCATCAGCCCATACGTGAGCTGCTTCCCCAACTCCACCCCGGGCTGAACCATCGGGTCGATTCCGTACAATACCCCCGCGTATACGGTAGCAATCTGCCACAGCATGAGCAGCCCACCCAGCGACTCGGGCGTAAGCTTACCGATGCTGATTGTGAGGTTTGGGAGGCCTCTCCGCCGGAGAGCCTCGGTCGTCGCACGCCGCTCGGCGTCCAGCAACTCATCAAGCGAATGCCCTCCGAGGTACCCCAGGCCATCGATACTCGCCCTGTGGTTGGGGATTGAAACCGCCTCTCCCTCGGGATCGACGGCAACAAAGACCACCACCTTGTCTAGCGGCCCCTCCATGAAGAGCTGCACCTGAGCGTGCTGGTCGGTCGCACCGATCGCTGGAAGAGGTGTGGGTCCCACATTCGATCCGTCGGCCCTCACCTTGCCCAGGGACTCGGCCCAGAGTTGCTGAAACCAGAGCGTGAAGGAGCGCAACCGGTTGGCGTAGGGCATCAGCACATGAATCGGTGCGTGCAACTCCGCGTCTGCGGTGTGGAGAAGCACGGCGAGGAGCCCTGCAGGGTTCACCGCGAGCTCGCCGGTGCGGCATCGCTCCTCCATCTCCCGAGCACCCTGGAGAAGCGCGGATATGTCGATCCCGGCGATCGCCGCCGGCAGGAGCCCGACCGGAGACAACACCGAAAACCGTCCGCCCACGTTCTCGGGCACCGGTAGACTGGGAATCTCTTCGGCCTCGGCGATGCGGCGAAGCGCACCCTTGAAGGGATCGGTCGTAAAGAGGAAATGTCCGCGGGCCTTCTCTGCTCCCACGGCCTCGATCAGCAGACCCTCGACCACGAGGTAGGCCGCCATGGTCTCTGCGGTAGACCCGGACTTGCTGACCACATTGAAGAGGGTCCTTCGCAGATCCAGCCGCCCGAGGAGATCACGAACCGCTGTCGGATCGACGTTGTCCACCACATAGATGCGAGGGAAGTGTTCCCGCTCCTCTCCCGACTTTTCGTTCCACAGCGGACCCAGGAGCGCATCTCTGAGCGTGCGTGCGCCCAACCCTGAGCCCCCGATTCCCAGCACCACGACGTTTTCGAACCACTGGCCATAGCCGTCGGCGAGCTCCTGGGTGCGTGCGAGCGTCTGCTGCGCATACGGAAGATCGAAGAAGCCCATCTCACCTCGCTCCCGGGCCGCCTCGATCTGCTTGTGTGCGTCCGCAAAGGTCTCTGCAAGGTCTCCGCTCAACCGCGCCGCCTCGACTCCACCGGCAGGGAGGTTCGCAGCAAGGATGTTGGCGTAATCCAGGCTGATCTTGCTCATCTGCACTTCTCCCGCTCGTGATCACAAGTCATGCTGCGCCCACCTCCGCTACGAGGCCATCATACGCCGGCTCGATTCCGGCGGGGAGCCACGCGGCAAGCTCGGAATGCTTCACACGATGGGTGAGGTGGGTCAGCAGGGTCCTTCGAGCCCCAACGGCCTTTGCCGCCTCCACCGCCTCTTCGATGTTGAAGTGGGCCGGATGCGGGTCACCAAACCAGAGCGCGTTGAGAACCAACGTGTCCACACCCTCGAGCGCTCGAAGCGCCGAAGGGGTGAGTGTCTTCGCGTCTGTGATGTACCCCAGACCCCCGACGCGGAATCCGTACGATGTCACCGCGCCGTGAGGCACGGCCACCGGATGGAAGTCATGCCCACCCACACTGACCGGCTCGTCGCCCGAGAACGGGCGAAGCGACCCCTCGGGTTTGCTTGACCCGGGAGGTGGCTCGATCGAGCCGTCAAACACGTACTGGAACCGTGAGTACATCTCCTCCGCGTACTCCTTGGGAACGAAGGCCGGCAGCTCCTCCCCGCTGTACAGGGTGAAGACCCTGAGGTCATCGATGCCATGCACATGGTCGGCGTGGGTATGCGTAAACCACACCGCATCGATAGTCCGTATGCCAGCGGCGACCAGCTGAAGTCTCAGCTCCGGGGGTGTGTCGACCAGCAAACGGGTGTCCGCCACCTCGACCAACGCCGCGTGCCGCGTACGACGGTCCCGCGGATCGTCTGAGGTACATGTGGGGCACTCGCACCCCACGACCGGGACTCCAAAGGACGTCCCGCTCCCGAGGATCGTGAGGCGGATCGGGGGATCGGACCGTCCGGAGCTGGTCACGGTCAGAGCCTCTCCACACGCATGGTGTTCGTCGTTCCCGATTCGTGGAAGGGGTACCCAGAGGTGACAGGCACGCTGTCCCCTGTCTTCCCTACTCCACCCAACAACACCGCCTGACAACCGAAGTCGGTAAGGCTCTGATAACTCACCTGCTCGACGTCGGCCAGCACGGGCCGCACACCCCACACCGCGGAGAGCTGCCGAAAGGTCTTCGGATCGGTGCAAACCGCCCATATCGGGGCGGAGGGCCGATAGCTCGAAACCAGGCGGGCGGCGAACCCGCTTCGGGTGATCACGATAATCGCGGGAGACCCCATGTCGCGGGCAGCACCCACCGTCGCCGCCGCCACCGCGTGCTCCCGCACCGTTGCCCCGTGGCGCAGGTGGTCCTCCCCCACCGTCTCGTACAGCGGCCCAAACTCCATGACGCCGCTTTTCTCGATCTCCGAGGCAATCCGAACCATCGTCTCGAGCGCCTGAACCGGGAACTTGCCCACGGCGGTCTCCCCAGAGAGCATGATCGCGTCGGACCCGTCGAGAACAGCGTTCGCCACATCAGAAACCTCGGCCCGGGTCGGCCGGGGTTGTTCGATCATCGACTCCAACATCTGGGTCGCGGTAATCACCGGGCGCCCGTGGAAGTTCGCGAGCTGAACGATGCGCTTTTGGGCGAGCGGGACCTGCTCATAGGGCAGCTCCACGCCCAGATCTCCACGGGCAACCATCACAGCATCGGTCGCACAGAGGATGCCCTCGAGCTCGCTCATCGCGCTCGCCATCTCAATTTTGGCAACCACCAGCGCCCTACCGTCGATCCGCTCCTTGAGATCGATGATGTCCTCGGCCCGCCTTACGAACGAGAGGCCGACGTACTCGACGTTCATTTCGAGCGCGAACTTGAGATCTGAAAGATCCTTCGGAGTGAGTGAGGGGGTCTGGAGATCCACCCCCGGCATGTTGATCCCCTTGCGACTGCGAAGGAGACCGCCTCGAACCACCCGGAAGACCACACGGCCATCCTCGCTCGAGAGGCACTCCAGCTCGAGTAGACCATCGTCGAGGAGGACACAGTCCCCTGGCTTGATGTCCTCACCGAGGTGGGCGTAGGTGGTCGGAATATCCCCTTCCAGGCCCCGATCCTCCTCGGCCATCACGATCTCTTCACCCGGGACCAGCTCGATCGGTGAAGGGAGATCCCCAACGCGAATTTTGGGCCCAGCCAGGTCGGCCAGAATGGCAACAGGGCGGTCGGTGGCGGCCGCTGCGGCCCGAACGTGGTCGATCGTCTCGCGGTGCTGGGCGCGCTCCCCATGAGACATGTTTATCCGAGCGACATTCAACCCCGCCTCGACCAATTCGAGGATGATCTCTGGACTGGATGTGGCAGGACCCAGCGTGCAAACGATTTTCGTACGGCGCATCTGACGTCTTCCGTGACTCAACTGCTGGCGTCCAGGGGAATTCCCGACCGCCCTACCTGGGTAACCGAAGGGAACCGGGCATTGTGCCAACGCTCCCAACCCCGCAAACTAGCCGCTTCCGTGCAATCCGACTCCTCCCAGGAGACGAGGGAAGGTCCGAGTGACCCCGAAGCTTGTAGAAAATCTAAGTGCTCTTGCCGATCTCGCGATGGAGTTGTCCACAGAGCGTTGGATTTCTGTCGACCTCGAGGCGGCGGGCTTTCACCGATTTTCGGACCGCGTTTGCCTGCTCCAGGTAAGCACGCCCTCGTCTACCTATCTGGTGGATACACTCGCGGTGGACGCAGGCGACGCTTTGCGACCCGTTCTCGAGGACCCTGACATCAGGGTCTTCATGCACGGCGCGGACTTCGACATGCGCCTCTTCGACCGCGATCTGAACATCCACCTTCAGGGGCTCTTCGACACCCAGATAGCAGCCACGCTCACCGGTGAGCCCGCAGTGGGGCTGGCGGCGCTGCTGAAAACCCATCTCGGGGTGTCACTCTCGAAGAAATTCCAGAGGGCGGACTGGGCTCAACGCCCCCTGCCCGAGGGCATGCTCGCATACGCCGCCGACGACACACAGCATCTCGAGACGCTGGCAGGCATTCTCACCTCTCGCCTCGAAGAGCTGGGGCGACTCCCATGGGCCGAAACTGACTTCCGGCTCATGGAGGCGATCCGCTGGAGTGGAGATGCGATCGACCCAGTCACTCGGGTCAAGGGCGCCCAATACCTCGAGACGCTTCAGGTCGCGCTTCTGCGTGAGTGCCTCGCATGGCGGAGTGAGATTGCGGAGCGGCGTGATCGGGCCCTCTTTCGCATTACCGCCGACGCCGTGCTCCTGGCGATTACCAAGGGCGGCATCTCAAATCTGGCCGACCTGAAGGCGCTGCAGGGGATGAACGAGCGGTTGGCAGGACAGAGCGGTCCCGATCTTCTTTCCAGACTAGAAAAACTTCGATCCCTCCCCGAAGCTGAACTCCAGGGCTATCCCAAACCAACTCGGGAGGGTCCAGGTAGGCCTACGCCCGAGGTCGAAGCGCGCTTCGAGAGGCTGAAGACAGCGCGTAACGCCAAGGCCGTAGAGTTGGGGCTGGACCGCGGAGTGCTCATCTCCAACGCCCGCCTGCTTGCTGTCGCCTGGGAGTCGCCACGAACCATGGATGACCTTCAAGCCATGGGTGAACTCAGGGACTGGCAGTTCGAAACCTTGGGCGATGCCCTGATACAGGTACTCGAAGAAAGCACCTGACCGGGCACGGCTCAGGTCGGGTCGTCCTCTTCCTTCTTCTTGCAGTCGATGCAGTAGCGAGCGTGGGGAAGTGCATCGAGACGTTCGAAGCCGACGTCCTCTCCGCAGGTGTGGCACCGGCCGAAGTTGTCGGGATCGGCGTAGAGCCTCCGGAGTGCCTCCTCCATGCGGTAGAGGTAACGACCCTCCTTGGTCGCCAGGGCCGCTGCCTTTTCCCGCTCCATCGCCTCGGTACCCTGATCGGCCATGTGATCGGTATAGGTGGAAAGCGCCGAATCGCTGGACGCCCGGTCCGTTTTGGATATCCGGTCGAAGAGCCCCAACGCCTTCAGCGCCCTCGAATGCTCATCCAGAAGGCGTTGCTCAATGTGCTTGAGCTGCTTCTTGGTGAGTGCAGACTTCTTTGCCACTGACCCCTCACTATCAACTGTGAATCTGCGGAGGCCCAAAGGTAAAGGAATCCTACTGGAGCGTCCACCGGATATGCAGGGGATGCGCGTCACCACCGAATCAGGGCGCTCCCCCATGTAAATCCCGACCCGAAGGCGGTAAGGCATAGGAGGTCTGATCTCCGTAGACGGCCCTCCGCACCGGCCTCAGAAAGCGCGATGGGAATCGTCGCAGCAGTGGTATTTCCGTTTGTCGAGACGGGTACGGATCCCCTAACGGCTCCCAGGGTAGTCAGGTCCGCTCTGGGATACGTAGGACGAATGTGACAAGCAAATGGATATTCAGCCACTGTGACTACAATCGAATGCCACCGCTGCAAGGCTCCCAAGCCCGCGCTGGAGAAGGCGCCCTTCAGAAACGATCTGGGCGGGCGGATTCTGGCGGAGATCTGCCAGGACTGCTGGGGCGAATGGCTTCAGCACCAAACGCTGCTGATCAATCACTACGGGCTCGATCCGCGAGAGAAGAAGGCACGGGCCTTCTTGTACGACCAGGTCGAGAAGGTACTTCTGGGAGACGGCGACGGAGAGAGTGTAGATACGACGCAGCAGGGTTCGATCGAATGGTAGCGAGCGCTCAGCGCCGGGACTGAACCAGACTCTCTCTACACGGATCCGTCCAGGTCAGGTGCACGAGCGCCCCTCCCTCCCACGAGGCCACAACCGCGGCCGAGCCAGGGCAGGCAACGTCGAGCCGGTCCAGCGCCTCGCTGTGCGTGGCCCCTCCAGCTTCCAGAACCAGGTAGTCGACGCCAGTGACGTCCCAGATCGTGAACTGGTCGACGGAGCTTCCCCATACCGGCCCCAACCCACCGGGCTTGAATGACGCACTCGGCACGGCACGTCGACCCGTGTGGATCGCTAGTGCTGGCCACAGCTCGGGGGCACCCAGCACAGCAGTGCTGTCTGTTACCCGTTCGACCGCCTGTACCGCCTGGGCGAGCTGAACCTCTCGCACCTCGTAGGCCTGGGTATGGGCGCCGACGACGAACAGGCGCGCCGTCTGGATTGGGAACGCGACGCCCCAGAGGGCCAGAATGACCAACACCGACGTCCCAAACCGCCCCGCCGCGACGGTTCCTTCCCGCCGTAGCTCCCCCGCGGAGTAGGCGGCGTACCCCATTCCGAGCACGAGCACCGGAAAGAATGGCACGACCAGGCGGGCGTCCCGGAACGGCCAAACCCACACGATTCCGGCCGTGGTTGCCAGCCAGAGCACAGGAATCCAGCTCCGCTCCCGCATGCGAGCGACGCCCCAGACTGCAACCGCGAGAGGGGGGAGGCCGACCATCCACAACGCCGGCCCGCTCACACCGGGAGCCAGAAGCGAGGCGATCCAGGCAACGAGATCCCGTCCTGCGGGAGCGAGCCCAAAGACGAAGTGGGAGGGCGCTTCTGTGAACCGACCCACCATCCACTGGGTGTAGCCTCCAAGCGTATCGGCCAACGCAGCGGGAATCGCTCGTTGTGCACGCATCGACCACACCATCCACGGCGCAAGGATGACGCCGTGCCCCCCCACCACCGCAGCTGCCCAGCGCAGGTTGCCTCGGCGCACGAGAGCCGCGGCTACCGCAACGGTCAGGGTAACGCCCACACTCCGCGTGTAGCTGCAGGCGGCCGCGAGCACCAGGAACCCAACCAGCGCCGTCGGCGACGGGCGTTTCTCGAGTCGGACGCCTGCCCACACGCCGGCCCACAGGAGCGCGATGAACAACGGTTCAGAAAGCGGCAGCAGGCTGAACCGCCAGAGCGAGAGTCCAGCTCCGGCCAGGACGCCAACCGCGAGCGCCGTCTTCAGCGGAAGTGCCATCCCCCTTCGCGCGACGTGGGTCACCAGCACACCGGTCACAGCCACCATGAGGAGATTTGGGAGGGCGAGTGATGCCGAGGCGGGCCCTGCCCCGGTAACCCGCATCCAGAGTGCCAGCACCGTCGGATAAAGGGGAGGAAACTTGGGTGCGAGCGGCGCGCCGGGGACCGAGGTGTAGCGAAGCCCGGAGCCGTTCTTGAGTGATTCGCCGAGCAAGGCGTAGACCCCGTCGTCGTGCCAGAGCCCCGGCGGGAACGCCCTCCACACCGAGAGCCCGAGAGCGAGCAGACCCAGCCCGACCATCCAGGGTGCCCAGCGCTCGAACGCCGTGACGTGACCGGAGCCAAGCGACATCAGCGATCCAGACTCAGGCGCTCAATACCGCCGCGATCTCCACCAACGCGTCTTCGAGCACACTTCGCTCGATCGTGAGCGGAGGTGCGAACCGGATGACCTGGTGGTGGGTCTCCTTGGCAAGGATTCCACGGGCCTGAAGAGCCTCACAGAACGGACGTGCAGTCCCCGAGGACTCCTTGATCACGACACCGATCATGAGACCCCGCCCTCGGACCTCCTCGACGTGTGGCGAGTCGATCGCCACCAACTGCTCCATGAACCAGGATCCGAGCTCATCGGACCGCTCGGAGAGCTTCTCGTCGAGGATGACCTTCAGCGCGGCACGCCCAATGGCTGCTCCCAACGGGTTGCCGCCGAAGGTCGACCCATGATCACCGGGCTCGAAGACGTCCATGAACTCGTCGTCCGCAATCGTCGCCGAAACTGGATATACACCGCCTCCGAGCGCCTTGCCGACGATCAGCACGTCGGGTCGCACGCCCTCCCACTCCGTGCAGAAGAGGCGGCCTGTGCGCCCGAGTCCCGTCTGGATCTCATCGGCGATGAAGGCCACGCCGTGTTCGCGGCAGATCTCGGCGGTCTCTCGGATGTAGCCATCCGGGGGAACGGACACGCCACCCTCTCCCTGCAGCGGCTCCATGAGGAATCCGGCTGTGTTCTCGTTCACCGCCGCGCGGAACGCCTCGACGTCCCCGTAGGGCACCGTGATGAAACCGGGTGTAAACGGCCCGAAACCGTCGCGGTACTGTTCCTCCGACGAGAACCCGACGATGGTCGTCGTGCGCCCGTGGAAGTTGTTCTCGCACACGATGATCTCGGCCTTGTCCGCCGGGATCCCGCGCACCTTGTACGCCCACTTGCGGACCATCTTGATCGCCGTCTCAACGGCCTCAGCGCCTGTATTCATCGGCAGCGCCTTCTGGAAGCCCGTCGCGTCGCACAACTCGTGCAAGAAGGCCCCCATCTGGTCGTTATGGAAGGCACGCGAGGTCAGCGTGAGCCTCTCCATCTGGTCTACGGCAGCAGCCATGATGGCCGGATGACGGTGTCCCTGATTGAGGGCGGAATAGGCACTCAGCATGTCCAGGTATCGTCGTCCCTCCGCATCCCAAACCCAGACACCCTCTCCTCGCTCGATCACGACCGGTAGGGGCTTGTAGTTGTGGGCGCCGAACGCATCGGCTTCTTGGAGAAACTGCTCTGTCCTGGTGCTGACCTGTTCCATCCTACAGACACCTCACTCTTGGGAAAGGAAAGGGACCCTCAAGCGAGGGTCCCATCACGACCTGCACCCGGATCATGTCAGAGTGGGAGTCAGTGAGCAAGTCACTCCTCGACGGGCCTACGCTCCCGACGATCGACCTCGAGCCGGAACACGTCCGGGCGGGCGTAGTGGCCGGTTACATCGAAGTCGAACTTGGCCCTCGGGACCGCGCTCATGTCGAGCTCAGCCAGAACGATTCCCTCTTCGTCGTAGAGTGGCCCCCCCAGACATTCCCCGGCCGGATCGTAGATCGCGCTGCCTCCGCGGCAGAGGGTCTCGGGCCAAGCCTCGAGTTCCGAGGCGAGCTCCAGGTCGTCGGGGTACATGTCCCGGGTCACGTACTGGTTGCACCCGATCACAAAACACCGTCCCTCGAGTGAGATGTGCTGGAGCGTCGCCTGCCACCTGCCCCGCGCGTCGGCGGTGGGTGCGAGGTAGATATCGACGCCTTGCCCATACATCGCCATCCTGGCGAGGGGCATGTAGTTCTCCCAGCAGATGAGCCCACCGACGGTCCCGAATGGAGTGTCGATCGTGGTGAGCGTGCTGCCGTCACCCTCACCCCATATGAGCCTCTCCGAGGCCGTGGGCTTCAGCTTGCGATGCTTGCCTAGAAGGCTGCCGTCGGGCCCGAAGTAGAGCAGCGTGCAGTAGAGCGTGCCCGCGCTGTAGGTCGAGTCCCGCTCGATTACGCCAACCACCGCGTAGGCTCCGGCGCTCGCCACCGCCTCACCGATGCGCTGCGTATGCGGGCCCGGAACGTCGATGGCCGCCCTCCAGTACCGCTCCCAGGTGCGTCGGCCAGCGTCGCTCCGCCCCCCGACTGCCGTCCCGAAGGCGAGGCCCCAGGGGTACCCGCCGACATATGCTTCGGGGAAGACGATGAGATCGGCTCCGGCAGAGGATGCCTCCCCGACCAGCCGACACACCTTGTCGACGGTGGCATCGGTATCGAAGTAGACCGGCGAAGCCTGAACCGAGGCGGCGGTGATGCGAGGTGTCTCGGGCATTAGCGCTCCCTGCTCAACGGCTGCGGTAGACGACTTCGGCAACCACCTCGCCGACCATGGCAAGGGTGCGGGAGCTCGTCTTGTCGGGGGTGTCCTCGAGCGTGTGCCAGTACCCGTGCGAGGGCCCGTAATCGAAGTCGATGATGTCGATCGTCGGAATTCCGGCACCGATCAACGCGAGATGATCGTCCTGAATGCGCGGACCCATATCCATTGGGAAGAAGGCCCCGTATCCGAGCTGACGAGCGATGCCCCACACGCGTTGCACTACCTGGGAAGCGGCCTCAACGGAGTACGGCTCGGTCGGGAATCGTGGCTGGGCGTCGCCGACCATGTCCAGGAGAATCGCGAAGATCGGCGGATCGTCTCCCGCACGAGTCTCAGCGAAGTGCTTCGCCCCAAGGAACATGTCCTCGGTTCCCGGGCCGTAGTCCTCACCGTCGACAAACAACAGCTCGACTCCCAGCGGCGGCGCCTGCTCGTGGAACATGCTGGCGAGTCCAAGAAGAATCGCGGTCCCCGAGGCACCATCGTTCGCTCCGGGTACCGGTTGGACTCTGTCTTCCTCGTTCGGGCTCTGATCCGCCCACGGGCGGGTGTCCCAATGCGTCAGGAGCAGGACCCGTGGTCCAGAGACGGGGCCGAATCGTGCATGGACATTCGTCAGGGCAAGCTCGTTGCCATCGCCGGCAGTGTACGTGAAGTCGTCGGTAAACACGGTGTCAGCGAGCGGGCCGAGCAGCTCAATCATCCAGGCGAGCTGATCCGCCCGTCCCTGGCTCCCTGGAATGCGCGGGCCGAATGCTACCTGTGTCTCCACAAGGCTGAACGCCGCTGCGCCGTCGAAGGTGGGACGGTCCGCCCGCAACCCTGCGACCTCTTGGATCGTCTGCTGCGTGTCGAAGCACCCGGCGGCCAATACGCAGGCCGTAAGTGCGAACAGTCGGGTCAGACGGGTCAAGGCTCCTCCACGTGCTCGAGCAGATCCCCAGGAGCGAGGATCCAAGTTGGGGAAAGCTAAGCGCGTGTAGTCAGTTTGACGATACGAGCGCTCACTCCGCCTCTGCCAGACGGCGAGCGGCATACTCCCGCATCTTCTGGTTCATGGAGTAGAATCCGTTGCGACGGTTCGCCGAGAGGTGTTGAGCCAGCTCCATCTTCTCGAAGAGTCCTTCGATATCGGCATCGCTGTCTGCAAGGAAGCTGAGCGTCTCGCTCTCACCCGAGGGCACGTGGGGAATGAGCCAGACGCGGCTCATGCACCCCGGAACCAGATTCTCCTCGCTCCGGTCCTCCTCGGGGAACGGGGCAAGCTTTCGCCCCATCTGGATGAGGTATCGATAGCGATCCTCCCAACTACGAAGGCGCTTGAAGCGCTCGGCAAACTGGTCGGCGTCCACGTGGTGCGTCCTGGCTCAGGAATCGGGCCGTAGGAATCGGGCCGTGTAGAAAGATCGCCTCAAGCGCCGATCAACCACACTCCGAGTAACCACAAATGTGGCACTTCACACAGCCTTCTTCAAACGAAAGCTGGCCCGCACCGCACTCCGGGCAGGCGCCAAAGAAGCTCGGAGGGGCCGAAGGCGAACTCTGGGGCTGCGCTGCCTCGGCTCCAGACGGTCCCACCGAGAGGGGAAGCATCTCCTGCACCCCGGCCTTCTCCTCCAGGTACCGTTCGAGCGCCTGCCCGATCGCATCCGGAGCCGACAGCACCTTGTTCGGCCCGACCCCAACCGCCCTGTCGCAGGAGATGCCTCTGAGCTGATCCTTGAGAGAGGTGATCGGTATGCCGGATCGGAGCGCAAGGGAAACCAGGCGACCGATCGCCTCCGCGTCGGCCATTGCCGCGCCACCCGCCTTACCAAGGGTGCAGAACACCTCAAAGGGTCGTCCCGACTCGTCCTCGTTCACTGTGACGTAGAGGTCTCCCAGCGGCGAATTCATCTTCATGGTCCGCCCGTTGAGCATCGTGGGCCGCTGACGCTTGCTCTTTGCGGCGCGGGCGTCCTCGTCTCTGGCAGCCTGCGCACGCACCTCGTGCTCCAGCTCCATCCGCACTTGGTGAAGCTCCTCACGGGCGTCGGCCAGCTGCTGCTCGAGCGACGCAACCTCGGCGGCATTCGTCGGGGCGTCTCCCATGTTCTCGGTCTTGCCGGTGGAGAGGACCTGCATCGGCCGGGAGCCATCGCGGTAGACCGTTACTCCCTTACAATCGAGATCGAAGGCGAGGTTGTAGATCTCGCGCACATCGTCCTCAGTGGCGGCGTTGGCAAAGTTTGTGGTCTTGGATATCGCAGAGTCCACGTGTTCCTGGAATGCCGCCTGCATCCGCACATGCCACTCCGGCGCGATGTCGTGAGAGGTCTTGAACACGGCCTGGACCTCGGCGGACACTCCGTCGAGGTGGATGTGTCCCTCAGAGGCAATCCGCTGCATCAGCTCCTCCGAGAACCATCCCTCAGCCTTGGCCCGAGCAACGAAGTCCTCGTTCACATCGGGCATCATCTCGCCGGCCTGGTTACGCATGAAGGCAACCGCGAACAGCGGCTCGATTCCCCCGGAACATCCCGCAAAAATCGAGATCGTCCCCGTAGGAGCGACGGTCGTGAGGTTGCAGTTCCTGAGACGTCGCTCTGGACGAATCCTCGACCCGTCAGGCCGTCGGGCTGCGGAGTCGTCCGGGCCCCAGATGGAGGCATCCCAGGCAGGGAATACTCCTCTTGCTTCGGCCAGCCCCTCGGAGGCCACGCGAGCCTCCTCGTTCACGAAGCCCATCACCGTGCGCGCCATGTCGACGCCCTCCGGCGAATCGTAGGGAATTCCAAGGCGAATCAGCATGTCGGCCCAGCCCATCACCCCCAGCCCGACCCTGCGGATCGTCTGCGCGAGTTGGGTGATCTGATCGAGAGGGTATCGGTTTGCGTCGATGACGTTGTCGAGGAAGTGGACGGAGAGGTGCACCACACGCGCAAGCTCATCCCAGTCGACGCGGTCTTCGAGGGGAGCGTCAAAGGGAACACCCGGCTGAACGAACTTGCTCAGGTTGATGCTACCCAGATTGCACACGTCGTAGGCCAGCAGCGGCTGCTCCCCACAAGGGTTCGTGGCCTCGTAGGAACCGAGCTGGGGAACCGGGTTGTATTCATTCGCTCGGTCGATGAAAAAGGTGCCCGGCTCTCCGGTCTTCCACGCCCCGTGGATGATCATGTCGAAGATCTCGCTGGCATTCTCCTCGCCTACGATGTCCCCCGTCTTCGGATCGAGAAGCTCGTAGCTCGTCCCGTCCTTCACGGCCTTCATGAAGATGTCGGTGAGCGCGACCGAGATATTGAAGTTGGTGATCTGGGTCGTGTCGTGCTTACACGCGATGAATTCTCGGATGTCCGGGTGGTCGACGCGAAGAATGCCCATGTTCGCGCCGCGCCGCGTGCCGCCCTGCTTCACGACCTCGGTACTCGCGTCGTAGAGCCTCATGAACGAGACCGGACCCGAGGCAACCCCCATCGTCGACCGCACCTGAGCCCCCGTCCCACGCAGGCGAGAAAACGAGAATCCGGTCCCACCACCCGACTGATGGACAAGCGCCATGGACTTGAGCGTATCGTAGATCCCGCTCCGGCCGTTGGAGAGAGCATCGTCCACGGGAAGCACGAAGCAGGCAGAGAGCTGCCCCAGCGGCCTCCCCGCGTTCATCAGCGTAGGAGAATTCGGCTCGAACCTCCCATTCGTCATCAGCTCGTAGAACTGCCGCGCGACCTCCTCGGCCGCTGCCTCCGAAGCACCGTACCTCTTGTCCCCGTCTGCGATGACCTTGGCCACTCGCCAGAACATCGTCTCGGGCTTCTCAGTGGGATTCCCTGCCTCGTCCTTCTTCAGATAACGCTTGGCCAAGACGATTCTGGCGTTCTCCGTCAGCGGAGCCTGGGGCAGATCCTCCGGTACGGTGTCGTCGAAGATGAGGGCGTCCTGAGGCTTCGGGTCCCGGGTTGGCATGGTGCGGCGTACTCCTACAATAACGGTACAGTGGACAAGCTGATGATCTATACGTGGAAAACCGGCGAGAACCCTTTCGCCGGCTCAAAATTTATGTGGAAACTCCATCGAAGCTACCAAATATTGCGGTGGGCCCAACGTACACACACAAGATGTTGTGGTCAAGCGTATTCTCGAGAGAATGAGACACACCTGCAATTTACCGGAATTTCCTGGCCGGGACCCTCCTCGGCGGACACCTGGAGCCTCTGCGGAGGTAAGCCTCACACGGCTCTGGGGGACGCACCTGTGCAATTCGACACTGGGGGCAGTAGTTTATAGGTAGGTGGTGGGCTGAAGTTCGAACCGTGGACTGAGGCCCGAACTTATGAACCACAGGGGAGCCCTTGACCTCCCCCTGCAACCGCCGGAGAACATGCGTGCGCAAGATCCGAAGAATCGTAGAAATTGGATTTCCGATCGCCGGCATGGCGGTCGTTTTTGGTGCCGTCCTGGGTATCCCTGCCAGCCCGGTTCAACTTCAATGGCAGCTCGTTGCGGTCCTGGTCGGTGTTCTCATGATCGAGGCAGGGGTTTGGGGACTCACGCAGCCCTTCCTTCCCAATGAGCGTAAGTACAACGCGTTGCGAGACGCCACGGATGACTTCATCGACCTGGTGCGAGCGCTCAATTCTGCTGCGCTGCGCGACCGGGAGGCGCATGGTGAGACCTCCGAGGAGGTAGCGGTGGCTCTCGCTAACATGCACGCCGCCGTCGATGCGATGGCCGATCTCGCTGGACGCGAGAACTAGCAAGCGGGTCCATGACCGATCGAACGGATGTGTGGTACCGAATTGGGTATTCTCTGGCCTCGCTCCGAGCGGGCGCCCGCGAGTCACCGCCGCCATCCACCCCACGAGACGGCGCTGGTGAGAAGCGCGTCATCCCACTGCGAAAGCCCCCCTCTCCGGACGGTGAAGCCCCGAGGGCGGAAAACCCCTTCGACGCGCTCATTGCAGCGACGGTTAGCGCAGTAGCGGGCCGGGCTGTTGCGGGATTGACCGGAAGCTCCAAGACCTCCGTGACGCGAGTGGTCAAGGCGGGCCTCGCCGGTGCAGCCGCCACCCTGGTGCTGCGTGTGCTTCGTTCGCGTGTGCTGCGTACCGAAGATGCCACCGGTGATGCCACCACCGAGGTCATGGCAGGTGCGGCGAGGGGAATCCTCTACGGTTCGGTTGTCGACCCATGGCTTCCAGGGCCCGGGCTGGCGAAAGGGGCCCTGTTCGGAGCCCTCGAGTATTCGATCTCACCTCTGGGCGGGCTCGACAGGATTCTCGGCGCTGCAAGCCCTCACCGCACGATCCCAATGCTCGCCGCGATCATGGACACCGACGAGCTCACGGCCGACACGCTACTCGAGCACGTGGTGTTTGGTGCGACTGTGGGACTGCTCTACGGCTCCAGGACATCCAGCAACGGCACCACAGACGACGTGTAGGGCGGGAGCGTCCGGGGCTCCTCACGCATCATCTCTGGCGAACACCGGCCGATCCCCACCTCCAGATTTCCATCGGGATTGGTGCGTATTCCCAGGCCCTCCTCCTCCCCATCGGGCACGATCCCCAGGATCTCGGTGCGGGGACTCCCGTTCTGGCCTCCGACCCCGGCAAGCGAACAGAACGCCTTGGGCCGGCTGGTCACAACGCTTCCGACGTACTCGGTGCCGAGCCGACCGATGCGATCCAGAACCACGTACGATACGCCAGCCTCCCGAGCGCTCTGGAGGAAGGCGTCCGCCTCTCCCGTGAAGGGATAGGTCCGACTTGGGACACCGCTCAGCGCAAAGAACATCCGTGGCTTCCGGCTGAAGACGGCAGCGTCATCCGGGGCATTTTCGCCAAGCCAGCGAGCCGCCGAGACGAACTCCTGGAAACCGGCGGAATTGCAGGCGAAGGGGCCACCTGTCTGGACCACCACCCAGCACGCGCGGGCAAGACCAACCGACTGGCGCCAGCTCTGGGATGCGGGCAGGATCAGGACGGCCGCCACCACTCCTCCCACGAGGAGCGGGCCCCGTGCATGCACCCTCCCCGCCCCCTTCACCAGGGCATCACCCGCGTAGACGAGCAGCGGCAAAAAGAGCGGAAGCGCAAAACGATCACCCGACCAGACCGCGGGCCACAGGAGAATCAGCCCAAAGTAGGCCGGTGCAAACAGCTCCATGAGGCCGGGACGCTCTCGCACACGCATCGCCCAACCGGTGAGGGCTGCCCCAACGAGTACGATACCCACGACAGGGAGTAGCCATCCCCCGTAGGGAGCGATCCCAGCAGGAAGATGGGAGAGCACGTACCCCTCGAGATTCTCGGCGATGCGCGCCAGCAACCCCCCCACCCCCACGGTCCCCAGGTCGGGCTGGTACGGATTGGACATCCAGAACTCCGAGACGTACTGCGCACCCCCCACCCCCTGCGATCGCACCCACCACGCTACGCTGGGCACGGCAACCGCCAGGGCGAAGGAAGCCAGCGCCCTCCACGCCGACCGGAGGTAGAGCCACCCGGCAACAGCAAGGATGAGCGGCAGTCCGGCGGTTCTCGTGAAGGTCGCCGCGATGGCCAGCGCACAACCCACGCCGATCCACCAACGCCCCGCTGCCGGCCGCTCCGCTCGTTCAAAGGCGAACAGCGTGGCCACCGTGAGGGCGAGGAACATCGGATCAGAGAGGATCCACTTGCTCGCCCAGAGGAACGCCGGTGAGAAGGCAAGCACACCCCCCACCAGGGCCGCAAAGACAGGCCCTCGCCGCTCGGCAACCCAGAGGTAGGAGAGCAGAACGGATCCACCGATGAATACCACTGAGAACAGCTTGAAGGAGAGCCAGCTCTTCGCTCCGAGGAGCATCGCGCCCGCCAGAACGAGGGGATACGCCGGCGGGTACTTCGTATGCCCGGGAGACGCCGGATCCCACAGCTCCTGGTAGCTTCCCTCGCTCGCGAGCGAGTAGGCGAGGGTGAGGTACCCCGCGTTGTCTCCCCCCGTATGCGGCACTGGATTGAGAGAGAGAAGGCTAAGCGCCAGGTGAATCCCGACCACCACCACTGCCCCGCGAACCAGCGGACTGGGCCACCCAAAGCGGGGCTTCCCGCCGGAAACCTCGGCCACCGGAGCTGCTCCGCCGACGGCGCGTGACCGCGCCGTCGCATCCACCCTCTTCTTCCTCTTTCCCAACTGATGTTCCTTTCGTCAGCGAGCGGGGGTGAAGCTTCCGAGGCGTCGCGGCCCCTCAGCCCCCGTAGCGCGATGCACATTTGTGTGCATGCCCTCCATGTATCCCCACGCGAGTGCCGCAAAGCATAGGGCCTCACGGGCATTCGGGTCGAGCCCCAGCGCCTCGGAGGACTGCAGGGGGAGTTCGGGGAGCGCTGCACCCAGGGCGGCCACCAGGGCCGGGTTCAGGGCCCCACCCCCAAGCAGGAACGCCTCGTCGACGCCCATCGGGATCACCCAGCGGCGATACGCCTGGGCGATGCTCTCCGCCGTGAAGGCCACCAGCGTGGCGATAAGGTCCACCCACGCCTCTGGTTGCCCCTGCGGGAGATCCCTCGCGAGCTCTCCCACGAGGGCGTCGCCAAAGAGCTCCCGTCCGGTGGTCCGAGGCGGCTCCTCGGCAAAGAACGGGAGCTCCAGCAGCCGGGCGAC
This sequence comes from Gemmatimonadota bacterium, assembly GCA_036679625.1. Taxonomy (GTDB): domain Bacteria; phylum Gemmatimonadota; class Gemmatimonadetes; order Longimicrobiales; family Gaopeijiaceae; genus JAZDDA01. The sequence goes on along the minus strand of JAZDDA010000038.1, from coordinate 21,916 downwards.
GACGGCCTGATCTGCGATTCCTGCCGCCGCGAGGCGTCCGCCGTCGTCGAAGTTCAGCTCTCCCCGTGTAGCCAGGAACGCCGCACGATCGATTAGCGCTACGCCGGGGCCCGTGTCGAACGCCAGCGGCGCCTCCGCCTCAACGCGCGCGGGCAGCCACGTCACGTTCGCCATTCCACCCAGATTCTGAAGCACCCTCCGCCGTTTCGGATGGGAGAACAGCTGGGCGTCCGGCCAGGCGACGAGCGGCGCGCCGTGCCCACCCGCCGCGACATCCCGGGAACGGAAGTCATGAACGACGTCGATTCTCAGCCGCTCTGCGAGTGTGGCGGCGTCTCCGATCTGCAGCGTCGCCCCACCACGCTCAGGGGTCGGCGGGAGGTGCGAAACAGTCTGACCATGAAAACCCACGGCCCTCACCTCTGTCGCGTCGACGCCGGCCATCTCCAGGAGCGAACGCACAGCCAGAGCATGGCCCTCAGCGATATCGACCCCGAGGCGAGCGAGCGCGGCAGCGCTCTTTCCATCGATCGCCGCTCTGATCGCCTCCCGCTCGGGCGGCTCGTAGGGCCGTGAGAGGAAGCCCAGCACCTCCCACGAGGCACCGCCGGAGTCGACGCTGGAGATCGATGCCAAAACCGCATCGACCCCGTCGAGCGAGGTGCCCGACATCAATCCAACGAACAGCGAAGACGACTCCACGAGTAGCTATTCGCCCTCGGACGCGAGGTCGATCACACGGCCGACGTGGCCCCCAGCCTCGGCAAGCCGCGCCCGGGCCTCGTGGGGGTCGAGCCCGAGCTTGCCGATGACCAGCGCGGTCTTCACGTGTCCACCGGCTCGCAAGAGAAGCGCCTCAGCCGACTCCCGGTCGATCCCCAGAAGGGTGATGAGGATTCGCTCGGCTCGATCCTGGAGCTTGTCGCACGTCACCTGCAGATCGACCATCAGGTTTCCGTAGACCTTGCCCATCTGAACCATGGCCCCGGTGGTGATCGTGTTCAGCACCAGCTTGGTGGCGGTCCCTGCCTTCATGCGGGTTGACCCAGTGATCACCTCCGGCCCTACGAGTGGTGCGATGACCACGTCATGGGCCTCGACAAGCTCGGCTCCCGGCGGGGTGCAGAGGAGAAATCCGGTGCGTGCCCCCCGACTCCGGGCACGGTCGAGTGCGCCATGAACGAAGGGCGTACTCCCCGAGGTCGCGATCCCAAGTACGAAGTCGCTCGAGCCGATCTCAAGCTCGTCCACGGCCGTGGCACCGTCCTGGGGGTGGTCTTCTGCACCCTCCTGTGCACGGACCAGCGCCTCGTACCCCCCGGCGATTATGCCCTGAACCTGATCCGGGCGTGTGCCGAAGGTGGGGGGCATCTCCGAAGCATCGAGGACCCCCAACCTCCCCGAGCTCCCCGCACCGACGTAGACCAGCCGACCACCCTGCCGGAAGACATCCACGACAATCTCGACGGCGCGTGCGATCGCCGCGGCCTCGCGTCCCACCGCCGACGCCACCAGAGCATCCTGCGAATTGATCAGAGAGACGACCTCCTCAGCGGTGAGGCGATCGATTTCAGCTGACTGGGGATTTCGTTGTTCGGTGAGCCGCTCGTCGAGCATTGATAAACCGGGAAAGGGAGTTAACTCTCTCAGGTCCGTACGCCGAGAAAGCTAACGTGGCCGCTTTCCAGCCAGCAAACCGACGACCCCCGCGCCAAGCCAGCATTCCAGAGGAATCGCGATGACGCTGTTAGATCGGGCCCAGGCCCTCAGCAACGAACTGGTGGAGCTTCGCCGGGATCTTCACCGGAACCCCGAGCTCGGGTTCGGCGAGAAGCGGACCGCCGGAGTACTCGCAGATATCGTGGCGGGCCTCGGTTACTCCGTTCGCAGGGAGGTGGGCATCACCGGCGTCGTCGCAGAGCTCGAGAACGGCGACGGACCCACGGTGGCGATCCGCGCCGACATGGATGCGCTCCCCATTCAGGAGACCAACGACCATGGATTCTCGTCGGAGAATCCCGGGGTCATGCACGCCTGCGGGCACGATGCCCACTGCGCATGCCTGGTGGGAGCCGCTCGACTGATCGTCCAGGAGAGAGACGCCGGTACGCTGCCACACGGCACCATCCGCCTGCTCTTTCAACCCTCGGAGGAGGGCGTGGACGAAGAGGGCAAGAGCGGTGCGATGAGGATGGTCGACGACGGGGCCATGCACGACGTAGACGCGATCCTCGGGCTCCACGTGGGGTCTCACCTGCCTACGCGAAAGTTCTTTCTCTACGACGGCACCATGATGGCCGGAACTGAGGAGCTCACGATCGAGGTGAGGGGAAACGCGAGTCACGCGGCGCGCCCCGAGGAGGGCGTCGATGCCCTTCTGCTCGCCGCGCAGGGAATCGTGGCCGTCCAGCAGGCGGTTTCCCGCCGCATCGGCCCGATGGAGAACGGAATCGTCTCGCTCGGTCAGATCGCAGGCGGCACCGCCTCCAACATCCTCGCATCCCATGTAATCGTGCGGGGAACCCTCAGATATTTCGATGTGGGTGTGCGCGACCGGCTCGCGCAGGCCGTCCGTGGCGCCTTCGAGGGGCTCGAGGCGCTGGGAGCTGAGGTGGATGTCACCATCGGGCCCGGGTATCCACCGGTGGTAAACGACTCCCGGGTGACGGACTGGGTGCGATCGGCCACCTCGGAGTTGATGGGAGAGGATGCCGTGTGGGATGCCGAGCCGATGATGGGCGGCGAGGACTTCGCCGTGCTCGCCCAACACGCTCCCGGCACCTTCTTCTGGCTCGGAGCAGCGCTCGACGACCCGAGAGAGCATCATAGCCCCACATTCGACATCGACGAGAGCGTGCTGCCCCTCGGCGCGGCGGCACTCACCGCCGGAGCGATTCGCCTGCTCCGCGAGCTGGCCACACAGTGATGAAGCAGGCGTAGAGAGAGAGGGGCTGTGAACGAACTCAAGACGCTCCTGCCCTACCTCCAGGCCTACCGGAGGGGAATCACGCTGGGGCTCGTGCTGGTGGTCATCACCAACCTCTTTGGCATCGCCGCACCCTATCTGGTGAAGCTGGCGATCGACGGCCTGGACAACGCTGACCTCCAGAGCCAGACGATCCTGCTGTACGGACTGGGTATCGTGGGCGCAGCGGTCCTGGGGGGAGCAGCCAAGTTCGGCATGCGTGAGCTCCTGAACGGAGTCAGTCGAAGAATCGAGTGTGATCTCCGAAACGACTTCTTCGAGCATCTGATGCGGCTGGATTCCGTGTTCTACGGGGCCTCACGTACCGGTGACCTCATGGCCAGAGCCACGAACGACACCCTGGCGGTGCGCATGGCCACCGGCCCGGCAATCATGTACGCGGTCAACACCACGGTCGGGTTCCTCCTCGCGCTCTCGCTCATGCTCTGGATCAGCCCGCGGCTGACCGCCATCGCGCTTCTCCCGTTGATTGCACTCCCGCACATCGTGCTACGCTTCTCACGCGTGATACACGAACGCTTCGAGGTGATCCAGGAGCAGTTTTCGACCGTTTCCACGATGGTTCAGGAGAACCTGACCGGGGTGCGCATCGTACGAGCGTACTCACAGGAAGCCACCCAGGAGGCCCAGTTCTCAGAGATGAACCAGGCGTACATGGACAGCAACATGGGCCTGGCGAAGATCTCGGGCCTCATGCACCCCCTCATCGCTCTGTTCGCGGGAGGCGCCATGGTGCTGGTGTTGTGGATCGGGGGCCTTCAGGTGGTCTCAGGAACGATCACCGTCGGGGATTTCGTGGCCTTCGGGATCTACCTGGCGCTCCTGGTGTGGCCCATGATCGCCCTCGGGTGGGTGGTGAATCTGTTTCAGCGCGGGGCGGCATCCATGGGTCGGATCAACCGGATCCTCGAAACCGAGCCCACAATCGTCGCACCAGCTGAGCCCAAACCCATTCCCGGCCTCCCAGGACGGATCGAATTCCGGAACGTCTCGTTCACCTATCCGGGTACCGACCGCGTCGTTCTCGAAGACATCTCATTCGTCGTCGCTCCAGGACAAACTATCGCGATCGTAGGGTCCACCGGTTCCGGAAAATCCTCTCTTGTGTCGCTCATTCCGCGAATCCACGACCCCACGAGCGGGCAGATTCTTCTGGATGGCATCCCAACGGAGGAGTTCGATCCCGGAGAGCTACGTCGCCGAATCGGGATGGTGCCTCAGGACCCCTTCCTCTTCTCGACCACGATCAAAGAGAACATCGCCCTTGGACTTCCGGGGGACGACGAGGAAGCCGTCTTCGAGGCAGCGCAGATCGCCCAGTTGGACGCCTCGATCAAGCAGTTCCCCAAGGGTTACGGGACCTACCTCGGGGAGCGGGGGATCAACCTCTCTGGTGGCCAGAAGCAGAGGGCGACGCTCGCGCGGGCCGTGGCGCGCGACCCCCAGATCCTCATCCTCGACGACGCGCTGAGCGCCGTGGACACCCACACGGAATCGAAGATTCTAGAGGATCTCCGTCGCGTGATGGCCCTGAGAACATCGTTCATCATCAGCCACCGCATCTCTGCGGTAATGCACGCCGACCTGATTCTGGTAATCGACCAGGGATCGATCGTGGAGCGTGGGCGACACGCAGAGCTCGCCGCCAGCGGCGGAATCTACGCCTCTCTGCTCCGCCGCCAGATGCTCGAACAGGACCTCGAGCTGGCACCCCACGCGAGCTGACCCTCTCGGACCGCTGCGTGGGGGCCAGACTCGATTAGATGTGGTTGAGCACCCAGTCCGGCGTAAAGCGGGTCAGGTACGTCGACAGGATCGTGAAGGATCCGGTCATCAACAGGATTCCGAGAACGACGAGGAGTATGCCAGACGCCTTCTCCACCATCGGCAGGAACCTGCGAAACCGGGAAAACGCACCCAGGAAGGAATCGAGCGCGAGCGCCGCCAACAGGAACGGTATGGCAAGGCCGAGCGAGTAGAAGCTGAGGAGTATCACGCCACTCCACACGCCGTCCTGTGTGCTCGCAATCGTGAGGATCGCCCCCAGCACAGGTCCAATGCAGGGTGTCCACCCGGCGCCGAAAGCGGCGCCAATCCCCAGCGTCCCGATATACCCGGCGGGCCGGTCATTCACATGGATTCGCCGTTCGCGCATCAACGGTGCAATCCGTAGCACGCCCGTGAGGTGAAGCCCCAGCACAACGATCAACCCGCCACCGATGCGCGCGATCCAGACCTCGTAATGACGCATGAACACACCCAGGAAGGATGCGGATGCACCGAGCAGAATGAAGATGATCGAGAACCCCGCAACGAAGAGGAGCGAGTGGATCATCGTCGCACGGCGATCCACGCCCTTCTGCAGGTCCTCTAGGCTCATGCCCGTTACAAATGACAGGTAACTGGGAACGAGAGGGAGAACGCACGGGGACAAGAAAGAAAGAATCCCTGCGGTAAACGCTACAAGAATGCCCATCGATTCGTTCAAGATTCATCCTCTGGATGAGAAACTGATTCAATACGAGCGTGGCGCCGGTGCAGGAGTGCCCGCACCCCCGTCACGACACCCAACCAACCCAAGATTGCTGCGCTTCCCCACCCAACAACACGCGGAAAGAAAGCCGCAAATACCGATGTTGCCAAGACCACGGCGGATACCGTCCCAAGTACGGTCCGGTCTTCGCGCCCCAACGTCCGTCGCCCCGCGAGCGCCCAGCCAAATGTGCTTCCCGCCCTCACGAGATGAGTGAGACCGATGCTCCCCGCCCCACCGCGCTCCATCAACGATTCGAGCCGAGACGACAATCCACCCTCGGGCTCCAGCGAGGTCCGTTTCGGAGCTCGTAGCGCCTTCTCGTCACCGACGGGCACCACACTCGAACCCACCTTCGGGAGCACGATCTCAACCGAAGAAGCGAGGTCTGCAACGAAGAGTCCTTCGAGCTGCCCCGCGAAGGACTCATCCCAAACGCCAACATCGATCTCCCAGTTCCCGAGGAGGCTGTAAGAGTTGAGATTGCTCGATCCCACACGGCTCCAGACGCCGTCCGCCACAGAGGTCTTGGCGTGAATCATCGGGCCGTTCCACTCGAAGATCCGCACCCCGGCACCGAGCAGAAAGCGGTATCCCGTGCGCGAGAGCGAGCCTACGAGGGGCCAATTGTTGTTGGCCGGCAGGAGCACGCGCACATCCACCCCGTCTCGCGCTGCCGCCGCCAACGCTTCGGAAACAAGACGGGGTGCGACGAAGTAGGGGTCCGTGATCCAGAGCCGATGCCGTGCGTGGGAGGCGATGAGCGCGAGCGTCCGCATCACCCGAGTTCGCCCTGGCTCCCCCTCCATGATCCAGAGCGAAGTTTCTCCGCCGGCCAGCTCTGGCTCACAACGCGTCGGCGCCGAGGCGATCGGGCCGATCTCGTCCCAGATGCGCTCGAAGGCGGTGGCGGCCACAGTCGCAGCTGGTCCCCGAATCGCCACGCCGGTGTCCCGCCAGGGTGGGTTGTCTCTGTCTCCCGCCCAGGCGGCTCCGATGCAGAACCCGCCCACAAACGCCACACAGCCATCGACCGCAACAAGCTTGCGGTGGTCCCTCTGGAAGACTCCATAAGGATCTTTGATGCTCGGTCGATTGAAGGCCCTCACCTGGACTCCCGCCTCTCGAAACGGCTTCCAGTACCTTCGCGGGGTGGCCCAACACCCCACCCAGTCGTAGAGCACGCGCACCGTCACCCCTTCACGGGCCTTCGCGACAAGGGCGTCGCGGAAGCGCCTTCCCACGCGGTCGTCGCGAAGGATGTAGTTCTCGAAATGCACAAAGCTGCGTGCGCTCGAGATCGCGTCGATCCACGCCTCGAAGGTCGCCGGTCCATCAAACTGCAGCTCAACCGCGTTGCCCGGGATTTCGGCCGACCCCGTCGCCCTCCCCAGGGCCGTGCGCGAGAGTCCATCAAGCACACCGTCCGGTTCCGAGTCCGAATGTTGTGCTCCCCGTCGGGCTGGCAGGTGGCGATCCAGCGTCATTCGAATCGGTATCCGATGAACTTGTAGACGAGCTTCGCGATCAGGAAATCCGGTGCGGAGATGCCAGGAATGGGTGCCAGCTCGACTACGTCGGCGGCAACCACCGTCCGCTCCTGAAACACCCTGCGAAGGAAGCGAAGGGTGCGGTACCAATCTCCCCCTCCGGGCTCCGGGGCGCCTGTCGAGGGAACAAGCGCGGGATCGAAGAAATCCACATCGAATGTGAGGTAGACCGAGCTGCCAAGTGCATCCATCGCTCGGTCCATCCACGCATCGTCCTCCCACATCTCGTGGGCCCAGATCAGGGTAATGCCCTCGTTGGAGTCCACGACCCCGACTTCCTCCTCACTGACACCGCGCACGCCCACCGTCACGATATTTGCGACGTCCATTACCCGTGCCATCGCGCACGCATGTGAATGGGGCGAACCCTCGTACTCGACTCGGAGGTCTGCGTGGGCATCGAATTGGAGTACGGTGAGTCGGCCCTCCACCCGATCGGCGCAGGCCCGTATCGCAGGAGAAGACACCGAATGCTCCCCGCCCAACATGACCACGAAGCGGTCACCCGCGGCATCGGAGACGGCACCGTACGCGGCCTCAAGCTCTTCCATCGCGGCTGGAGGACCCTCGCGCGTGAGCTCCAACGCGGGAAGGGTATGGATGCCCACCGCCGAAGCGTCCCGCCTCAGCTCGTCGTCGTACAACTCGATGTACCGGGACGAGGCGAGTATCGCATCGGGCCCGCTTCGTGTGCCACCCCCAAAGCTCGTCGACGCCTCGTAGGGGACCGGGAGTATCACGGCTCCAGCGTCCTCGAACGCCGAACCCTTTTCGTCGAGTCCCAGAAAGGTGTGGGGTAACTCCCAGGGAAGCCCGCGAAGCGATTCAGGCACATCGCCCCTGCAGGGTGAACCGGCTGCGGACATGGGCCCTCGTCGCCCCGGATGGTCCTTCGAGCGTCGGTTGGGCATAGGCTAGGTGTTACGCGACTTCAATCGGGCAGAGCAGCCCCTCATGGGGCAACTCTACGCCGGCTTCATTGCAGTTCCTGCACAGCCCGTAGATGTCGAGCTTGTGGCGCGTGGGCCTAAAACCGTGCTCGGCCGCCACCTGGGCCTCGATCCTATGAACCTCAGTAGCCTCGAACTCCGTCACTGAGCCGCAGTTCAGGCAGATCAGATGCTCGTGAAGAGGTCGGGGTGAGAGCCTGTGTTCGTACCGTTTGAAGCCCTCTCCAAAGTCGTGTTCCTCTACCAGGTTGCTGCGCACCAACAGGTCGAGGGTCCGGTAGATGGTCGCCTTGCCGATGCGATGCTCCTTCTGGCGAAGCTCCATCTCGATTTCGTCGACCGAGAGGTGGGCCTGAGAGGTGAATACAACCTCGGCGATGGCCTCGCGCTGCTGGGTTACCGGCAGACCCTGCTCCTTCAGGTACCGCCCGAAGAGCCGGGAGAACGAACCCCCATTCTCAGTCGACATCAGGGTTCCCCTGTCTCGAAGAGATCATCGCTGAATTCCGCCATCAGATCCTCAAACGTCTCCTCGTTACCCCGGATGGACACCAACCGCGCATCACCGAGATCCAGCTCGCTTCGCCTGGCGACGCCCTGCATCACGCGAGGAAAGCGGTCTGGGGGGGCACTTCCCTCTTCGCGAAAACGTGTGTCGACCTCGAGCCCTTTTCCCGTGCGCTCTGCGGAGTAGGAGGCCGTGACCAGCCGCAAATTCCCCCCCTCAGAGAAACATCCGGCAGCAACCAACCCCCACTCCTTCCGGCCCCGAATCATCGGAGGAAAGATCCAGAGCTGATCGACCTCTCTGGCTCCAACAGCGGCATTCAGTCGCTGGAGCGTCCTCGGAAGTCCCTCGGGTACGCCGGGGCCCTCTCCCACCGTCTTATCCCCAAACTTCATGACTCCGTTCCGTCCCCTTCTGGATCTGTGGGGTCGCCCAGGGCTTCCCGAACAGCCCCGCAGGTCGCCTCGACAGCCTCAGCACGCACCTTTTCGAGCGCCTCGTTTACATGGGCGCCCGCCGCCCGCGCATGTCCACCGCCGCCGAAGCGCCGTGCGAGCTCGTTGACGTCGACCGGGCCGTTGGACCTGAACGAGATCTTGGTACCCCCTCCCTGGGTGGTTCGAAACAGCAATCCAACCTCAACCCCGTCGACTCCGCGCGGGTAGTCTACGACACCATCCAGGTCATCGGGCTGCATGCCGAGCGTCTCGTATTCCTCGCGCGGGATCGTCATCCACGCAACCCTACCCCCCTCGTCGACCTCGAGCGTCTTCAGCGCACTGCTGAGCAGGCGGAGCCGCCTCAGTGGAATCGCCCCATACGCATTCCGATGCGCCTCCTCCGGGCTTACCCCCTTATCCACGAGCTCGGCGGCTATGCGGAGCGTATTTGCGGTCGTGTTGCTGAACCGAAACCCCCCGGTATCCGTGAGGATCGCGGCATAGAGAGCGTGGGCGATCTCCTCCGGCCAGGGACCACCAGCCCGCTGGATGAGCTCGAATACCAGCTCCCCAGCAGCCGCAGCCTCGGGTACACGGAGCGACACCCCCTCGATCGGGCGTCCCCCCTCCGGATGGTGATCGATAACCACCGTCGGAAGATGCTCGATCAGCGGGCGGACCCGGCCTATCCGCGGAACCTCACCCGTATCCACCACGACGGCGAGGTCGGCGTTCTTGCACACAGCCTTCGCGTTCTCGTCCCCCGGTGGAATCACCCACGCAGGATCGGGCAACAGATACCGATAGAGGGCCGGGTACGGAGTGGGCGTGATGATCGAGGCTTCCTTTCCCCGAGCCCTCAGCCACGAGACGAGCGCCACCGCCGATCCGCACCCATCGCCATCCGAGTTCAGGTGGGTGGTCACGACGATCCGCTGCGCGGGTTCAAGCGCAGAAAGTACATCCTCGAACGCCGACGGATGATTGGAGTAGTGGGTCGTCATGCACGTACCGTTGAATGGGGAGAGGTCGGCAGAATTGTCTGCGTTTCATCGCCGAGTAGCAAGGGCACAAAGGGGCAGGACTCAGGGAAGCCGTTTGCGTACCTTGGCCCAGGTAGAGGCGAGGTGTACGGCCCACGGCGCGGTCCGCCCCCGCACTCGACTCGACCCCATCGCGGCGAGAAGCGCCTCCGGTCGGTTGTCGTGTACCGGCACCTCGACGAATCCGCCCGCAACCTCCCCAACCATATGAGCATCTGACCCGGCCCCGCGCGGCAAACCCCAGCGTGCCGCAAATTCCTCTGCGGGCTCGTTCAGACGCTCGGGGTGCATGCGTGCATTGAAGACCTCGACGATGTCGAGTTGGGGGCCCAGTCCCTCTGCAAAGCGGCCGGAGCCACCCTTTCCACGCGCAAATGGATGGGGGAGGTACACGATTCCGCCTTGCTCCTTCACCCGGCTACAGACTTCAGCTGCCGGCGTGCCCTTTGGGATCTCGTGTGTCAGATAGAGTCCGATGACGTCGATCCCCTCCGCCGTCTTGACCTCCTCGCCAGCGATCACCTCGTCCGGAAACTCCTCGGCCATGCGCCGGGCCATGCCCAGCACGTTGTGATCGGTGATCGCGATGCGGTGGATCCCTCGGCTGCGTGCCCGCTCCAGAAGTGCGTGTGGGTCAGACAGACAGTCCCAGGAGGCACAGGTATGCATGTGCATATCCAACCGCATCCACCCCGGCCGTGCCCCCTCACGCCCGCTGAGACGCTTGATCTCGGTGAGGGCCACACGAGCCCGGTCAGCGAGTTGCTCACGCGTCCCGTCGTTGTCGATGACGATGGCCGCTCGCCCGCGCTGCTCCTCGGCGTCCATCTGAGCGGCCATGATGGCCTTCGCCTCTGCCGCCGGAAGGCCCCGATCCTCGACGAGCCGACGAAAGCGTTCCTCCTCGGGAGTGTAGACTACTACAACGTGGTCGAACTCATGCTCCATGCCGGTTTCAAAGAGAAGCGGAATCTCCGAGACAACCACATCGGCACCGTCCGCTACCTGCCGCCGCATCCAACGGTCGCGAAACACCTGAATGCGGGGGTGGAGGATCTGTTCAAGCTGGGTGCGGGCATCTTCGTCCTCGAAGACGTGGCGGCGGAGCGCGGCACGGTCGAGGGTGCCCTCCGACGTCAGGAATTCGCGGCCGAACGCCTGTACGACGTCCTCGAGTCCGGGACTCGTGGCGGAGACCGCCCTTCGGGCCAGGTCATCCGCACTCAGGACAGGCACCCCGGACGCTCCCCAGAGAGCAGCCACCGTGGACTTCCCCGAGGCAACGGTTCCCGTCAGACCGACACTGAGGATGGATCTCGGGATGATCTCAGTTCCTGAACGAGAAGACGCGGAAGTCGTCTGGGCTGAACTCGATGCGGTCCGGGCCCGGAGACGCGACATAGAACGAGTCCGTCCATGCGCGAAAAATGTACTTGTTGCTCCACGGGTCGGTACCTGCGTCACCCGCAAAGTTATCCTCCAACCATCCGGACCACTGACGCCGATCGGGCAGACGAAGGTAAATCTCGTCATAGCGCTGAAGGTCGTGTACGATCTTCTTCATCTCTCGGTTGGCGGACCAGCGGAGAACCGGGTCAAGGACCGGTGCGGCCTTCTCGTACACGACGAGGCGCGAGCTCGGAAAATAAAGAGCCGCCCCAATCGCAGCGAGCAGTATCAGAAAAAACTTACCCACGTCACTTCCTCCCGGTTACATCCGCTTCCGCATTTCAACTCCCCACCTCACAAACGCCTCGAGCTCATCCGGGGGTGGCACCGCACCGGAGTCTCCGTACGCCGTCTCCATCCTCCATCGCACGTACCCGCGAGGCGGTACCGGAAGAAACGGTGCACGCCGGTACCAGTCTCTGGCCCGAAAAGCCCATGCGGTGGAGACCAGGCCCCCAATCAGTCCCGGGCGCCGAACCACCGCTCCTAACACCCTAAGGTATACCGAGTTCACCTGGCTCCCTGTTCCCCGTGCGGGCGACCTCTCAACGCGCCGACCGGCGGCGTTGCAGGACGAATGCACGTAACCATTTGCTGCCAATGTAGTTATGAGAACCGCAGTGGTCCAGCCTGAACCACCGCTCTATCATATCGAGGATCCCCATTAGGCTCCACCCAAACGGCTCCACCCAAACGAGCTCCCTGGAAGGCGGTCGGAGATGCCGAACCGGTTAGCGCAGGAGACGAGCCCCTACCTCCTCCAGCACGCGGAGAACCCCGTGGACTGGTACCCATGGGGGCCAGAGGCGCTCGCGCTCGCGAAGGCCGAGCAAAAGCCGATGCTCCTTTCGATCGGCTACTCAGCCTGCCACTGGTGCCACGTCATGGAGCGCGAGTCGTTCGAGGATCCGGACACCGCTGCGCTGATGAACGAGGGATTCGTGTGCATCAAGGTGGATCGGGAGGAGCACCCCGACGTCGATGCGATCTATATGTCGGCGGTACAGGCTCTTACGGGAAGCGGGGGCTGGCCGCTGACGGTATTCCTCACCTCCGATGGCGTTCCCTATTACGGTGGCACGTACTTTCCCCCTGAACCTCGACACGGGATTCCATCCTTCCGCCAGCTGTTGGAGGCGGTGGGAGGGGCCTTCCGAACTCGCCCCGACGAGGTGCAGACCGCGGCTGCGCAGATACTCGACCTGCTCGAGCGGGCGACCTTCGCAGCGGATCCCGGGACAGGTGCGATGGCCGGCGAAGACGTACCCTCGCCGGCGCTCCTGGCGCACGCGACGCGCTTCATCATGGGTCGCTTCGACCCGGTGAATGGTGGCATTGGAGGCGCCCCGAAGTTTCCCCAGCCCGTCGTGCTCGAGCTCCTCCTGAGAGAGCACGTTCGTACCGGCGATCCGCACCCGCTGTTCATCGTCACCGAAACACTCCGCAAGATGGCTCACGGTGGAATTCACGATCAGCTCGCCGGTGGGTTTCACCGTTACTCGGTGGATGCGCGCTGGCTCGTGCCCCACTTCGAGAAGATGCTCTACGACAACGCGCTCCTGGCTCGGGTCTACCTTCACGCCTTCCAGCTCACCGGCGATCCCGAATTCAGGGAGGTCGCCGAGCGCACGCTCGACTACGTCCTCACCGACCTCCGCTCACCGGAGGGCGGGTTCTACTCGGCGCGTGATGCCGACTCCGAGGGAGAGGAGGGGGTCTTCTACGTCTGGACACCGGAGGAGGTCGACCAGATTCTCGCTCCAGAGGTCGCACACCTCGTAAAGCGGTGTTACGACGTGTCCCCCGGAGGGAACTTCGAGGGCAGGAACATCCTGCACATCCCGCATGACCTCGCCGCTGTCGCCCGGAGCGAGGGGATTGAGCTCGAGGTGCTTCGTGCCCATCTCGCCGAGGCCGGCCGCGTGCTCCTGGACGTGCGGGCCCGCCGGGAGGCCCCCTTCCGCGACGAGAAGGTCATCCTCAGCTGGAACGGGCTGATGCTCCGGACGCTGGCAGAGGCCGGCGGCGCGCTCCAGCGAGACGACTACACACAAGCCGCACGCCAGGGCCTGACGTTTCTGCTTTCGGTGCTGCGGTCCGAAGATCGGCTCCTCCGCATCTGGAACCGTGGCGAGGCCAAGATTCCCGCCCTCCTCGAAGACCATGCGGCGTTGGGCGGTGCGCTGCTCACCCTGTATGAGGTCACCCTCGAGCCGCAGCTGCTCGACGAGGTGCGGTGGGTTACCGAGCGCATCCTCGAGTCGTTCTGGGACGACGACAAAGGGGTGTTCTACGACGCCCCGGCCGGCGGGGAGCCGCTCGTCGTCCGCCCACGGGACCTCACCGACAGCGCGACGCCCTCGGGCAACTCGCTCGCCGTGGAGCTGCTCCTGAGAACCGCCCACCTCTTTGGCGACGAGCGTCACCGCGAGGTCGCGGAGCGCGTGTTGCAGCGTGAGGTCGGCTCCATGGAGCGGGCCCCGGGAGGCTTCGCCCGGCTGCTCAGCTGCCTCGATACCGCCCTCGCGAAGCCGGTGGAGGTAGCGCTGATCGGAAACCGCGACGACAACGCACTCAGAGCGCTGCACCGGGCCGCACTCGCACCCTACCTCCCCCACCGCACCATCGCGGGACGGGCAGAGGAAGAAGTTGTGGCTCACCCGATCCCGCTCCTCGCCGACCGGCCCCTCGTCGACGGAAACGCAGCGGCCTACGTCTGCGTTGCGTATGCATGCAGGACCCCCGTGACGTCACCCGAGGCCCTCGCCGAACAGCTGCAGGCACACGAGGTAACACGGCACGGCACCTTCGAGGGGTAGGACTCTCGCCACCCGAGGGACTATCTTTGGCGTTGTCAGCGAACCCACACGATATGGAACAGATGGCCACCACCGAACAAGAAATCACGGCGCGTCGGGACACCTCAGCGCTCTCCCCTGAGCGTCTACTGGGCTTTTACCGCACGATGGTCACCGCTCGCCGAGTCGACGACCGCGAAATCAGCCTCAAACGCCAGAACAAGATCTTCTTCCAGATTTCCGGGGCTGGCCACGAAGCCATCCAGGTTGCCCTCGCCTCCCACACCAGGGGCGGGTACGACTGGTTCTACTACTACTACCGGGATCGGGCCTTTGCGCTCGCGGTCGGGCAGACGCCGCTGGACCACCTCCTTCAGGCGGTGGGCGCCGAGGCAGACCCGTCCTCCGGCGGTCGCCAGATGCCGTCGCACTACGGCGACGTCCGCTACAACATCGCCTCCACCTCCAGCCCGACTGGGACCCAGTTCCTCCAGGCGGTTGGAACGGCCGAAGCCGGACACCGCGCGGCGCTGCTGCCCACGCTGCGGCGCCATGTCACCGGGTTCGAGGCAGACGAGGTCGTCGTGGTCACCTCAGGAGACGGCACGACCTCTGAGGGTGAGTTCTGGGAGGCGCTCAGCACCGCCTCCAACCTCAAGCTCCCGGTCATCTTCCTGATTGAGGACAACGGGTACGCGATCTCAGTCCCCGTCGAGGTGAACACACCAGGTGGAAGCATCTCCAAGCTGGTGGCCAACTTCCCCGACCTGCATGTGGTCGAGTGTGACGGCACCGACATCGTTGAGTCGTACAGGGCAGCCGGTGCTGCGGTCGCCCACTGCCGCTCGCGAAAGGGCCCCGCGCTCATCCACGCCCACACCGTGCGGCCCTACTCGCACTCCATGTCGGACGACGAGCGCGCCTACAAGACGGAGGCGGAACGAGAGGACGAGGCTCGCCGGGACCCGCTCCCGCGGACCCGGGAAATGCTGATCGCACGCGGAATCGCTACCGCCGAGCAGCTGGACACGCTCGAGGCAGAGATCGTCGCAGAGGTAGAGGCGGCGGCGGACAAGGCACTGACCTATCCGCAGCCGGGTCCCGAAACCGTCATGCGGCACCTCTACTCCGAGGATGTCGACCCGACCGGTCCGGACTTCGACACCGAGGATTCGCCCCAGTACGAAGACGACAAGGACCTCACCGTCGTCGACCTCCTCAACGCCTGCCTCAGCGACGAGATGGAGCGCGATCCGAGCATCGTGGTGTTCGGCGAGGACGTCGCCGATGTCTCACGCGAAGAAGTCCTCGGAGAGCTGAAGGGCAAGGGCGGGGTGTTCAAGGTCACGCACGGCCTCCAGACGCAATTCGGGGGCGTGCGGGTGTTCAACTCCCCGCTGGCTGAAGCCAACATCGTGGGCCGCGCCATCGGGATGGCGGTGCGTGGACTGAAACCTGTCGTCGAGATTCAGTTCTTCGACTACATCTGGCCGGCGTTCATGCAGATCCGCAACGAGCTCGCCACGATGCGGTATCGCACGAACAACACCTACTCCGCCCCGATGGTGATCAGGACCACCTACGGCGGATACCTCAAGGGTGGCGGGATCTATCACTCCCAGACCGGCGAATCGATCTTCGCGCACTGCCCAGGGCTGAGGGTGGTGCTCCCGTCGAATGCTGAAGACGCCAACGGGCTCCTGCGGACCGCGATCCGTTGCGACGACCCCGTGATCTTCCTGGAGCACAAGCACCTCTACCGGCAGGTGCACAACAAGGGCCGGAATCCGGGCAAGGACTTCATGATCCCGTTCGGGAAGGCCAAGGTGGTTCGAGAGGGCGTGGACATCACGATCGTGACCTGTGGGGCCCTGGTGAAGCGCTCGATGGACGCGGCGAAGATTGCGGCGGATCAGCACGGCATCCAGTGCGAGGTGATCGATCTGCGAACGCTGGCGCCCTTCGACATGGAGTCGATCGCCGAGTCGGTGAAGAAGACCAACAAGGTGATGATTGCCCACGAGGACAGCCTCTCATGGGGAATCGGGTCTGAAATCGCCGCGAGAATCTCGGACGAGCTCTTCCCATGGCTCGATGGGCCGGTACGGCGCGTCGCATCCAAGGACGTGTGGGTGGCCTACGCTCCCCAGCTCGAAGAGGTCATCCTTCCGCAGCCCAACGACGTACTCGAGGCAATCGTCGACCTGGCGGCGTACTAGAAGGCTGTTGACCCGAGGCGCCTCGCCCTGCGGCGAGGCGTTAGTACTTCTGGATCGCGGGGTCGATGTCGTCGGCCCACGCGAGGATGCCGCCTGCAAGGTTCACCACATCGGTGAAGCCGGCCTCCAGTAGGTACTCCGCGATCTTGTTGCTCCGCGCGCCCGACCGGCAGTGGACCACGATCGACCGGTCCCGCGGAAGGCGATGCAGCGAAGACCCGACCTCGCCCATCGGGATCAGCACGGCCCCCTGAGGCTCCAGGTTCGCGATCCCCCACTCGTGGGGTTCCCGGACGTCGAGCAGGAAGGGTGGCTCATCATTCGAGAGCAGCTCAGCGAGTCCGGTGGGGTCGATCTGTCTCACGCTACTGGTCGTCACGTCTTGCGACTCCTTCTTCACTCCGCAGAAATCTTCATAGTCAATCAAGCCATCCTGAGTCGGCGCGTCTCCACACACCGGGCACTCCGGGTTCCTGCGTAGCTGGATCTCCCGCGAGGTCAGCTCGAGCGCGTTGAAGATCAACAATCTACCGATCATCGTGTCGCCCGTACCCAGGAGGAGCTTCAGCGTCTCCAGCGCCTGCAGGCTCCCTATGATTCCTGGGAGAACGCCCAGCACCCCACCCTCTGCACAGTTGGGGACCAACCCGGGAGGCGGTGGCTCCCTGAAGAGACACCGGTAGCACGGGCCGCCGGGAGCCGCAAAGACCGACAATTGGCCCTCCCAGCGGAGTACCGATCCATACACGTTGGGCTTGCCGAGCAGAACGCAGGCGTCGTTGACCAGGTAGCGTGTGGGGAAGTTGTCGGTCCCGTCCACGACCACGTCATAACCCGCCAACACATCGAGCGCATTCTCGGTAGTGAGCCGGTACTCGTGCAACACGACCCGCACGTGCGGGTTCATCGCGCCGATACGGTCGCGCGCGGATTCCAGCTTGGAGCGGCCCACGTCCGCGGTGCCATGAAGGATCTGACGCTGGAGATTGCTGGCATCGACCTCGTCGAAGTCGACCAGCCCAAGCGTGCCCACGCCCGCCGCCGCCAGATACAGCGCAACCGGCGATCCCAGGCCGCCGGCTCCCACGATCAGCACGCGCGAGCCCTTCAGCCGCTCCTGACCCTCGACGCCCACCTCCGGCAGCACAAGATGGCGCGCATATCGGGCCATTTCGTCACGCGGGATCGCCTCGCGGGATCCGAGGGGCGGCATTGGAACCGTCGTGTCGTCCGGTGTCATGATTCCCTGGCGGGCCGATGAAGACTGAAGGGTTCTTCCATGTTGTGTGCGCCATTCGGGGCGCCTCAAAACCATATCGCGATTCCGGTTCGAGGCAACCCAACCCCCCGCCTGTAACGTTTTACGAAGATCTTCGTAGACAAATCCAGGA
Source organism: Gemmatimonadota bacterium (assembly GCA_036679625.1). GTDB lineage: Bacteria > Gemmatimonadota > Gemmatimonadetes > Longimicrobiales > Gaopeijiaceae > JAZDDA01. The sequence continues at coordinate 4,049 of JAZDDA010000038.1, read as the reverse complement.
AGGCGTGCTATGATGTATTACGAAATCCTTCGTACAGGGGGCACATGTGGGAAGAGACACGTTTACAGACCGGGAACTCGACATCATGAGTGCCCTCTGGCGCGCAGGGTCGGGCACGGTGGCCGAGGTTCGAAGTGCGCTCGACGATGGTGTCGGGTACACGACCGTCCTCAAGATTCTCCAGATCCTCGAGGGGAAGGGCGCCGTCAGGCACGAAGAAGAAGGCCGCGCCTACCGGTACTTCGCGCTGGTGGAGCCCGCTGAGGCTGGTGGTCAGGAGCTACGTAGGATCGTCGACAAGATCTTCCACGGCTCAGCAGAGCTGCTCGTGGCCCACCTCGTGTCGGACCCCAGCCTCTCCCCCGAACAGATCGGTCGGATGCGGGATATGCTCGACGAGGCGGCGCGGGCCGAAGGCTCCGAAGGAGGCTCCCCATGATCCTCTCCTGGATGATGTACGCCATGATCCTGTCGGCGCTCATAGCCCTTGCCGCCACGGCGCTCGAGCGAGCCGCACGCATGCTACGCCTTCAGGCCCGCTGGGTATGGGTGACCGCCATGGCAGCCAGCGTCGCGGTACCGCTCTGGCTCAGCTTCGGAGCCGTCGTCTTCGCTGCACCCCAAACGACCGACGCCGCCGCACCCGTGGGTGCGAGTCCCTCGTTCTCGGTGCTCTTGCCGCTGCTGGACTCGATGGCAAACCCCACCTCACAGATTCTGCTGCGATTGAACGCCCTCGCCGGCATCACGTGGGCGGCGGCATCCATCGGGCTTACACTCGTCTTGCTCGTCGGCACGGTTCGCCTCGCACGCTCAACGCGACTCTGGCCCGAGGAGTCGGCCGGGACCCAGACCGAGAGCGTGCGTGTGTCGGGCCGGTTCGGTCCTGCGCTGGTCGGCCTTCTCCACCCAGAGATCGTGCTTCCACGTTGGGTCCTCGGCTTGAGTCAGGACAGGCTCGACGTAGTACTCCTCCACGAAGCAGAGCATCGACGGGCGCATGACCCGGTCATTCTCGCAGGGGCGGTGGGATGCGCATTCCTGATGCCCTGGAATCCTGTCAGTTGGTGGCAGCTCTCACGGCTTCGTCGAGCCATCGAGCTGGATTGCGATCACAGAGTCCTGAGGCGCGGTGTCCCGCGGCTCATCTACGGTGAGGTCCTCCTCGATGTGGGAGCACGCGCTGCACGCGTTCCGCTCCCGCTCGCGGCCCTCACCAATCCCGTCAGCCTCTTGGAGAGGAGAATTCGCATGATTACAGGTCAGGCCCCCGAGGGGCGTATTCGCAAGGCAGCGACAGCGGTAGCACTTGCCGGTCTGGTGATCGCCGGCGCCTGCGAGGCCCCGACACCGACCGAAGTCGCTGATACGAGCACCACCTCTTCAGCCACACAATCCGCAGACGCAAACGCGACGGTGAGGCTTGGTGGCGGTAAGGTGGCTTGGTCGGATGACAACTTCGCGCCCCTCGTCTTCATCGACGGTGTGGAGATGGGTAACGAAGCCCCCTCGCTTCTGAATACCATGAGCCCGAACGACATCGAGCGTATCGAAGTGCTCAAGGGAGCCTCCGCGATCGAGCTCTACGGTCCAAAGGCCGAATACGGCGTGCTCCTGATCACCATGAAGGAGGGGGGGCAGCCCGAAGTCACACCCGCCATTGAAGCGTCCTTTGACCCAGCCGACCCGTCAGATCGCGACGCCGCCGTCATGCGGGGAAAGACTATCCTCAAGAGGCGGCTCGCCGAATTCCGGTTCGGTGAAGCATCGCAGTGCCCCCGCGCGCAACCAGCCTGAAGGCCTGAGCGTCTTCGATGAGCGCAGCCCACTCCTCCTCGGGCCGCCCTGCGACCTGCACGACATCGGCGAGCTGCGCCATCAGGAACTGGTAGTGGAGGGGGATGTTCGTCGTGCTCCGGTCCTGCCAGATAGGCCGGTCTCGCAACCCACGGTAGGTGTACACATCCCGAACCAGCGTCAGGTTGCGCTCGAGATCGAACCAGAGCCCCCCGAGCTCAGGCGTGCCCTGGACCCATCCCTCGGGAGCTTCGCCTTCGGGACTCCTCATCACGAGCTTGGTCGCCAGCCCGTGGCGGACGCCCCAGTCCCTGAGTCCTAGATCCGACAGCAGCCCAGCCGTTGATGCGAAGTAGATCGGACGCTCATCGTAGGAATCGTGAATGATGTTGAGCGCGATGCGCTGTCCTCGATCCAGGTATGTGCCCGCAGGATAGGCCACGGCGACGTCCCCGATCGGGACCGTGAGCTCCGAGGTCAACTGGCCCTGACCCACCGAGTAGAGCTGCTCATCCGTGGCAACGGTCACCGCCGCTCCAGGGGAAGCGGGGTTCGCATCGTAGACCCCCAGCGCGAACTGGGGATCGAACGGCCGCTGCGTCCCGGGCGTCGTGAGATTGCGGATCTGAGGCGCATACCAACCCGTATACAGGTACTGGATCACGATTACGGTGACGTCCTTCCTCACCTCCTCGACCTCCTGCATGTACCAGAGCGGGAAGGTGTCGTTGTCTCCGTTGGTAAACAGCACCCCATAGGGTTCCACGCTCATCAACAGATCGTAGGCCCAATCACGCGCTGCGTAATCCCCGCTGCGGTCCGCCCAATTCCAGTTGGAGAAGATCGGGATGAAGGCGACGATAAAGAGCGGCGCAGCGTAGAGGTAGGCCTTCCCTCCCCCCATGCGATCCGCCAGCGCCGACCACAGCCCGGCCAGCCCCATGCCGCACAACATTCCCCAGACGATAAAGCTGGCCACAAAGAAGTAGTCGCGTTCGCGGACCTCGTGAAGTCGGAGATCGGTGACCTCCGAAGCGAGCGAAAACCCGTACTTGAAGTTGAGATAGAAGACGAGTCCCAGGGTTAGCGTCCCCGCCAAGGTCGCTACGAACCCGAAGAGGAGTCGGTCAGCCTGCCAGGCGACTGCAAGCCCCATTATCCCCAGGGCGAAGAAGAGTACCGTGTACGGAAACCGCGCACCGAACGGGGCCGCGTTGGGGTCGGCGCCGCGAGCCCACTGCCACCCGAAGTACTGGAGGTAGTTGGTCAGCTGGCTACCGATGGGCGCCATGCGCTGCGTCACGGGGGGCTTCGAGTACTGCCTGCGAGCGAGGTTGTCTGAGAGCGCGAAGCACCCGGCGGCGCCGTTCGTGTACACAGACACCACGGCAGACGTCGCACTCGCGCAGACCGGTGCGCCCTCGTTGATGACGGGATTCTGGGCCGAGCGAATGGGCAGGAAGAAGTTGAAGGACAGCCCGATGATGATCGCCGGGATGGCCCGAACGAGAAATCGCCGTTCGAACATCACGGAAGGTCGCGCAAGCAACACCAGCACGATCACCGCGGGGACCATCAGCACCGACATCAGGTGGCTCGTCGAGCCGAGCACCGCCAGGTAGATCGCCCCGATCAGGTACCGGCTCCCGTTCGGCTTCTCTCGCTGGTCGTACCAGCGCAGCGCCAGCCAGAAGCCCGCAGCCATGATCATGACGCTGAGGGTGTAGACCTTTTCGTTGACGTTGGACTGGTTCCAGACCGTGTAGGCCGTGGCCCCCATGAGCGCACCAGACGCGGCCCCGACGGTCGCCATCCAACGCTTCTCCACCACGGCGGTAAGCACGCGGTGCGAGGTCAGGAACAGGAACATCGTCGCGAGTGAGCTGGTGACCGCGGCGAGGATGTTGATCCGCACGGCAACCGGGAGCCCAAGCGGCGCCAGCAGCAGGCTCCAGACCCTCGCGAGCACCACGAAGAGCGAGTTCCCCGGAGGGTGCGGGATTCCGAGAATGTGGGCGGTTGCGATGTACTCGCTGGTGTCCCACCACGTCGTGGTCGGCGCCAGCGTGACGAGGTAGAGCACCAGCGCTGCGACCGCCGCAGCGGCAGCCTCACGATACGGAGGTCGGTAGTCGGGCATCACGGCGTAGTAGTTCCTGGACTGTTGGGGTGGTGGGATCTTGCGTCTTCGTATACTGAACCCCTCCTCAGGGGTCCCCAATCTCTGAAATGTCCTTCCCACGCGCCACACC
>JAZDDA010000037.1:0-6088 GCA_036679625.1 Gemmatimonadota bacterium | reverse complement strand
GGTCGATTGTTTGGCCGACCCCGTTTCCAGCTTCCGAAACATCCGTTTCTAAACTCTGTCGTGGCCCTGAACACCAAGGTAGCTTACAGTGTGCTGGGTCTTCCAGTGATAGACACTCCTGCGACGCCGGTAAGCGATGACCGAGGTAACCCGACGACCTGTGAACATCCTCTGGGTGGATGAGGAGCCGGTCGACCTCCAAGGACTCAAAGCGGCCTTCCTCGACGCACGCGGGGGCCCCGTTGAGCTTGAATGGGTCGGCGAGCTTGCGTCCGCGATGGAGCGACTCTCGCGCGGGGGGATCGATGCGGTCCTGCTCAACCCACAGCTCCCTGATAGCGAAGGCATCGTGGGGCTGGATCGGCTGAACGCTTTCGCAGCGGATATTCCCATCGTGATCCTGTCAGGGGTAGACGATGAGGAGCTCGCGGTTCGGGCGGTACAGGCTGGTGCCCAGGACTACCTGCTTCTCGAGGATGCGTCACCGGAGGTTCTGGTTCGGTCGATCCGTTACGCCATTGAGCGCCATCGGCTCCTCCTGGCGCTACGGAGTCTCTCCCTCATTGACGAGCTCAGCGGCCTCTACAACCGACGCGGGTTCGCGGACCTAGGCGAGCAGTACGTCAAACTTGCGCGGCGTGCGACCCGTGGGGTGACGCTCGTGATGGTGGATCTCGATCGCTTCAAGACGATAAACGACACCCTTGGACATCACGTGGGGGATCGTGCGCTGTTGAAGGTTGCCGACCTGCTGAAGGCAACATTCAGGCGTTCGGACCTCATCGCCCGGATGGGAGGCGACGTTTTTGCAGTGCTGGCACTCGATGCTTCGGGTGAGGACGCCGAAATGCTTCATTCCCGCCTGGAGGAGCAGATCGCTCAATTCAACGAAAATACTGCCGAGCCGTTTCAACTTTCGGTGAGCATCGGAATCGCACGACACGACGGAGAGGATCGGGCCTACCTCGGAGACTTGCTCGCGGAGGCCGGGGCGTCTCTGAATGAGATGAAGTTGAGCAAGCGGAAGCTCTGGTCCACCCCCGACACGGCGACGAGCTAGGACATCATGGTGAGCGAGAACCCGGCCGAAGCGGCGGAACGGCAGCCCCCCGATCAGGTCCCAGAACCTGATGACGCGGGTACGGCGGATCCGGTCGCGCCAACGCCGGATGCGGAGGAGGCTCCGCCGAGCATGGCGCACTGGCTCGTGCGCATTGCCGAACGTGCCGGTCTCTCGGGGGAACGCCCAGAAATTCCGAACGATATGCCAATGCCCACCGCCTGGGCGGTTGTAGCCCGAGCCTTCGGCATCGGTGACGACGGGATGTGCAAGCTCGTGGCCGATTACTTCCGCCTGGATGTGGCGGATTTCCATAGCGCAGATCCAAACGCAGTCCTGGTTGTGTCGGAGAGCATGGCACGCCGTCATCATGTCTTCCCGTTGGTTGAAACCGACCGGCATCTCTTCGTGGCTACCTGCGACCCCACCGACATCGAGGCGGAACGAGGGCTTGGATTCAGCACCGGGCGGACCCCGATGTTCCAGGTTGCTCCGCCTGCGATGATCCAGGACGCGCTGAACGACCGGTTCTCCTCGGAACAGACGGTGGAGACCCTCCTCGGGACGCTCGAGCACGAAGATATCGACGACGATGCTGTAAAGCTGGTGGAGGAAATGGGCCCCGAGACCATCAGCTCTGGCGACGCGTCCGCGACCCCCGTTGTGAAACTCACCAACCTGATCCTCAGGGACGGCATCGCAGAGGGTGCGAGCGACATCCATGTCGAGCCAGGTCGCCGCGTTGGGGTGGTGCGCTATCGAGTGGATGGTGTGCTTCGCAAGCACATGGATCTTCCCATGTCCGCGATGAATCGGGTCATCTCCCGAATCAAAATTCTCTCCCGTCTGGACATTGCGGACCGCCTGCGTCCTCAGGACGGGAAGGCTCGTGTGCGCATCCGTAACCTCGCGTACGACCTGCGGGTGTCGACCATTCCCGCGGGGGGGGCGGAAAAATGCGTGATTCGAATTCTCGATTCGAATCAGGTGGCGAGTCTCGAGGATCTGGATATCCCCTCCTATGAACTGGAGCGCCTTCGGGGTCTCCTGGGTACTCGCGATGGCATCGTGATTGTGACGGGGCCTACGGGTTCGGGGAAGACGACCACGCTCTACGGCGCGTTACGGGAGTTGGCCGACGGGAAGGTCAACATCATGACCGTCGAGGACCCGATCGAGTACGAACTTCCGGGCCTGACACAGACGCAGGTCGAAACCAAGCAGGGACTCACCTTCGCCGCAGCACTGAGGTCGATTCTGAGGCAGGATCCCGACGTGATCCTCGTGGGTGAGATCCGAGACAAGGAAACAGCCGAGACCGCGGCTCAGGCGGCAATGACGGGTCACCTCGTGCTAGCCACGGTGCACGCCAACGACGCGGTGAGTGCTATCGCACGTCTGGCCGATATGGGCCTTCAATACAGCACGATTGCCTCGACACTCCGCGGATCTCTTGCGCAGCGACTGATCCGCAAGGTGTGCCCCGCCTGTGCAGAACCGGTCAGGGGACGCCTCACACCGGAGGAGCAACGTCTTACCGAGAAGCATGGAATGGAGCCTGTGGTTCGGGCCGTTGGATGCAGCGAGTGCGGGTTCACTGGATACCGAGGCCGACTCCCGGTGGTTGAGGTGATGACCGCTGGCCCACGGATGCAGGCGGCTATCGAGGCACGTAAGGGTTGGCAGACTCTGACGCGTATCGCACACCAGGGCGGACTGCGAAGCATGCACCAGGTAGCCCTCGAATGGGTGACGCATTCGAAGACCTCGCTCACCGAGGTGGAGCGAGCGCTTGGGAGCGAAATCAAGACACCGGGCGAGGAAGCGGGGGAGGGGGCGTCCAGAATACTGGTCGTGGATGACGACAAGGACGCCCGCTCAATGATGACATCCATTCTCGAAGACCAGGGATATGAGGTGACCCAGGTAGCGTCCGGGCGCGCGGCACTGGACCTGCTCCAACGGGATCCCGACTACAACCTCGTCGTGCTCGACCTCAGCATGCCCGGGATGGACGGGCGAGAGGTCCTTCAGGCGATTCGGGGCTCGAGGGAGACCCAGGCGGTGCCGGTGCTGATCCGGACGGGTGTCGGGGATGAGGATACGGAAGCCGAGCTGCTCAATTCCGGAGCCGACGACTACGTGGACAAGGATGCAAATTCGGGGCGGTTTCTGGCCCGAGTGCGCGCGGTCCTGCGCCGCGCCGTGATGTAGGACCCCTCTCTCCGTCCTGATCCCCCCACAGCGTATCGGACCTGTAACAGCCGCGTCACCTTTACGCATTCCAGCGTGATATCCGGTGTGTTCCCCTCTGCCCCGTAGATAACTTTCCATCGAGGCTCGTTCGCCTGGTTGTGCGGGAGCCCCAGAGAATTTGAACTCAAGGGAGGGAAGTCTACATGCAGCGATCATTGTTACCCCGGCTTGCGGCGCTCACGTTGGCGTCCGCAATGCTTATTACCACTCAGGCCGAGGGACAGGTAGAGATCAAGGCGAGGGACGCCACGATCACAGTCGGGGGAAGACTCCACACCCAACTCACGACCTCTACGGTTGAGGACTCCGACTCCGACATCTTCATGCGCCGCGCACGACTCTACGTGGGGGTCGTCGTAAACGACTTTCTTGAAGGGCGCCTGCAGACCGATTTTTCGGGAGGCTCCGCCGATCTCCTGGATGCGTACATGCGGCTGAATTTTTCGGATCGCTTCCGCGTGACGATGGGTCAGTTCAAGCGTGCGTTCGATCTGTTTGAGATGAGCAGTAGTACTCGACTCTCGATTATCGAGCGCGACGGGCGAGTCGGAGGTGTCTCGACGTGCGAGGGCCCCGGCGGTGTTTGTTCCTTCAGCCGGCTGACGGAAAAGCTCGGGTATTCGGGGCGTGACATTGGACTCAAGATCGACGGTGCCTTTGCAGAGAAAATCAGCTATAGCTTAACCGCGACCAATGGGACCGGGATAAACGTTTCGGATGAGAACGGAGCCAAGTCGTTCTCGGGGCGCGTTGGGGTCGAGGTGGCGGACGGCGTAACGGTTGGTGCCAACCTGGGTGTACACGACTATCTGGACGACACAGACGACACACACTACGGCGTGGCGTTCGGTGGGGACGTGGACATCGGAGGTTGGCAGGACGGGCTCCACCTTCAGGTAGGCGTGGTCGCTGGTGACAACTGGAAGTCGCTCGATGCGGCGGGTGACGAGGCCATTTTTCTCACCACGCAGGCGGTTGCGACCTACTATCTCCCCCTCACCGACAGTCCTCGCTTTGCCGGCATTGAGCCTGTCGCTCGCATTTCGTGGGGTGATCCCGATACAGGTGTCGGCGATAACGGGGGGCTACTGGTGACGCCGGGGCTGATGCTCTATGTGGTCGGGCGAAACAAGATCGGGTTCAACTGGGATATCTACTCGCCTCAGACGGGCGGCACCGAAAGCTCGTTCAAGTTTCAGACGTTCCTCTACTTCTAGACGCAGGACGAATCGTGGAACCCGGAGGGGGCGGTCCGTGGTAGATTGACAGGCCCTTGGTCTCGGCGTCACCTTAGTGGGCTTTAATAAGCGCCTCCAGAGCCTCAACTCCACGGATCGCCTCCTCAGCCATGTTCAAATCTGTACGAGGACGTTTGTTCGTAATTCTTGGTTTGGCTGCGGCCTGCCTGGGTTACCTCAACACGAACGGGATCAAGCTCGGCCTGGATCTTCAGGGCGGCATGCATCTCGTTCTTGAAATCGACGATCCCGAAGGGACGCTCGACGCCGAAGCTCGCGCAGACGCGATTGGTCGTGCCGAGCGGATCCTCCGAACCCGCATTGATCAGTTCGGATTCGAGGAACCTCTGATCCAGAGGGTCGGACAGGAGCGGTTGATCGTTGAGTTGGCCGGTGTCGGAGACGAGCAACGGGCCAAGGACCTTATCCAGCAGTCGGCGTTTCTGGAGTTCAAGCTCGTACGCCCGGCCTCTGACCTTTCTGTGGCAGTGCGACAGCGGCTGGATCGCCAGATCGTCGCGGTGATGGGCGAAGAGGCGTTGGCCGAGCTGGGTCAGACTGTCTCCGCGCCGTCTCAGGACCTCCAGCAGATCCTCTTTGGTGCGGGCGCCGATTCGACCGGCGCCGACAGCGCGCAGGTGGTCGCCGATTCCGCTACGGCGGAGGACCAGGCTCCCAACCTTCAGCCCTTCTCTGCACTACTCAACCTCGGGGATCGCGTCGGTGTATTCCTGGTGGCAGAAGAAGACGTTGCTACCATGCAGATATTCATGGACCTCGACGAATTCCGGCGTGCTCTTCCGCGAGGCGTTGAGCTCGTGTGGCATCAGAACCCGACTTCGTTGGGAGCGCGAGTCTTTCGGCAGCTCTTCGTCCTGGAAGAAAAGGCGTTTATCACCGGCGAGCAGTTGGAATCGGCGGTCGCTGAGCGTGACCCCCAGTTCAACCAGGCGCAGGTGCAGTTCGACCTCAACCGGGCCGGTGGCCGGAGGTTCTCGAACTTTACAGCCGCCCACGTGGGCGACTACATCGCCATCGTGTTGGATGGCGAGGTCATGAGTGCCCCTGAAGTGCGTGATCGCATCGGCGCCAGCGGCGTGATCGAGATGGGGAATTCAGACCTCACCGAGGCGGCCGACCTGGCACTGGTGCTTCGCGCTGGCGCTTTGCCTGCACCTCTGGCGATCCTCGAAGAGCGTACTGTGGGACCCTCCCTCGGGCAGGATTCGATCGACCAGGGGAAGATCGCAGGGATCGTCGGTCTGCTGGCCGTCGTGGTGATCATGATCGGCTATTACCGTATGGCCGGCGTGCTCTCTGTACTGGCTCTCGGGTTCTACGTGCTTCTGGTGATGGGCGGGCTCGCGGCTCTCAAGGCCACCCTTACGCTTCCGGGAATCGCCGGCCTCATCCTTACGGTTGGGATGGCGGTTGACGCCAACGTCCTGATCTTTGAGCGAATCCGAGAGGAGCTCGCGCTCGGAAGGGCAGCGCGTACTGCGGTTGACGAAGGATTCGGACAGGCGCTGTCTGC
>JAZDDA010000036.1:0-135826 GCA_036679625.1 Gemmatimonadota bacterium | reverse complement strand
GGTCAACGACGACGTGCTCGAGAACAAGCGGCTCGGCGAGGTCGAGGAGGTCTGGTTCGACTCGAGCGACAATACGCGGGTTCAGGGATGGATCGTGAAGCCGCCGAACTTCGACCCGACGCAGGAGTATCCGCTCATCCTGCAGATCCACGGCGGACCCCACAGCATGTACAACGTCGGGTTCAGCTACACCTACCAGAACTTCGCGGCGAACGGGAACGTCGTGCTCTACACCAATCCGCGCGGGAGCACCGGGTACGGAACCGACTTCGGAAACGCGATCGACAACGGATATCCGAGCGTCGACTACGACGACCTCATGGCGGGCGTGGAAGAGGTCGTTGGGCGTGGTTATGTGGACGAAGACCGCATGTACGTCACTGGCTGCTCGGGTGGCGGCGTCCTTTCGAGCTGGGTCATCGGGCACACGAATCGCTTCGCAGCGGCAGGAGTACGCTGCCCCGTCATCAACTGGATGAGCTTTGCCGGGAACGCAGACATCACGATGTGGGGCTACTACCGGTATGAAGGCTTCCCGTGGACGAACCCCGACAAGTACCTCGAGCACTCTCCGCTCATGTACGTCGAGAACGTCACCACGCCGACAATCCTGATGACGGGCGTACTCGACCTGCGAACGCCGATGGCGCAAACCGAGGAGTACTACCAGGCACTCAAGCAGGTCGGCGTGCCCACCAAGATGGTCCGGTTCAACGGGGAATATCACGGCACCGGGAGTATCCCCTCGAACTTCATGCGGACCCAGCTATACCTGATGAAGTGGTTCCAGCAGTACAGCAAGGGCAGACCCATCACCCAATAGGAGCCGTAGAGAGGACGCCATCCTCGCCGTCTATCAGGAAGACGACCTCACCCGGGGCCGGCGGCGCACTCGACGTTCACCGCCCGGTGCGCACCTGGTTTGACCGGCGCCTGCGGAATGGTCCGTACCCGACGGTCGGCTGACCGGTTGCGACAGAATCCTGTTGCGAGTCCCCTCCCGAGTATGCATGATTCAGCGGTGGACGACCTCGCTTTGCGAACCGCCGTAGTTCGTCGAGGGGTAGGCGAAGTGAAATGAGAATAATCCGCGCCGTATGGATGTGTACACACGGGACGGCTTTGGCGCGGGGGGCGACTGGACCATGAAGAACTGGGGATCGTTTCGATCAGGATCGGCTCGAGTGGTATCCTCTGGGTGGTTTGGCCTCACCTTTTTGGGTCTACTCGCACTCCTTCCCACACCGCTACTCGCCCAGGGTATCTCCGGCCGCGTGCTTGATGCTGAGACGGAAAACCCAGTTTCTGGTGCCGTAATCGTGCTCACCGATTTGGCGGGGAATACCGTTGGCCAGGCCCGAGCCAACGCGGAGGGAAGCTTTTCAATCTTCGTGGGTCAGCAGGGCAATTTCAGCGTCAACGTCGAGATGATCGGGTATGAGACGGGCGGATCCGGCAAGATCTCATTCTCCGACACAAATGTCCTCATTGTGGACCTGATGATCACGCCTGTGCCAGTCGTCCTGGATGATTTCACCGTGACGGGCAAGTCAGAGGCCCTCACCTATATGCAAAAGACCGGATTCTATGAGAGGCGGGCCCGGGGCTTCGGCAACTACATCGAACCGAACGAGCAGCAACGCGAACACCTTCTCATCGCCTCGGATCTTGTGCGGCGTGTACCTGGGTTATCGACCAATGATGGAATGGTGTTTAGCTCGAGGGGATCCATCAATGGAGCCTACGCGCTAAGCCGCACTGAAGCGGGCCAGCTTCGGGCGGGAATCCGAGTACAACAAAGCCCCATTGATATCCGGTCGTGTGCGCTGAAGGTCATGGTCGACGGGATCGACCGCGGAGTGGATCTGGACTTTGTCACCTCGCGTATAGAGGTGTTGGCAATCGAAGTGTACAAGAGCTTCGCAACCATCCCCGCAAGATGGCAACATGCGGTCTCGCGGGGCTCCCGTGATAGACAGGGGAACCCCGTTCCTACATGCGGCCTCATCCTGGTTTGGACACGACACTCCTAGTGTGCTGAGCCAGAAGGCTGCTGAAGAAGTGGAGCCGCACAGAAGGTCCTCTAGGCTCGACAGGGCCTCATGCATCGGGCGAAGCCCGGCACGACCAAGGGTCCCCGTCCAGGTCCTGCCTCTTCAGGCCCATCTCGCTATGTGAGAGCGCCGCATCCCCTGCTTGTTTCCATCGTGCGGTGCGCCCAACGCTCGGCGCCCGGACCACCGTCCGACGGAACCGGGGGAGACCTCACGATCGCCTCAAGCCTCGATCCACTCCCCGTCAGTGACCATCCGGTGGTCCGGGCCTGGTTGCCCGGTACGCACCCGATCAAACCGAAAACACATTCGCTTTGTTGCTCCCGTACACGGTCCGGGCTCGTTTCACCTTCACCGTTTCGAAAGGAGTCCGCTCTATGGACACGAATTCCGGTCGTATCAAGGTATTCCTGCTCTCGTTGGCCCTCGTGATGGGTGCCATGTTCGCAGCCCCTGCAGAACCCCTGCAGGCGAGCGAGTGTGGAGAGGGAGATGGCAGACTTTGCAGCGAAACCCAGGCCTGCGCAGGTTGGTTCTGGGGGCGGGTCTGCACCACCACCTACAAGTACTACATCACCTGTGCGTACTGTCACCTGGATCGCGTTGAAATTTAGGTAGTTCTACCGTCGAGAGTCCGGGCCGTGTTGCGGGATATCGAAAAATCGGGAGATATGAGGTGGAGGGATCACAACACCAGAAGGGGCGTCCAGGGAGAGTCATCCCGATCCTCCTTCTCAGTACCCTCGCGTTTGTCGGGGGAGGACACAGAGGGAGTGTACTCCGCAGCCCCCCGTCGAGCCTTGGAACGCTCTTTGAGCCCACCGATAGCGCGACCACCGCAAGGATCATCGTACTCTTTCAGATGATGGACTGCGCGGGGTCGCGCCAGGAGCTCGCTCTGTGGAACGAAGTCCACCGCCGCCCGGAAATCGCGGTGCGGGGTGTGCTCCTTGATGCCTCGGCCAGGGCCGAGGTGAACGAGGAGGTTCTCTCGGGGGCAGGGTTCGAGTTCGAGGTGGTGCTGGGCGCGCCCGCCGGAACCGTAGACTTTGTGCGTTCTCTTGGCTTCACAACGACCCCGGTGATTCTCGCCTTCGACACCGCGGGGCGCCTCAGATTTTCTGCCTCGGCGTCCGAGTTCTCCGAATCCGACATCATCGCAAGTACCCTGGCTGCCTATTCTCTTGAGGATTGAGTGCATGAAGCTTCGAATCAACGGGATTTTGAGTGCTGTTCTATGGGCATCGGCGACCGTGGCTGGGTGCACGAATGGAACAGACGTGGTGCACGCACCCCAGCTCTGGGCTGACGATGCAACTGAAGAAGGCCGCCGGTTCCTGGACGTGCAGTGGGATACTGCGTGGATGCAAGGTGGAGCTGACGACACCGTCCTGGCCAACCCCAGCGTAATTCGAGCCAGCTCGAGGGGGGTTTACGTCCTCGACCGGTCCATCCACCGGGTCACCGCGCTCGACTCATTGGGGGAGCCCATCTGGTCCTTTGGATCCCGCGGTGGTGGTCCGAACGAGTTCCAGAACCCGCGGGACATGAGGGTAGACGCTCAAGAGCGTATCCTCATCTACGACCCCGACAACATGAGGGTCGTGGCGCTGGATCCCGACGGTAATCCGATCGCCCGAATCCCGCTCGGGGACGTCATGCAAGGCGACCAGATGCTCCCCATCTCCGAGTCGAGGATCCTGCTCGCCACCTACGGGCACCTAGCACCGATGGTCGTCCTCAACTGGGAAGGGGCGGTGGTGGCTCGCTTCGACCTTCCGTGGGGGGACTTCGCGCAGTTGTCCCCGGTATCCCGGCAAGGGCTCCTCTTCGGTCAGGACGAAGCCTGGGGTTATGGGTTTTCGATGGGGAATGGCTGGTTCGGGTACGAAGGTCTTTCGGCCCGCCCAGACACGGGGAGGTACGTTGAGCACACCCCCTTCCCCATTCTCGTACAAAGCTCATCGGGCAACACAACGGTCAGGCGCCTGGCTCAACTGGTTAGCTGCTCGGCCTGCACGATAGTCCTCGACGAGGGAACCCTCTACGTCCATTTCGGTGGAGAAACAGAGCTGATGCAGCGCCTTGTGGATACGTATGAATGGGAGAGTGGTGACTATCTCGGAACACTCCTCCTACCGCGGTGGGCCGAGACCATGGACGTGCGGGGCCGACGTTTCTACATCGGTTTTTCTGATCCGTACCCTCAGCTTCTCGCGCTTGATCTGAGCCTGGTTCGGGACAATCCCTGACCCACCTTCGGGGAGCACCTGCGTAGCCTGATTACAGACGACGGCTCACTCCATGGTCCGCGCAGCTTTGAAAACATGCCCCGCACCCTCCAGTACATGGGTCTTCTAGCCAGCAGCTCCGATACTGGTCATTCGATGCGACGTAGCCTCGTGACCCGGATCTCCCCGACCTCAGCGGCCATGCGAGTTACGACGAGGTCGCCCGACTCCCATCCGAGTGCGTACTCGTAGACCTCCCCATTCATCGTGTTTGGGCCCTTGGCGATGAGCGCCCTGATTCTCAGGGTGGCCCCAACCACCTCGTACGTCCCCCCGTGGGCATGAAACACCTCAAAGGCGAGGAATCGTTCATGGTCGGTCGTGTCCTCGTCAAAGACGTCTCTTGGGCCGCTCTCGCGAATCTCCTGTACCCCATAACGAGTCTCTGTGAACAGGTAGAAGCCCGGTTCGGGATGTGCGTTGGTCCACGAAGAGTCCGCGCGCACGAAGCTTCGTTCCACGACCTGCCAAGCCCCCCGAAGATCAAATTCCTCGTGTGACTGCGCGGCGCCACCCGCCGGCGTCATGAAGGCCACAAACAGATAGGCCGTAACCCAACGTAGGTTATTCATAAGGGGTCCATCTCCCGGGGTCGCCCGGTGTCAGGAATTCAGATCGAGTCCACGCCTGAACATAGGTTGGGGTGCGAATGGAATGGAAGGCACGCCCGGCACGTCCCACAGCTTCGAGCTCCTTACTCAGTTGCGAGCCGCCTGGGTGATCCACAGGTTGTTCCGGACGCGTACGGAGCGCCCCCCAGCAGTCAGGAGCATGATAAGCCTTGAGCAGATCCGACGATTCATCACGCCGCTACGGCGATCGGGAGATTGGCCTCATACTCAAGCGGGCCACCGAATTTCAGGACGAAACGCCTGAGCCGAGCGGCACAGGGCTGACTGTTCAGGAGCTCGAAGAGATCGCGGTCGAGGCTGGAATCGAACCGCGTCACCTGAGACTCGCCGTTGCGGAGCTCAACAGCGGCACCCCTGCATCGCGCATCGCCTCCACCCTGCTGGGCTCCTCCCCGACGATCGCGCTGGAACGGGTCTTCCAGGGGGAGGTTTCCGAAGCGGTATTCGAGCGCCTGGTGCCTGAGATTCGGCGCGTCGCCGTTGGTCAGGGAGTGCCGAGCCTCTTCGGAAAGACGCTGACCTGGCGTTCCACCACTCCACAGAACACACGCTCGCTGCAGGTGACCGTCTCATCCCGTGACGGCGAGACGCAGATCCGCATCGAAGAGCAGCTTCATGGACTTGCGGGTGGACTCTTCGGAGGGCTCGTCGGGGGCGGCGGCACGGGAATCGGGCTCGGTGTGGGGATCGGAGTCGGGGTGGATGTCCTCAGCTCAGTACTCTTCGCCGTCGCCTTTCCCCTGGTCGCCATCGGGGGGGCATACGCGCTCGCGCGGACGATCTTTGGCACACTCGTACGCCGACGCAAACAGGCACTGCACCAACTGATGCAGCGCCTTGAAGACATCGTTGAGGCAGAGCTTGCATCCTCGGCCATCGCCGATGGCGGACACCGGCCGCAGATCGGATCGGGGGAGTCGGCAGGCGAGTCATGAGCACTCCGGTTCTGACCGCAAAGCGGGGCGCCCTCGACCGCCTCCCCGAGGCCACATGGCGAGCTGGGCTGGCAGCACAGGTTCCCGCACTCATGACAGACCGCCTCGCCTTCATGTCCCCGGAGCATCACCGAGTGCGCCGGAACGCGGTGCGGGAGATCATCCGTACCGGTGAACCCGTCCCACCCGAGGCGCTCTCCGAGCGGTCTGGCCTCGACCAGGAGTCGACTCTTGAGATTCTCGATGACCTCGAACGACGTCTTCTCTTTCTGGTCCGCAACAGCGAGGGGAAGGTCTCGTCGGCGTTCCCCGTCTCAGCCGATGCGACGCCGCACCGGCTCACCTTCAGCACCGGCGAACGGCTCTACGGCGCCTGAGCGGAAGACGCGATTGCGGCGCCCTTCGTGAAGGGGCAACTCGACGAAGCACCCTGCAGGGCTGAGATCGAGACCGAGTGCGCCCACTGCGGCGAGGCCATGCGGATCTCGGTGACGCATGACCTCGACATCGAAGTCGTGGAGGGCGATCCGGACGCGCGCTTCTTCGAGCCCACGGTCGATTGGTCGACCTTTTCGGATGCAAACATCCTCAGGGGCTACTGACAGAGAAGCACCTTCTTCTGGTCAGAAGAACATGTACGCGAGGCTCTCGAAGATGGGTGGCGCGACGAGGGCGCCTTCCTTTCGATGCACCACGCCGCCTACTCCACGCGGCTTATACAGGGTGGGTTATTCGCGTTTCCAGCCGAATTCTAGTGTACCGTTGCCGAGAGACTTCGGCACCGGTGCACTAGTCCCCACCCCCGCGCATGAAGTCCGCGAGTTCCTCGGCCAGCGCGTCGGAGGGCAGCAGGCCAGACGCCGGGAGCCTGAGGAGGAGCTCCGCCCAGTTGTCGTCCTGCGCGAAGGCACGCCGAAGATAGGGACGCGCGGCCTCGACCTCGTCCGTCGCCGCGAGCGTCACCCCAACCCAGAACGGGGCCTCCCCGTTGGTGGCTTCATCGGACACCAGCTCCATCGCCACGCTGTACGCATCCATCGCCCGATCCAGCTCCCCTGCGGTCACCCAACCATCACCCTCGTTCAACTTGAGGTATGCGCGCTGGAGGGTGACGAGGCGCCGTAACTCGACGACGGGCTCTGGGTTGTCTTCCACCCTAAGGTCGAAGCGGCGATCAACCCAGGGGGTGCCCGTCGACTCGCCAGCGACCACGATGATCGCAGCCGACTGCTTTCCCCGGATATCCCCGCCCTCTGCCTGGGCAGCTTCGAGAGCGGCGAGAAGACGCTCAACCAGATCTCCCTCGGAGCTCTCGTACGCGCGGGCCATGGCATCCCAGACCGTGCCATTCTCCATCATGTTCGCCTGGGCCGAAAAGCCCATCCCCGTGTGGTGTCCCGCGGCGTGAATCGCGCTCGACCCGGTGTGAGCCGCCACGCGACCCTGTGCGTCGACCATGGCGACCTGGCGCACCGCCTCGCCCTCGTCGGTCGTAACGAGCGCCTTCAGCGCCTCAGGGGCGGAGCGGCCGAGTCGCATGAGCTCGAGGCCCAGCGGGCCGTACGAAGGCTCGACGAAGGACTGCGTTGCCACCGCCCCGACGCCGGCCTCAGCCCAGGGAACGATCGCCCCAACCGAGAACCAGTGGGACTGCACCGCGACGCCCATCTCTCCGGTCACGGAATCCCTCGCGACGATGGAGTACGTCGCAACAGGACGGCGCTGCGTAACGCTCTGAGCACTCACGAGGATCGGGAGGAGCGCGAAGGATGTCAGGCACATCAAGACACGGCGCATGCGGGCACTCTTTCTGGTTCTGGATCACTCATTGCGACCTGCTATTGAGCTCCCACAATGGGGAACCCTGAGCGCAATTTCCAGCCCGTCACGCCGGTACGGCTTGGGAAGCCCAGTTCAGGGTCTCGCGTGCAGTGCATTCGCGGCAAAGGCAGCCTCCTGGAGGATCAGCGCCCGCCCCTCGCTCATCGCAACCCCTCCCGACGGTGTCGGGATCAGCGCCGGGAGGTCCCGAGGGTCCAACCCTGTGAGCTGTTGATACATGACCAACGCGGCCAGATAGCTTCCCATGAGGCTCGGGTGGAACCGATCGGATGCGTAGAGCGGAATGTCCTCGTCACGTTCCCATGCCTCCAGCCATGCCTCTCCGACCGGGAACAGAATGCCGTCGACGAGATCAGCCGCCGTCGAGTAGGCGTCCGATACGCCCGGAAAGTCGAAGAACCGCGCCTCGGCCGGCCACACCATGTAGAGCGCCGGCTCACCCCCATTCGCTCGGATCTCCTCTGCAAACAGTTGGCTGAACTCAAGCAGCGACGGGCACCCCTCAGTGGCGGATGGTCCCTGTTGAAGCACCACCACGTCCCACCCACCCTGCGCGATACGGTCTCGTGCGCCCCCCGCGGCCCAGTGGTCCTGCAGCCCAACATTCGGCGCCACCTCAGCTCCAATGAAGACCGACCCGGCATTGCCCAGATCAAAAAGGCCCTCGAGGATCTCCGGCATGCCGTTGAAGAAGGTGAGGCTGTTCCCAATGAAGAGGACCGCGAGATCGGCGGTCGGTGGAGGCGGCCCAGCGTCGGTTGGACTACTGCCCCCGCATCCCAGAACGACGAGAGTGAGGACGACCATCCATCGAACACGAAGCATCAGGTGGCCGAGGCCGAATCGGTTGGTGTCGAGCATCTATCTGGACCCGTTCGGGAGATCAGTGTTGGCATGAATCAATACGGTGAGATCCTGCCGATATTTCTGGGATGTCCCATCAGACCAGGGAAGTGGGCCCGGTCGTTGATTTGGAAGTCGTAACCGGAGCATCTTACCGGATCACCTTGGGCCAGGCGGGTCCGACAACGGGGAGGCGCGCCAGGATGAAAGCCGGAGCAGGGAATCCCTTCAATGCCAAGCTCTCGGGGGACCGCGCCCTCGTTCTCGACGGAGGCCTCGCCACCCACCTCGAGCACCTCGGCTGTGTGCTTGATGGTCCGCTCTGGTCGGCGAGGATGCTAGCCGAGCGACCCGAGATGATCGTTCAGGCCCATCTGGAGTTCCTTCGGGCCGGAGCCGACTGCATCATCACCTCCAGCTACCAGGCGACGCTTCCGGGCCTGGCCGCGATCGGAATGACCCGACAGCAAGGTGTTGAAGTCCTGAGGGCGTCGATCCGCCTCGCCTGCGAGGCACGGACGACCTTCCTCGAGGAAGAGCCGACCGTCCGGGGTGATGAAACGCCCATCGTCGCAGCGAGCGTCGGACCCTATGGGGCCTTCCTCGCGGACGGGTCGGAATATTCGGGGCGGTATGAGGTAGAGGACTCGCAGCTGATGGCTTTCCATGCGACGCGATGGGAGATTCTGGCAACTGGAGGCGCAGATTTACTGGTGTGTGAGACGATTCCCTCTGCGCAGGAAGCGAACGTATTGCTGGAACTGTCCCTAGCCTGGCCGGAGACACCGGTATGGATGAGTTTCTCGTGCAGGGACTCGAAGGATTTGTGGGACGGAACGCCGTTCGCGGAGGTGCTCCTCGCCTGCGAGGGGGCACCCAACGTCGTTGCGGTAGGCGTGAACTGCACAGCCCCCGGGTTCATTTCACCACTCATCGGCCTCGCGAAGGCGCTGACCAAAAAGGCGATTCTCGTTTATCCAAACTCCGGGGAGCGATACGATCCAGTGGCGAAGTCCTGGAGCGAGGGAGATGGCATAGGACCCTGGGGCGATTGGGCAACTGAGTGGGTCGAACTGGGCGCACACGGAGTTGGGGGATGCTGCCGCGTGGGGCCATGCGAAATCGCCCAGGTCCGAGCGGCACTTCACGACCCGGGAATTCAGCCACCGGTGCCCCGGCTCGGCCACATTGATGATGCATGACCTCGCCTCAACTGCCAGGAGCCCGATGAAACCCTTGCTTGCGACGCTGACGCTGATTGCAGTCGGCGGCGGTCTCAGCGCACAGGAGCTGCCGCTCAGCTCGGACATCGAGACACTGGATGGCATCCTGACCGCCTACTACGAGGTCGTATCCGGCCCCACAGGCGAGTCAGCGGACCGAGCCCGTGACCACTCCATCCACCTACCCAGAGGAATCAGCCCATGATCTCCCGTCTTTGGCACGGATACACGACGCACGAAAACGCCCCGGTGTACGAAGACATCGTCCAGACTCAGGTATTCCCCGGGATCGAGGGAATGAACATCCCCGGGTACCAGGGCATCAACCTGTTCAGACGAGACCTCGGCGAGGAGGTCGAGTTCATCACCGTGATGTGGTTCGACTCCATCGAGTCGGTTATCGCCTTTCAGGGGGAGGACTACGAAGTCGCCCACGTTCCGCCCCAGGCACAGGCGGTGATGACACGTTGGGATGATCGCTCCCAGCACTACGACGTCGTCGTAGAGCGCTGAACGAATCGGAGCCGCCCTGGGGGAAGCCTCAAAGGTTTCTATTGATCCTGCCCGGCGCACAGTAAACCTTGGGGCTGCATGACACCCAGGAGATCCGCTCTACTACAGGCCACGACGGGGGCCTGCGGGGATGGATACGTACGGAGGTTGCCATGGCCAACGGGGCCACGTTCGACGCAGGCGAGGCAGGCGAGGCAGGGGCCAAGCGGGGAGTTCAGGCACTCAAGCTACTCGCATGGGGCGGGATCGTGTTTTTCGCGCTCCGCTTCTGGCTCCGCGACGCGGTCCCCTACTTCGAGATCTCAGAGACGGTCTACCAGGGCTACTGGCCCCGCTGGAACTGGCTCCTGTTTCACATCGTCGGAGGAACGCTGGCACTCCTCCTCGGGCCATTCCAGTTCTGGACGGGACTCCGTCGCAAGCACATGCAGTTCCATCGCTGGACCGGGCGCCTCTACGTGCTCGGTGTGGCGATCGCGGCTTCGGGGGCGTTCTACCTTGCAGTCAATACGGACTTCGGGTGGTCGTTCGGGCTCGGCCTATTCACGATGGCAACGGCTTGGGTCGTGGTGACGGGCATGGCATTGCTGGCGGTGCTTCGGCGCAATATCACCGCCCATAAGCAGTGGATGATCCGCAGCTACGTGGTCACGTTCGCATTCGTGTCGTTCCGCTTCGTCCAGGATATTGAGGCGGTTCAGGCGCTCGGTACGCCTGAAGAGGTCATCGCAATGCTCTCGTGGACCACCTGGGCGATCCCACTCCTCGTCACGGAGTTGGTCTTCAACATCAAGCGGGACCGACTCCTCCAACCCTGACCTGAAAGGGATCGACTCATGACTGCACACAGTCGCCGACTCACCTTGGCATCCGTGGCGCTACTCTGCGGCGTCACCCTGGTCGGACCTCAGACGGCAAGCGGCCAAGACACCGCCGAGGCTGAGATCGTCTCGGTGGTTCAGGAGTTCTTCGACGCCATGGCCGCTGGCGACTCGGCGCTCGGAGCGAGCACACTCCTCCTCGAGGGGCAATTCACCAGCGTCCGGGAGACGCCCGATGGTGCCCGCACGGGTATCACCAGGCACAGCGACTTCCTGACTTCGATCGCCTCCGGCGACCAAGCGCTTCTCGAACGCATGTGGGATCCCACCGTCATGGTCCAGGGACGCGTCGCCATGCTCTGGACTCCCTACGACTTCCACATCGACGGGGCGTTCAGCCACTGCGGAGTCGATGTGTTCAATCTTCTCAAAACGGATGACGGATGGAGGATTTCGGGAGTCAGCTACACGGTAGAGCGCGACAACTGCCCCGAAAGCCCGCTCGGGCCTCCAGGCGGATCCCACTAGCACAGATCACTCTAGAAACAGCGGAGAATACCATGATCACGATCGGCTCTCTGTGGCTTCCCATCATACTGTCTTCGGTTGGCGTGTTCATCACGAGCATGATCGTGTGGATGGGCCTCAAGTATCACCAATCGGACTACCAGGGGCTACCCAACGAGGAGGGTGCACGGGAGGGTCTCGGAGGGAGCCTCGCGGCGGGGGTATACACGATCCCATACGCACCGACGCATGCCGATATGGCGAAACCCGACTTCGTGCAGAAGTGCGATGCAGGCCCCGTAGCGATCATCACGGTGTTTCCGCGGGGCATGCCGAACATCGCGAAGAACCTGACGCTCGGCTTCCTTTCTTACCTGGCCATCGGCGTGGTTGTAGCGTACCTGGCTGGCAGAACGCTCACTGCGGGCGCCGACTACCTCGCGGTCTTCCGCATCACAGGTACCGTCGCGTTCCTCGCATACGGCGGTGGCACGCTCTACGAATCCATCTGGTACGGGCGGCCGTGGTCGATATCGGTGAAGCTGCTCCTGGACGGACTCCTCTACGGGGTCGTCACGGCCGGGTTCTTTGGATGGTTATGGCCGTAGCCCCCGAGGGCTACCGCATCCCCTTCTGCAGCTCCTGTAGGGCGTCGTTTCCCGGGCAGAGCTTCTCAAATGGCTGGTCGTAGAGGGGCTCAGATACGGTGCGGTTCTGGGCATGCATGTCTCCCCCGCCCTCCTCGACGTACAGGAGTCCGGTAACGACATCCCCTTTGGCTGCCAACCGACGATAGTGCTCGTACGCGGCCACACGATCGGTCGGAGCCCAGTCTCCGCCCACCTTGCGAAAACGAATCTCGCTACCGTCGTGCATGGTCACGGTAGTGGTCGTGCCGATGCGCGAGGTGGTGGTGATCTCTTTGCGAAGGGGCACAAAGTCGATCGGAGCGACGTCGTGATGATGGTCGCGGGTATACAGGTAACTCCTCGTGGAGCCCTCATGATCGTTGAAGGTCACGCAGGGAGAGATGACGTCGATAAACGCCAACCCCTGGTGAAGCAGGCCGGCCTTGAGGAGGGGTACGAGCTGCTCCCTGTCACCGGAGAATCCACGACCGACGAAGGTGGCGCCCAGCGTGAGCGCGAGGGTGACCGGGTCGATCGGGGGCTGAAGGTTCGGCACCCCGCGCTTGGATTTGGAGCCAAGGTCCGCAGCGGCCGAGAACTGGCCCTTGGTGAGTCCATATACCCCGTTGTTCTCGAGCACATAGAGCATGTTCACGTTGCGGCGAATCGCGTGGCAGAACTGCCCGAGGCCTATCGAGAGAGAATCACCATCGCCCGAGATTCCGATCACCGTCAGATCCCGGTTCGCCGCGCTCGCCCCTGTCGCTACCGCGGGCATGCGTCCGTGTACGGAGTTGAACCCGTGCGCCTCCCCCAGAAAGTACGTGGGCGTCTTGGCGGAACATCCGATGCCGCTCATCTTCGCCACGCGGTGGGGTTCGATGTCCAGATCGAAGAATGTCTGGACGATGGCCGCCGTGACCGAATCGTGCCCACATCCCGCGCAGAGCGTAGACATCGAGCCCTCATAGTCACGCCGTGTCAGCCCGAGCGCGTTCTTCGGAAGCCCCGGATGTCCTACCTGAGGTTTTGTGATGTAACTCAAGTCTGCGCTCCGTTCAGGTGGGCATGTACGCCCTCAACCACATGATGGCGACTCATTGGGAATCCTCCGTAATACCGGACGGAGAGGAGGGCCTCCTTCCGCGCCGAGGTCTCGAGCGTAAGCAGCGTGCGGAGCTGTCCATCCCGGTTCTGCTCAACGACGAAGTTCACCTCGTGCCGCGCAAGAAAGTCCTCGACAGCCGAGTGGAACGGGAAGGCCCGGACTCTCATGTAGTCGAGGCCAATTCCCTCTTCAGCGAGGGCGTCGACGGCCTCCAGGCATGCGGACTCGCATCCCCCGACCGTGATCAGCCCATACTTCGCGTCCTCGCCGTCCCGCACGATGGGCGCGGATATAACCTCACCGGCACTCGCGACCTTTCGGAGCAACCGGTCGACGACTTCGACATACTCGGCTGAATCCTCGGTGTAACCACCGTACTTGTTGTGCCCCGAGCCGCGCGTGAAGTAGGCCCCCTTCGGATCCACTCCCGGCAAGGTGCGTGCTGCGATTTCGTCCCCATCCCAATCCACGTACCGAAAGAATCGCTCCAGATCGGCGAGCTCCTTGGACCCCAGAACCTTTCCGCGGTCGGGACGAAAGTCGTCGTCCCACTCCAAACGGGGGCAGACCCAGTCGTTCATGCCGATGTCCAGATCCGACACCAGGAACACGGGCGTCTGGAAGCGCTCGGCGATATCGAATGCCTCCACCGCCATATGAAAACACTCAGACGGATTCGCCGGAAAGAGCAGAATGTGCTTGGTGTCTCCGTGCGAGGCGTAGGCGCACAGCAGAATATCCCCCTGCTGGGTGCGGGTGGGCATGCCCGTGGAGGGGCCCGTGCGCTGCACGTTCACAAACACGCTTGGAATCTCGGCGTAGTAGGCAAGTCCAATGAACTCGCTCATCAGCGAAATCCCCGGCCCGCTGGTGGGTGTAAATGCCCGCGCTCCGGCCCAACTCGCGCCGATCACCACACCCGCCGCCGCGAGCTCGTCCTCGGCCTGCACGATCAGATACCGCTTCTCGCCTGTCTCGGGATCGATCCTGAAGCGTTCACAAAAGTCGGTGAACCCGTCCATCACCGAGGTCGAGGGCGTAATTGGGTACCAGGCACCCACCGTGGCTCCGGCATAAACGCATCCCAGACCGAGCGCAGTGTTGCCGTCGATGATGATCGAGTCGTCGTTCGCGTTCATGGGGGCGAGGCGAATCGGGAGCGGACACTCCAGGTGCTCGACGGCGTATGCGTGGCCCATGTCGATGGCCCTGTAGTTGGACTCCACCAACGCGGCCTTGCGAGAGAACTTCTCTCCGATCATTCCCCTGATCACCTCGAGATCGAGGTCGAGGAGGGCTGCGAGCGCGCCGACATAACAGATGTTCTTCATCAAGATGCGCTGACGCGATCCGGTGAACTCCTCCACGCACATCGCACCAAGAGGAATTCCGAGAAAGGTCACATCCTCGCGGTCCAACATCGGGTCGAGGGGCCAGGACGAGTCGTAGAGCACGTATCCGCCCGATCGCACCTCCCTGATATCGCGCTCATAGGTGGCCGGATTCATCGCCACAAAAAGGTCGAAGTCCGGCGTACGTCCCGTGTAGCCGGCGCGGCTGACGCGTACCTCGTACCATGTTGGCAACCCCTGGATGTTCGACGGAAACACGTTCTTCCCAGATATCGGCACACCCATGCGGAAGATCGCCTGCATGAGGAGCGAGTTGGCGCTCGCGGAACCGGTCCCGTTGACCGTCCCGATCTTGAGGGCGAAGTCGTTTACGCGGTCTGTATTTCGCTCTTGCAAGCGGGCCGTCCTGCGTAGGGGATGAGCAGTTCGAACTTTTGCATGTCCCAGGCCGCCGTCGGGCAGCGCTCGGCGCAAAGTCCACAGTGGACACAAAGATCCTCGTCCTTCACCATCAGGCGTCCGGTCTGGATGAGCCCCCCAGACACGTACAGGTCCTGCCCCAGATTCAGCGCCGGAGCGCTGAGGCGCTCACGAAGCTCGGCCTCCTCACCCTTCGGCGCCATCGTCAGGCAGTTCAACGGGCAGATGTCGATACAGGCGTCACACTCGATGCAGAGCTCGGTTGTGAACACCGTCTGGATGTCGCAGTTGAGGCACCGCTCCACCTCCCGGACGGTCTGCTCCACGTCGAACCCCAACTCGACCTCCAGGCTCAACGCCTCGAAGCGTTCGGTCAGGTCGGCATGCGTCATCTTGGCCCGCTGGGCCGGATTGTAGTCGTTGCTGTACGTCCATTCATGCATCCCCATCTTGGTGCTGATGAGGTTCTGGCCCTCCTCGGGGCGGTCGGTGAGGGGGATGCCGTCCACATGGTTATGGATCGAGATCGCGGCCTGGTGGCCATGCTCGACCGCCCAGATGATGTTCTCGGGTCCCCAGGCCGCGTCCCCGCCGAAAAAGACTCCGGAAAGCGAACACTGAAAGGTGGTCCGATCGACGGTTGGCATGTCCCACTCGCCGAATTCGATCCCGATGTCGCGCTCGATCCAGGGGAACGCGTTGTCCTGGCCAACCGCCAGGATCACATCGTCGCAGGGAATGATCGTGGTGTCGAGCACCTCCTTCTCGAGCCGGCCCTGGTCATTCTCATGCCAGGTGACGATCTCGAACTCCATACCGGTGAGGACGCCATCTTCGAGGATGAAGCGGGTCGGCGAGTGATTCTCGACGATGTCGACCAACTCCTCCTCCGCATCCACGAGCTCCCACTCCGACGCCTTGAAGTGCTCCCGACCTTTGCGGGCCATCACCTTGACCTCGATCCCCCCGAGCCGCTTCGCGGTGCGGCAGCAGTCCATCGCGGTATTCCCGACGCCAATCACCAACACGCGCTCACCGATCGAGGTCGTGTGCTCGAAGTGGACCGCTTCGAGCCACTCGATCCCGATGTGGATTCGGTCGCCTTCGTGGCGTCCCGGCACGTCGAGATCCTTCCCCTTCGGCGCACCCGTGCCGACGAATACGGCATCATAGCCCTCACCGAGGAGCGCCTTCATGCTGGTGATCGGCGTCTCGTAATGGACCTCGACTCCCATGTCGAGGATCATGTCGATCTCCTCATCCAGGACGCTCGGTGGAAGCCGAAATGCCGGGATGTTGGTGCGCATCAGCCCGCCCGGTTTGGGGAGCGCCTCGAAGATCACGACCTCGTAGCCCAGCGGCACGAGGTCGTTCGCCACCGTAAGGCTTGCGGGGCCCGAACCCACCAGCGCGATCCGCTTGCCGTTCTTGACTGCGGGTGCGGTGGGGAGCAGCTCCGTGACATCGTCACGCAGATCCGACGCCACTCGCTTGAGGCGGCAGATCGCGACCGGCTTTCCATCGATCCTGGTCCGGCGACACGCTGGTTCGCAGGGGCGATCGCAGGTGCGACCAAGGATTCCGGGGAACACGTTGCTGGCGCGATTCAGGAGGTAGGACTCGGTAAACCGACCCTGAGCGATCAGCCGGATGTACTCGGGAACGTTGGTATGCGCCGGGCATCCCCACTGACAATCCACAACCTTGTGGAAGTAGCTCGGGTTGTTGACGTCGGTGGGTTTCATTCCGGAGTCCGATCCCCTTCTGGCGTACAGCGCTCGGCTCAAAGATCGATCGAATCATTGAGTCGCCGTTCAGCGTGTGCAACCCCTCCCACCCTCAGTACGAGGCGGCGATCCAGAAATGCAGAAGAAGCCACGTATCTCTTTGTTTTGTAACCCTTGACCTCCCGCCGTGTTGGTGCGATCATTTTCGTGATCGACTTTCGATCATGAAGAGTGGGCTACGAAGTTTGTATGAGACGGGGGCCTTTCTCACGAAGGGTGTCCGTTTTTTTTCGACCCACACAGAGTAGCAAACCCGCGGACGATTGAGCCGCGCGGTTCAAGCAGTCGGGTAGGTGCGGTTCATCCGGACTCCGGCGAGCAACAACACAACAGGAGCAGGATGATGAGTACGAGAGGTACTGTGAAGTGGTTCAGCGACGAAAAGGGTTTTGGTTTCATTACGCCCGATGACAGTTCGAGGGACTGCTTCTGCCACCACTCCGCCATTCAGGCTGAAGGGTTCAAGACGCTCAACGAGGGCGATACCGTCGAGTTCGATATCGTCGAGGGTCAGAAGGGCCCCGCCGCGGAAAACGTGGTAAAGATCTCGTAAACGCGACTGCCTGATCACTCAGGCTATTGAGAGGCCGTCTCGACTTGGTCGAGGCGGCCTTTCTGCGTTCAGGGGCTCGAAGCGACTGAGCTCCTTGCGCCCGACCTCCTTGCGCCCGATTGGTGCCGCCGGGAAGTTGGGGTCAAATGGACCCTCACGCCGATACTGCAGCCGACTACTTTGGCGCGATGGTGGACGACTACGATCGCCTGATCCGCAGCGCCGTCCCGCGTTACCAGGAGATGATCGACACCCTTGTCGACTTCTTGCCCGAGCACGCCCGCAGGGTTCTCGAGTTGGGCTGCGGAACGGGCACCTTTACGCTGGCCATCGCCGCCCGCGTACCCAGGGCCGAGATGACCGTCGTGGATGCGTCGCCCGAGATGGTCGAGGTCACACGCTCCCGACTCACCTCACAGGCCCCCGAGGTGGCACAACGCTCGACCTTCGTGGTGGAGCGCTTCGAGGCTCTGGAGCTGGCGCCAGCGAGCTTCGACCTGGTCACGTCTTGTATCAGCCTGCACCACGTGGTCGACAAAAGCGCGCTCTTCCGCGATGTATGGCGTCTCCTCACACCGGGTGGGACGTTTCGTTTTGCCGACCAGCTCCTCGGCGGCACACCCCACAACCACACGGTGCTCTGGAATCGCTGGCTCGATTTCTGTCGGGGTGAGGGGCGTTGCAGCGAAGAAGAGGTTGCGAGCCTGCTCGACCACGCCGAGTCCCACGATCACTACGAGTCCCTCGAGCGGCACTTCCAGCACCTGTCCGCCGCCGGATTCGAGGGCATCGACTGCCCCTGGCGCCACGGTATGTGGGCCATCGTCACGGCCGACCAGCCGCACTCGACCCCCGCCAAATCCTCCGGCGCAGCCACAACCCCAGACTGACCAGGAGACCCAACGCGAATGCCCGATCACGACTCCACCATCACACGCAGAAGCTTCGTTGCGACGGCAGTCGGTGGCGTTGCCGCCACTCGCCTGGGTTCCTTCGACGGGCTCGGGAAACCCACGCTGGGAGCTGCCCGAATTCGGCTAAATGAACCCGGCCCCATGCTTCCGCCGATGCCGGCGATCCTGCTGAGCGTCAACGGCCAGGCGGGCGACCCCGACGAGATCTCGGTCGTGTGGACCTTTGTGCTGAACGGTAATCCGCCACAAATCGGGGTGAGCATCGCCCATGAGCACGTTGCGCAGCGCCTGGTGCGTGAACACGGCGAGTTCGTGCTCAACCTCCCGGTGGAATCCATGGTGGAGCGCTTCGATCGGGTCGACATGAACTCTTCCCGGGTCGGCGACAAGTTTGCGCTGTCGGGGCTTACACGAGGGCGAGCCGTCGCGGTCGACGCGCCCACCGTCGAAGAGTCTCCCATCCACCTGGAGTGCCGCGTCTTCGACGAAATCGACGCGCCACCCTCTAGAGCGGTGTTCTTCGCCGAGGTCGTGGCCACTACGGTCACGGAAGGCGCGGTCGACGAGAACGAACGGCTCATCGTACCCAACGTGCCCTTCTTCGGTATGACCGCCGGGAGCGGCGAGTTCTACACGATGGGGCGCAGAGTTGGACACATCGGGCAGACGGTTGGCCGCACCGACATCCGCTACTGATGGCGCCCGCCGACGGCACTGAACCGCCCACCTGGCTCCGCGAGATCGTGGAGCTGCACGAGTTCTTCGAACGCTGGTTGGGAGCAGACACCAGCGGGCGCACAGCCGTCGCCAGCCAGGAGGACGCGCCAGCCGACGCAACCATGGACCGTCTGGAGCGAGCACTCGGCCCCGACTTCGCGATGGTGACGCCCTCCGGGCAACTCCTCCCTCGCGAGGCGCTCGTCTCTGGGCTGGCGGCGGCGCGAAGCTCACGCCCAGGGCTGAGGATCGAAATCGAAGACCCGAGCCTCGTCGCAGAGACCCCAACGCTGACCGTCGCCCGCTACACCGAGGTGCAGCACTCAGAGGGCAATACCACGCGGCGCATTAGCTCCGTGGTGTTCGAGCAGACCGACGGGGCCCCCAATGGACTTCGCTGGCTTCATGTGCACGAGAGCTGGATCTAGCGAGGAGCCTGCTTGCACCGCCTGATCGGGATCGCGATCCTAGAGCCGTCAGGTATGCTTTCGACCGACGCTGATCAATCGAAGAGCAATAACGGAGTTCCGACCTTGCGCCGATCCATCGTCATGTTCTTCCTCCTCGCTGCACTCACATGCGTGCCGGGTTCGGCGTGGGCCCAAGACGCACCCGACTCGGTCTCGCAAGATCACCCCGCCCTCGAAGAGGTAGCCCTCCAATGGCTGGAGCTGCTCCGGGAGGAGGCCTTCGACTCCGCAGCCGCCCAGGTGGCGCCGGCGGCGCGTCGTCAGTTCAGCGGAGACCAACTCGCTGAGATGTGGATGGGGCTGCTTGGCCGTTTTGGTGAACTCGGTGAGATGCAGCCGCTAGAGAGCACAAGCCGAGGTAGCTTCGAGGTTGTGCAGGTTCTGGGGACCTTCGAGCGATCCGACCGGACGCTACAGGTGTCGTTCGATGCCCAGGGACGTGTGGCGGGATTCGTCGTCGTCAGAGCCAGACAATAGCGGGGCGCGACACCCGTGCACCGCCAAAAACTCCGCCTCCACCGCAACGTCTGGGCTACCAGCGCCGCCTCGTTCCTGACCGACGTCTCCAGCGAGATGGTCACGAACACCCTCCCGCTCTTCATGGCAAACGTGCTCGGCATCGGCACCGTCACGATCGGAGTCATCGAGGGGTTCGCGGAGTCCATCGCGAGCCTCGTGAAGCTGTACTCAGGTGTGCTGTCGGATCGCCTCGGAGTACGCAAACCGCTCGCGGTCGCCGGCTACTCGGTGTCATCCCTGGCCAAACCCTTCCTCTACTTCGCCACCTCCTGGCCCGCGGTCGCCGCGGTCCGCTGGATCGATCGCCTCGGTAAGGGCATCCGCACGGCACCACGCGACGCGCTCATCGCCGACTCTGTCCCCCCCGAACGTCGCGGCCTCGCCTTCGGATTTCACCGGGCCGCAGACACCGCAGGCGCCGTCCTTGGCCTCCTCATCTCGGTCGTGGTCGTGGCGAGCGTGCAGGCCGCACCGGGGCTGCTGGACAGATCCACCTTTCAACTCCTGGTGCTCGCGAGCGTGGGGCCGGCCTTCCTCGCGGTGCTCGTCCTGATGCTCGGTGCGAGGGACGTCCCGGTCAAAGAGGGTGGCGAGGGTAGAACGCGCCCCAAGATCAGGTTTTCGGGCATGGGGAGGCCGTTTCTCTACTTTCTCGCCTTCTCGGCGATCTTCGACATCGGAAACTCGTCGGACGCCTTTCTGATCCTGAGGGCCCAGGAGCGCGGGCTCAGCGTCACGGGGGTGCTGTGGACGCTACTCGCCTTCAACTTCGTCTACACCCTGGTTTCGACGCCTGCGGGCCACCTCTCAGACCGTATCCCCCGGCGACGGGTCATCGTTGGGGGGTGGCTCCTCTACTCGCTCACCTACCTCGGATTCGCGGCGGCACAAACGCCCACCCACGTCCTTGGGGCGTACGTGCTCTACGGCCTGTACTACGGGCTCGTGGCGGGAACCGCGAAGGCGTTCATCGCCGACCTGGTCCCCGCCAGCCGACGAGGCACCGCGTTCGGGACGTACCACGCCGTCCTTGGCCTCCTGAATCTGCCCGCCTCGATCATCGCCGGCGTCCTCTGGCAGGGCCTCGGGGGCTGGGCGGGCTTCGGCGCCTCTGCTCCGTTCGTCTTTGGAGCGGGTACCGGCCTCCTGGCCGCGGCGCTCCTGGGACTCTTTCTTCCACCACTTACCGGAACGACTTCCGCCGACCCAGACGCTCCAGTAACCTTCTGACAAGGCATCCCTCAATCCCTGGAGTCGCACGGCAATGCAGCCCCCTCTCAGTCCTCGAATCCGCTACGGGGTGCATCCCTCCGTCCCGTATGCAGCCAGGATCGTCGAGAATCTGCCCGCCAGAACCGGCCGCTCGCTGGAGGAATGGGTAAGCCTTCTCGGTGAGGCCGAAGCCTCGGACAACAAAGAGCGCCGCAGCTGGTTGCGAGACCAACACGGCCTCGGGGGAACCACGATCGGGCTCATCCTCAACCACGCCGCCGGCAAGGGCGCCGAGAACCTGAGCCCCGACGCCTACCTTGAGAATGCTCCAAAGCTGGTCGAGGCGATGTACGCGGGCCCGAAGGCGCACCTGCTGCCGATCTACGAGGCGCTGCTCGAGTTGGGCCTCTCCCTCGGCCCCGACGTAGAGGCGTGCCCCTGCAAGACGATCGTGCCCCTGTACCGGACCCATGTATTCGCGGAGATCAAACCGACCACCCGAACTCGGATCGACCTCGGGCTCGCGCTCAAGGGCATCGAGCATCCCACTTCGGCAAGCGTCCTCGACACCGGTGGGCTCGCTCGGGGAGACCGAATCACGCACCGGATTCCTCTCGAGGCACTCGACGAGATCACCGATGAGGTGAGAGATTGGCTCGACCGCGCATACGCACTCGACTCCCCCACCCACGGTTGATGAACACATGAGCGTCAGGATTCTGGTAACGGGAGGCACCTTCGATAAGGATTACGACGAGATCCATGGTCGTCTGTACTTCAAGGAGACCCACCTCGAAGAGATGTTGAGCCTGGGTCGCTGCCGCCTGGATGTCGTCGTGGAGCCCCTGATGATGACCGACAGCCTCGACCTCGGCGACGCCGAGAGGGAGCGGATCGCCGCGGCGTGCGTGGCCTCACCCGAAAAGTGTCTCGTGGTCACTCACGGGACCGACACAATGGCGCAAACTGCTGCCATTTTGGCAGGTCGCGTGCCCGATAAGACCGTTGTGCTCACCGGAGCGATGATCCCGTTCGCCTTCGGCAGCTCGGATGGGCTCTTCAACCTCGGGAGTGCACTGTCGTTTGCTCAGGTGCTCCCTGCCGGGGTGTACATCGCGATGAACGGCCGCTGGTTCGACTGGGACCGTGTGCGAAAGAACCGCGAAACAGGGGTATTCGAGTCGGTCGAGGGGGAGGCAGAAGGGTCGCGCTGACGCCTCTTGCCTTGTGCGGCGGAGGGATTCCGTCGATTTTTTCCTTTCTGATCCGGCTGTGGCTCCGGCTTCCGCCGCTTCCCGCAACCGCGACTGAATCCAAAGCGAGGACGATGGTTTTTTCGCTCCCCCTGAGCGGAGGTGTGTGACGCGTGACTGCACCTACCTTCGGGCCGAATGATTGGGCGCTCATTCTCGGCGGCTCCAGTGGATTCGGCCTCGCAACCGCACACAAGCTCTCTGAGCACGGGTCCAACCTGTGCATCGTCCACCGCGATCGCCGCGGCTCGATGAAGCGCATCGAACCCGAGTTCGAGCGCATTCGCGAACGAGGGGTCTCGCTGCTGACCCTCAACGCAGACGCCCTCGACGCAGACGTGCGTGGTGAGATCCTCGACCAGCTCGCAGAAAGCCTGGGAGGGTCAGGGCGGGTCCGCGTGCTCCTCCACTCGGTCGCCTTCGGTAACCTCAAGCTCATCGCACCCGAGGCACCGCCATCGAACGAGGCCCGCACCAAGCTGGCCGAAGCTCTGGGCATCGAAGAGGCTCAGCTGGCCGAAGCGTCGAATCGACTTTTCTCCGAGGGCGTGGACGGCCTACAAGGAGTCGCAGACGCGCCCGCATACCCCGACCACTCCTTCCTCGAAGAAGAGGACATGGCCCGGACGGTGCACGCCATGGGCACGAGCCTCCTCAGTTGGACCCAGGCCCTGCTCGACCGTGGGATGTTCTCGCCCGACGCCCGCGTCATGGGGCTGACGAGCGAGGGAAACGAGGTCGCCTGGAAGGGATACGCCGCCGTCGCCGCCGCCAAGGTCGCCATGGAATCCGTCTCTCGATCGATCGCAGTCGAAATGGCACCCCACGGGATCCGTTCGAACATCGTTCAGGCGGGGGTGACCGATACCCGTGCCCTGCAGATGATCCCGGGAAGTGGCCACCTCAAGGCGCAGGCGCGCTCGAGGAACCCGTTTGGCCGCCTGACCACACCTGAAGACGTGGCGAACGTCATCTACCTCCTCTCCCTCCCCGAGGCCGCATGGATCAACGGTGAGATCGTTCGAGTGGATGGTGGCGAGCACGTATCTGGGGTCTCCCGATGACGCTTTATCTGCACGGACTCGGGCACTTCAACCCCGAAAACCAGATCACCAACCAGTTCCTCACGGACCTCGACATTGGAACGAATGACGAGTGGATCATGGAGCGGGTGGGAATCCGGTCACGCCGTACGGTGCTCCCCCTCGACTACATCCGAGAGACCCGCAATCAGGACATGGCAGCCGCGCACGAAGCGCGCCTCTACACCCACGCCGATACCGCGCAGCACGCGGCGAAGATGGCATTGGAGCGCGCCGGCATCAACGCGAGCGACGTGGGGATGCTGATCTCTGGCTCGTGTTCTCCGGAGAGCCTCTCGCCCGCCGACGCCTGCCACATCGCGCAGGCGCTCGAGATGGAGGTCCCGTCATTCGACGTGAACTCCGCCTGCACGAGCTTCAATGTGGGACTGAATCTCCTCTCCATGATGCGGCCCGAGGAAGTGCCCGAGTACGTCATGCTCGTCGCTGCCGAGAGCCTGACCACCACTGTGGATTACAACGACCGCTCCGCTTCGGTGCTCTGGGGCGACGGGACGGCGGCGGCGGTGCTCTCCACCAGGATCCCGTCGCGCGCACGGATTGTCGGCACCAGCATGGAGTCGAGCCCGGCGGGCGCGCACAAGGTCACCGTCGGACGCTACTCGCACTTTGAGCAGGAGGGCCGCACAGTCCAGATGTTCGCCATCAAGAAGACGGTGCGCAGCCTGCGAAAGCTCCAGAAGGAATTTGGCGCCGACGAGGGGCGACGGATGCACTTTGTAGGCCACCAGGCGAATCTGTCGATGCTCGAAACCGTGTGCGAGCACTGTGACGTCGCCGAAGACCGTCATCACTCGAACGTGGCAGACTTCGGGAATACCGCAGCGGCAGGATCCCCGAGTGTCATCTCGGAGCGTTGGGACGACTGGACCGATCAAGATGACATCGCCGTGGTCGGCGTCGGTTCTGGACTTACATGGGCGGGCTACGTGCTGCGCTTCGGAGAGCAGGAATGAAGTACGCCGACTTTCGTGAACGAAGCGAGTTCAGCAAGCAGGAGATCCTGGCAATGGCCCACGGGCGCCTCGTTGATGATGCGCCCGAGGAGTTCAAGGTCCGGCTCCCCGCCCCGCCCATGCTCATGGTCGACCGCATTGTCGAGATTTCCCGACGCAAGAACCGCGGCCGGATCGTGGCCGAACGGGACGTGAACGTCGACGACTGGTTCTTCCAATGCCATTTCCTCGGCGACCCGGTCCAACCCGGCTGCCTTGGTGTGGACGGCATCTGGCAGCTGATCGGATTCTTCTGTGGGTGGAACGGGGCGCTCGGAACAGGGCGGGCACTTGGGTGCTCAGAGGTCGAGTTCTCGGGCCAGATCCGACCCCACGACGGTGTAGTCCGCTACGAGATCAACATCGTGCGTTACCAGGAGCTCGCCACCTCGGGTGCGGCGATCGCCATCGGAGACGGAACCGTGCTGGTGGACGACGAGCCCATCTATGAGATCAAACGCGCCAAGGTGGGGGTCTTCAAGGATATCGATTACCCCGACTACCCACTGCCTTCTCGGCACTCGAAGGGCGGAAAGCTAGAATGACGAGTGAGGCTATATCACACGGCGTCCGATTCAGCCCCGAAGAGTTGCTGGAACATCTCCCGCAGCAGGAGCCGTTCCGATTCGTGGACGAGATTCTCGAGGTGGATGAGGATCACATCGTGGCCACGTATCGATTTCGCCCCGACTCCGACTTCTACCGGGGTCACTTTCCCGGCAACCCCGTGACACCTGGGGTCATCCTCCTGGAGGCCCTCGCTCAGGTGGGCGTCGTGGCGCTGGGGATCTACTGCCTGGCGCTCGAAGTGGGCAGTGCAGAGGTCAAGAGGACTATGGCGCTGTTTACCGATGCTGCGATCGACTTCTCAGGAATCGTAAAGCCCGGAGACCGGGTAACCATTACGGCCAACAAGGTGTTTCGCCGACGCGGCAAGATTCGCTCAGAAGCTCGGATGTGCCTCGACGACGGGTCCGTGGTCTGCTCAGGAACAGTCTCGGGAATGGGGATTCCTCGATGACGCGCCGCGTCGTAATCACCGGCATGGGCGTCGTGGCGCCCAACGGGGTGGGCCTTGAGGCCTACGCCGCAGCTTTGCGCGCCGGAACCTCAGGGCTGAGGCATATCCCCATTATGGCGGAGCGTAAGTTCGGGTGCACCGTCGCGGGAATTCCCCAGGGGACCGACGAGATCGCGGAACGCTATTTTGATCCGGACGAGCTCCTCGCGATGAACTCCAACCACCGGTTCGGGTGTATCGCGGCCATCGATGCGTGGACCGATGCCGGGCTGACCCGCCCGGAGCGAGGGGACGAAACCGTCGACTGGGATGCCGGCGCGATCATCGGAACCGGCATCGGGGGGATGGACACCGCTGGCCAGAAACTCATCCCGATGACGGATGCCGCCAAGGTCCGAAGGCTCGGTTCGACGATGGTGGAGCAGGTCATGGGAAGCGGCGTCTCGGCTCGGGTTTCCGGCCTTCTTGCACTTGGAAACCAGGTCACGTCGAACTCGAGTGCCTGCAGCACCGGCACCGAAGCCATCGTCGAGGGCATGTACCGTATCCGGGCTGGTTTGGCGGAACGGATGCTCTGCGGCGGCAGCGAAGGGTCGAGCC
Organism: Gemmatimonadota bacterium; assembly: GCA_036679625.1. GTDB lineage: Bacteria > Gemmatimonadota > Gemmatimonadetes > Longimicrobiales > Gaopeijiaceae > JAZDDA01. The sequence goes on along the minus strand of JAZDDA010000036.1, from coordinate 109,512 downwards.
ACTACATATGGGCTGGATTCGACGCGATGCGGGTGCTCTGTCGCACGCACAACGATGAGCCCGAGTTGGCCTCGAGGCCGCTGAGCGCCTCAGCCGGAGGCTTCATCCCCGGCAGCGGTGCTGGCATCCTTCACCTCGAGAGCCTCGAGAGCGCAGAGCGCCGCGGTGCTCGCATCTACGCAGAAATTCTCGGTGGAGCCCTGAACTGTGGGGGACACCGGGGAGGCGGAAGCATGACGGCACCGAATCCGGAGAGTGTCCAGCGCTGCATCCGAGCGGCGGTCGGAGACGCCGAGATCGGGACGGACGAGATCGATGTGATCAACGGCCACCTCACCGCAACGGGCGCGGACCCCAAGGAGGTTGCCTCCTGGTCGAAGGCGCTGGACCGGACAACGAAGGACTTCCCTGTTATCATGTCTACGAAGTCGATGATCGGGCACGCGCTCGGAGCGGCGGGGGCGCTGGAATCTGTGGCCTCAGTGCTTATGTTGAGAGATGGGTTTGCGCATCCGTCGATCAACTGCGAGGATGTTCACCCTGAAATTGCGGCATTCGAGGCATCGATTCCGCATTCATGCAGGGAAATGCCCGACCTGAAGACGGTCATCAAAGCCGGCTTCGGCTTTGGCGATGTGAACGCATGTGCGATCTTCAGGAAGTGGACCCGAAAAGTTTCTTAGTGGAGACAGAGATGACGCAAGAAGAGATCTTCGACAAGGTTGTCGAGATTGTTACGCCGTACGCCAAGAACCACGAGGCGTTGGGCGACGTCACCGAGGAAACGAACATTCTCGTGGACCTCGAGGTAAACTCAGCACGTTTGGTTGATGTGATCCTCGCGTTCGAGGACGCCTTCGACATCGAGGTCGAAGACGAGGACGCCGATGCGGTGAATACCGTCGGCGACGCAGTCGAACTCATTCAGAACCTTCTCGATTGAAGAAACCGACCCGCCTTCCCCACCTCCCGTTCAAGTCTCGGGCCGGCCTCACGGTCCAGAGGGAGATCTCCCGGCTCCTGGGAGTGGTGTGGATTCCAGCGGTCGCCTTCGTAATGCGGTTCATGCTGTTCTACCGCATTCAAGACGCTCGACGGGTGCGAAGGCGTTTTCGCAGACTGGTCAATGAAGTCGATGGGCCGCTTCTCATCTGCCCCAACCACCTCACCATGGTGGACTCTGCTCTGGTGGCGTGGGCGTTGGGCGGCAGTTGGTGGTACGTCTTCAACTACCGACGCATGCCGTGGAATCTCCCCGAGTACCACAACTTCGCGGCGAACTGGGCCAATCGCGCGGTGGTGTGGGTCGCCAAGTGCATCCCCATCGTCCGGGGCGGCGCGCGCGAGGATGTAGCCAAGGTGCTCAGTAAGGTGCAACACGTGCTCTCCCGGAAGGAGACCGCAATGATGTTCGCCGAGGGGGGCCGGAGCCGCACCGGCAGAGTGGATGTCGAATCTGCAGCGCATGGAGTGGGTCGCATCGCCAGCTCGATCACGGGCTGCAAGACGCTTTGCGTCTATCTGCGTGGAAAGAAGCAGAAGAGTTGGTCCACCATCCCGGCGCTCGGGGATTCTTTCTACGTCGACTTCAAGTTCATCGAACCCACCTCCGAGAACTCCGGTATGCGACGCTCGAGGGATTTTGCGCGTCAGATTACCGAGAGCCTGGCCGAGATGGAGCTGCGATACTTCGCCCTTCAGGGGAGCTGACCGCAGGGCACCCGCCCGTTATATGGCCCTCCCCCTTCGGACTCCTGACCTGGAAGCGTTGCTCGGGTTCGGCGTAGCGCTGTTTCTTCTTCCGACGGCACTTCTGGGGCAAGGGCGCGGAGAAACCGCGCTACTCGAGTTTCAGTGGCCGATCGGCCTCCACGCCAAGGTGGTCGAGCAGCGGGAGACATGGGAGAACTCCAGCGACGGCGCCGATTCTACCTCCGCCGCCCTCTCGTACACGATGCACGTGGAGAATCACCCGCAGGGCTACCTCGTACGGCACTCCGATTTTGTCTTTTCCGACTCGCGTTCGCGGGCAAGAGGCAGATCGGATGAAGCGAGTGAAATCACGCTCAATCTCGAGGAGCTCTCCTCCCAGGTCGGGGCGATGATACCCTCGTACGTCGTAAGCCCCCAGGGTGAGCTCGTCGGCATCGATGGACTCGAGGCGCTTCAATCTCAGGCGAGAGAGATGCTCCGGACCGATCTCGCGGCGTCTGAGCGGCAGGGGCCCGCTACCCGCGAGTTGCTCGAACAGCTCCTCAGTCGCGACTTCTTCCTGGCCCAAGCCAACGAGGTGTGGAGTGAGCTCGTGGGTTTCTGGATCGGGTCTGAACTCGAGATCGGCGTGACGTACGAGTTCGAGCAGGAAGAGGCCAACCCCCTCGTGCCCAACGTCATGCTGCCCTTCACCTATCAGTTCGGCGCGAAGGAGATGGTGCCGTGCACAGCGGGTGACCGCGACTCCGACTGCATCGCTCTCGAACTGGTGTCCTTCCCCGATCCCGATGCAATGGAAGCACTCATCCTCGAGCTGCTCGAACGGATGAATGGGGTGGACGCCTCGGATCAGGTCTTCTACGAGCGCCTCCAGATGGAGAACTACGTCCTCCTCGTCGCAGACCCCGAGACGCTCATCCCCTACCGACTCGAATCGAGTAAGATCGTCTCGGGTAGAAGCGTGAGGTCCGACGGCGAGGCCGCGGACTTCGACCAGATCTCGGTCCGCACGGTGACCTACACATACTCGAGTGCAGACTCGAACGATGCTCAGCCCGAGGTAGCCGGTGTGGCATCGCCGCCCCTGCCACGCTCGATGTATCCCGGTGCCAGGCAACGGTTGAGCAAGCTCCACCCATCGAATTAGCCTGCCTCAATGAACTCAGAAACAGGAAGAACGCCGGTGACGAACTCGATCACGCTAGCTCTCGCAGCCACGTTGCTCACGACGGCCGCCCAGGTGCAGGCCCAGGGGTACGCAGCCTCCGTCGCAATTGGAGTCGACGAAATCGTCGTCGGGGAATCCCTCAACACCAACCGCCCGGGATACGTGTACGTGTACCGACGGGATGGCGCAGGTGAGTGGATGGAGGCAGAGCGCCTCGAGGCGTCGGATGCCACGCTGGGAGACCACTTCGGACGGTTCGTGGCCTCGGACGGCGAGACGTTGATCGCAGGAGCCACCGTGCACGACAACTCGATCGGAGCCGCGTACGTGTTCGAGAAGACCGCCTCCGGAGCCTGGCGCGAGACCCAGCTCCTGGTTCCCGACGACCTGGCGGAAGGGGATGCGTTCGGGCGCGCGGCGACGATGGCCGGCAACCGGATTCTGATCGCTACATGGGCGCACGCCGATGGCCGCGGTGCGGTGTACGTGTTTCGAAAGGACGACGCCTCGGGGGCATGGTCCCAGGAGGCCAAGCTCATGGGAGACGACGTCCAGCCGAACGAGTGGTTTGGGATGTCGCTGGCGCTCGAGGGGGAGTGGGCCCTTATCGGGACGCCTCAGAAGGACAGAAGCTCCGGGGCCGCCTACGCCTTCCACTTCGATGGCCAAAGCTGGACACAGGTACAAAAGCTCGTGGCGAGCGAGGGGGCACCGAACAATCGCTTCGGTGCTGCAGTGACGCTGATGGACGGGGCTGCCCTGGTCAGCTCCTCGACGAGCGATCAATTCCGGGGAAGCGTTTCGGCTTTTGAGCGCGACGAATCAGGCCAATGGGTTGAGGGTGCCACGGTTTCACCGTTCGACGGTGCAGCCCCCGGCACACAGTTTGGAAGCTCCGTCCTGCTTGTCGGTAGTGAGGTGTGGATCGGCGCCCCCGGGGCAACGGACTTCGAGGGCAGAGTGTACGTGGCATCGAAGAGCGCTGGCGGCGAGTGGATGAGCGTCAACAAACTTGCCCCAGAATCGCTTGCGCCCGGATCAGGACTCGGGGCCGTCCTCGCGATCCGCGACGACGTGGCGGTGGTCGGAGCGGGTGCTGAGGACTCGGGCGCCGGCGCGGCATACGTCTTCCAGCGCGGCGAAGGAGGCCGTTGGGAACCCGCCCAACGCCTGGCAAGCGCCTGGGTCGGGCTGGACCCGATCACAGGAGGCCAGGTGGACTGCCAGACCGGCAAGGCCAACCTCTGGGATTGTCAGGATGTCGACATGGTTTCGTTTCTCCCTGTCCAGGGCATCGGAGCGGGTCGAGGAGCCCAGGTCAACGACGTGTGGGGGTGGACCGACCCCGATTCCCAGCGTGAGTACGCCATCGTGGGGCTCACCGACGGGACGTCGTTTATCGACGTGACCGACGCGCAGAATCCCGTGTTCCTTGGCAATCTCCCCAAGACTGAGGGCGCACCAGCCAGCACCTGGCGAGACATGAAGGTGTACCTGAACCACGCCTACATCGTTGCAGATGGGGCCGGAAACCACGGGATGCAGATCTTTGACCTCACCAAGCTCAGGGGTCTCGACGGGTCCGATCCCAGGACCTTCTCCGAAGACGCGCATTACGACCGGATTGCGAGCGCGCACAACATCGTGATCAACGAAGAGTCCGGCTTCGCCTACGCCGTGGGGGTCAATTCGGGGGGTGAGACCTGTGGTGGCGGCCTTCACATGATCGACATCCACTCGCCGCTCTCGCCAACCTTCGCGGGGTGCTTCCAGGACCAAAGCACCGGGAGGCAGCTCACCGGGTACAGCCATGACGCACAGTGCGTCATCTACCGTGGTCCCGACACGGAACATCAGGGCCGCGAGATCTGCATCGGAGCGAACGAGAACGCCCTCTCTGTCGCAGACGTAACCGACAAGGCCCATCCGCTGGCTCTCTCGATGGCCTCATACCCCAACGTTGGATACACCCACCAGGGGTGGTTCGACGATGAGCACCGGTACTTCTACTCGAACGACGAACTGGACGAGCTGAACGGGCTGGTTTCGCAGACGCGGACGCTCATCTGGGACCTCTTTGATCTCGACGATCCGATCCTCGTCGCCGAACACCTGGCCGACAATCCGTCGATCGATCACAACCTCTACATTCGCGGCAACCTCATGTACCAGTCCAACTACGTGAGTGGCCTTCGGATTCTCGATATTTCGAATAGAGAAAACCCGGAACTGGTCGGCTTCTTCGATACAGTCCCGTGGAGCGAAGACAGCGCTGAGTTCGACGGCTCGTGGAGCAACTATCCGTTCTTCCCGAGCGGCAACATCATCGTCACGAGCAGCAAGGAGGGGGTCTTCATCCTGCGGAAGAGGGATCTGCGGCTGATTCCCTGACGGGGGTATGGTTCGCGTCACCCTGTCCCGCGGGGCGAACCCACCGCAACTTCAACCCCGACCGTGCGTAGGGAGGGACCCAGCTCGGCAGCGATCGCCGCTGGCAGCAATCACCACTTACCGGGATCGACATTCGTGCTTCGGTGGATCGTAGCGACAACCTTCCTGGTCGTCTCAGTGACCATGATCTGGACCGCATTCGCGATCGGTCCCAACACGGGGATGGGCACCCTTCTGGTGAACATGGGCACCGAGGTGTTCGGTATCCTGATCACCGTGGCCGTCGTGGAGTGGTTCTTCGAGCGTCGGCGCCTGCAGGATCGTGCCCGCGAACGAGCCTGGAGCACGTTACATGCACTTGAGCGTGCAGTCTGGATCTGGCAGGGAGGCCCACGGCGGCTCGGAACCGAGGAGCTGCTCGGCCTCATCGCGGGCATCCGCGAAAACCACCCCATCGCGTCAGCATCCAGAACCCTCATGGTGAACCTGGGAACTCAGTGTCGCGACATCCTCGACCGGGAGGCCCAGGCGCTTCGCTCACTGCCCGGGCTCACCCCGGCGCTGGAAGACCTCGGGAGCCTGCGCTCCCTCCGCGATGGCGACTCCTCCGTGTCGATCCGCATGGTGGCGGAGATCCTCGAGTCGGCGGCGACTTCACTCGCTCTGGTACTCGGGCAATCCACGCAGAGGATCCCTGCCGGGCTCATTCGTTACCGTGACGCCTCTGAAGCGGCCCAGATGCAGCGGTCGTCTGACATTGTGCCCACGCACACCGAGCATTCCAGCGACCCGGAGGGGTCAACCGCGGCGGAGCTGGAGTTCGGCTAGAACCGAGTTGGTTGGGGCGTCCATCAGTGAGAGGTCACCACGACGGTACCGCTCCGCGCCCCCTCTACCCTCCTCTGCGCTCCCAGAACATCACCCCGCCCGAAAGACCCCCCGAGAACAGGTCCATGTCGCCGTCTCCATCGATATCGACCAGCGCAGGAGTGCCGTACTTCACGAGCTCAGGGAAGAAGGACTCCTCCTCAACGAACTCCGGCTCACCGGGCGTCCCAATATTCCGGAAAAACAGGGTGCCACCCGCCTCGCGGCCGAGGAGCATATCGAAGTCCCCATCCCCATCGACATCGACCAGGACCGGAAAGCTGCGCCGCCCCGCGTCGATGTCTCCGTACTTGTCGGACACGAGTACGAAGTTCGGAACCCGCGACGTGCCCTCGTTGCGGTAGAAGTTCAGGTCGCCTGAGGCCTCACCCACGAAGAGATCGAAGTCCCCATCGGCGTCGATGTCGGCAAGCGCAGGAGTGCTGTGACTTCCGCGGGTGAGCGTCACCATGGCCGTGTCGACCATCGTGAACTCGCCTGGTCCATCTTTGCGGAGATACGCGACCCCAGCATTCCATGTCCCCAGCACGAGGTCGTCGTCGCCATCCCCATCGAGATCGGCGAATGCGGGAGCCTGATGATAGGAGATCCGGAGCGTGAGTGTATCGGCGAGGAAGAATCGTGGCGCACTCCGTGTCCCCTGGTTCTCGAAGACGTAGAGCCGCCCCGTATCCAAGGCACCAGGATCGATCTTGTTCCCGACGATCATGTCGAGGTCACCATCCTCGTCGAAGTCGGTGAAGGCCGGAATGGATTCGCTCCCCACGTCGATTCCCTGCAGGAATCGCTCGCTCCTGCGGGCAAATCCGTCGTCGGTCTGCTCGTAGAAGTAGAAGTTGTCTGAAGCGGTGAGGTTGGGGTTGAAGGCCCCTCCAAGCACGCCGACAAAGAGGTCCAGGTCCTCGTCTCCATCCACATCGACCAGCACGGGGGCGTTGTAGCCCGAGGTCGTGAGTGTGTCGTTGACCTGAAAGGGGAATGGCTCGTCGCGAAGGACCGGGCTGGCGCACGAGCCGCGGTTTTCGACATAGAGGAGGCTCGGCTCAAAGAAGTCCCCCCAGAACAAGTCCTTGTCCCCGTCCGCATCCACATCGGCAAACGCCATGGAGTTCGCGCCGTGACGGCTCCCGATCTGCGCTACGATCTGGATATCCTGAAACCGCTCACGAATAAAGCGGAAGCGCGGCGTGCCGGTCGGGTCCATGCCATCCAACTCATACCGCGCGACCGTCCCATCCACTCGGCCGAGAAACAGGTCCCAGGCTCCATCGCAGTCGATGTCGGTGAGGCTCGGTATGTTCTGGCGATCCGAGAATACTGCGACGCCCTTGGTGTCCCGCACCGAGTCGGGTATCAGTACAAAGCGGGGGTCCGTGGGCGAGCCGGTATTCTCGAAGTAGCGGATGTAGCTGAAGGGGTGCTCGCCGAGAAGATCGACATCGCCGTCCCCGTCCATGTCGGCGAACCGGTTCCAGTCGCCAATCTCCAACTCCTGATAACGATCCGTGCGCCAAACGAAATCAGGGCGCTGCGTGGTTCCGACGTTTTCGAAGAACATCAACTCACCGCTGCGCTCCTGCACAAAGAGATCCTGATCCAGGTCGGCGTCGATATCCACGAACTGGGGCCGCGGCACGTCAAAGCCACCAAGAAAGGGATGCTCGTAGGGCACACCGTACTCGTCCCGGACCTCGATCGCGGTAATGCTCCGTACGAACTCCCCGGCTCCCCCAGAGGGATCGGGAGCAGGAGATGAGCCTGCGGTGGCGGAGGATGGCGTGCAGCCCCCAACAGCAGGCAGCGCGGCGAGGATCGCCCAACTCAGACCGCGGGCTCGGCCCCGAGCACTCAATGCGCGGATCGGATCCCGAGGCCGGCCGCGCCTGCTCCCACCTCGATCACCTTGACCACCTCAGCCGTCTCGATGTCGATTACGACAACGGTACCCACAACCGCGCCGCTCGCGGACACATAGTCACCGTTGGTATTGTTGTTTGATACGTAAACCCACTGTCCATCCGGAGAGGTCACGGCGCCGTGAGGTTGGGCGATGCCCTCAGCTTCGATCACCTCTACAACCCGCCCTCTGCGAGCGTCGACGACCGTTACGGTGTTGGCCATCTTGTTTCCGACGTAGACGAGCCGCCCATCCGGGGTGAAGATCGGATGCCAAGGCTGCGCGCCCACGCTCACGGAGCGGACGAGCTCAGGGCGGTTGGGGGCGGTAAGGTCGAACACCAGGAGCTTCCCCGTGAGCTGAGTCGTGCCCACCATCGTTCGGCCATCCGGCGAGACCGCGAATTGAACGATCGCGTGTTGCTCCCCGGAGAGCGATGTCAGGTTTACGAAGTCGGTGCGCACGTCTACGGAAGCCACCTGGTTCACCCCCAGGCTCGCCGAGTAGACCTGTCCCCCAGACTCGTTGAGAGCTAGCGCATGTGGCCTCGGGTAGAAGACATCCACCTCGTCGATCGACATGCTACCCCGGTCAATCACCCCGATGCGCTCCGGCGGATTCGTAGCCGCCATCGACCGTCCGACGTACAAGAGGCCATTCCCAGGGTGCAGCACCATGAGCCCAGGAGCCTCGAAGGAAGCCTGCCCGACCATCTGGTTCGCCCGGTCGAACTTCACCACCGTATTCTCGGCGATCAGCGAGACGTACCAGAACGACCCGTCGGGCTCCACAACGACGTAATGTGGCTTGGCGTTTGCGCTGAATCCCAGCGCCTGCAGATCGATCGTCTCTGTGACCTCGTTGGAGGCAACATCGATGATCGATATCGTCGCCGCAGCCTGGTTGGCCACGTACAGGAAGTCGCTCTGACCCTGCGCGCTCGACGCAGATGGGAGGCCAAGGCTTCCAATCCCCACTGCAAGGACCGTGAATCCCCTGAGAATCGATCCGAAGCATGTTCTGGTCATTTTAATCTCACCCTCAAACACTGGAAACGAACGGGAGAGCCGGGCACGAAGGCTCGACTCCCCCGCTGCCTTCAACACATCAGACGGTTCTAGAACACCGTTTCGCGTTTCTTCAAGATGAAGAGTCCTTCGTTCCCGGAAGTTACCAGAATCACACCGCTCCGGAAGAACGGGAAGTTGCTCCACGATCCACCGAATCCCGGCGTGTTCGTTCCGTAGGGTACCGTGTCGAACGAAGCCACCTCACGCGGCGCCAACGGGTCGGCAATATCGATGATACGCAGACCACTCTGATAGTTGGACTGGTACATGAGGTTCCCTACGACGTAGAGATTGTGATCCGAGGAGCTCGACGTTCCCATGAAGGTTCCGACCAGCTGCGGGTCACCGAGGTCGGACACATCCCAGATCAGCGTGCGGGTGGCCTCGACCATTCCACGCACCTCGTCCAGCTCATCGTTCATGTAGAAGAAGCGCTGGTCTTCGGTCAGCCATCCCTGGTGCGAGTACCCAACGTTCGGGTAGGCCGCATTGGAGAGCGCCTCGGTGTTCTCCTTGTCGGTGACGTCCGCAATCGAGAGCGCGGTCTCGTTCGCTCCGAAGCAGATCTCCCGGCCCTGGTACCCGGCATCGGGTCCGCTGTACGTCACGCACTGCCCGTCGTGGGTGTATCCGGTTCCGGAGCGCCCCGTGTCGGTGTCTGAGAAGCAACCGGCAAAGGTTGGGCTCAGCGGCTCCTGGATGTTGATGATGTGAAGACCCCCACCGCAGGTCTCACCACCCGACCGGGCTCCCACGGCGTAGGCAAAGCCGGATTCCTCGTTGATGACGATGTTGTGGACCGCGGAGACGCCGTCGTAGTGAGCGTCTTCCGTGAAGGTGATCGGCTCACCCGAGAACTCTCGCACCTTCGTGAGGTCCATCACCTGAACGCCGTGCCCCGGAGCCCCATCTGCGACCACGAACACATGGTTCTTGTAGACCTTCATGTCGCGCCAGGTGCTGGGCTGCGTCCCCTCTGTGCGGATCAGCTCGCCCACGTAGACCGGGTTCAGCGTGTTGCTGATATCGACGATGGCCATGCCGTCCAGGCGGCCGACGAGGGCGTATTCACGGCCACTCTCTGGATCCGTCCATCCCCAGACGTCGTTGACTCGAACGCCCCGCGCCCCACCGAGCGCCGAAACCGGAAGGAACGAGACCAGGTCTACATCGGCGCAGTCCCAACCCGCGGCCGTCCCGCTCGTACAGTTGACCTGGCCGCCGGTTACCGCGTCCATCCCCTCTGCAGCGCTGGCGAGCGTCGCTTCCACCACAAAGCTCGCACCCTCGTCGGCGTATACCGCCGCGAGCCCTGCACCGTTGTCTCCGCCGGCAATGCCGACCACGGCAACGCCTGCGGCACCGGCGAGCGCGCCGCCGAATCCAGACCGGCCGCCAACGCCCTCAGGCATCTCGAGCTTCCGGGATCCGGCCCAGGCTTCCCCACCCCACCGGAAGGTGTAGACCGCTCCGCTGAAGCCGTCGCCACGCGGCGCTCCGACCCAGAGCTCGTCTTCGATCAGGGCAATCGAGGTGCCGAATGCGTCTCGTGCACCCCCATCAAAGGCCACAAGTGAGCCGAGCCTCGACCAACCCTCGTCTCCCAACTCGAAGGTGAAGACCGCCCCACCGCCGCGCTGCGGCGCACCGACGAAGGCGATGTTGCCCTCGACGAGGCTCAGCGAAGAGCCGAATCGGCTGTTCGCCTCGAGCCCCGGGGCCTCGACCATACTCAACTCGGTCCAGGCGCCGGCCTCAAGGCGGAAGGAGTAGACCGCTCCCGCGCCGGACGCCTTCCTGGGCGCACCAACCAGAGCAGTGGTGCCGTCGAAGGCGACCGAACTTCCGAACTGGTCGCCGGCGCCGACGTCACTGCCCTCCAGGACCCCCGCCGCGGCCCATCCGTCTCCCTCGCGGCTGAAGACGTGCACCGCTCCGGCGCGTGCGTCCTGCTGGGGAGCGCCCACCAGGGCATACCCACCTGCAACCGCCAAGCTCGCGCCAAGCCCGTCACCGGCCTCCCCGCCAGTCGCGGTCAGCTTGTCGGACTGTACCCAACGTCCGCCGTCCGCCTCGAACACGTACACGGCACCCCCTCCATCGCCGCCGAGAGCACCAACCAGGAGGACTCCGTCCCCCCCAGCGAGGGATGCCCCGAAGCCATCGCCGAGGCCGCCGTCGCCCGCACCGAAGCTGGAAATCTCAGTCCAGGTGTCTCCTTCCTTTTCGAACACATAGACCAAGCCGGGCCGCATGACGTTTCTGGGCTCACCGACGAATACCTGATCACCGATCACGGCGACTGCTCCGCCAAACCCTGCAAATGCGGGCAGATCGGCGGGGGAGGTTGCCATCGTTTGCGAACTGGCCGGCAACGATACGAGCACTACCGCGGCGGCAGCGAAAAAGAAGCTACGTCTCATGGGATCCTCATCGTCAGGGATTCAACCGTGCCCGGGGGAATATCGAGATGTGGGGCTGCAGGGAAAGTCCCTTTACACCACCCAGGCAACTTTCTCGCGACATCGTGTATCCCATAAGTGTGTTGAGGTCACTCTTGTGTTGGAGGAGCACCATGGGGATGCGGAGATCGGATGGGATGGCCCTTGGGGTCATCTTGGGCGGGGCGGCGTTCGGATTGATGGCAACGAGTCAGCTTCTCTCGGCGCGGCCCGCCGGGCAGTTCGACTCGCTGCGTCATGAATCAAGGGTGATCCACGTATCGGCCCCGTCGGTGGAGACCATCGTGACGATGGTCTGCGAGGACGAGGCTGCCATCGAAGTGAATCTCGACGGTCTGAAAATCGCCATGCAGGAGCTTCGGATCCGTTTGTCGGAGGTCCAGGAGCGCAAGCTCGAGACCGAACTCGAGGCGGCGCTCGAAGGCATCTCGGCAGAGGTCGAGGCCCGATTGGTCGAGGAGTTCGAGTACGTCGACGTGGAGGGTGTATCCGCAGGATCGGAGTTCGACGAAGCCCGCAAGGCGGTGGCTGAAGCGCGAACGATGGTTTTCCAGAACCTCCGGGAAGCGCAGGTCAGGCAAGAATTCGCGATCCAATCGATGGACGGACTTGTCGACGTCATGACCCTGCACTCCAATTCAGACGACAACCGCAAGTGCAAGCGCCGTCGCCGGCATCCGCCGCGTGTGCGCGTTCGTGTGCGGAAGATCGAACGTCCATGACGCCTCGGGCTATCTAGCCTGAAGCCAGGACCGTATCCGAGGGGCCCGACGCGATTCCGCGCGGGCCCTTCGTGCGTAATCAGAGCCGCCCCCGGAACTTCCGAGCCCTACATCCCGTAGGGAGGGAACGCACGCGGTGCGTCGAGGCGCAGAGAGCTGACTGAGTTGGAGGTACCTGTGAACCCGAAGATCCGATCGAAGGTGGCGCTTGTCGCCGCAGTCCTGATGGAGCTTCTGCTTCCAAGCCCCGCCGAACTGGGGGTCGAAATGGAGGTCATGCGCGGGCCATCTCCGTTCGAGATCCCAGAAGACCTGCTCGTAGAGGCACTCCGGGTCCAGTCGCTCCATTCGACCGACCTCCTCAACATCGCGGGTGTGGTAGGGACTGCGATTGGGGTCGACCAGGATGGGAACCCCGTGCTCCAGATCCTCACCTCTGTCCCAAACGTTCTTGGGCTGCCGCTGACGCTTGACGGTCTCGACACCGAAGTGAAGGTGATTGGACCCGTTTGGGCCCTGGGCCACGCCCCCTGGGCGGACTCCGAGGAGCCCGCAGCGTCCAATCCCCGGTCCAGATTCCCGCGACCCGTCCCCATCGGCGTTTCCACCGGACAGCCCGATGTGACCGCCGGGACGATCGGAGCCCGTGTAACCAACGGGGGAGAGATTTTCGCGCTCAGCAACAACCACGTGTATGCCGATCGGAACGCAGCCAAGATTGGCGACAACATCCTGCAGCCGGGCCGAGCCGATGGAGGGGGCGCCCCCGACGCGATCGGGACGCTGTCCGACTTCGAGCCCCTCCGGTTCTGTAAGCTTCTGGTTTGTCCGGACAACAAGATCGATGCGGCCATCGCGCTGACCACGGCCGAGCACCTCGGTACGGCAACGCCTGAGAGCGGATACGGCCAGCCTCAGTCGAAAACGATCGCAGCAAAGCTCAACCAGGAGGTTCAGAAGTTTGGCAGGACCACCGGGCACACGCACGGCCGCATCACCGGAATCAACGCCACGATCACTGTGAACTACCGGACGGGGAACGTACGCTTCTCCGGACAGATCATCGTAACCGGTAATGGCTTTAGTCAGGGCGGCGATTCAGGATCTCTGATCGTTACCAAGGGTCGGGGAGACCAGGACAAGCGCCCGGTCGCACTCCTTTTTGCAGGAAGCCCCAACACGACGATCGCAAATCCGATCGACCTGGTGCTGGATCGGTTCAAGGTCCGCATCGACGCTTCGGAGTCTGCGGCGAGCGCCCGCTGATGAACGACAACGACCTCATCTCAGCACAAGAAGCGCTGAACAAGAAGGTACTCAGTCGTCCCGGGGTAACCGGAACCGCGATCGGCCTCCACGGCGGAAAGCCGTGTCTCAAGGTCTACGTTAGCGCGGACGACCCCGCGATCACGCGCAGTCTTCCGTCGAGGCGAGCCGCGTTACGGGCACCGCAGGGCGAGATCCCAGGCGGGCCGCCGAAGAGATAGCCGTAGCTACCTCGAGGCGGTCCAACGACGGAGATCGTGCTGTGCTGCCCGTAACCCAAAGGGCGCAGGGATATTTCGCGGTTCATACGGCGTCTTTCCTCCTCGCCGTAGCCTTGGCTACGACTCGTTGTCTCTCCTACCCTGAACACGTGAAAATCTCCTGCGCGCGGCCACACCACTTCTTCAACAGCCTTCTAGTGCACCGTTGCCGAAGTCTCTCGGCAACGGTGCACTAGCTCAGCTCTCCGGCCGTCCACGCCCTATGCAGGGCGTCGAGGCGATCACCCAACCGTTTCTGCTCAGCTCGGAGCTCCTCGATAAGAGTCCACCGAGAACGGATGAGGATGAATCGGCGGACATCCTTCCACGCGGCTCTCCACGCTTCGCGAATGCGCCGACCCACGACGGCTAGCGGTGCCAGCACGATCACGGTGATCACACCGCCCACCCACCCCACCCACATTGCAACACCGAGGCCGACTCCCAGAATCCAGATGGCGTGGAGCGGCGCGCCGATCGTCACCTTGTAGGTCGACTGACGATCCGTTGGCGGATCGATGTGTGCCACGGCCAGGCGGGTGAGTCGATTCGGTATCCAGAACACCACCATTGAGAGCACCGCCACCACGACGAAGGGGGTGCCAAACAGGAAGAGCCGTTGCAGGCTCCATCGGAGCGCCGCTCTGAGCCGATCATCGGCATTGAGGTCGGCTGGGACGAGCCCCAGGGCTCGAAGGCGCCGTAGGTGTCGGTCGAGGGCTACACGCTCCACGTCCCACAGCGAGCCAGGGTGTGCTCTGAGCGAAGAGAGGATTCGTGTCGCAACCGCCATCCGGGCAACGGGCTCGAGCAGGGTGTCGTCTGTGCTGTCGTGCAGGCGCCAGATATCCTCTGCCCCCTCGACGATGGCTCGATCTTCCTCCTGTTCGAGGTTGAGCGTCACTCGGCGTAGACCGGACTCGATCCGTGTCGTGAGCTCGCGGACAGCCTCGCGGTCATCGGGACCAGAGCTGGCGAGGTCATCCCACGTGATCGGGGCTCCAATCACGACCTTCATCAGCGACCTGAAGCGGTCCTTCCCGTCGGGCACCATACCTACAGGAATGATGGTAGGGGGCCGCCCGGTAACCTCATGACATCCCAGGGTGATGCGTGCCGCCCCCGTGCGAACCGTGGTCATCGAAGGGGCCGAGTGGCTCACGCCCTCCGGAAAAATGCCAACCGCTGCGCCGCTGCCGAGAATCTCGTACACGGTCCGGAAGGTGTCGCGGTTCTTCCCCATTACGGCCGGATCGTCTTCGCGCCGGTGAACCGGAATCGATCCAGACCCCCGTACGATCCACCCCACCAGTCTGTCGGAGAACAGCGTCGACTTTGCGAGAAAGCGCACCGGACGCTTTGCGATCGCCCCAACGATCACCGGATCGAGGAGGGAGTTGGGATGGTTCGCTACCAGCAGCACAGGCCCCGATAGTGGAACGGCGCCTCCGGCAACGTCCATTCGGTAGAATGTCCGGGCCGTGGCGCGCGAAAGGAGCGAAAGGACAGGGAGAAGCCACATTGTTCCTGCAAGAACGGTTCGACACCGATCTTTTGCAAGGAGTTCTGTCCCGCCTCGCCCTTCCCTCATCCGAGGTTCCCCAACTCGGAGGCCGAGAAGACCCCCATGGCTAGACGGAGCCGGCTTGCGGACCTAGGATGCCGCACCCGAGAGGAGTGTGGCCACCCGGTCACCCGTCCGTGACTTCAACCGGAAAAAAGCCCATGCCCAAGCCCTCCAACAATGACAACGCCCGCGGCCTCGACCGCCGAACCTTCCTCAAGACGACCGCGGTTGGCAGTGCCGCGGCCCTCACGGGAGTGACGACGGGTTGCCTCCCCACCGATCGGGGGGACCAGGCTTCGAGGACGGAGTTGGGTTGGGACATCCCCGATTTCGAGCTCTCCGAAATCACGATCCAACAACTTCGGGAGGGCCAGGAGGCAGGCCGCTGGACTGCGAGGTCGATCACCCAGGCGTATCTGGAGAGAATCGAGATGCTCGATCGCCAGGGTCCCACCCTTCGGTCGGTAATCGAAACCAACGCGTACGCGCTCGACCTCGCCGATGAGCTCGACGAGGAACGCAGGGCAGGCAACGTTCGAGGTCCGCTACACGGGATTCCGATCCTCCTCAAGGACAACATTGATACGCACGACGGAATGACGACTACCGCCGGCTCGTTTGCGCTCGAAGGCTCGATTCCCCTGGAGGACTCGTGGGTCGCCGCCCGCCTCCGCGCAGCCGGTGCCATCCTGCTGGGCAAGGCCAACCTCAGCGAGTGGGCGAATTTCCGGTCTACACACAGCTCCAGCGGCTGGAGTGGCCGGGGCGGCCAATGCCGCAATCCCTTCGTGTTGGATAGAAACCCCTGCGGTTCCAGCTCCGGATCGGGAGCAGCCACCTCGGCGAATTTCACCGCCGCAGCCATCGGAACCGAGACCAACGGTTCGATCGTGTGTCCAGCTTCGGCGAGTGGGGTGGTGGGCATCAAGCCCACGGTCGGACTCGTGGGGCGCTCGGGAATCGTCCCGATTTCCCGCACGCAGGACACGGCCGGGCCGATGGCCCGAACGGTGGCGGATGCCGCAGCAGTTCTGAGTGCCCTCACCGGCACCGACCCGCGCGACCCGGCGACCCGTGCATCCGAGGGCAATGCCCAAGAGGACTACACACGCTTTCTCGATCCTGCGGGGCTGCAGGGCGCCCGCATTGGAGTCGCCCGCGCCTTCTTCGGATTCGACCCCGAGGTGGATGCACTCATGGAGGGGGTGATCGCCGACATGCGAGAAGCGGGCGCCATCGTCGTCGATCCGGCAGACATTCCCTCGGGGCGCCGCATGGGCGGACCGGCCTATCAGGTGCTTCTGTATGAGTTCAAGGCCGGACTGTCGGACTACCTCGGTGCGCTCGGACCCAGCGCTCCGGCCCGCTCCCTCGCTGACCTCATCGCCTTCAATGAGGCGAATGCGGATAGGGAGATGGCCTACTTCGGCCAGGAAATCTTCCTGGAGGCAGAGGCGAAGGGACCCCTCACCGACTCGGAGTACCTGGAGGCCAAGGAGCTCGCGCGCAGGCTCTCGCAGGAGGAGGGGATTGACCAGGTGATGGACGAGCACTCGCTCGACGCGATGATCGGACCCACAGGGGGACCCGCCTGGACAACCGACCTGGTGACGGGGGACCACTTCACGGGCAGCAGCTCGAGCCCGGCCGCGATCTCGGGATACCCAAACATCACCGTGCCAGCAGGCTTCGTGTTCGGCCTGCCGGTGGGGGTTTCCATATTCGGGCGCGCCTGGAGCGAGCCCAAGTTGATCCAGATCGCCTACGCATTCGAGCAGGCGACGAAGCACCGGCGCGAGCCCACGTTCCTCCCAACCCTCGACCTGGGTGGCTGAGCGGCAACGACACCGGAGAAGACCGGAAACCCTGGCGTCGTACACTCTGTTATGGGGAGGGAACGATGCGGCCCGCTCGGGTAATGAGAGCCCGCGACACCGTGTGGTCATGAGAATGGAACCAGCTCAGGGAAGAGGGTAGCGAGGGGATGAGTTCGATTGCGCTTGCCGAGGAACCAAGGGGTGGACTAGCACCCGTGCAGCGGGTGTTGAAGAAGCTGAAGGGACGCGCGACCGTCGGTGATGTCGTTGCCGAAACGGGCCTCCCCACGGCAGACGCTGAAGGAGCGCTCAAGGCGTTGCTGGAGGTTCATCGCGGCCATATGGAGGTCGGGGAGTCAGGCGACCTGGTTTATCGCTTCGACCCCAAGCTCCTTCGACGCGATCACCTCCCCTTCGCGGAGCGCTTCAAGGCTGCGGCCTGGAAGGTCTTCGTCCAGGGATTCAAGGTCTGGATCGCCGTCATGTTGGTGGTCTATTTCGTCGTTTTTGTAACGCTCATGATCGCTGCCCTCTTCGCCTCGCAGCAGGGGAATCGAGGACGCCGGAGCCTTCCCCGCATGGGTGGTCGTGGCCACGGGCATTTCCACTTCCCCATCTGGTATTTCTTCTGGACCCCGCGGTGGAGGCTCGGCAACCCCTATTACGGGCATCGGTACTCGGTGAAGGGCGGCAAAGCCCCCGACGTCCCGTTCTACAAGAAGGTGTTCGCATTCGTGTTCGGGCCTGACGTGCCCAGGCTCACCCAGGAGCAGAAGGACCGGAGCGTGCTCAGGCTCATTCGAGCCCGTAACGGTGTACTCGGAGCGGCCGAACTGGTGCAACACACTGCGCTGCCGCTTGCCGAGGCCGAAGAGGACATGGGCCGTCTGATGTCGGCCTACGGAGGCGAGGCGATGGTGTCCCCAAAGGGGGAAGTCGTCTATGCGTTCCCGGACCTCATGGTCAGCGCACACGGCAGGGTCGCGGTGCGGGAGCCCAACCCCTCGTGGCGTCGGATGGAGATCGCTCAGTCGCTCACCGGAAACGACAAGAAGACCGACGCAATCGTAGCCGGGATCAATGGGTTCAACATCCTCGCGGCTGTCACCGCGCCGTTCTTCATCTTTCCGCGGCTGGGGCTTGGAGGGCCACTCGCCGAGGTCGGACTGATCTGGATTCCGGTGATCTTTTCGAGCGTCTTCTTTGCCATTCCCGCCCTGCGCAAGATTGCGAACGACCGCCAGAACCGGGGACGGTTCCGGCGGAACGTGCGTCGTTCCCTTCTGGGCTTCATCTTTGAGTCTGCGCTGACAACGCAGGATGCCGTGAGCGTGGAAAATGTTGGAGACAGGGTTCGATCCGGCCTCGATGGCGGAGTCGCCTTCGACCCGGTGATCCAGGGAGAACTCGAGTCGTTGGCCTCTGAGTTCGACGCCGACGTTTCCCCAGGGGACGAACGGACGCGGGGCTTCATATTCGGCTCCATCCGCTCTGCATTCGAGGGCGCGGCCAGCGTGAGGTCTC
Organism: Gemmatimonadota bacterium; assembly: GCA_036679625.1. Taxonomy (GTDB): domain Bacteria; phylum Gemmatimonadota; class Gemmatimonadetes; order Longimicrobiales; family Gaopeijiaceae; genus JAZDDA01. The sequence continues at coordinate 90,767 of JAZDDA010000036.1, read as the reverse complement.
AGCTGAGGCTGAACGAACGTAGGGTGGGTGACATCGTCTATTCGAGCGCCGACAGCGAGACAGAGGCATCGGAGCGGGAACTCGCCAGCTTCGACAAGGAGCTCTCCGGCTACGTTGCGGCCCCGTCGAGCACAGGGTTCGAGGACGTCCTCGATTTGATCGAGTTCGACGAGGAGCTGAAGAGGCTCAACCGCCCGAGTTGACCGTACGGAGCTCGGTGCGGGCGCTGCGAATCACATCGCCCTCACGAATCTGGTCGACCACATTCATCCCGGACACCACCGTGCCGAAGATCGTGAAGTCGTGGTTCAGCCGCACATTGTCGATGAGGTTGAAGAAGAGCTGTCCATCCCCTGTGTCGCGCCCACGTGTCGAGAGCCCCACGGTTCCACGCCAGTGCGGCTGTAGCCCCAACTCGTCGCGGGTGAACCGGTCTTCTCCCAGGTATTCGTTCGCTCCCGCGCTTCCCCCCTGAACCACGAAGTTGGGCACGACGCGGTGAAGCGTCCTCCCATCGAGGATGCCTTCGCTGGCAAGCCTCGCAAAGCGTGCCGCATTCGTCGGGGCGAGATCGGGGTCGAGGGCAATGCGGATCTCTCCCCCGCGGACCATTCCCAGAACGACCTCGGTAAGGGCAAGCATGGCGAGGTCATCCGTCGTGGGAATCGCTTCCGGGGGAAGCAGACGGGGGGTGGGGTGAACCACCTCTCCGGTGAGGCGTGTCAGGATCTCTGCCGCCTGGGTCGCAACCTGAGGGTCGAAGTCACCAAGATACGGGCGCACCTCGTCGGCATTCGCGCCGGTGGCGGCACCGCCGATGAAGCCGAGAAGGGCGCTGCGGGCGTCGCGCCAGGTCTCGCGCTCCGAGGTGGAGATTCGTTCGAGCGTCGCGAGGGCGGCACCGAGGAACAACGCCTCCGAGCTCTCGCGCTCGGCAAGGAGACCGGCAGTCGTGAGGAGCAGTTGGGGGTCGTCGAAGGCAAGCTGTGCCAGGAGAAGCGAGTCCGCGAGTTGAGCCCCCATGTCGGCGAGGGCCTGGAGAGCCGCCGTCCGAACGTTGGGGACGTCGTCGTCGGCCAACGCAGTCAGCCCGTCCGCGTCACCCAGATTCGCTAGTGCGCGCGCCGCGTGAGCACGTACAAAGGGATTCTCGTGCGCCGCCAGGTCAGCGACGCCCTCAGTGGCATCCCGGAGCCCATCGGACTGAAGCCGACCCGCCTCAGCGATCCTGGTGAGCGCTACAGTCGCATATGTGGCATCGTGCCAATCTTGGCCGGAAGAGGGCAAGTCGCCGGCAATGGCGGCGAGCTGCTCGACCGCCCCCTCCACCTCAGAACATCCGGGGTCAATCGCCTCAAGGGCTGCGAGCCGAACCTGCACGCTCGGGTCGGTCACCGCATCCAGCACCTGGGTGCAGGTCGCACCTGTGTCCAGCGCTCCAGCTAACAGCCGGACGCCGGCAAAGCGGACCCTCTCGTCGGGATCGGCGAGTGCCCGCGCCGAGATTCTTCGGAGCGCCACCGCTGGCTCTGCCCCCCCCACGAATGCCAGGGCCACCCGTCGGACTCCTGCGTCGGGGTCCGCGAGGGCCCGATCGAGAGCACCTCCCTCTAGCGCGCCCAACGACCCAAGCGCCGATGTCGCGAGGCGGCGAATCCGAGCCGAGGCCAGCCCGCCAGAATCCGCCTCGAATCCGGCAAGGCGGTGAAGGATCGCTGCGTGACGAGGCGCTAGCGTCATGCTCCGAGCGTTGCGACGAGCAAGCGCTTCGAACCCCAATGCCGCTCCGAGCCAGGCGACCTCCTGTTCGGGCTGCCCATCGAAGCTCGCTACCACAACGCCGATTACGTCCCCCGCCCAATCCGCAGCCTCTTTATCTCTGAACCCGAGGCGCCCAATCGTCTCGGCAATGGCGGCGATCACATGGGCTTCGCCCTCCTTCCCGAGTCGGAGATGAAGTATCTCGGCGGCGGCGCGTCCGTCCGAGGCTCGCTGCATCGCCTGACCCACCGCATCGGCGGCAACGCGCCGCACTGCCGGGCTCTCGTCCTCGAGACCCGGCTCGATGACACTCAGAAGTTCGGGTCTCTCGAGCCGCCCGAGCGCACGAAAACCCCTTCTCCGCTGATCTTCCTCGTCAGAACGAGCAGCGTCGAGCAGAACCTGCAGGAGTGGGCCGTCTGTGGGACGGGCATCCTCTGCACCAACAAGTGGATCGGGAAGACTCGGAGTGCAGGTCACCTGGCTCAGGGCGATGGGAACAACACTCAGCACGAGCACGAAAGTCGGAACTCTGGACACGGCTCCTCGGGGGTAAAGGCACACCACCTCGCGGGGGAAGGCTCGAGCACTTGAGGATAGGCCCCCCTCCCTCTCCGGGAAACCGCTCCTTCCCCGTCACTGCACGAGCACATTACCTTCGTCGCGAATCTCCCCCTCATCAGGAGCACTACATGCACCGGTACCTAACCGAAGCGATCGGAACGTTTTTTCTCGTCCTGGTCATCGGCCTCAGCATTCACTCGGCGGGCGAGCTGGCCCCTCTCGCTATCGGCTCCGCTCTGATGGTGCTCGTGTACATGGGGGGGCACATATCAGGGGCGCACTACAATCCGGCCGTCACCCTCGCGATCCGCCTACGGGGTAAGATCGACGCCAAGGATGTCGCACCCTATATGATTTCTCAGGTGCTGGGAGCCGTTCTGGCGGCATTGGCAGTCCGGACGATGACCGAAGGAGCTTTCGCGCCGGCCCCCGGCGCTGGCATCCCGGCAAGCACAGTATTGATGGCAGAGATTCTCTTCACCTTCCTTCTCGCGCTCGTGGTCCTGAACGTTGCTACGGACCCGCGGACGGAGGGAAACTCCTACTACGGACTCGCTATTGGGTTCACCGTGGGCACGGGCGCATTCGCGGTCGGTGGCATGTCCGGAGGAGTGTTCAACCCCGCGGTCGGGCTTGGTCCAATCCTGGTGGATGGCCTCGTAGGGGGAGGATCCTTCGCCAACCTCTGGTATTATCTCGTCGGTCCATTCCTCGGCGCTGCGCTGGCTGCATTGGTCTACAAGATCCAACGCGGGCCCGCCGCTGAGGCGGACTGACGCGGCAGCCAAGGCACCGCACCGATCTCAGTAGGGACGGCAAAGGGGGAGGGCGCCGTGGCACCCTCCCCCTCTTCATGTGCTGAAGCCTTTGGCGACCTGGATCGCCACGACCACCTCAGCCGTCGCTGTTGCGATCCCTGCGGCGTACCGGGTTTCGCCCGTCCCGTGCGCCGAGATCTACCGTGAACTCTACGTCGCCGTTCACGACCAGAACCACGAACTGTGTGCCGTTGAAGGTGACAAGGGCCGTACGCGTTATGGTCACGTCACCGTTGGGCCCGTTCGTGATCATCACCGTTACGGTGCGGGCAATCGTCCCCGAGAGCGGCCACGGGTTCTCAGCCCGAGGGAGCCCGCGCTCCACGGCGGTGATGACCGCATCCATCGTCATGTCACGCGACCGATCGCCAAACTCGTCGGAGTTGTGGCTCTGCGAGATGTCAGCGCTGGCTGTTCCGTTCCAGAACCGTGACATCTCCTCGCCGAGCAGTCCAGAGACGGTCATGTCTCGCGACCTGGCGACGGTGGCCGTCCAGTTCTCTCTGGCCACATCACGCGTCATCTCGGTGAACACATTCACCGACGCGGTGAGGAGCGGGTCGAAGAAATCCTGCGGAACAGGGCCATCACCCACATCCTCGCCGAAGAAACTTACAGTCCGTGAGAACGACATCCCCTGCGCGCCGAAGGGCGAGCCTCCCAGGAAGATCATGTCCCTCAGGTCTTCGAGCGTGGCATCTGCCACAACAAGAGCGACATCGGCATTAAGCCCAACAAGATCCACATTCTGATCAGGGGCACTGATCCCGTCGTCGCTACACGCTGCGAGACCGATTACGGAGAGTGCTACGATGGCATTCCTATGAAGCAACTTCATTCTGGATTCTCCTCAGAGTTCAGTCGGGCCTTCCAGTGCCGTTCCATTGAGGAGGATACCCCCGGCTACCGGAACGTTAAAAATCTACGGCCGACAGTTACTCCGAGCCAGATCGGACACTCTCTGCTTGATCTCGCCAAGGCGCTCGGTGGCCTCGGGAAGACCTGCGATGATGAGCCCCTCGGGCTCGAGTAGCTCGTAGAGCGCGGTTGCCTTGCCGTACTGATGCAGGGCGTCATCAACGCTTCCCTCGAGCTCCAGATCCAATCCGTCGAGGTAGAGCACCTCGGCAATCAGCCAGCACCGACCCGGCTCGATCTCTCCGGTCGGTGCAACCAACAGCCGGACGGTGTCGACCGTGGCCGAGCGCGCCAGATCGAGGTTGAACCCCACCGAGTCCGCGGAATCACGGAGGGTACGCCGCACCGTCTCCCGATCGGCTGTCCCCCCCAGGATGAGGCGTCTGAGTGAGACCAGCGCGGCGCCAAGCTGCTCGATCATCCTCATGATGTAGTCCCTCTGGGCCACGGAATCCTCCTGAACCTGAGCCTCTGAACGCGAAAGCGGGGTGCCCGCCGAATCGGCGAACACCCCTCACAACATGGGCGACCTCGACCCTACCTCGCTACACTAACAGCCTTCTAGTCCGCCCGAAGGATGGAGAGCGGGCTCACCCGAGATGCCTTGAGCGCCGGAGATAGACTCGAGGCAAAGGCGACCCCAATGAAGACGAGAATGACGACCCCAAGCGTGACAAGGTCGAAGCCGCTGACGCCAAAGAGTACGGAGGTCATCAACTGCCCCGCCCCTATCGCCAACACCAGACCGACGACGGCGCCAATCGCGGTGAGGCGGAGTCCCTCCCCCATGATGACGCCCCGAATTTCGCTCTGGCTCGCACCCATGGCAATTCGGATCCCGATCTCCCGTTTCCGCTGAGCAACCGAGTATGAGATCACGCCGTAGATTCCAAGGCTTGCGAGCAACAGTGCGATCAGGCCGAACACGCCCAGAAATCCAGACCCGATCGTCCAGGGAAGAGCGTTCTCGCCGACGAAGTCCCTCATTGGGCGAACCACAGTCGGGAGGTTGGCGTCGATCCCCGCGAGGGCCTCCCTCGCTGCCTGAATCTGGCTCTCCGGCTTCCCTGCCACGCCCACGGTGAAGTACCGAAAGCGAGCAGGCTGCTGGGTGACTGAGAAGTAGACATAGGACCCGCCTCGGTCGGTGAGATCCTCGTGCGCAACATCCCCGACCACACCGACGACCGTGGCGGAAGTCGGGTCTTCCGGGCTCCCGACCAACAACGTCTGCCCCACCGGGGTCGCTCCCCCCCACATTCGCTCCGCGAGTGCGCGACCCACAACGATCACCCTCGGATCGTCGGGTCCATCGGAGTCGTCGAAGACCCGCCCCGATACCAGCGGAATTCCCATCGACTCGAAGTAGTCGGCCGTGACAATGTTGCGAACGGCTGCCGGCCACTGAGCGGCGGTCGGAGGCTCTGCCCCGGGCCGGGCGAACTGTGCAGTCGATGTGGCATGATTCAGAGGCAACCACAGGGCCGCCCCGACGGCACTCACGCCAGGAAGCCTAGCCAATGCTTCCTCAGCCTGAAGGAAGAACGCCGCTTGCATGTCGCCATCGGGGTAGGACGTTTCCGGGAGCGTCACGGACACCGTCAGCACGTGGTCCGCCTCGAACCCAAGGTCGATCCGCTGCGAAGCCGCGAAGCTCCTCAGCATCAGGCCAGTCCCGCTGATGAGGAGTACGGCCATCGCCACCTCGAGCGCGACCAACACCCGTCGTCCCTGCGAACCGCGTCGACCCCCACCACCGCCACCGGCGGTCTCACGAAGCGCTCCCTGGAGGTTGCCCTTCGTAGCGGCCATCGCGGGTACAAGCCCAAAGGCGATAGGGGTCGTGAGCGTTACAATCGCCGCAAACGCCAACACACGAAGGTCCACCGATACCTCGCCTACGCGGAACAAGCCCTCAGGGATGACGGGTGCGACCAGCTGCGCGAATCCAAAGGCGAGGACCACGCCCAGCGCTCCTCCCATTACGGCAAGGAGTACGCTCTCCGTAAAGAACTGGCGCACCAGGCGGTCCCTGCGTGCACCAAGTGCGGCCCTCAATGCAACCTCGCGGCCTCGTGTGCTGGCGCGGGCCAACGTAAGGCTTGTGACGTTCACGCAGGCCATCAGGAGTACGAGGAGTACCGCAGCAAGCAGTATTCCGAAGCTCACCCGGAGGATGTCATAGGCGAAGTTCAGTGCCTCCCGGAGCTCCTTCACGTTGACACTGTCGAACTTCCCGTCGATATCCGGATAAACAGATGCCAGCTGTGCGTGAATCTGTCCCAGGTCCTGGCGCGCTCGTTCCGGAGTCCACCCGTCCCTCAGCCGCCCCACGGGGAGGTAGGCGTCAAAACCCCGGTCCTGGGCAGCCGGATCAGTACGGATCGGCACCCACATCCGGACTTCGTTGAAGGGAAAGGTGAATTCCGCCGGCATTACTCCGATAACGGTATGCGGCACGCCGTCCAGAATGATGGATGTGCCGAGGACCGAGGGATCCGCTCCGTACCGGGACTCCCAAAAACCCTGACTCAGCACCGCCACGTCGGCTCCCGCGGGTCCACCCTCCTCCTCGGCAATCGTACGCCCTATGAGGGGCGCAGAACCGAGCACGCGGAACATGTTCCCCGTGAACCGGCTGAGTGTGATCTGTCGAGCCTGTCCGTCGCCGGTGAGGTTCACCGGCGCATAGTAGTAAGCCGCGATTTCTTCGAAGGCCCTCGTGCGCTCACGGTAGTCCTGGATCATCGGTAGCGAGAACCGACCTCCGTCCCAATCATTCACCGGATCGTGAAGCCCGATCTGAACGATCTGGTCTGCGTTTGCATACGGCAGTTCACGAAAGAAGTATGGATTGATGACGCTGAATATGAGAGTCGTTGCCGCAATCCCAACTCCCAGCGTCACCACCACCACCGCGGTATAACTCAGGTTCTTGCGCAGCGAACGCACCGCATACGCAAAGTCCTGTAGCATCTCTTCGAATCTCATGATTTGTGTCGCCTCTCGTTGTCTCATCATCACCTGCTCTGAGCAGTAATCGCGCGTGAAGTCGAGATCCCCGAACTCACGAGCTGCCTCCTCCCGAGCTTCCTCCCCATCCATCCCAGACGCTTCGAGCTCCTCCCTACGAAGCTCCAGGTGGAGGGCCAACTCCTCGTCCACAACTCTCCGTGCGTCCTCAGGCGTCGCCACACCTCGACGGAACACCCGGCGCAGGCCAGGTACTCCCGTCCAGAACCCACTCATGCTTTCCCGCTCTCCGCAGGCTGAGCGGCGTCGAGCACCTTGAGGACGGCGTCGGCGTACCTTCGCCATTCGACGGCCTCCGAGGCCAGACGCTTCCGACCCGAACGTGTGAGGCTGTAGAACTTCGCCCGCCGGTTATTCTCGCTCACCCCCCACTCCGCCTCGATCCATCCGTGCCGCTCGATGCGATGGAGCGCCTGATAGAGCGCGGCATCCTGCAGCTCGATCACACCCTCGGACTGGGCCCGCAGATGCCGAGAAATGGAGAACCCGTGCTGGGGGCCATTCTCGAGAGCGTGGAGAATTACGAGATCCACCGTACCGGGAAAAAGGCCTCGTTCACGTGGAGCCATGCCGCTCACCTCATTATATTAGGGGAAGCTGTAACTTGCATGACGGAGCATCATCTGGAAAGGTTTCATTCGTCGAGGACGTCCTCCACTCCCCCCGACCCGGAAAGCGACCATGTCCCCCGATCAGCCCCTCGCCTCCCATGAGGAGCATGGCTCATGGGTCGATATGGAATCATCGCCGAGGCGAGAACACTTCCACCTCTTCAGGGCGTACGACCGCCCCCAATGGGGGCTGTGCGCCGACGTCGACGTCACCCTGCTTCACTCACTCTGTGAATCGGGCGCATTGGATTCGTTCTTCCTGGCGAGCCTTTACCTCTCCATTCAGGCGGCCAATCAGGTCGAGGAGATGAAGCACCGGCTACGGGGAGATCGGGTCTGGCGCCATGAAACCATTCATGCGGGGAGCACTGTCTTGCGAGACGACGAGACGTTTGCCTTCGCCTACTTTCCGTTCGACGACGACTTCGGCCACTTTCAGGAGAGGGGGCGAAGCGTGATCGACCGGATTCGAAACGTCGACCTTCCGCTGGAGCCCCACGCAGGACGCGACGACCTCGTTTATTTTTCGGTTCTTCCATGGGTGAATTTTCGGAGTTTCTACCACGCCCGAAACGACGATCCCGACGACGCGATTCCGCGGATCGTCCTTGGGAAACATCACGAACGGGAGAGGTCGCGACTGATGCCTGTGAGCATCGACGTTCACCATGCGCTCGTGGACGGGCTTCACATTGGGAGATTCCTTGCGGCATTCCAGGCCAAACTCGATGCTGCGGAATCTCTCCTTACCGGCACTTCCCCGCTGGCGCCAAGTCCCGAAGTGTGAGAAGATGCCTCAACTAATTTACCCGGAGGAATCAGGTGTTACCAAATATCGCCGCCATACATCCCATTGTCGTTCATTTCGCGGTCTCACTCCTCTTCGTGGGCGTCGGACTTCGGTTTCTGTCGTTCTGGCCGAAGGCCCGCTTCGCAACTTCCGCCGCAGCTCTGCTTCTCATTGGGGGGGGGATTGCCACGGTGTTCGCGACCGAATCCGGCCTGGACGCCCACGGCCCCGCCGAACGGATTCCCGGAGCCGCCCAGGCGGTGAGGACTCACGAGGAGTCGGGTGAGCTGACTCGAAACATCTTCCTGGTCGTGGCGGCACTCGAAATCGCGGGCCTCATGCTGGGAGCCGACACGAAGAAGAAGTGGAGGACCCGCGCCCACGTCACTGCGGCAGTCGTAGGTCTCGGTGGCCTCGTGTCGCTCTTCGAAACAGCTGAGCATGGGGGGGAGCTGGCCTACTCCTACGCAGGCGGCATCGGGACGCGAACAGGCGACGTCGAGGACGTCGAACGTCTGCTCGTCGCGGGCCTCTACCATCAGGCGCAAGCCGACCGGGAGGCGGGGAATTCCGAGGGGGCGGCTCGTCTCTTCGAAGAGCTGGCACTCCGCCGGCCTCAGGATCCCTCCGTGCAACTGCTGCGCGCACAGTCACTCCTTTCTGACGGCGGCGATGCCGAAGGTGCGCTTACGCTCCTTGCAGGGATCCGTCCAGGCGAGAGCACGCGCCTGATCCTCCGCAAGGCACTCCTCACCGCCGACGTCTACGTGGCGCTCGCGCGAACGGAGGACGCCATCGAATACCTGACCGGTATACAACGCCAATTCCCCGAGAATGGGCGACTAAGGACTCGTATCGAAGCCCTCAGCGGCGCCTGACCGCGCAGGTCACGCCTCTGCTGCCGGGCTGTGAAGTGCAAACGCAGCCCCCTGGGGGTCGATGCACTGAGCTACGCGATCACCCCCCGGCACCTCCATCGGGCCGTTGATGAGCTGGCCGCCCAGCGCGGTCACTCGTTCGACGGCCCGGTCGAGGTCAGAGACCTGGACGTACAGAAGCCAACTGGACGTCGGAATCTGGGGCGGTTTGTTACACATCCCGCCGGCAGTCGTGCCATCCGCGCCGAACATCCGGTACATCCCATTCTCGCCCATATCCATCGAAGCCGTCTCCGGCCACTCGAATAGGTCGGAGTAGAAACCCCAGGCGGCCTCAGCGTCCGTGGAATACAGTTCATGCCACGAAAATTCACCGACCGCCGCCGGTGGCTCATGCCCAGGGCCGTCCCCGTCGGGGGTGAAGACCGCGAACACCGCTCCCTGAGGATCCATGATCACGGCGAAGGTCCCGATCGCCGGGATCTCCATCGGCCCGACCAGGACCGTGGCGCCCAGCTCCGCAGCTCTCTCCGCCGTCTCAGCGGCACTTGGCGTCGCGACGTACACGAGCCAGTGCGAGGGCGCTCCTGCTGCTGCTGCCTCCTCAGGGAGCTGCATGACGCCGCCGACATGCCCACGCTCGCCACTCCACGCCGAGTACGCCTCTCCGGCAACCTCCATCTCCTCAACGCCCCACCCGACCACGTCGGAGTAGAAGGCCTTCGCCGCCTCAGGATCGGTCGACATAAGCTCGTACCAGATAAAGCGGCCCGTCTTCAGTTCCGACATATCTTCCTCCCTGGTGGTCTTATCGGCCTCACGGCGTTATCGAGTACGGTTGGGCATTGATCAACTCGCCTGCTCGAGCCGTATCCCTCTCGGCAACGGACTCTCGCGGGCTCTGCGTGGGGAAACCACGATGACCTACATTCCGCTACCCGCTCACATTCCCGCACGGCCCGCTTCACCGCAAGTCCGTGACCTGGGTAACGAGCTCGAGAGCACGATTCAGAAGTTTCGTGGCCGGAGTCCCGGGCTTTCGGATGAGGACATCCGCGCAGCGTTGTCCCTGGTCGAGAAACAACACGGGAGCCTGGGCGTCGGAACCCCCCGTTCAATACTGGCGGCTGGCCTGCTGCTTGGCTTACTCCTACTCCTCGCCCTGCTCCGGTTGGCACAATCCTGAACCAGAAGCCTGTCCACCCGTTGAAATGCGAGGGACAACCCATCAGTTTTCTTTTTTGAGCGCACCGTAACCAACTGCATGGGGAAGTCCCGTGGCCGAGTCCAGCTCCAAGGAACAACAGCACTTCTGGAAGGAGCGGCTCGCGCCGTTCAAGGGGGCGGACGTGGGTCGAAGCGTGCGCCAACTCACCGTAACGTTGGGCGTCTACTTCGCGCTCTGGGCGGCCATGGTGTGGAGCCTTCAGGTGGGCTACTGGCTCACCCTTATCATCGCCGTGCCCGCTGCAGGATTCATGATGCGGGTCTTCCTCATCCAGCACGACTGCGGGCACGGGTCGTACCTCAAGTCACGCAAGCGCGCCGACCTGCTGGGATTCTGGCTCGGGGTGCTGACGCTGACCCCCTACAAGTACTGGCGGAAGACCCACGCGTATCACCACGCGCACTCAGGGGATCTCGACTTCCGCGGCTTTGGCGACATCACGACGCACACGCTTGCCGAGTACCGTGCGATGGGCTTCTGGGGCCGCCTGAACTACCGCATCTACCGGCACCCCGTGGTGCTCTTCACGGTAGGCGGGATCTTCCTCTTCGTCTTCAAGCACCGCTTCCCCTGGGATGTGCCCAGGTCCTGGACACAGGCATGGAAGAGCGTCTGGCAGACCAACGCGGCCATCGTGGGAGTGCTGGTGGTGGCCCACTTCACGATCGGGCTGACCGCGTTCGCGATGGTGCATTTGCCCGTCTTGCTCGTGGGCACGACCTTGGGCGTATGGCTCTTCTACGTACAACACCAGTTCGAAGATACGTATTGGCACGACCACAACGAGTGGGAATACTACGAGGCAGGGCTCGAAGGAAGCTCCCACCTCGTCCTACCCCGGCCGCTCCAATGGCTGACCGCCCACATCGGGGTCCATCACGTGCACCACATCGGCGCACGAATCCCCAACTATCGGCTTGAGGAGTGCGTCGAGGCGGTCCCGGAGCTCCAGAAGGTGCGGCACATGACCTTCTGGGACGGCATGAAAACGCTCCACCTCGCGCTCTGGGACGAAGACACGCAGCGCCTGATCACCTTCCGTGAGGCACACCGGACCGCAGCCTGAGAGCAGCCCCCGACGACCCCTACGGTTCCAGGCGAAGTGCCCGCAGGCGGAAGCTCCCATTTTGACCCGCATTGAGCGTACTGACCACAATCTGGTAGGTACTCGTCGATGCCGCCGTGAACTCGATGCGGGAGTCCAACGATGAAGCCGCCCCGTCATCGTCGAAGAAGGCGCCCTCGATCCCCGGTCCGGCGATGTAGAGGTTCGCGTCGAAGGCCTCAGAGAGAAGCTCGACGACTACCCGATCTCCCGCCTGAAGCTGCAGCCCCCACACCTGGCCCTCCGCTCCGTTCCCGAGAACCACGTCTTCGTCGCTCAGCACTCCGGCCACCTCGTATCCGATTGCCAACTCGAGGTCGCCGAGCTCGACGCCGGCAAGCACCGACGCGTCGACCGTGGTCGTTGGCCCCACCGCAGCCGTACTCATGGAGCAGCCCACGTCCATCCGTGGTGCCGGGATGTCGCTCGCACTCAGCTGAAACGCACCTCGCCCTCCCAGGAGAGAACCAACGATTACCCGGTAGAGACCAGCGCTCTGCGGGACGAAGGTGATTCGCGAATCACACCCCCCGGCTCCATCGTCATTCTCGAGCGGCAGAGTCAGGCCCGGGCCGAGAATCTTCATGTAGGAGTCGAAGTCGGTCGACCGTAGATCCACGGAGACCTCCCACCCGAGCTGCACATCGATGTCCCAGGCCTGAATCACCTGCCCGTCGACCGGGCTCGCAGGGTCTGCATCGGTGAGGGCTCCACCTACCGAATCCCCCATGCGAATCGTCCGACCCTCGGACGAGAGATCGAGCAACGCCTGGTTTGCGCGTTCGTCTGAGACCTCGACAATCGCGCACTCAGTGGTGGCTTCGCGTACCTCACGTACGGATACAGTGAACTCGCCCCCGGCGTCTTCACCGAGCGAGGAGGAGAGAATTCGGTAGGTGCCGTCCTCAGGTAGCTCAACACACAACCGAGCGTTGAGGCCCCCCGCCCCATCGTCGTCAAAAAGCGGAACCTCAAACCCGGGTCCGCTGAAGTAGAGGTAGGGATCGAATGCATCCGCCGAGTGCTCGATCAGAAGCCGGGAGCCGGCGACACCCTCAATAGTCCAGAGCTTGGTCCGGCTGCCCTGGTAGAGCTGATCTCCGACGGTGAGCTGAGCTGCCTGCTCCCCAGGGACCGTGATGCTTCCGGTGACGACGAGGTCCTCGACTGCGATGCCAGATTCAAAGCTCCCCCCCGCTCCGCTGCACTCCCGCACCTCCCCCGGGGCGTCCGCAACGTGCAGTTCATACTCCCCCACGCCGGCACCGAGGGCAGAGGCTATCACCGTGTATGCTCCCGACTCCGGAAGAACCAGGGTAATCCGAGAATTGAGGCACCCTGCCCCGTCGTCGTCCGAGAGCCACTCCGCCAGCCCAGGACCCAACAGGTACATGTACGCATCGAAATCAGCGGTCAAATCCACAGAAAGCGACTCTCCGGCGGCCCCCTCAAAGGTCCAGGCCTCGACTGGGGATCCGATATACTGAGGTGACGAAGCAGTGAACTCCGAGGCCGACGTAGCCCCCATCCGAAGGAGGCGCCCATCCGAATCGAGGTCTTCGAGGCTCGCCACACTGGCTCCGACGGCCTCACCTGTCGGAGTACAAGTCCCGACCTGTTCTGGCACCTCGTCTGCCAACTCGAGCGTGTACGATCCGACTCCTCCGCCCAGCGACCCAGCGATGAGGCGATACCCACCATCCGCAGGAAGTACGACACACAACAGAGAATTCAGGCCATCCCCCGAGTCGTCGTCCGACCATCCCAATCCCGCCTCGGGACCGACCATGAAGAGGTAGGGATCAAAGTCCGAGGAGATCAGGCGAATCCGGATGGCGTCGCCCGCACGACCCTCGAGTGCCCAGGCCTGGACCCGTCTGCCGCTGTCAGAGAGGTAGTCGTCCTGCGTCAGAGTGCCTGACAACGACGGTCCAGAGATGGCGACCCGTTGGTCAACCGCGAGGAGGTTCAGAATCGACTCGCCCTCCTGCCCGACGAGTGAGAATGGGATCGCCATCAAGCCCACCAACCCCATGCCGATGGCCAGACGGCGACGGACCCAGATAGGAATAGCGCACCGGCTCATCGGTCACCTCCCGAGGTGCCGCAGCCCCCCTTTCGGCATAGGCTCTCCATGAATTTCAACTGGCCCCGAAGATCATTGATCGGCATGGGAATTTCCACTCCAGAGTCGACCAGCCCGACCAGCTCTCTCAGAGCATCGAGTGACTGGGCATATTTCTCGTGAGAAAACGACAACAGGTAACGCAGATACGCAGGGCGCGGGCCCTCCTCCTGGATCGAAAGAGCGTCCTCCGCTAGGAGCTCGAAGTCCTCCAGGGCATCCGGCTCGTGGTACATGTTCACCGCCATCCGGTAACGCTGATCGAACGGATCCGAGTCGAGCCATAGCGCGAGCTCGCCCTCGTCCACGGCAAACCGGCCGAAGGCCGGGGTTTGCCGAGACCCCTCTGCTCCCCCCACGCGGTCCTGCAGGAAGAGGAACAGCTCCCGCGAGGTCAGAAATTCATCGGCGTTGACGTTGGGACTCGGAGAGCCCGCGATCCCAAGGCGCAGCCCCTCGACGAGCCACCCAGTGAACAGAGAATTGCCGGGGAACCGGGCCCCGCCATCTGCGGCCTTCTCATTCGCCTGCGCGGAGGTTAGAACCCTGCGACTCGTCTCGCCCAACCCCTTCCCATCCCCACCCGAGTCACCCGATTTCGCCCACCCGGTCAGCGCCATGCCCCCGAAGCACGAATCCAGGATCACGAGAATGTGATCGACGTCGAGGAGTGCGACCTCCTCGAGGAGGTCCTCGATCTTGATCCACTGACTTCGGCTGTCCTTTGCGTCCCGGGGAATGATATACCCGGTCTCCACCCCTCGGCGGGTCTCGGTGTGACCATGCCCGGCGAAGAACAGCACCAGGTGGTCGGTGGGCTCGAGCTCGTCGGAGAGCTGGTCCTGAACCAGCTGCATGATTCCCTGCCGCGTCGCATCCTCGTCGCGGAGCACCCACCCCTCGGGAGAGGTGAATCCAAACTCTTCGGTGAGGATTACTCTCAGGGAATCCACATCGTTCACGGCGTTGTCGAGAACCGGCCACGCCGTCGGGTTCGTGTATGCGTCGATGCCGATCCCGGCGAATACGTACCGTCCCCCAAGCGATGCCATCCGCCGACTGGCTTCGCTTCGCCGTCCGACGCCTCCTCGGTCCTGCGCCTCCGCCTGCTCCACAGAAAATCCAGAGAGTATGAGCGCCACGAGAAGGCCCACCAGGCACAAGTTCTGGGTGTCGCGCATATCCGAAGTCGCGGTCCGATGGCAAAGGGCAACAAATGGGAAAACGTCGAGTCGACGATCCAGAATCCCAGTGTCGCGAATATAGGTCTCGGGAAACGCCGGGCGCCAGAAAGCAGCGGTTGGGCGTGACACAGGGGGTCTTGAGCGCCTACCATATTCAGATCCGTCGAGTCCGCCAGCGAGCCCCAACGAGAGAGACACGCACATGCCAATACGAAGCACGACTGGGGCCGCCACTCTCCTGGCGATCCTCGCCCTGGGAGTGAGTCCCCTCCTGGGCTCATCAAGCCTGCGCGCCCAGACCCAACTCGGCCCCCAGGTACGCGCCTTCGTAGCGGTGGATGCCCCGGTCGTCGCGCTGGTGCACGCAAAGGTCATCGACGGGACGGGTGCCGCCGCACGAACCGACCAGACCGTGATCCTGAAAGACGGCCTTATCGAATCGATCGGCCCTTCCGAAACGCACCCGGTGCCCGACGCCGCGGAGGTACTGGACCTTTCGGGTAAGACGCTCCTCCCCGGGTTCGTGATGCTCCACGAGCATCTGTTCTACCCTGCCGGAGCGGGTAACTACAACACGCTCAGCTTCAGCTTTCCGCGCCTCTACCTGGCCGGCGGCGTCACGACGATGCGCACCGGGGGGAGCATGGCTCCCTATGAAGACATCAACGTGAAGCGGGCCATCGACGCGGGGCAGGCACTCGGTCCCACAATGGACGTCACCGGCCCCTACCTGAATGGCCCGGGGCTTCCGATCCCTGGGGTGAAGGGCCTGCGCGGGCCTGAGGACGCCCGCCGCATGGTCGACTTCTGGGTCGGCGAGGGTTCGACCTCGTTCAAGGCGTACATGCAGATCAGCCGTGCCGAGCTCAGCGCATCTGCCGAGGCCGTGCACGCCCACGGCATGAAGCTCACCGGTCACCTGTGCTCGGTCACCTACCGGGAGGCCGCCGACCTCGGGATCGACAACCTCGAACACGGGTTCATGGCCGCTACGGATTTCGTCGCCAACAAGGAGCCCGATCAATGCCCCCGCGGTGCGAGAAATTCCCTACTCGAGGTGGACCTCGAGGGCGAGGCCTTTCAGAGCCTGATCGGTCATCTCGTCGAGATGGGCGTCACGGTCACCTCGACCAACACCGTTTTTGAGGCCAGCACGCCTGGTCGCACTCCTCCGCCTCCCGGAGCCTACGCCGCCATGACGGTGGAGTCCCGGGAAGCACACCTCCGAGCGCGAGCCCGAATGGGGAGGGGCGATCCCTCTGCGCAGACCCGGCTCTTCGCGAAGAACCTGGAGATGGAAAAGGCGTTCTACGACGCCGGCGGACTCCTGGTGGTCGGGACCGACCCCACCGGCAACGGAGGCGTGGTGTCCGGTTACTCGAACCAACGCGCTCTCGAACTTCTGGTGGAGGGAGGGTTCACCGTTCCCGAGGCAGTGCGAATCGCGACGCTCAACGGAGCGGTCTACCTCGGCCTCGACACCTCGATCGGATCCATCGAGGCTGGAAAGGAAGCGGATCTCATCGTGGTCGCGGGCGATGTGGCCACCGACGTCGCAGCGATCACCCGCATGGAGCTGGTCTTCAAGGACGGCGTCGGATTCGACTCTGCCAAGCTCTTCGCATCAGTAAAGGGAACCGTCGGCATCCGCTGAGTCGAGCCGAAGGAACACAAGAACGAACAAACGGGCCACCCGGCCTCGGTGGTCGGATGGCCCGCGTAGTTTTTCAGGAAGGGTGATCCCGTGCCGCCTACCGGGTGTTCCCTAGAACGACCAGTTCACGATTGGAAGAAACTGCAGGCTCTCCTTGCCGCTGATGATGTTGATCAGGCCGACCTGCACCCCGTGCATGTTCTCGGCCCAATTGACTATGCCGAGCTGGAATCCCTGGAAATCAGCGCTCCGATTGAAGAGCCCGAGCTGAAAACCTTCGCCGACCTCCGCCTCGTTGTAGAACCCCTCCTGAAACCCCTTGAAATCGCCCTGTACGACGTTTACAAACCCGAGCTGGTATCCGGAGAAGTCCGCCTCATTCACCCCAACGAAGGAAATCTGGAAGGCCTTGGACCGCCCCGCTGTCGTGTGGTTCACGATCCCGAGGTCGAGGCCCTTGATCCAACGATTCTTGTTGTAGAGGCCAAAGCGAAGGATTGAGATCGCCTCCTCTTCTCCCCTGAGCTGGATCGGAGGAAAGAGTGACAACTCAAATGCCTTCTCAACGGCTTGGCCAGAATCCTGGGCCACCACGTCGGTCGGGGAGACCGCTACGGCAGCGAAGATTCCGACCGCAAGGACGACGAACGGAGCTTTCACAGCACTTCCTCCTGAGTTGTAATTTTCGGCGGGCGTGGGCAGCCAGAAGCGGCCTGTGCACTCCAGCCACAGCAACGTACCCAAGCGCATACGCAAGGGGAATGCCAATTGATCCCCTCCCCATCCGGCGCCTGCGTGTACTCCACGCCGCCATCCCTCTATATTGCCGATTCTCCCCCCCAAATTCATCAACCAGGTGACGCGATTTGAAGCGTATTCTCGTGACCGGCGCCGGCGGACAGATCGGCTCGGAACTGGTACTCGCACTCCGGGACGTCTATGGCGAATCCAGGGTGCTGGCCACGGATATTCGAGGCCAGAGCGGGCCGTTGGCGGAGGGGGGGCCATTCGAACTCCTAGACTGCACAGACGAGCAGGCACTGGGCCATGCGGCGCTCCACCACCGCGCTGATACGATCTTTCATCTCGCCGCCATTCTATCTGCCGTCGGAGAGAAGAATCCCCGGCTCGCCTACAACGTGAACATGGGGACGCTCCACGCCGTTCTGGAGGTAGCCCGCGAGCAGAACATCGCGGTGTTCACTCCCAGCTCGATCGGGGTCTTCGGTCCGGGAACTCCCAAGGACCCCACTCCCCAGGACACGATCATGCGGCCGACCACGATGTATGGGGTCACCAAGGTCGCTGCCGAGCTCCTGTGCGACTACTACCACAGCAAGTTCGGCGTCGACACACGTGGCGTGCGGTACCCAGGGCTGATATCCCACGGTGCTCCACCGGGGGGGGGAACCACCGACTGGGCGGTCGAGATTTTCTACCACGCTGTGAAGAACGGAAATTACCGATGCTTCCTCGGCGCGGAGACGCAGCTCGACATGATGTACATGCCCGACGCCATCAGGGCGGCGATCGGCGTAATGGAGGCAGATCCATCTCGGCTCCTCCATCGAAACGCCTTCAACGTGACTGCCATGCAGCTCACACCTGAGGCGTTGGCGGCCGAAATCCAGAAGCGCCTTCCGAACTTCACCATCGAGTACGAGGTCGATCCCGTGCGGGAGGCCATCGCCCAATCCTGGCCGAGGCGTATAGACGACTCCACGGCGCGTGATGAATGGGGTTGGGCCCCTGAATACGATGCACCCGCGATGACCAGGGAGATGCTCGAGGCTCTTTCGAGTCGGCTCTCTCCAAGCGCCTGAATCTCACTCACATACCGAGGACACGCTCATGCCGATGGACCGTCTGAACCATGCCCTGACCGCCCATGTTGCGGCGCTCGAAGAGGCAGGCACAACGAAGGGCCACGAGTCGGTGGTCACCGCGGTGCATCCGGCCGCAGGCGAGCGCGGACCGCGATTTCTGCTCGAGGGCCAGGGCTCCAGGGAGTTCATCCGCATGAACTCGAATTCCTATATGGGGATGGGGCTGCGGCCAGAGGTGATCCAGGCCGAAGAAGAGGCTACCCAGGCCTTTGGAGCCGGCCCAGGCGCGGTCCGCTTCATCTCGGGGACGTACGCCCCCCACATGGAACTCGAGCGGCGGCTGGCCGAATTCCACAGGCGTGAGTCGGCAATGATCTTCTCGTCGGCCTATGCGACGATCATCTCGACGATCACCTCGCTCGTCACCCCTGAGACGGTGCTGATCTCCGACGAACTCAACCACAACTGCATCATCAACGCGATGAAGCTGTCGAGACCTGCCGGAAAAGCCATCTACCCGCACCTCGACGTGGGCGCGCTGGCGGCGGCCCTCGAGGAGTGGTCTGGGAAGGCGAAGAGGGCAATCGTCGTGACCGATGGCATCTTCTCGATGCGAGGCGACCACGCACCGCTCGACGAGGTGATGGGGATCGCCGCACGCTACGACCACGCATTCGAGGAGAACGTCTGCGTTGTCGTCGATGACTCCCACGGCGTGGCAGCCTTCGGAGACACCGGCCGTGGCGTAGAGGAATTCACGAGTTCGGCACCCGTCGATATCCTCATTGGCACGCTGGGGAAGGGCTTTGGGGTGAACGGTGGCTACGTGACATCCACCAGCGCGGTCACAAGCTTTCTGCGTGAAACCTCCCCAATGTACATCTACTCCAACCCAATCACTGTGGGCGAGGCACAGGCCGCCATCGCCTCCCTGAAAATCGTGGCCAGCCCCGAGGGCGTGGCGCTTCTTGCCCACCTCCGCCGCCTCACGCGGCGATTCGAAGAGGGGCTCGACCGCCTCGGTATCGAGACCATCCCTGGAGCGCATCCGGTGGTCCCACTCATGATCCGGGACACTGCCAAGACGAAGGCGCTCGTGAACCACCTTTACGAACACGGAGTGCTGGTCACAGGCCTTGCCTACCCGGTCGTGCCGCGCGGAGATGAAGAGATCCGAGCACAGGTGAACGCAGATCACACCGAGTCCGACATCGATCACGTGCTGGAAATCCTCGGAGGATACCAGGCATGACCGCTCTCGACGGTACGGTGATCCTGACCCAGAGCGAGGTTCGCCGGCTCCTCCCGATGCGGAGCTGCATGGACCTCATGGACGAGGTGCTGCGCTCCCTCGGACGGGGAGAGGGCATGAATCCGCTCCGTTCCGGCATGCTCCTCCCTGCCGGCAAGGGCATCCTGGGGATGATGCCCGGCGTGTCTGGATCGCCGGAGGCGCTCGGGCTCAAGGTCGTCACCGTCTTCCCAGGCAACCACGGCACCGAATACGACTCCCATCAGGGGTTGGTCGTGCTCTTCGACCCCGAGTATGGCCTCCCAATCGGGATCATGGATGCGAGTGAAATCACGGCCATCCGCACCGCTGCGGTCAGTGGGGTGGCGACGAGCCTGCTCGCACGAGAAAAATCCACCATACTCGCTATCATCGGTTCGGGCGTGCAGGCGCACACACACCTTGAGGCGATGGTGCTGGCTCGCCGATTCACCTCGGTGCGTGTGTACAGCCCGACCCCAGCCAATCGCGACGCCTTCGCACGCGACGAGGCCTCACGCCACGGGATTGAAGTCGTTGCGCACGATTCGGTCGAGAGCGCTGTGGCCGGCGCGGATGTGATCTGCACGGTAACCTCCGCGCGTGAACCGATACTCAAGGGGGCATGGATTGCTCCAGGTGCCCACATCAACGCGGTCGGCTCCAGCGTAAAGTCGACCCGCGAACTCAACACCACCGCCGTAGTGATGTCGAGGCTCTTCGTCGACCGCAGGGAGTCGACGCTCAACGAGGCCGGCGACTTCCTGTTTCCCAAGGCCGACGGAATGATCGACGACGACCATATCCTCGCTGAAATCGGGGAGGTGCTGCTTGGTGAGCACCCCGGGCGGCAGTCAGACAACGATATAACGCTCTTCAAGTCCCTCGGGCTCGCTGTAGAGGATCTCGCCGCCGCGCACTTCGTGCTGGAGCGCGCTCGCGCGGAGGGTGTCGGAGTCCAGGTCCCGCTTGGGGGGAGGCGCCATGAAGCCGATTGAGAGCATCCCGCTCGAGGCGATCCAGGCAGCACAGGAGCGTCTGCAGGGCAAGATCGTACGCACGCCGCTCATTCCGCTCGTAGCCGATGACGCACCGTCGGAAATCTTTCTCAAGCT
The DNA here is from genome assembly GCA_036679625.1 of Gemmatimonadota bacterium. Taxonomy (GTDB): domain Bacteria; phylum Gemmatimonadota; class Gemmatimonadetes; order Longimicrobiales; family Gaopeijiaceae; genus JAZDDA01. The sequence goes on along the minus strand of JAZDDA010000036.1, from coordinate 69,887 downwards.
CGAAAACCTTCAGCCAATCGGGTCCTTCAAGATCCGGGGGTCGGGCAACGCGATGGCGATGGCAGACCCCAAGGCTCTCCAGGAAGGCGTCTACACGGCCTCCGCAGGAAACATGGCCCAGGGCGTGGCGTGGAATGCCCAGCGCATGGGTGTTCCCTGCTCCGTCGTCGTGCCGGATACCGCCCCGGACACCAAGCTCGAGGCGATCGCGCGGCTGGGGGCCACGGCGATTCCGCTTCCATTCGACGACTGGTGGCGGGTGATCGTCGAGCATGGCCATCCAGACGTCGCGGGTACCTTCATCCATCCGGTCAGCGACCCCGCAGTCATCGCGGGCAACGGTACCATAGGGCTCGAAATCCTCGAGGACCTACCCGATGTGGATGCAGTGCTCATCCCGTACGGTGGGGGTGGGCTGAGCTGCGGAATCGCCTCGGCGATGAAGGCGCTGAGGCCTGAGGTGCGCGTGCACCCCTGCGAGGTCGAGACTGCGGCACCGTTTTCTGCCTCGCTCGAGGCGGGAAGACCGGTTGCAATAGACCGGCGGCCGAGCTTCGTCGACGGCATTGGCGGGAAGAGCGTGCTGGAGGAGATGTGGCCCCTCGCCCAAGCCGTGCTAGACGAGCCCTTCGTGGTGTCGGTCGAGGCGATCGTCGAGGCGCTGCACCTGCTTCTGACGAGAAATCGTGTCGTTGCCGAAGGCGCGGCGGGATCAGCAGTCGCGGCAGCCCTCTCGGGCCGGGCCAGCGCGGGCAAGATCGTGTGCGTGGTTTCGGGCGGAAATCTGTCGAGGAGCGCGCTTGCAGCCATCCTCGCGGGGCGTGTCCCCGAGGCTCGCTGAAGGGCACCAGAGGGCACCAGACCGCACCGTCGCAGCCGAATCCAGGAACGATCCCGGATTCGGCCGCGCAGGCCTACTCCGGAATCACGCTCACCGGGCAGACCTTGAGCTCCGCCGTGTGGGTGGCCGGATCGTAGCCGCCGCCGGTCAGGATGTTGACCGGCACGTCGTTGAAGGCAAATGACGTGAAGACCGTCCCCTGAGGGGAGCGGTCGTTGGCCTCGACCCGCACGCGCACCGAGCCTCGGCGACTCGACATGATCGCGCACGCTCCGTGCTCCAACCCCCAAGCCGCAACATCGGAAGGATGGACCTCGAGCACCTCTTCGGAGAGCAGGTACTCGATCCCCTGCGACCGTCCGGTCTGGGTGCGTGTATGGTACGACTCGAGTCGGCGCCCGGTCGTAAGCCATACCGGAAAGTCGTCGTCGATCGTCTCCGCAGGATCGCGGTAGCCGATGAGCTTGAAGATCCCCTTCCCGTTCGGGAATTCATCCTCATGGAGGCGTGGCGTCCCGGGGTGCCCATCGAAGGGGATAGGCCACTGGTATTCGCCCAGCTCCGTTCGATCCCAGTCGATCCCCTGGTAGATGGTGGACACCTCACAGAGCTCGTTGAAGACCTCAGCGGCGCTCGCATACGCGAAGCCCTCGAACCCCATGCGCTTCGCCACCTCCGAGATGATCCACCAATCCGGCTTCGAGTCTCCCGCCGACGGCACGGCTGCCCGCAACCGCTGCACACGGCGTTCAGTGTTCGTCTGGGTTCCGTCGACCTCGCCCCACGCCGCCGCAGGAAAGACCACGTCCGCCATCTCTGCGGTCTCGGTCATGAAGATGTCCGCGACGACAAGGAAGTCGAGGCTCTTGAGCGCGTGCTCGCAGTGTGTGCGATCAGGGTCGGAGACGACGGTATTCTCGCCGTCAATGAACATGGCCCGAATCTCCTTTCCCGCCATCTCGAGCGCCGTGACCTTGGTGATGCCATTCTCCAGGTCGATCTTACGCCCGTAGAATTTCTCGAACTTCGCCTGGTTCGCTGGGTCCGTGACCGCCTGGAAACCCGGATAGTTGTTCGGGATCGCCCCGGCGTCTCCAACGCCCTGGATGTTGTTCTGGCCACGCATCGGATTGATTCCGGTACCCTCGCGGCCGATGTTGCCGGTCATGAGTGCCAGGTTGCAGAGGCTCTGAACGTTGTCGACCCCGCAGATATGCTCTGTAATGCCCAGCGTGTAGTAGATCGCCCCCCGCTCGGCGTTCCCGTACAGGAGCGCAGCCTGCTCGATATCCGCAGCGGGCACACCGCTGATCTCAGACGCCCACTCCGGCGTCCACTGGGCGACGTGCTCCAGGAATTTCGCGCCCTCGACGGTGCGTCCCTCCATGAAGCTTTCGTCCACCAGACCCTCGCGCGCGATGACGTGCGCCATCGCCAGAAGAACGGCGGAGTCCGAGCCGACTCGCAGCTGCATGAAGACGTCGGCCAGCTCAGCGAGCGCGATCCGACGCGGGTCCGCAACGATCATCTTCGCCCCGCCCGCAATCGCCTTCTTCAGGCGCGTCGCTGCCACGGGGTGGCACTCCGTCATGTTCGTCCCGATGCAGAAGATCACATCGGGCTTGTCCATGTCGCAGAGCGGATTCGACATCGCACCGCGACCAATTGTTGCCGCCAGACCGGCGACTGTGGGAGCGTGTCAGGCGCGGCTGCAGTTGTCGATGTAGCTGGTGCCCAGCCCTCCTCTCACCAGCTTCTGCATCATGTAGCCGGCCTCGTTGGGTGCCCGCCCCGAGGCGACCAGGTAGAGGCTGTGCCGTCCATGTTCCGTTACCACGCTCCCCAATCCCTCGGCCGCCCTGTCGAGAGCCTCGTCCCAGCTCGCGGGGCGCAGTGCGCCATCCTCACCACGCACGAAGGGAGTCTTCAACCGATCCCGGTGCTGGATGAAGTCGAAGGCGAACTGCCCCTTCACGCAGAGTGCGCCCTCGTTCGCGGGTCCATCCATCGCCGGAAGGATCCCAATGATCTCGTCTCCGCGGGTCATCATGTCGACCGCGCAGCCGACTCCACAGTACGGGCAAACCGTGCGCGTCTTCTTCGTCTTTCCGGGCACGTCCTTCCGGGACAGCGCCTTGATGTCGCCGAGCGCCCCGGTGGGACAGGTCTGTACGCACTGCCCACAGAAGGTGCAGGCCGAATCCTTCAGGTGACCCCCGAACTCGGTCGTGATCTGGGTAGCAAAGCCCCGACTCATGATCGAGATGGCGTGGTCACCCTCCTGCTCGGCGCAGACGCGGACACACCGATAACACGAGATACAGTTGTCGTAGTCCCGCAGGATGAACGGATTCGGATCATCCGGGTGGCTCGTTCCTGAAAGCCGCCCTGCGAAGCGTCCGGTACGTGCGTCATACCGATCGACGAGGGTAGACAGCTCCTGCGAGGCGAACCCCGACAGCTCATCCACGTCAACATCGCGGTTCTCCGACGCCACCATTTCGAGCAGCACGCGCCGGTGCATGTCGATGCGCCCGCCACGAGTGGTCACCCTCATGCCGCCCTCCGCCTTCGTGGTGCACGAGGCGACGGGGTTGCGAATCCCCTCGACCTCGACGACACAGAGTCGGCATCCGCCGAAGGCCTCGAGCCGATCGTCGTAGCAGAGCGTGGGGATTTCGCGCTGATGGCGCTCGGCCACCTGAAATAGCGTCTCGCCCCGTTTGAACTCGAGCGTCTCTCCATCCATCACCAGGGTGGATTGAGGCGCATTTCCGTTTTCTGTTGAACTCATTGCGTCATCTCGTGAATCATTCTGTCTCTCATGATTACCCTCGAGCCGTAACCAGCCGCTCCACCCGTTCCGGGAAGTAGCGGATGAGACTCTCGCTGATGAGTGGGGCAGCCTGTCCAAGGCCGCACGCGCTCGTCGCCTTCATCGTTTCTCCGAGGTCTCGAACCTCGTCCAACCAGTCGGCCAGATCACCGGGCCCCGCCTTGCCGGCGAGTCGCTCGGTGATCCGCTGCGTTCCGATGCGGCAGGGGAAGCACTTCCCACACGACTCGTGGGCAAAGAACTCCATCGCCTGGTGTGCCACCTCGACCATGTCCCGTGTATCGTCGAACACCATGATCCCGCCGGCTCCCAGGAACGATCCGTGCGCTCGGATGCTCGGCTCATCGAGGGTCACCTCCAGGGCATCTCCCGCGAGAAATCCCCCAGAGAGCCCCGCCATCGTCACGGCCTGCACGGTTCTCCCCTCACCGACGCCACCCGCCAGATCGTGGATCAACTCCTGGAGGGGGAACCCCAACGGGAGCTCGTAGTTGCCCGGGCGAGCCACATCCCCAGAGAGCGAGATCACCTTAGTCCCTGCGTGCTCCCCCCTGCCCAACGATCGATACCACTCGGCCCCCTCGCGCAGGATGTGCGGCACCGAGGCCAGCGTCTCGACGTTGTTCACGGCCGTCGGAAGGTCTTCGTACCCGTGTGTGACGGGGAATGGTGGTCGGTTGCGTGGGAAGGGATGCTTGCCCTCCAACGAGTTGAGCAGGGAGGTCTCTTCGCCGCAGATGTAGGCGCCTGCGCCTCGTCGCAGAAGCAGCTCGAAGCTGAATTCTGTACCGAGGATCCGGTCGCCGAGAAGGCCGGCTTCCCCCGCCTCAAAGAGAGCACGCGACAGGACGTCAGCGGTCTCCGGATACTCATACCGAAGGTAGATGAACCCGCGCGTGGCTCCCGTGGCGTACGCCGCGATCAACATCCCCTCGATGATCGCATGGGGATCATAGTCCATGAGCGCGCGGTCCTTGAAGCACCCGGGCTCACCCTCGTCCGCGTTGCACACGATGGTCTTCGGCTCCCCCTCGGCGTCGCGTACCGCCTGCCACTTGCGACTCGTCGGGAAGCCGGCGCCCCCACGCCCGGTCAGGCCGCTCGCCTCCACCTCGGCGATCACCGCCTCCGGCGTCAGCGTATCGAGCGCCCGGCGAAGGCCCTCGTACCCGCCGGTCGCCTCATACCCGGCGAGTGTCGCCCGACCCGGCTCACGGATCTGCGAGAACACGCACTCGTCGATCCCGCCGGGCAGCGGCGGCGGCAAGGGTGAGGCCCGCTCCACGAGCGAGTCGGCAGACGTCCCTACCAGCGTCTGGTTGCCTCGCAGGACCGGTATCGGCTCGTCACATCGCCCAGAGCACGCCATCGCAGTGGCGCCATCGAGGGATTCGAGAAGCTCCGCCGCCCCCCGCATCGCACAGACCGGGCCCGTACAAACCCTCGGCGCCTGCTGACCACCGGCCTCGAGAGCGAAGTGGTGATAGAAGGTGACCGTGCCGTACAGCTCGGCAATCGGGATCCTGAGCGCGTGCGAGACGGCTCGGAGCGCGGACTCCGAGAGAAACCCGTCCCGCTCGTGAAAAGCATGCAGGATTGGCAGGAGTGGCGCCTGCTCGCGGCACCAGCTTTCGAGTATCTCGCCGTCGGTCGGATGACTCATATCGCCCAGGTGCAAAGGATGTCGGGGTGCGCTCCATTATGGGCCTGGCAACCCGCGCCGAATCTACCGAGTCGGTCTCATCTCCGCACGGGTCAGGCCGGTATTTTTCGGCACCTTTCGGCCCGGGAACCATATCCGCAGCTAACTGCTTAGGTGAGTGCAGGCAGAGGGGGATACGATGTTCTTGGAAATCTCCTGGGTCCTTGGGCCGTATTCATCGAAGCCTCACCGCCCCTTCTTCGGTTCGCCGGAGGAGGGGTACTCGTTTGTGGCTTTTGTGCCTGCCCGCCCGCCCCCCGCCCAGGAGCACGAACCCCGCATCGGTTGACCCGGACGGCAGCGGGCGTGGAGATTATGGCTGCCCAGCGACCCCAGGCCCGAGGGACCATGTCGATCAGATCCGCATTCCGCTCCATCGTCACCCTCGGCAAGGGCGTAATCCGGGGACTTCCCGAGGCAACGGACGATCGCGATCCGATCGAGCTCTTCGTCGAGTGGTTCGGGGATGCGGCCGAAGCGGGGATTCTTCTGCCCGAGTCCGTCGCCCTGGCCACCTCCACACCCGAGGGACGGCCCTCGGCCCGTATGGTGCTGCTCAAGGACGTCGATGAGACAGGGTTTGTGTTCTACACCAACTTCGGGAGCCGCAAGGCGCAGGAGCTGGACGCAAACCCGCACGCTGCGCTCCTCTTCCACTGGGTCGTGCTGGAACGGCAGGTCCGGGTAGAGGGACGCGCCGAGCGCATTCCAGAAGATGAGGCGACTGCATACTTCGGCACGCGCAGCAGGGGCAGCGCCATCGGCGCCTGGGCCTCGAGGCAGAGCGCCACGCTCCCCAAGCCGGATGAGCTCAGGGAGCGGGTGAGTAGGTTCGAGACCGAATTCAAGGCCGATGACGCAGTTCCGCTCCCTCCGTTCTGGGGCGGGTATCGACTCGTCCCGACCTCGATCGAGTTCTGGCAGGGGCGCGCAAACCGCCTCCACGACCGGCTCCTCTTCGAGCGATCGGGAGACACCTGGAGCCACCGGCGACTCTACCCCTGACCCGGCCACAGTTGCTTGGTGGGCAATGCCCACACACTCTAAGAGGGACCCACCTGCTCCCGTAGCCTGTGCGCCCGCTCGCAGAAACCCGATGACCGACGACCCCCAACCCCCGTCCGGCCGAGATACGCCACCCGACCCTGAACCCAAGCACCAATGGCTCAAGGTCCTCGACCACGGGGAGCTGCCGGAGGGCCGCGTCGTGTCGGCCACGTGCGCGCATCGAACGGTGTGTATGTCGCACTTCGAGGGCGAGTACGCGGCCCTCGACAACCGCTGCCCCCATCAGGGCGGGCCGCTCGGCGAAGGGTCCATCGAGAACGGACTCCTGCGCTGCCCATGGCACGGCTGGGACTTCCATCCCACCACAGGAAAACCCCCCGGCGGGTTCGACGACGGCGTCGACACCTTTCCGGTGGAGGTGCGTGACGACGGGATCTACGTCGCCTTACCCGTGGAAGAAGCGCATGTGCGCACCGTCTCGGACGTCATGGTCGAGACCTTGGTAAACTGGGGCGTAAAGCACGTCTGGGGCATGGTGGGGCACTCGAACCTGGGCTTCGCAGACGCGCTGCGAATTCAGGAAGAGGCAGGCGCACTCTCGTATTACGGCATCCGACACGAGGGTGCCGCGTCGTTCGCCGCGTCGGCGTACGGCAAGCTGACGGGTCGCCCCGCAGCCTGCTTTTCGATTGCGGGCCCAGGCGCGACCAACCTCCTCACCGGCCTCTGGGACGCGAACGTCGATCGCGCACCTGTCCTTGCACTCACCGGCCAGGTTCAGGCTCAGGTGCTGGGACCCGGCGCCTTTCAGGAGGTCGATCTTAACGCCGCGTTCGGCCGCGTGGCCCAGTGGAGCCAGGCGGCACTGCACACCAGCAAGCACGCCGAGCTCGTCAACCTGGCCCTGAAGAGCGCGATCCTGAACCGCGGAGTCTCTCACCTTATCCTCCCGGACGAGGTGCAGACCCTTCCCGCCGCTGAGAACGCTACGGCGGGAAGCCCGGAGGGACGCGTTACGCCACGCACGATCACACCTCCCGCCGAGTCGCTCGACGCCGCGCTGGAGCTTCTCCGAGCGGCCAAGAGGCCCGTGATCATCGTGGGCCACGGGGCCCGCTTCCACATGGACGAGGTAACCGCGCTCGCCGAAGATCTCAGCTGCCCGGTGATCACCACCTTCAAGGGGAAGGGCCAGATCGCCGACAGCCATCCGCTCGGCTGCGGAGTTCTCGGCAAGAGCGGGACCCCGATCGCAAGCTGGTTCATGAACGAATCGGATGTGCTACTCGTGCTCGGAGCCAGCTTCAGCAACCACACCGGCATCACCCCCAAGAAGCCCACCATCCAGGTCGACTTCGATCCGATGATCCTGGGCAAGTTCCACGCGGTGGACGTGCCCGTATGGGGCGAGATCGGCGTGACTGTGGGAGCCTTCCGCCACGCGCTGGCCGGGGGATCGCAATCTATCGATCACCGCGCAGAAATCGCCGAACGCTGGGGTATCTGGAGAGATGAGAAGGCCCGGCGCCTCCTCGAAACCCGTGGCAAGGGTGTAAGCTCGATCGCGGTCTTCGATGCGATGAACCGCACGATTCCCGAGGACGCGATCCTCGCCGTGGATGTGGGAAACAACACGTACTCCTTCGGCCGTTACTTCGAGTGCACGCGGCAGGCGGTGTTGATGTCGGGATACCTCGGCTCGATCGGGTTCGCCCTTCCCGCCGCGCTGGGCGCGTGGGCCGCGACCCAGGAAGACGACCCGGCCTTCGCGGGCCGCCCGGTGGTTTCGATCTCAGGTGACGGCGGCTTTGGCCAGTACATGGCCGAGTTCAGCACCGCGGTCCTCTACGACATGAACATCACGCATGTGCTCCTCAACAACTCCGAGCTGGGGAAGATCTCCAAGGAGCAGCGCTCGGGTGATTGGGATCAATGGCAGACCACGCTCCGCAATCCGGACTTTTCGGAGTACGCGCGGAGCTGCGGGGGACTAGGCATCCGGGTGACCGACGCCTCGGAGCTGGAGGGCGCGCTGAGGGAAGCCCTCGCCCATCCCGGCCCCTCACTCGTCGAGATTCTCACCGACGCGATGCTGATTTGACCCCCTACGGCGTCTCCTCCGAGGTCGGGAGGCTGCGGCGCGTTCTCGTACACACGCCGTCTCTCGCCATACGGCGCCTCACCCCCAGAACCTGTCGCGACTTCCTCTTCGATCAGGTCCTCTGGGTCGACCGGGCCCGAGAGGAACATCAGGCCTTCGTCCAGGTCCTCGAGGAGCGTGGAGTCGAGGTGCTCTACCTCCACCGTCTCCTCGCCGAAACGCTCGAGCGCCATGAGGCCCGGGAGTGGCTCCTCAGCCATGCCATCACCGAGATCCACTACGGGTCCGCCGCGGCAGAGATCCGGGTGGGGCTACACGGGCTGGATAGCACGCAGCTCGCCTCGCACATGACCGGAGGCCTCACCCTCGCCGAGGTGCCCTTCCGGTTGACGGGCCTGCTCGCCTCGTGCCTGACCGAAGACGACTTCCTGCTCCCTCCGCTTCCGAACCACCTCTTCATGCGGGACAGCTCCTTCTGGATCGGCAACGAGGTCTGGATGAGCGCGATGGCCAACCCGGCGCGTCGCTCCGAGACCATGAACATGCGCACGATATACCGCTTCCATCCGCTCTTCTCCGATCAGGGGCCCCAGATGTGGAGGCCGAGCCACGACCGAAGTGGGGGTGCAGCGACCGTCGAGGGGGGTGACGTTCTGGTGGTCGGGAACGGATGTGTGCTCGTCGGCATGGGAGAGCGCACCACGCCACAGGCGGTCGAGATGTTGGCGTCGCGTCTGTTCTCGTCGGGCCAGGCCACCGAGGTCCTGGCGGCCGAACTACCCCGCGAGCGGCGGTATATGCACCTCGACACCGTGCTCACCTTCGCGGACCGTGACGCCGTATGTGCCTTCCCCGAGGTCGTGGATGAGATGCGGGTTTGGAGTCTTCGCCCCACGGACGGGGGTGACACGGAGGTCCAGCCCCAGCATGACCTCATGGGTGCTCTCGCCCGGGTGCTGGGTGTGGACCATCTTCGAGTCATCACCACAGGGGGAGACCACCACCAGGCTCAGCGGGAACAGTGGGAGGATGGAAACAACCTCCTCGCCGTCGCCCCCGGAGTGGTGGTCGGATATACCCGCAATGAGGCCACGAATTCGAAGCTCGAGGCCGAAGGCATCGAGGTGATTCGGATTCCTGGTGCGGAGCTTGGAAAGGGGAGGGGCGGCGCACGTTGCATGAGCTGTCCGATTCTGAGAGACGCCACCTAGGGAACCTCTGCACATGTTGGATGCGCCGCGCGCAGGAAGTCGCGGCCCCGGTTGTGATCCGGACGGGGCGCTAGCATCTTGCCTCCGCACAGAAACAAATGCCTAGCGGAGATTTAGATGAAGAAGCACCTAGTGTCCCGTCCCAGAGATACACTGGCATTCGTGAACCGATGCATCCACCCTGGCCGCGTTGTTCCTCCTCGACATAGCCCCGCTATTCCTCGTCGTCTCGCCTTGCCAGGGCGGCGCTTCGGTTCCCTCGGTGCGTCACCGTATTTCCGGGACGGGACACTGACAGCCCGCATCTCGTTCACCATCGCCATCGCCTTACTCGTCGTCGCGCCCACCCAGGCGGTCGGCCAGGAGGTCGGACCCCAGAATGGCTCACTCATGATCGTGGGTGGAGCGCTGAGAGATCCAGCCATCGTTCAGCGATTCATCGACCTTGCCGGGGGCCCTACCGCTGAGATCGTGGTGTTCCCGACCGCCGGCGGCGCAGAGGCATACGATGAGTTCTGGCCAGGCCAGAAGATGTTCCGCGACCTGGGCGCGACAAACCTCACCGTACTCCACACGAATGATCGTGCTGTGGCCGACTCCGAGGCCTTCGTTGAAGCCCTGAAATCGGCAGGCGGCGTTTGGTTTGGGGGAGGCCGCCAATGGCGTCTCGCGGACTCCTACATGGGGACAAAAACTGAGACCGAACTCTGGGAGGTACTCAATCGCGGGGGCGTGATCGGCGGATCCTCGGCCGGCGCCACGATTCAGGGATCGTACCTCGCCCGGGGTGACAGCCGCACAAACACGATCATGATGGGCGACCACACCGAAGGCTTCGGCTTCGTAAAGGATGTGGCGATCGATCAGCACGTGCTCGTGCGCAATCGCCAGTTCGATCTCATCGAGATCATCGAAGCCCACCCGGAGCTGCTCGGAATCGGCATCGACGAGAACACCGCCATCGTCGTGCAGGGTGACCGGTTCACCGTGATGGGCGCCGGCTATGTGCTCATCTACGACATCGAGAAGATGCTCGGCGACCGCGGGCTGTTCTACATGCTCCGGCCGGGAGACGGCTTCGACCTCAAGACCCGTGAGGCCACACGCCCGACCCGCCGCCCGCAGCCGGTCGCACCGGTGCAGGAGCGGCGCTGGCCCTCAGGAGGCAACTGAGCCCCCCCGCGCGCATGAAGACGCTCCTCCTCCTCAGGCACGCCAAGTCGAGTTGGGACAACCCCGCTGCCGGCGACTTCGACCGCCCGCTCAACGAGCGGGGCAGGCAGGCGGCGCCCAGGGTGGGGCGGTTCCTGGCCGAGTCGGGGTTGCTGCCCGACCGGGTGGTGTGCTCCCCCGCTCAACGGACCCGAGAGACCTGGGCTGCGGTGCAGGGCGAGTTGGACGCACCGCGGGAGGCCAGCTTCGACCAGACAATCTACCTCGGTGCGCCGGGCACACTACTCGAAGTCGCGAAGAGCCAGCCCGACGACGCCGACACGGTCATGCTCATCGGACACAACCCCGGTATCGAGGCGCTCGCAGCGTGGTTGGCACGCGAGGGAGACGCTGAGGCACTCCGACGCCTCTCGCTGAAGTTCCCAACCGCCGGATTGGCGGTTCTCGAATTCGGAGTCGACCACTGGGCCGAGATCGATCGTGAGCCCGGCTCGCTCAAGGCCTTTGTGCGCCCGAGCGACCTGCCCTGAATGCACGCCGGCTACGCCGCGAAGCCCCACTCTGAGGAGGACCGGAGATGAAGAGACAGTTCTTGGCCACAACAGCACTGATCATATGTGCGACGGCCTGCACCGGAGGAGGAAGCTCCGATCGGCAGGAGGCATTCGATACCCTCACCCGCCGTCAGCGGGATTCCCTCGCAGCGATGCTCCCCGTGCCGGGCGCAAAGAGTGTGCTCAGGGCCCTCGACGCCCTCGACGCCTCTCAGGATCGAGCCGAGCGTCACGACTCCCTTGCTGCGGGAGCCAGAGGGAACTAAGGAGCCTCTGACTCAGAACACTAGTCTGGAATCGCGACGGCCAGTGTGTCGTGGTGACGCAGGAGCAGCGTCCGTAGATACAGCCCAATCTCACCTGGAGTGAAGCCCGCGTCGGCCTGGGCCTGCCGGTCCTGCTCGGCGGTGAAATCGTCTCCGATGCTGGCGAAGCGCTTGAGGTCGGTATAGAAACCCACGGTGAAGGAATCGAACTCCGCTCCGGCGACGCGCGTGAAGATGGCATTGCCACGTTCTGAGATACTCGTGTAATACTGATTCTCTGCCCTGCGCTGATCGAGCAGCTCTTCACGCTTTCCGGGGAGGCCCACGAACATCTCAACGTGGAAGAGTCCGGCGGCCTCATAGGCCTCACGAATGAGCGGCAGATCCGGTCCGTTCACGAAGAGCTCTTCGCGCCAACCGGTAATCTGATCCATCGTCGCGCGCTGGCCAGCCAGGCGATCGCGGGCGTTTGCACGTCGGTCGCTGAAGTAGTCCGCCATCGAGTTGATCGGATAGATGATCATCAGGTCCCACTGGTCACCCTGGCTGTGACGCATCCACATCGGACGTTCTTCACCGACGCCTTCGAGCGCATCGAAGTAGCCGCGGTATAGATCCATGAGTTCAAACAGATGCCCAGGCGCAGCCTGCAGCGTGACCACCCTGTACTGATAGTCGCCAGGCTCTCCCCAATGCGTCTGGGCAGCGCTCTGCCCAGGCTGGAGGAACAAACCCACCATCACCAGTAATGCCACAAATCCAATACTCCGCATCCGCTTCATGACTCCTCCTTCGGAACATCTCTATCACCGTTGGGACACCAGAGTGCCTTCTCCAGCCGTCACCGGCAAGGCGGCACGCCTACGGCCATTCAACGCACCCATCGCTAATCAAATGAAGGCCCGTCCCGGTCGCTCCGTACAGTCTATTGAAGCACAGAGTGGCGGAAGCCACTTCGATAGCTGCAACCAAATGAAACCATCCGGCATCATATACCGTAGAGGTGGATGGGTGGGGAGTTCAGAAGAGGATAGAGACGATGATTAGCAAAAACCTGACAAAAGATCTGATCGGAGGCGTGTTCCTCCTTACAACCGGGCTGCTCTACTTTGCCCTCTCTTACGATTCAGGGGTGGCGCACCTCTCACAGGATGTTGAGGTGGAGGCAGTAGACGCCTTCCTGGTCGAGGACGTCGAGGGAGCGGATCCGGTCACTGAGCTGTTTGTGATCAAGGCGACGGGGCACGAACGCGAGCCCGACTGCATCTGAATCGTCCCCCTACCCGCACAGAACAGAATAGAGAAAAGCCCGACCCGCGCTCTTCTGCGCGGGTCGGGCTTTTCGTTTCGCAGGTGCAGGCATGAGGAGATCTCCTCACAGCCCGCCAGACTCAAAAATGCCAGAAGAGCGCGATTTTGAGGCTCGCGTCGAGCTCCTCATCCGTGATTGGAATACTCAGGCCAGCGCCAACCAACAACGGTGAGTCGGCGAAGGGCGCAACCTTGACCCCCGGTGCGATCGCAACCGCTCCGCTCCCAGCCTCTTCCCCACTAAGGCCTGCTTCACCATTCAACTCAAGCAACGCCTCAAGTCGGTCCGAAACATGGTAGAGGGCCGAAACGTCATATAGAAACTCGGTCTCAACCTCCTCGGCCACGTTCTGATTTGTCGGAATACCGAACTTGGTCCAGGCCACGAACTCAAATTCCCCAACCGCCGCGCCAACATTGAGGAACGGTGCAATCTCCCAGAGGTGGTCCGAGCCGACACCGTCGCCCTCGTCACCGGTGGGAAGCCCGAACTCAATCCCATATCCAAGGAGTATCCCCTGATCTTCGAATGCGAAGTTGGCGAACTTAAGGGCAATTTCTAAGTTTCCCACCCCGTCGGTTGACCCAGCTTCATCGGGCTGAAGAAACGCATATGGGAAGACAAGTTCGACGCTGAAGGTCCGGCCAATCGCATATTCCGCCTCGAGTTCCAGCTCTTTCTCGTTTCCTTCGGCTTCCCATGCGCTCCCAAAATCGAACCGCACCTTGGTGTCAGGGGAGACGGACTCCGTGAAGAGAGGATGCGAGAAGTGCAGCCCGTGGCTGTGGCTGTGGCTGTGGCTGTGGCTGTGGCTGTCGTCGGTACATTCGTCGTCATGTTCCTGCGCCGACGTGGCTTGCGGCGCGGCGGCCATGGCGAGAATGGCAGAAATACAAAAACAATGGATATACCTGGTTCTCTTGAGCATTTTTTGACCTTTGAGATGTCGAGAAACCAGGGAACGATTCCCCTATGTGCTCGACGTTGCACGGTTCGTCACTACGGCCTGAAGTCAGGAAGGCGTAGGGGGACCCCGTGCAATTGGCAGGTACTGGAAGGATTGCGTCTTCGGTGGATCGACCGGCAGCCGCAGTGACGCGACCCTGAGGATGCGCGTTGGAGCCTGCCATCGTATACGGCTCACCGGCGTCCCTTTGGGTCCGGCACCCATCGTACACGCGCCGACGCAGCTACACAGCTCACCGTGCCCCCCACCAGCCCCGGAGGTCGGATGCGGATCGTGCCCCGAGGAATGGTGCTCCGCCACTCCCGCAGCGGCGTTGCCAGGCAGGAGGTCATGGTGCGGGCAATCCCTTACAGCCGGCGCCAGCATTCCAGTCAGGAACGCCAGAGTCGCGAGGAAATGTGCGATCACCCTTCGCGAGTCTCGTATACTCAAGCCACTAGCCCACGTCGACGGTAAATACGTCATACCGTATCGTAACCGGGTCTTGGGACAGAGTGTTCCCCATGAGCATAGGCCCGACAAGCGTCGGTACGACGTCATCCCAGTCGCTGCCGCATCTCCGCCTGATCTACATTTCCTTCAGAAGACCAACCCTGAGAGCAAACCGCACCAGCTCCGAGCGATGCGTGAGCCCGAGCTTCTCCATGATACGAGACCGGTAGGTATCGACCGTCTTGGGAGAGATGAACAGCTTCTTCCCAATCTCCCGGGAGCTGAAGCCCTCTGCCGTGAGCGCGAGCACCTCCTGCTCGCGTGAACTCAGGTCCCGGAGGCCGGGATCGTCCGAGGCCTCCCCCGCTTTGTACCTCTGCAGGAGAAGCTTGGTAGCCTTGGGTGGGAGGTAGACCTCACCGCGTGCCACCACCTTGAGCGCCTCAATCAGGTCGGTGTCGGCACTCGTCTTGGTGAGGTACCCGCTCGCCCCCGCCTCCACGACCGGCACCAGGTACTCCTCCTCTGCATGTACCGTGAGTACGAGTACCCGCGTATCCAGCTCGAGCGCCGCGATCCTCCGCGTGGCCTCGAGGCCATTGGAGTCTGGCATCGACAGGTCCATGACCACGATGTCGGGCTTCAACGCACGAACCTGATCTATGGCCTCGTCCCCTGAGCAGGCCTCGCCCACGACCTCGAAGCGCGGCTCGCTCTCAAGCAGCGCCTTGATACCAGCGCGAAACATCGCATGGTCATCTGCGAGTAGGATCGTGACCTGTTCAGCCATTCTGTTCGCCATTCTCCCTTACGGGAATCTCCAGTCGCACCCAGGTACCCTCTCCGGGTCTCGAATCGATAATCAGCCTTCCTCCGACCCCACCGGCCCGTTCATGCATGCCGATGAGCCCCAGCCCCCGGTCGCCCTCGGCCAGCGCTTCAGCGTCAAAGCCTATGCCATTGTCCGCAACAGTTCCAGCGACGTGTCCAGATCCGGCGACGACGTCAATCCTGATTGAGGTCGCCTTGGCATGCCTGACCGCGTTGGAAACTGCTTCCTGAATGACCCTGTAGAGTACGAGCTTTGCCTCGCTCGTGAGCAGGTGTTCCACCCCCTCCGAGTGGAATTCGGTGGATATCCCGTCTATGGGATCGACCGCGTTACGAAGGTGGCCCCGAATCGCAACCACGACCCCCGCGTCCTCCAATGCGGGTGGACGCAACCCACGAGCGATACGCCTGACCCCCTCCGCTGCCCCTCGGAGACCCTCTCGGATTTCCGCCTGGAGACGGTCCCTGACCTCTGCGTCATCCGTTCGCAAGACCGACTCAAAGCGAAGCAACAGCGCCGAAAGCACCTGTGCCGTATCGTCGTGAAGCTCCCGGGCGATTCGGCGGCGTTCCTCCTCTGCGGCATCCATCGCCGCCTTGGTATACGCCCTCAGGCGAGCACGGTTGGTAACGTCGCGCACCGCACAAATCACTCGCCCCGCCGCCCCGGGGAGCGGACTCAGACTCACCTCGATTGGAAAGTGGGACCCGTCAGAGCGACGCCCCGTCAGCTCCATCGAAATCCCCATCGGGCGCGGAGCAGGATCCTCGGCAAACCCTGCTCGGTCTTTTACGTGAGCAGCGCGCCGATCCTCGGGCACGAGCATCTCAATCGATTGGCCTATGAGTTCGGCCCTCGAATACCGGAAGAAGTCAGCCATGCGTTGATTGGCCGAGAGGATCACCCCTCGAGGCCCCACGACTGCAAGTCCATCTGGAGCCGCCTCGAAAATCGCGATGAGGTCTACCTCATCGAGGGGTCCGGGGTGATCTGCGCCTCGATTGTCCGTCACTCGGGCTCCGAAGGGGTTTCCGTCATGGTTATTCGTCGTGATCGCGTCGCTGGCAGAGGCGCTGTGGCGAAAATCCCCACAGGAGTCACGCCGATCTCCCTACAGACTCCCCACCACGTGCCACACAATCTTAAGGCGATCGTCCTGTATTGCGAGCCCTTGCCCAAAGAAGAACGTGCTGATCACGATTCCCCTCTCTCCACCCGCGAGCCACACAACGCATTTCTCGGCGGGAACCAGACAGGCGGATGCTCGCTTCAGGACCCTGAGATCACTCCTGCGGACCCCTCTCTACTACAAACTCCTCCTGCCAAACCTGGCCCTCCTGGGATTCGGGTTGGTGGTGGGGGCATGGCTCCTGGGCCGGAATCCAAGCGTCGCAATCCGTGGAATGCCGCTCGCCATCGGGGTTGCACTCGCCGTTGGTGCCCTGGTACTGGGCGGTGCAATGAATGCGCTGATTCTTCACGCAGCCCTGGCACCCATTCGCGCGCTCGAGAAAGCCGCCGCAGAGATGGAACGTGGCAACCTGTCTGCCCGCGCCGAACCGGTCGCTTCCTCTGACTCGTCCCTTTCCCGGCTTATCACCGTGTTCAACCAGGTTCTCGACGCAGAGCAGAGCCGTCGAGAGCAGAAACTCGAGATATCTGCGCGGGCGTTGAAGGCCGAAGAGATCATGCGAATGAAGATTTCGCGCGAACTCTACGACGACCTCGCCCAGACCCTCGCAGGAGTGCTGATAACGCTCAGAGTTGCTGAGCAGGCCCATGATTCGGGTGAGATCGCGGATCCGTATGAGCTATTGGGTGGAATCCGTGGAGAAATTCTCGGGGTGCTGGAGGGGGTCCGCGGCGTCGCCCGACGCCTGCATCCGCCAGAGCTCGACGATCTGGGGTTGGGACCGGCCATCGACGCCTATGCTCGTAGAATCGGTGAAGAATCCGGAATCAGGACCTGCGTCACGGGCCAGATTTCAGACGATGCGTTCTCTGCCGACACCCGCCTGGCCGCGTTCAGAATCCTACAGGAGGCAACCAGGAATGCCGCTCTTCACGCCGAAGCCAGCAAGATCGACATCCACCTGGGGTCCTCAGACGGGTTCCTGAACGTGGAGGTCGTGGATGACGGTCACGGCTTCGATGCAGCCAAAGCTCTCACGCTCCCCTCTCCGGGTTACGGACTCTCGAGCATCATGGAGCGCGCCGCCCATGTGGGAGGCGTCATCACCGTCGACAGTACCCCAACCCACGGCACCACTGTCCATGTCCAGCTGCCCTCTTCGGGGCGACAGGCATCAACCCGTTGACCCGGGCAGGTCAGGGCTGGAGCCACGACTCTCCCCTTCCGGATCGGGCATCGGTGGTCGTGGTAGGCGGCGGCATTGCGGGCACCTCAGCTGCCTATCACTCGGCCACAGCCGGCACCAATGTGCTTCTCCTGGAACGTGGTCGAATCGGGGGTGGTGCGACCGCTGCTGCTCTTGGCATCCTTTCGCCCCCTCTACGGCAACCCTACCACGAGACGGTTGCAGCAATCGGAGGCCCGGCCGCCAAGCGTCTCTGGGACTTCGCTCTCCGGTCCACCGAAGGCCTGGGCGCATTCCTGAAGGCCAGAGGGGATGCCGAACCCGTTGACCTCGACCTCAGCGGCGGGCACGTACTCGCTGAGCCACACACGGATCACCAGGTTCGCGAGTCGTTCCGGGCGCTGAGTGAGGCTGGGCTCCCGGTGGAGTGGATCAGTGGCGAAGCGCTGAGAGACCAACTGGGTGGGCACGGCTTCACGGGTGGTTTTCGGATCGCCGGCGGTGGTGGCTTCGATCCGGAGGCCGCAACCCGGATCATCGCTCAGGCGGCAACGGAGGCGGGCGCGGAAATTCGCGAGAACGTCGATGTGGAGGGCGTGGAGTGGGATGAGGAGGGACTGGTGTGCACCGCAAACGGAAGAGCCATCCGTTGTGAGGCCGTGGTGTACGCAACCCACGTGGAGGGCGGTCGCTTTTCTGCACTTATCGGACGTGAAATTGTGCCCATACGTGGACAGGGATTCGAGACCGAGCCCATCGAGCCGCTCTTCCATGGCTGCTTTGCGACGGACTGGAAGCTCACCGTCTGGAGGCAAACCCGGGACGGAAGACTGTTGGTGAGCGGATGGCGTCATGACGCCCTGGAACGTGCCTACGGGAAGAAGGCTCCAGAGGTCGACGACAGCCTTCAGAGTGATCTTTGCGGGTGGGTCGAGCGGAGCTTCCCTGGGCTGAAGCCTCTCCCCATCAAGCACCGGTGGAGCGGGGTCTTTGGCTGGACGGCTGACTATCTCCCACTTGTCGGACCGCTGCCAGGGCAACCCCGCGAGTTCGTCATCTCAGGGTTTTCCGGGGGTGGGCTACCCTTCGCTTTCGACTGCGGACGTAGCATCGCGCGCCAGATCAGGGGAGACGACCCCCTGCCGGGGGCCGACCAGTTCTCTCCGTCTCGTTTCATTCGAAGCTGACGAGAAACACGTGGGGGAATCCCCCACAAACCCACTGCCTTTCCCGACACACGTCTAAAGATTTCCGCAATGGTGGCGCGGGATCTCCTCTGAATATCTTTCTATCGGGAGTCGGGAAGGTCGGTTGAGGTCCTCGCAGTCAGGAGGCAACAATGTCCCGGACAATCATGGTCCCGCTCGATGGCTCCAGGTTTTCGGAGAGCGCCCTTTCACCGGCCTTCGAGCTCGCGGCCCAATGGAATGCCACGGTTGAGGTCGTGACCGTGCACGAGCCCGTACCAACCCTCAATCACGACTTGTGGGAGAGCGCCTCGCGGGAGTGGTCCGAACGGTACGTCGAGGAGGTCGTCGAGCGGATCGAACGCGAAACAGGGACCCAGGTTGAGGCTACGGTGCTGGCCGGGGCCGTGCCCGACACGCTCCAGCACCACGTGCAGGAGAGGGACATCACGCTGGTGGTCATGTCGACGCACGGCAGGGGAGCACTCAGTCGGATCTGGCTTGGGAGCTCCACAGATAGCTTTATCCGGCACAGCACTGTGCCAGTACTTCTGATCCGCCCGCAAGAAGACGAAACCTCTTCGCTCTCGGCGCCCGTCTCCTTCAAGAAGGTCCTCATCCCTGTCGACGGCTCGAAGGAGTCCGAGGCGATTACCGAATGGGCGCGAGCCGTGGCCGATCCGGACCACGCGCAGCTAACCCTTATCCGGGTGTTCCCCTACCCGGAGGACTTCGCCTCAGCCTATCTCCCCCATACGGTCCAGGTAAATCGCAACGTGCTGGACGAGGGCCGGAACGAGGCCGAACGATACCTCGAGGCGGAGGTTGCAAAGCTCCGGGCTGAAGGATGGGAGGCCGAGGCCATATTGATGGTCGACAGCAGCCCAGCTCGCGGCATTCTCCACTTCGCAGCGGAGCATGACGTCCACCTGATCGCAATGTCGACCCACGGCAGGGGGGGAATGAGTCGGCTCCTCCTCGGTAGCGTGACCGACAAGGTGGTGCGGGGAGCCCACCTTCCAGTTCTGGTGCTCAAGCCCTGAGTTCGAACCGCCACCAATGGCGGGTCCAGAGCCGCCAGCTTCATGTCGTGTGGCCGCATCCACTGGCGTCGGTGATGCAGGATAGCCATCCCGAGGGTATCGTATCCACGATAGACGTGCTCAGGACCTTGCCGGGGCAGACCTGAGCCCCCAGACGAACGCACCAACGACGGAGGATGCGTGGAGAAGACCTCTTCAGGGGGTGCGGTGCGCCTCGACAGCATCGTCGTCGGGACGGACTTCAGCGACCCCTCAACGGCGGCCCTCCGATGGGCCGCGAATTTTCTCGCCCCGGAAGCGGATCTGATACTCCTACACGCCCTCGAGCTTCCACTTCACCCGGAAACCCGCGGGGGCGAAACCGAGGCTCAAACGGAGATCCGCATCGAGGCCGAGGCGGCAGCGCGAGCAAGCCTTCGGGAGATAGCGAACGGATTCGGGGACCGGTCGATAAGACTCGAGGTTCGTGCTGGGCCGGCGCCCGAAATCATTCGAGAGGTAGCGGCAGAGTACGCTCCCGATCTCATCGTGGTCGGCACGCATGGAAAGCACGGTCCACTGCGGGCAGCACTAGGATCCACCGCCGAGCGTCTCGCACACCAGAATCCGACCCCAGTCCTCCTGGTCACCTCTCCCCCCGCCGGCCCTCCGTGCCACATCCTCGCCTCTGTCGATGACTCCCCCAGCGACCGGGTGGTTCTCGAGTGGGCGACCTTCCTTCAGTCTCTCTGTTCTACCCAGATTTCCGCACTCGCCGCGATGGACCCGAAGATGCTCGGCCGAGTGCGTCTGATCTCTTCTGCATCGACCACCAACGAACTCGCTGCAAAGGCGCTGGAAGGCACCAAGCTCTGGCTTGATGAACTCGTCGTGACTCACGGCCTGACCTCAGACATGGTTACGACAACAGCCGTGCGGGCAGAGGAAGCCGAAGAGATCCTGGAGCTGGTCAGACAGGGCGGGGTCGATCTGGTCATCCTCGGCGGGGCAGAACACGGAGTAGCCGGTTGGCTACTCGGCAACTCCGTCGCAGACGTTGTGCTCAGGCACTCGAAGGCCCCGGTACTGGTGGTTGGGGCTCCCTGAAGCCCAGCGCGGCGACACCCGCAAACGCTCCCACCGCGAAGGCCCCCAGCGTGGCCCACAACATCACCAGAGGCCGTTGGTCGGCGAGCACCGCCGACAGGGCCGAGGCGATGAACCCTCCGATCGCCGCGACCATCCCTCCGTGCCATGCGCTGTCGCGCAAGGACCTCTTCACCGCCCTGGCATAGAGAACTGCGGCGGTGGCAGAGGCAAGCAGGCCTGCGAGAAACATGAAGCGAAGCACACCGTCGTAGAAATGAGCTCCCACAATGATGGAGGCATCCAGCCCGACGGCCACCGACGCCCATCGTAGTACCGCTGGTGTGAGTTCTTCCGCACATGCTCGAGGATGGCCTCCATGTGCTTCAGGTAATCCGCGAGTGCCTCGCGGCCCTGGCTGGTCAGCGCGTACTGCGTCTGAGGGACTCGACCCACGAAGGACTTGGAGCAGCTGAGGTACCCGGCCTCCTCGAGCTTGCGGGCGTGCGTACTGAGGTTGCCATCCGTCGCATCCAATACGTTCTTCAATTCGGTGAAGGTGAGAGACGTGTTCGCAGCAAGCGCACTGACGATTCCCAGCCGCACCCGCTCGTGAATGAGTCTGTCGAGCGCCAGAGGAGTCGGCGCCACGTCCGCGCCCGAGGACGCAGGATCGGCATTTGCCGCCAGCGACGGTCCGGTCCTGAACTGCTTCATCGGGTCACCCACCGTGCCTCCTATAGATGATCGAGCCAAACATCAGGTGAAGCAGGCCGAATCCCAGTCCCATGAATAAATCGCCCCAGGCCCACGGGAAGACGACCGCCGCCACGCCGAGCGTCAGATAGCAAACCCCGGAGATCGGCACGATGGGGATCGAAGCCGACCCCGCCGCAATGATCCCGACACCGTAGAAGAGAAGCCAAACTCCAGGCAGCAAACCGCTCAGATTCCCCAAGAAGAGGGCACCCGTGAGCGTGGCACCGGCGATAACGGAGGGGATGAATCCGAGAAGGAATTTGCGTCCCGGTCCCCGCGCCAGTGAGTGTCCAACGCCGCGCGCCTTGCGTTCGGCTCCGACGACGGCTCCGGTGAAGGCGATCGCTGCCGCGACCAGCCAGGTCGTCAGCCACGCCGCGTCGGTCTCCTGCCGCGTCGCCAACATCGCAGCGGATACCCCGACGATTCCGACGAAAATTGCGCCGTCCCCCGGGATCGCAGTGAATTGAGCGGACCTCTCCATCGCAGACCGGATATATGTGAGGTTTTCAACTGCGCGCCGGTGCAGCGGTGCCTCTTGCTCGAGTTCGGGCTGATCCATTTTGGGCTGATCTGTGGAATTCATTCGTGGAATCTCGAGGATGCGCGGGCTTGTGACAAGTACTTTGCATCATAAAGTTGAAGGAGGACCCCCGTTGTGCGAGGGCAGGAATGCCTCACCTTCCCCGTTGCTTGCCCGACTCTCAGGATCCGCCGATGTTCCCCGGATGAAGAAACAGGACTTCACGATCGACGCGGACATCCGAAGGGCAGCCACCCTTCCCTCCTTCGTCTACAGCGACCCGGATCACTTTTGCCTCCAGAAGGAGCGGGTATTCGCCCGAAGTTGGCAGTGGCTCCCCGGGGCGAGCCGGGCGAAGGCACCGGGCCATGTTCTTCCGTCGAAGCTGCTTCCGGGATGCCTCGACGAGCCACTTCTTCTGGCTCGTGGCGACGACGACACGCTTCGCTGCATGTCGAACGTCTGCACGCATCGAGGAGCCCTCGTGGTAGAGGGTGAGGGGCACCAACGGTCTCTTCGATGTCGGTATCACGGGCGGAGGTTCGCGCTCGACGGTGGGCTGGTGTCGATGCCGGAATTCGAGGATGTCGAGGGATTCCCCTGCAAGGCCGATGATCTGCCGCAGCTCCCACTGGAGCGCTGGGGGCCGATGCACTTCACGGCCCTGGATCCGGCGTTCCCGTTCCAGGACTGGATCGCGCCGGTTGTCGAGCGGACCTCCTGGATGCCAGTGGAGGACTTCAGCTTCGACGCTGAGAACTCGACTGAGTATATGATCGACGCGAACTGGGCCCTCTATTGCGACAACTACCTGGAGGAATTCCACATCCCGTACGTCCACGGAGCGAGCCTCGCGGCGCTGGACTATGAGGCGTACAGAACCGAGCGCTTTCGATGGGGGAACCTTCAGTTTGGATACGTCCGGGACGGTGGAGTCTGCTTCGACCTTCCGTCGGGCCACCCAGACGAGGGAGACCCTGTCGGAGCTTTCTATTTTTGGCTCTTCCCGAACCTCATGCTGAACTTCTACCCATGGGGTCTGTCAGCGAACGTGGTTCAGCCTCTCAGTGTGAGTCGGACCAAGGTCTCATTCCTCTCATACGTGTGGGACGAAACCAAGCGGGACGAGGGGCTCGGTTCTGCGCTCCACCGAGTAGAGATGGAAGACGAAGAGATCGTAGAGGCGTGCCAGAGCGGCGTGTCATCCCGCCTTTATGATCGGGGACGCTACTCCCCGCGCCGCGAGGTGGGCACGCACCACTTCCATACGCTGCTCGCGGAACTGAGCGCCGCCAGCCAGTAGGGCCGGCGGGCCTCGCACCCATGCGAGGTCTTGGTGCAGCTGGGCTCAGCCGGCCTTGCGGCTGAGCGTCCAGACATATGCGGCAACGGCCCGCACCTGCTCCTCGGTAATCGAAGATCCACCCTTGGGCGGCATCATTCCAGGGGTGCTCCCCTTGCTCTCCCCTGCCGCAACACCCTTGGTGATGAGGTCTACCAGGAACTCGAAGGACCCGTCCCCATGGAGCCACTCTTCATCGGTGAGGTTCGGTCCAATCAGCCCGATGCCACCAGCCCCGTGGCAGGCCGCGCAGATGCCCACCCCACCAAAGATCTCCTCCCCCTGCTCGACCATTTCGGCTGTCACACCCTCAGGTAACTGCCCCGCCACACCAGACACGGTGCCCGCCAACGCGACCACCAGTGCCGCCGCAACTCCTCCAAATCCGTGTTTCATCACATCTCCCTCTATCCGTTCATGACTTCGTTCTAGCTGCTAAGGACCGGAATCATACAAGAAATCCGGTCGAAGGTGCCCTACCAACGAAGTGAACCCAATCCAGAGCCCCCTGAGTCGGGGACCACATTGACACGATATATCGGTTCGACTATCGTAATTCTACACAAAGCCGATATATCGGCGGAAGGCAGGAGAGCAATTATGATGCGTTGTCTGGGGGATTTCGATTTTGACTTTGATGCCTTTTTCATGGGCCCGCGAAAGCGGCGAGGGGGCGGGCGAAGATTCCGTTGGAAGATCTTTGAGCGTGGCGACCTGAAGTTCATGATCCTTCGCGTCCTCTCCCAGGAGCCCATGCACGGCTACGACGTGATGAAGGCATTGGAGAAGGAGAGTGCGGGGATGTACCGACCTAGCCCGGGGTCGGTGTATCCGACGCTCCAGATGCTGCAGGACGAAGGGTATCTCAGCGTTGTCGAGGCCGACGGCAAGAAGATCTACGACATCACCGATACTGGGCGGGCCTACCTGGAGGAGAACTCCGACGTGGTCGATGAGGTCTTCGACCGGGTCGACCACTTCGCGGACCGGTTCTTCGGCGGCGACATGAAAGACCTCTCGAGCTCCTTCAAGCGGTTGGCCTCGATCACCTTCGACGAGGCATTTCGCTGGGGTACCAGCGAGGAGGTTCTCACCGAGATGCGGGGCGTACTCGAAGACGCAGCTGACCGGCTCGAAGAAATCCGAACCGCAGCCCGGGCGGCCCGCCGCGCGGGGCGATCGTCGAGGCGGCGCTCCTCTGGCGACGCCGATTCGGAGTAGCGTGAGCGTGAGCTTCCCCCGCCCCGACCAGGCGCTCCCGTCGCTCACGGCAGACGAGATGGCAGAGATCGACCGCATCATGACGGAGGAGTTGGGTGTCGACCTCCTCCAGATGATGGAAAACGCCGGCCGGCATCTCGCGCACCTCGTCCGCATGAGGTTCATGGAGGGCGATGTGGGCGGATCGACGGTGACCGTGCTTGCGGGCAGAGGAGGGAACGGAGGAGGAGCCGTTGCGGCGGCCCGCAGGATTCACCTTTGGGGGGGGCAGGTTCGTATCGTATGCCTCGGTCCCCCCCGCGATCTCGAGGGAGCGACTGCTCGTCAATTCCGGATCGTGCGGGAGTTGGGGATTGAGGTGATTGACGGCGAGCCACCGGATGGGGCTACGGAGGTGGTGATCGACGGGCTGATCGGCTACAGCCTCCGAGGCGACCCACGGGGACGGGCCGCAGACCTCATAAGGTGGGCGAACGCCCAGCCCGCTCCGGTAGTCGCGCTGGACGTCCCCTCGGGGTTCGACGCTTCGTCTGGAACGGCGCGCGAGCCCGTTGTTTCTGCGGCATCCACGCTCACTCTGGCTCTCCCGAAGACCGGGATGCTCGAGCCCATGCACAAGGGCGTGGTAGGTGAGGTCTACCTCGGGGATATAGGCGTTCCGGGCGAAGTCTACGCCCGCGCTACAGGGGGCGCCGTGCCTCGATCCATCTTTTCGCGGAGCGACATCCTTCGGCTCTCTTGAGGCCGGGACCGCCTCAGGCGACGGCGATTCCACACCGATCCTATCGCCGGAGGGTTTCAGAAATACCGTAGACACTACTCCGGTTCCCATGGTGTTCATCCGGGGCGAAATGCGTCGTCATCCGCCCCCCACCGCTCGGCGGCACCCGCAGCCATCCCGCACTCGCTGACCCAAGGCACCGGAACGTCCAAAAAAAGTAATAGCGCCACGCATTTTCGTTTCCTATACTTGGCATGGACGTCGCAGCGCAGGATGGGGAAGGTGGGGAGGGGGCACACCACATTTTTGCAGGAGGAGTCTACCATGAGGCGAACCTTGTCAGCGGTGGTGGGTGCACTGCTGCTTCTGTTCCTGGTTAATCCCGGAGCAGCGGACGCCCAGCAACGATCGATCACCGGAAGCGTGGTCGGAGAACTCAACCAGCCGCTCGGACTCGTAGTCGTTAGAGTCGTCGGCACCAGCTTCGCGACCGAAACGGACAATGACGGCCGTTTCGTGATCCGGGCTCCAACCGGAGACGTAAGCCTCCGCTTCGAGAATTTCGGGTACAGGATCCAAACGATTCTGGTATCAGCCGGTCAATCCACCGTGCAGGTTTCTTTGACGGTGGACGTCCTGAACCTCGAGGGAATCGTCGTGACCGGTGAGGCCAACACGGTCGCCCGTCGCAACCTTGCCAACGCGGTCGCTTCGATCTCGGGTGAGCAACTCGATCGGGCCCCGCCGGCGGTCAGCTTCGAAAACCTGCTCCAGGGCAAGATTGCGGGAGCGTTGATCGAGGCTAATTCGGGTGCGCCGGGTGGAGGGTTGGCGGTACGTCTCCGCGGCACCTCGACCATCAACGGCGAGAGCGAGCCGCTCTATGTAATCGACGGCGTGGTCATCTCCAACGTTTCGATCGCGAACGGGCTCAATGCCGTGTCGATCTCTGCCGGCGGCTCGAATGCCTCCACGCAGGACGACGCGGTCAACCGGATTTCGGACATCAATCCGAACGACATCGAGCGCATCGAGATCCTCAAGGGTGCCTCCGCGGCAGCCCTTTACGGCTCCAAGGCGGCTAACGGCGTGATCCTCATCACGACCAAGCAGGGCTCAGGTACCGGGCGCCAGATCCGAATTTCACAGCGCGTCGGGACCTTCGACCTGAACAACAAATTCAAATTTCGGAAGTGGACCCGGCAGGAGGCTCTGGATGCCGGGCTGGTCGACGCCGGAAATGTCGACTCCTTCTTCAACTCCGACGGAAGCCCCATCGCCACGCGCGATATGGAAGACCTGCTCGCGGGCGGGAACGGGCTTTCCTGGGAGACTTCGGCAAGCGTCTCGGGCGGGGACGCGGACACCCGCTACTTCCTTTCAGGTACATGGAAGGATGACCAGGGGATCATCGACAAAACGGGATTCGAACGGCAGAGCGTACGCCTGAACCTCAACCAGACCATCAGCGACCGCCTGCGGGCCCGGACGAGCACAAACGTGATCCGGACAAAAGCGGCTCGCGGCCTGACGAACAACGACAATTCGGGGACCAGCTACTACATGGTCATCCCCTTCACGCCGAGCTTCTTCGATATGAGGAGGCTGCCCGATGGATCGTTCCCTGTGAACCCATTTGAGCGGAGCAATCCGCTTCAGACGGTCGATCTCTTTGAGAACGACGAGACCGTGTGGCGGATCATCCAGTCGCTGAGCCTCGACCTGGACGTGTTGAGGGGCGAGACGAATTCTCTCCGTGCGCTCGCGACGGCCGGCGTGGACTTCTTCACACAGAAGAATGTCCTATTCGCGCCACCCGAACTTCAATTCGAACCGAACGACGGATTGGCAGGAACGTCGATGCTGAGCAACTCGACCAACCGGTCGATCTCTCTTTCGGCGAACGTCATCTTCTCGCGTAACACGGCGGGGTACGCATCCACGACAACGTGGGGGGTCCAATACGCCGACAGAGAGCAAGACATTGGGCGAACCACCGCGCAGGGGCTCACCGCCGGGCAGCAGAACGTGAATTCTGGTGTGCAAACGACGGTAAATCAGTTTCGGAGCCAGATCCGGGACCTCGGATTCTTCTTGCAGGAGGAGCTTCTCATTTTCAACGAGAGACTGTTCCTGTCCGGTGGGATCCGAACTGACCGATCCAGCGTCAACGGAGATGGCTCCGACCAGTTCTACTATCCGAAAGCCGCCGCTTCGTACCGGTTTGACGACGTGACCAATTGGCTCGACGGGCTGAAATTCCGGCTCGCCGTAGGTTGGTCCGGAAACCAGCCGCTCTACGGGCAGAAGTTCACGGCGTTGCTGGCCACCGGCAACGTTGGCGGCATCTCCGGCCTCGTAGTCGGCGGAAGGGCAGGGGACATCGGTCTCGAACCAGAGCGCCAGAGAGAGATCGAGGCCGGCGTGGACCTTACCCTTTTTGATGGAAAGGCGCAGGTCGAGATCACCGCATTCCAGAAGAACATCACCGACCTGATCTTACAGCGGACGGTGGCTCCATCGACCGGCTTCGCGACGCAGATCTTCAACGGCGGTGAAGCCCGTGTTCGGGGGCTCGAAGTCGGGGTCTTCGCGACACCGATCAGCACCGGGAAATTCGACTGGGTATCGCGGACGACGTACTTCCGTGATTACTCCACGGTATTGGACCTTCCAGTGCCCGCCTTCGAGACAGGTGGATTTGGGACCAGCCTGGGGGCCTTCCGGATCGAAGAGGGCGCCTCGCTGACCCAAATCGTATCGCAGATCGGACAGGACGCCTCCGGAAATACGATCGTTGCGAAGGCGGGAGACGCGACGCCGACATTCCGAATCGGCTTTTCCAACGACTTCTCGTACGGGAATTTCACGCTGGGTTCGGTTCTCGATTGGTCCGAGGGCAACTCGGTTATCAACCTGACGCGGTTTCTCGCCGATATTGGGCAGACCTCCGAGGACTACCTTACGAATCAGAAGACGCGCACCCTTTCCGACGCAGCCGGCACGCAGGTAACTCTGGGTGACGGTCAATTCCGGATTCAGAATCGGGGCACGGGGAAGGACACGCGCGGATACATTGAGGACGCGAGTTACGTCAAGATTCGTGAGCTTTCCCTCTCGTACAACATTTCCGGAGATCTTCTCAGGAGCATCCTCGGAAACACCGTCGAGAGCGGTCGTCTGACGCTCAGCGGGCGCAATCTGTACACCTTTACAGACTACAGCGGCGTCGATCCCGAAGTGAGCAACTTCGGAAACCAGTCCATCGCCCGTAACATCGACGTGGCACCGTTCCCGCCGAGCCGGAGCATCTGGTTCGCCATCGATCTGATCTTCTGATGCAGTCCATGACGACCGATCAAAGAAAAGGAATAAGCGCTATGCGTATGCAAATTATTCCGGTGGCGGTGTTGAGTGGGCTGATGCTGGTTACGGCAGCCTGCAGCGACACCTTCGACGTACCGGACCTGAACAATCCAGGACTCGAGTCTCTGGAGAACAACCCGACCTTGTCGGCTCTACTCGATGCGACACAGGGCCTGATGATCGGCTCTCGTGCGGGCATCAGTAATCAGACAGGCTATGTGGCCCATCTGGGGATGATGGGTCGCGAATCACTGACATTCGACAACTCGGACCCACGATACTTTGATGAGATCCTCGCTGGCGACCTGATCCCCGGAAACGGAGGGTTCGGCGGTAGCGGGTGGACTCCGAGGTACAGGAACATCCGAAACGCCAACATCGTGCTGAACGCACTAGAGGGAGAAATCGTAGGGCTGACGACGGCCGACAGCGAGGGCATTCGTGGCTTCGCAAAGACGTTGCAGGCGCTCGATTACCTCATCGTGGTAAACATGCGAGATGTGAACGGTGTGGTGATCGAGACCAACCGAACGTTGGATGAGGAACTGGCTCCGATTTCCAGTAAGGACGCGGGGCTCACCCATGTGGTGACGCTTCTCAACGAAGCGCAGGGCCACCTCGCTTCTGCTGGGAGCGCGTTCCGCTTTCAGCTCAGTCCTGGCTTCGATGGCTTCGACGACCCCTCGTCGTTCATAATGTTCAACCGGGCGCTGCTCGCGCGGGTGGAGGTCTACCGCGGGAACTACGGCGCGGCGCTCGCCGCGCTCGGTGCGTCCTTCGTCGATGTGGGCGGGGGCAGCGCCGGACCCAACCTTGGAGTGTTTTATAGCTTCGGGACCGGCTCGGGCGACGTGACGAACGGGCTGTTCCAGGGCAGCGATCCTCAGATCGTGGTCCACTCGTCGGTCCTGATGGATGCCGATCCGGCAGATGAGCGGGTACAGGCCAAGACGTCGATGCTCGCAAGCACGAAGTTCGACGTGCGTGGTGTAACGACCGACTTCCGGTGGGAGCACTACCCGACGCTTGGCTCACCCCTGCCGATCATTCGCAACGAGGAGTTGATCCTGTTGCAGGCAGAGGCCGAGTGGTTCACCGGTGACCAGGCCGGAGCGATGTCCGACCTGAATTATGTGCGCGTGAACTCGGGGGGCCTTCCTGCCCTCGCGGCTGCAGCGAACGACACCGAGTTCATCGACATGTTGCTCAACGAGCGACGCTGGTCCCTCCTCATGGAGGGTGGACACCGGTGGATCGACAGCCGGCGGTTCGGGCGCCTCGGAGACCTGGCACTTGACCGCCCCACCGACCTCATTCCCTCGGCCTTCCCCATTCCCCGGAATGAGTGCTTGGCAAGAGGGATCAATGGGGTGTGCAGCTTCTAGGAAGAACTCGGTGAAGTAATTCGGGCGACGCTCGCGTCGACCGAGACAGAGCGGCCCGTCCTCCCACCCGGGAGGGCGGGCCGTTCTTCATCTGGCCCATCGCACCCTCCCGTTGCCCCCAAATGCGGGCGGAGTTCCTTTATGGGCAATGCGATCCATTCATCCAAGTCCTTCCGAACTGAGCGCCCTGGCACGTCGCGATCCGGCCCTTGGCGCCGCGATGAAGCGTGTACCCGCCTACCCGGGGTTTCCCACAGGGCCGAGGCGCTCGCACTTCCATGCCCTGGCACGGGCGATTATCCACCAGCAGCTCGCCGGCAGGGCTGCCGACACGATCTACCGACGGGTCAAAGCCCTGTCCCCCTCCACGCGCTTCCCCACTCCCCGTGAGCTCCTGCGGATTCCCGAGGATTCTCTGAGGGGAGCGGGATTGTCGAGAGCGAAGCACCGCGCGATCACAGAGCTCGCCTCCATGTCTGAGTCCGGCAGACTCCGGCTTTCCAGCCTCGGCCGCCTTCCAGATGACGAGGTGATCGCAGAGCTGACGACGGTCTGGGGAATCGGTGTTTGGAGCGCGCAGATGTTTCTTCTCTTCAAGCTTGGACGGCTCGATGTGATGCCGACGGGGGACCTTGGCGTCCAGGAGGGCCTACGCCGCCTGGATAAGCTCGACACGCGGCCCACGCCGAGCGAACTGCTCGTGCGCTCCGAGCCATGGCAACCCCTCTGCAGCGTCGCCACCTGGGTGTTGTACCGACTTTGCGACCTCGACGCACCGGCCTGACTCGAATGAAACAAGCCATGAATCTCTACGCATTGAAACGGAGCGCGTCGAAGCGGAGCGGGGCCCGGCGGGTCATCGCAGTGTGTCCTGCCTCGATATTCCTCTTCGGTGTCTTATCCTGCATGCCCGCCCCCCCGCCCAACCCCGTGACCGAGCTCCTCCCCGAGCCTGCTCCCACCGAGGTGGATGCCGTACTGATCCTGATTGGAGATGCAGGAGCAACCGATGGACTCGGAAGCCCGCTGCTCACATTCGCGGCCGCTGACGTGGAGCGCTGGAGCTCGGATCTCGCACGCGATTCCGCAGTTGCCGTGTTGTTTCTTGGGGACAACGTCTACCCGAACGGCGTGCGTGATCGCTCTCACCGCGACTTCCCCACTGACTCGACCCGCCTGATGAACCAGGTCGCGATCGTGGCGGGGGAAGCCGCGAGGCGGTGGTCAACCCCCGCCATCTTCCTGGCCGGCAATCACGACTGGGGCAGCGACGGAGGGGCCGACGGACTCGCGCGCCTCACGAATCAGGAGCGTCTCCTCGACTCCAGTCGGGCTGAGCACGATTCCAATGTGAGGCTGGCCCCGAGGGCTGGACTCGGGGGTCCCGAGATCCTCGACATCGGTGAGCGGGCCCGCGTCCTGCTCATCGACTCGCAGTGGTGGCTTGTAGAGCCCGACAGCACAGCCCGACAAGATGTAATCGACGGCCTCGAGGCTGGAATCTCCGACGCAGAGGGGAGGCATGTCGTACTCGCTGCCCACCACCCGACGGCTACGGGCGGGGCCCACGGACGGGTCTCGCTCTGGAGGGGCTTCGTCGTTCGACGCCTCCTCCAGAGCTTTGGTGCGCGCAGCCAGGACCTCTCAAGCAGCCGATATCGGAGCTTTATCGGCGCGCAGCGTGAGGCCTTTGGCCAGAACGCTCCACCCCTCGCCATCGTGGGCGGCCACGACCACTCCCTTCAGGTACTCGAGGGCACGGTGCCCGGCGACCCCGGCTGGATTCTGGTGAGCGGTGCCGGAAGCAAGCGGACCGGGGTCAGCGACTGGCCCGGCATGCGGTTTCACGCCGAAGGACCCGGCTACATGCGCATAGTTTTCTACAAAGACGGCCGTGCGCAGGTGTTCGTCATCGAGGGAGGCCGCGACGCCCTCAAATGTCCCGACTCAAAGCGCAATCAGGCGGAGTGCATTCGCAGGGGGGCAAGCACCTTCCGGACGGTGTACACGGGATGGCTCGCCGCCGCTAATCCGGCCCGATGACACCAATGCAGCCCGGCTCGCGTAGGGACACGAGCGAACTGAAGGTGTAGCAGACGCAGATCCATGTGCAGACAAGGAGGTCCACATGACCAGGAAGAAGCGCGCACCCGGGGCGAAGGACGGACTGAAGATTCCGGAATGGCCCTGCACGCCCAAGCCCCCGACGCAGCCCCCGCCCCCGAAGCCGGCCGATCCAGGATGCACGACCGGCCCAGACCTCAAGAAAATCTTCGGTGGGAAGAAACGCTGAGACCCAGGCCGGTCGGCCTTCGATAGGAAGTTACTAGTTCGAGCCGCTCCGGTCGGCGTCCCGCAACGCGCGGAACTCGTTCCCCTCGCGCCAGTTGGGCCAGGCATCGGTGTTCGCCAGATCCATGACGACACGGTAGAGGAGCTGCAGGTCATCCATCGCCCCAGAGAGATCCCAATCGGGGTCGTACTCGTCCGCCGGCGAGTGGTACCGGTTCTCGGTGTAGTCGGCCATCTGCGCCAGCGCCCACTCCGTGCCGTGCTCGACGTTGTCGATGCCGCCGTCCGCGTAGAGGGAGGGAATCCCCACCTTGGCAAAGCTGAAGTGATCCGACCGATAGAACGAACCCTTCTCGGGCTCTGGATCGGCGCGTAGCACCCGCCCGGCATCCGACGCTGCAGCCTCCAGGTAGTCGTCCAACTCTGAGTTCCCGAGACCGATCACGGTAATGTCGTGCGTACTCCCGTTGGTGTTTAGCACGTCGATGTTCACGGCAGCGACGGTCTGGCTGGTCGGGAAGAGTGGGTTGGTGCCGTAGTAGGCCGAGCCCAGAAGCCCCTGCTCCTCTGCGGTCACCGCGAGAAAGAGTACCGACCGAGCCGGCCGGTCGTCACTCGCGGCCATCACACGCGCCATCTCCAGAATGCCCGCCGTACCTGTGGCGTTGTCGGCTGCACCGTTGAAGATCTGGTCTTCGATGGGGTCCGTCGTCTTCCCCAGGTGATCCCAGTGGGCCATGACCACCACGTACTCATCGGGTCGGTCGGTCCCCGGGAGGAGTGCAGCGACGTTCCGCGACTCCGAACGCTCGATCGTGTTGGTGAGGCTCACCGATGCAGTCGCTCCAAGGGAGACCGGTGCAAACCCAGGATCCTTCGCCCGATCCGCGAGGGCCCGGTAGTCGTGCCCGGACATTTCGAAGAGCTGCAACGCACGATCGATGGTGATCCACCCCTCGACCGCAACCCGCGACATGTTGTCGTCTGCGGAGACCAGCCCGAGCTGCGGTCCGGTCCAGCTTCCCTGCACAACCTCCCAGGGGTAGGCGGCCGGGGCGGTCTCGTGCACGATGATCGCGCCCGCAGCACCCTGCCTCGCGGCCTCTTCGTACTTGTAGGTCCAGCGACCGTAATACGTCATCGCATTGCCGTTGAACACCGCATCGTCCTGTGTGGCGAAGCCCGGATCGTTCACGAGGATGACGACCGTCTTCCCAGAGACGTCGATGCCGGCATAGTCGTTCCAGTCGTACTCCGGCGCCACGATCCCGTACCCGACGAACACCATCTCCGACTCACTCAGGGATGTGGTCTCGACCACACGCTTGGTCCAGGCGACGAATTCAGTGCCAAAGGCCAGCTCGGCGCTGCCCCCCGCAGAGGCCAGCGTCATGGTAGGCTGGCCCTGCACGGTGAGCGATACCATCGGCACCATCTGCTCGTAGCTGTCTCCATTTGCCGGCTCGAGCCCGGCAGCGCTGAACTCGTCTATGAGGTAGGGGACGGTCATCTCTTCACCGTGAGAGAATGGAGCTCGCCCTTCGAACTCATCAGAGGCCAACCTCTGGATCCCCTCTCGCAAACGGGCCTCATCAAGCGGAGCCCCCATCTCGGCACTCTGTTCACATCCCACCACACCGACGGCAAGCAAGCCACCAAGGAGTGTCAGCTTCACGAAATCACCCATGTTCATACCCGTCCACGAAAGGTTTTGCAGCCTGAGAAACCCACATGGGCCAACTTCCCGCCCGACCGGGGCAGGCACAAGGGTTCGCAACGCCCCTTCCCCCGTTCGCCGACATGAACCCCTACACCGTTCTCTCGCGTAGGAGGAGCTGGGTGTTACCATTCATACGCAACCTTCTCCGCAGAAGACCCGTCAAAGGATGTACGGTGGCGTTGTTGGATCTGACAAGGATTGTCACACGATGTTGTCTTGGGTACCTGCGTTGATCTTGGCGGTCGTAATTGCCGGAGCACTCACGCGCCGATCCGTGAAGGCGCGAAAGGCTCGGCTCAATGCCGCTCGGCGGGTGGTCGAAGCCCCAAACTCCTTCTATGCCTCGCGCGACGTCCAGGACCAGGTCGACGCCGAGTGGTACAACACGATTGAGCTAGACCAACTTCACGAGGTCAACCGAGAGTACGTCGAGCGCCTCTTGAAGCAAATCCACTCCACAGGGGTCGACAGCCTTCGACGCGATGAGCGGGCATTCATGGAGCGAATGGCCAACCTCGAAGGACGAGACGAACGTCGCGGGACAATGCCTGAGCAAGATCCCTGGCCCAGCCCGGCTTGAGCCGCACGCCCGAGCCGATCCTCGAATGCGGCCCTGAACGTCCGCAATTGGGCCCACCTGATGCCGCCAGGATCGCTCTCGATACCTTTGGAATCACCGGCAAGGTAAGGGAGCTCCCCAGCTACCAGGACCGGAATTTCGCGATTCGAACCACGAACGGCGCGACGTTCCTCCTCAAGGTGACATCGGAGGAAGAGGTAGAGTCTGTGCTGGCGCTGGAGGAGCGAATCCTCACAACTCTCGGCGGCGAGACGCCCAGTATCCCGGTCCCTGAGGTCGTGTCCACAACCAGCGGTGCCGCCCGCAAGCGCATCACCCTCGAGGACGGGCGTGAGCACTGGGTGCGCGTCCTCACCTACCTCGAAGGCTCGCAGCTCGCAGACGTCCGGCCCAGATCGTCAGGGGTGCTGACCTCGCTCGGCGGACTCCTTGCCCGGGTAGATCAGGCACTACTCAGCGTCGATCACGCCGAAGCCCACCGGCCCGACTACGACTGGGACCTCGTAAATGCGGCGCAGGTGCTTCGACGCGACCTCGACGTGGTGAAGGATGCGGATGACCGGGCTCTGGTCGAGCACGCTGTCGGCCGGTTCGAGTCCGAGGTACTTCCCCACGCGGGAACGCTGCGTACGAGTTTGATCCACAACGACGCCAACGACCACAACGTGTTGGTGTCTGCGCCGAGTCTCGTGGAAGACGGCCGGCGCATCTCCGGCCTCATCGACTTTGGGGATGCGTTGGTGACCTGGACCGTCGCCGAGGTCGCCATCGCGGCGGCGTACGCGTCTCAACGTACGGCGGATCCGTTGGCCGCGATCACAGCAGTGGTGTCCGGATACACGAAGGTGTTTCCTCTAGAGGAGGTCGAAGCCGACCTGCTCATCCCCCTGCTCCAGGCCCGGATATGCGTCAGCGTCACCCAAGCGGCGCGCGGGCTCGAGCATGATCCGGGGAACGAATACCTCCAGGTAAGCGCCGATCCAGGGTGGCAGGCCCTCCGCTTGCTGGCCGAGGTGCCCGCACCCGTCTCCCGCGCCGTCGCGAGGGCTGCGTGCGGCTTCGCTGCATCCCGGAACCACACTACCGTGCTGGATTGGCTCACGACCTCGGGTGAGGTCAGAGGACCCCTCCTCGACGCGCCGGTCACCGACGACAGCGCCCTGGTGTTGGATCTGAGCGTTTCAAGCGCGCTCACCGACGACCTGGATGCGATGGAAGACACGGCTGCCTGGACCCGTCGGATCTCGAGGCTCCTCGAGGACGCCGGCAAGGCGGTGGGGATTGGGAGGTACAGTGAGGTCCGGGTGTGTTACGCGGGCGACGGATTCGTCCAGTCTGGCGATGCGGCGCCCGAACGGCGCACGATCCACCTCGGGGTCGACCTCTTCGTTGGGGCCGGTACCGGCGTGTGTGCGCCCCTCGCAGGCGTCATTCGGAGCGTCTGCGACCACCAGATTCGCCTCGACTACGGTCCGACGGTGATCCTCGAGCACACCCCGGCCCCCGGCGTGACCTTCCGTACGCTCTACGGGCATCTCTCCCGGGAGTCCATCGCCGAGCTGCGGGTCGGCCAACCGGTAGCGCGAGGCGAGGTCTTCGCCCGGGTCGGCGACTTCCCCGAGAACGGCGACTGGCCACCGCACCTCCACTTTCAGGTGATGACGGACGCGCTCGACCCCGCGGGCGACACCAGGGGCGACCCCCTGGACGGCAACTACCCCGGCGTCGCTGCCCCATCACACCATTCGATCTGGATGGAGCTCGTGCCTGACCCGGGGTTGGTGGCCGAACTCCCCGAGGGGTACCGCGCCCCTGCAGTGCCGGACCGGGGAGCACTTCAAACGAAGCGGACCGAGCACCTGGCCCCCTCGCTCAGCCTCTCCTACCGCGAGCCGATCCACATGGTCCGTGGGTGGGGAGCGCACCTCTACGACGTGTGGGGCCAACCCTACCTGGACTGCGTGAACAACGTCTGCCATGTGGGGCATTCGCATCCCGGGGTGGTTCGCGCGGCGAACGAGCAGGCCACGGTTCTCAACACCAACACTCGTTACCTCCACCAGACGATCCTCGAGTACGCAGAGGCGCTAACCTCCACGCTCCCCGATCCGCTCGAGGTCTGCTTCTTCGTGAACTCAGGGAGCGAGGCCAACTCACTCGCGCTGAGGCTCGCTCGCACGGCGACCGGCCGCGACGACATCGTCGTGGTCGAGGGCGCCTACCACGGGAACACTGGCTCCACTGTGGACGTCAGCCCCTACAAGTTCGACGGCCCGGGCGGCAAAGGGGCTCCGGCTCATGTGCACAGCGTGCTGATGCCCGACGACTACCGCGGCCCGTACCGGCGCGACGACCCCGACCGGGGCGCGAAGTACGTGGAGCACGTCGCCTCCGCGCTCGCCCAGGCAGAGGCGGCGGATGGCCCCGCTGCCGCATTCATCGCCGAATCCCTGCTCTCGTGTGGCGGCCAGATCGAGCTGCCGCCCGGGTACCTCGAGCGAGCCTACGCCGCCGCCCGTGCGGCGGGTGCGCTGTGCATCGCAGACGAGGTACAGGTAGGGCTTGGCAGGGTCGGCTCCCACTTCTGGGGGTTCGAGACGCAGGGAGTCGTCCCCGACATCGTGACGCTCGGCAAACCGATGGGGAACGGGCACCCCCTGGGCGCCGTCGTCACCACCCGCACCATCGCAGAGGCCTCCGACAACGGCATGGAGTACTTCAACACCTTTGGCGGTAACCCCGTGTCGTGCTCGGTGGGGCTGGCCGTGCTCACCGCCATCCAGGATCAGGGGCTACAGCGGAACGCCGAGACCGTTGGCAACGCTCTACGAAGCGGCCTCGAGAGCCTCGCCGCTGCGCACCCCTGCATCGGAGACGTGCGGGGTAGGGGGCTGTTCCTGGGTGTGGAGCTCGTCACGGACCCCGAAGCCCGAACCCCCGCACCGGACATCGCCGAGTACGTGGTGGAGCGCATGAAGGCCCACCGGATTCTGCTCAGCGTAGACGGGCCGGCGCACAACGTCATCAAAATCAAGCCGCCGCTGGTATTCAGCGAAGCAGATGCTCAGCATCTCGTGCAGACGCTCGCAGCCGTGCTCCAGGAAGACTTCGTGAGCGCTGGCTCCCCCTGAGCGCCGGCTCCGCCTGAGCGCCCACGCCAGGGTGCGCTCCTAGTCCCCGCTTTGCGGAGTCAGCTTCACCAGCTCCACCTCGAAGATCAGCACCGAATGGGGCGGGATCGACCCACGGCCCGAGGTCCCGTACCCCAAATCCGGTGGAATCACGAGCCGACGCCGCTCTCCCTGCTGCATCCCAGTGACGCCCTCGGTCCACCCGTCGATCAGCCCCGTCACGCCGAGCTTCATCGCGAGCGGCTCGCGGTCCTTCGAAGAGTCGAAGAGCGACCCCGTGGGCAGCCACCCGCTGTAGTGCACCCAGAGGCTGTCTCCGGGGGCAGACACGGGGCCTTCCCCGCTCTCGAGCTGCTGAACGTACAGCCCCGACGCGGTCTTCTCAGACGCGCCGAGATCCACCCCGAGCGCCTCGTCGAACTCTACATTTGCGGGATCAGACATGCGGGCAATTTCCACTTCATCAGAGGGACGGTTGGCGTCCGAGAGAAGTCCGACGACCAGAGCCAGCGCTACGAGGCCGAGCACGAATCCAACGCGTTTCATCATGGGCTAGCCCTTTAGTCCTTGTCTTTGTCGTCGTCGAGAAAGGCGTTCATCACCATCGAAATCACCGCGATCCACAGGGATCCAACGATCGCCGGCCCTATTCCGGCCACGGCCAGATGGTCGCTGACCGCTGCGGTGATCAACAACATCGCGCCGTTGATCACGAGCTTGAAGAGCCCGAGCGTCACGAAGATGACCGGGAAGGAGAAGAACGAGATGATCGGCTTGAGCATCGCATTCACGAACCCGAAGATCAGCGCCACCATGATCGTGGCCACGATCCCGCCGGTAAGGGTAATCCCAGAAACGAAGTAAGCAGCTGCGGTGAGCGCCACCGCGTTGATGATAAGGCGTATCGCGAAATGTCTCATGGCGTCCTTCGAAAATTTTGAGGGTCAGTCCGAGGCCACCTGTGGCTCACGGTCTCCCATCATGTACCGTGCGACATCGATCACATCGATCACGAGGGAGATACCATTCATGACGACAACGGCCATCATCCAGTTTCGCATGCTGGGCGTCGCGGCCTGATCGGCCCGCAGCCAGATCCAGGGCACCATCGCCAACCACAGCACATGCCCCACACCCAGGAGGCGCACAAAACCGAGCCGAGAGAAAATCGAGCTCTGCAGAATGGCCCCGAACATCATCGCCCCCAGCACCACCCGCGCCTCGAGGCTCCCGAGAAACAGCAGCGGCCACCCGCCGTTCACTACCATGAGTCCCATGATCCACACCGGCCACGGCATAGGGAGTCGCATCATCGTTCCCATGAACTTCATCATCGACTTCATCGTCGGCTCTCTCGGTTGGGATTCACAGGCCGTATCTTGCACCATGTCCCCCGAATCCGACAACACCCCGTCCCAGAATTCCGCGCCCCAGAACACCGAGGCCCAGATCACCGGGGCCGCCCTCGCCGGCGCGCTGCTGGCCGACCCCAGCAGATGACCGATCTGATCCCCCACGCCTACGATGCCGCGACGGCGCTGATCGCGGCCGGGCGCTCGCTGAGCGACGCTGGCCTCATCACCGGCGCGGCAGGCAACCTCTCTGCACGTATCTCCCCGGACGCCATCGTCATCACGCCGGCCGGAGCCGACAAGGGCTCGCTCGAGGTGAGCGATCTTGTTCAGATCAACCTGGAGCAGCCGGGAGCTGGGGCCGTCACCCGAGCGAGCAGCGAGCTGCCCTTCCACCTGGCCGCGTATGAGGCCAGCGACTCGGTTCGTGCGGTGATCCATACCCACGCGCCGGCGCTTACCGCGCTCGGGCTCCGTGATGTCTCGATCTCGGACTACCTGCCGGAGGTGAGCCTCGGCGTGGGACCGATCGCTCGCGTCGAGTTCCACCCGAGTGGCAGCGCAGAGCTGGGCAACGCTGTGGGCCGTGCCGTGCGTGAGGGCTCCAAAGTGCTGATACTGCACCGGCACGGTGCGATTTCCGTCGGCTCTACGGTTCAACAGGCGCTGCACCGCATGCAGCTGGCCGAACTCTCGGCGTACACTGTGCTCCTCGCGGAGGACGGAGGCGCCGCGGTAGACCCGAAGCGG
Source organism: Gemmatimonadota bacterium (assembly GCA_036679625.1). GTDB lineage: Bacteria > Gemmatimonadota > Gemmatimonadetes > Longimicrobiales > Gaopeijiaceae > JAZDDA01. The sequence continues at coordinate 29,897 of JAZDDA010000036.1, read as the reverse complement.
CGAGCGCTCCTCGATAAACCATGAGGCGGGCCCCCGGCGCGGTTGCAACATCCGAGCGCCGTTGCGAGTCTCCTCTGGCAGCATCCACTTGAAAGCCTGACTAAAACGCCCTGAATGACTTCGTACCCACCTGAATGACTTCGTACCGAAAGGACGTCGCATGACTCGTACAATTCGCCTGACCGTACTCCTCCTAGTCGCGGGAGCGATGGGCTGCGCCTCGAGCGGCATCGCCTCACCCACGCCTGCCAACGGCGCGGCGCGTCCGGGACAGCGTCCCGGCGGAGGCGGAAGCGACCAGGACGACGGCCCGAAGCCGTACTCGGAGGTCATCACCGAGGACGCCGTGTCCGACGAAGGCCTCTTCACCGTCCACAAGGTCGACGAGGACTACTTCTTCGAGATTCCCGAGGTGCTGTACGACCGGGACATGCTGCTCATCACGCGCATCGCCCAGGTGCCGGCAGGCCTCGGCGGCTTCCTGACCGCCGGCGTGAAGCGCGGTGAGCAGGTACTTCGCTGGGAGCGCATGGGTGATCGCGTGCTCCTGCGAAAGGTCTCATTCAGCCAGGTCGCGGCGGATTCACTGCCGATCTCACAGTCCGTAGAGCGCAACAACTTCGCGCCGATCCTCGCGGCCTTCGACATCAAGGCGATCGGCCCCGACAGCACCACAGTGGTCATAGATGTGACCTCCTTCTTCTCGGGTGACACGCCCGCGCTGTCCGGGATCAACGCCGCACAACGGCGTCAGTACCAGGTCAAGCGCCTCGACGGCGACCGGAGTTTTATCAACTTCGCTCGCAGTTTTCCGATGAATGTGGACGTCCGGCACACGCTTACCTACGAGGCGGGCGACCCTCCCTCCGATGCGAATACCGGGACGATCTCGATGGAGATGCACCAGTCCATGGTACTCCTCCCCGAGGAGCCGATGAGGGCACGCTACGCGGACTCCCGTATCGGGTATTTCTCGATCGAGCAGGTGAACTTTGGGCTCGACGAACAGAAGGCGGGTACGCAGACCTTCATCCGTCGCTGGCGCCTCGAGCCCTCGGATCCGGCTGCCTATGCCCGCGGAGAGCTCGTCGAGCCGGTGAAGCCGATCGTGTACTACGTGGATCCCGCCACCCCAGTTCAATGGCGGCCCTACGTGAAGCAGGGCGTCGAAGACTGGCAGGCCGCCTTCGAGACCGCCGGCTTCAAGAACGCCATCATCGCCAAGGACCCGCCCACGCCCGAAGAAGATCCCAAGTGGGCTCCCGAGGACGTCCGGTATTCGGTCGTTCGCTGGGCCGCAAGCCTGGTTCGCAACGCGATGGGACCGAGCGTTTCGGACCCTCGCACCGGCGAAATCATCGAGAGCGACATCGTCTGGTTCCACAACCACATGCGCTCCTACCGGAACCGGCTGATGCTCGAGACCGGTGCAGCCAACCCGGTCGCGCGCACCCTCGACATCCCCGAGGAACTCATGGGAGAGGCGATGCGCCAGGTGATCGCGCATGAGATTGGGCACGCCCTGGGACTCCCGCACAACATGATCTCGTCGTCGGCGTATCCGGTCGACTCGCTGCGCAGCGTGACCTTCGCCAGAGAGATGGGTGTGGCGCCCTCGGTGATGGACTACGCGCGCCAGAACTACATCGCACAGCCGGGTGACGGCCTCCAGCCCACCGACTTCATCCGCAAGATCGGCCGCTACGACCACTACGTGATCAACTGGGGGTATCGGGTGATCCCCGATGCAGAAACCGCAGAAGATGAGAAGGCCACGCTCGACGGCTGGATCCTGGAACACGCGGGCGATCCGATGTACCGGTACGCTCCGCAAAGGCCATCCAACAACCCCGATGCCCAGACTGAGGACATGGGGGACGACCCGGTGCGGGCGAGCGGCTACGGCATCGCGAACCTCAAGCGCGTGGCACCCAACCTCGTCGAGTGGACCTCGACGGCGGGGGAGGACTATTCCGACCTGGCCGAGCTGTACGGGGAGCTCGTTGGGCAGTGGAATCGCTATGTAGGCCATGTCGCAACGGTCGTCGGCGGGCGTTACGAGAATCTCAAGACGTCAGACCAGGCGGGGCCGGTCTACACCCCGGTCTCACGCACCGATCAGGAGGCCGCAGTACAGTTCATTATCGACGAGGTGTTCGAGACCCCGCTGTGGCTCGCCGATCCCAACATCCTTCGGCGCATCGAAGACGCCGGCGCGCTCGAACGCATTCGAGGGAGTCAGAGCCGCTGGTTGAACCAGATGCTGAACCCTGCCCGGATGCAGCGGCTCATCGAGTCGGAGGTACTGGACGACGATGCATATCCGCTCGTGGAGTTCATGGCCGACCTCAAGGCCGGCATCTGGACCGAAATGAGCGACGCGTCAGCCATCGATACGTACCGACGCAACCTCCAGCGGGCCTACCTCGAGCGGCTTGAGTGGCTCATGACCGAGGAGCCCGCAGCGCCACCCGCTCGGTTCCGGGCCTTCGCCGGCACTCAGGTCGACGTCAGCCAATCGGATATTCGCCCCGTGGTGCGGGCTCAGCTCAACGAGCTCCGTGACGAGGCGGCCCAGGCCGCACAGCGCACCGGCGACGCGATGACACGCATCCACCTGGAGGACGTGGTCGAGCGGATCGCGGCTATCCTGAACCCCGAGGGTGAGGGGTCGTAACGGCGAGGTAGCTTCGGCTACCGGTGGCTTGCGTACACTGCGGTATTCCCCGCCTGGTCGAATACGATGACATCGTACGGCTGGGCGGGCTGCCCCGGCACTTCCATCCCGGGTGATCCTACGATCATCCCGGGAACGGTCAGCCCCGCAACCTCGGGCCGTTCGCTGAGGAGCCGGTCGATGTCGGCGGCGGGCACATGCCCTTCAATCACGTAGCCATCGACGATGGCGGTATGACAGGATCCGAGCCGTTGTGGCACGCCATACCGCTCCTTGACGGCCACCAGGTCCGTCACGTCATGAGCGTCTACCTCGTAACCAGCCTTCTCGAGGTGGGCGATCCACTCGTGGCAGCACCCGCAGGTGGCCGACTTGTAAACGGTGACGACAGCCTTCGCCGGGGCGGCCTGACTCGTCGCGAGTAGCATGAGAATGGCCAGGGCAGCGATTCCACCGCCAACGGAAAGAAGTTTCTTGGCCGTCATGGTTCACGTCCTCGTCGTGTGGGGGGAGAAAACAGCCCTCAGCTTCATCTAAACAATACGCTCCCCCGCCTGGACCGCCATGTCGGGGAATCTCCCTTCCCTGATGTGGGAAACATCCCGCCCCGAAACGCAAAAGCCCGGCAGGGATCTCTCCCCACCGGGCTATTTCACGTCGACGTCGGGCCGCCGCACTTCCCCTCACCACACCGCCCCACACCACATCCCACCGCACTACCCTGACCGTCGGCCGATGTACGTCTCTATAACAAGGTCTGTGCCACAAAGGCTAGAGTTTCCTATCTCGGTATCCAGTAACCGTTTGCGACGACGCAGACGATTCCGGAAAGTTCAACGTTGTCCGGTACTGGGATTCCATACCGGACTCAGTGTCCCGGAACCGGGACGCGCGGATCACTCCCCACCTTGAAATCCCCGAGGCTGGCTCCAACGGTCCAGTTCGGATAATTTTCCCCGACTCCCGTGTGATCTTCCAGGTGCCCGGTCACACGCCTCGACCCCAAGATACCGACCAAGGTTGATATGAAATGACCAAGCAGATTCTCAAGATTTCTGGAATGACGTGCGATGGGTGTGTGAAGAGCGTGACGCGCGTGCTCGAACGCGTAGAGGGAGTGGAGGGCGTGACGGTGTCGCTGGAGGCAGAAACCGCATCCGTGAATGTGGGAGAGGGCGTCGAGGTGGGAGCCCTCGTCGATGCGGTAGAAAGGGCTGGGTTCGAGGCGACGGCCGAGGGCTGACCTCGGCGGAGGGGTCAGATCTTAGTAGCGATCCAGCTCAGGATGATCTTCACGATGCGGCGCAAAATCTGAATCATGATCTACTCTTCGCTCTAGAGGACCGAGTTGGGACGACTGCCTCTCTTACGGCGGCAGGGGCGAAAGAGTTTCCTTTCAGGAGTGGCATCAAGGACCCGTCCCGAAGCTATGCGTCGATCGGGGACTCCCAAACCAACCCGGCCTCGTCGAAGTCCTTCGCCAGCTTGATCGTATCACCGCCCGCTGCCTGAGCGGCGAGAAGCGCCTTGACTCCGGCATCGATCATTCCCTGGTGGCCGTCGAGATCCTTGTCGTAGGTCACGAGCCCCACACTCAGCGTAAGACCCGTCTCCTTGCCCATCTCCTCGGCGGCAACACGGATGCGATCGGCAAACAGGAATGCACCCTGCAGGTTGCAAACCATGAGCAGGCAGGCGAAGCGGGCGTCGCCCACCCGCGCCGCAACGTCGGTCTGACGGGTGACCTGAGCGAAGATCCGCCCGAAATCCTTTACAGCCTGCGCGCGGGCCTCGGCACCCTTCGCCTCTTCGAAGGCGTCGATACCGTCCACCTCGAAGTAGACCAGCGTCATCGGTACGTCTCGATCTCCGAGCGAAAACGCAAACTCGAAGATCAGCTGGAAGTACCACTCGTTGGCCAGCCCGGTCAGGTCATCCCGGATCACCCCGCGTTCACTCATGCTGCTCCACCGTCGGAGGGTTCGCTTCGCACTCACCGACAACATACTATTGCGACCGCAAATAGACATCTACCATGTGTTATTGAAGTCTCACGAGACCTTTGGACATCGCCCCCAGCCCGAGTAGGAGCCACTCCATGAATGCGCCTTCCATGCTTGCCTCCCCCATTCGCCTCGTCGCCTTATTGCTGCTTGCCGCCGTCGTGGCAGCTCCATCGGCGGCTCAGGAAGTGAAGGTTTATCAGGCCGCACGCATGCTCGACGTAGTGACCGGCGAGATCATTGAGAACGCCACGATCATCGTCGAAGGCGACCGCATCACGGCGGTCAACCCGGTGGCGATACCCTTTCCGGCGGAGGTCATCGACCTGGGCGATGTGACCGTCTTGCCCGGCCTGATGGATCTGCACACACACCTCGGTGGCCAGCTCGGGCCCAACTCCTTCACGCAGCCGGTGACCGACAACCTCGCAGATGGGGCGTTCCACGCGGCGCACTATGCCGGAATCACACTCCAAGCCGGTTTCACGACGGTCCGGGACTTCGGCGGCGACGTGACGGTGGCGCTCAAGCACGCGGTCGAGCGGGGCGATGTCGCGGGTCCGAGAGTCGTCCCCTCCAGGAACTCGCTGGGCATCACCGGCGGTCACTGTGACGTCACGGGCTTCGCACCGGGCATCGCCGAACAGGGGATCGAAGATGGGATCGCCGATGGGCCGTGGGCCGTCACCCAGGCGGTGCGGTATCAGATCAAGCACGGGGCCGAGGTCATCAAGACCTGCGCGACCGCCGGCGTGCTCTCCTTCGAGGGCACGGTGGGGGCACAGCAGTACTCACTCGAAGAGTTGACCGCGATGGTGGAGGAAGCCGCCCGGCACGGCATCAAGGTCGCCGCGCACGCCCACGGCACGGTGGGCATCAAGGCCGCGGTGGAGGCCGGTGTGGCGTCGATCGAGCACGGCTCGATCCTCGACGACGAAGCGATCCAGATGATGATCGACCGCGGCACCTACCTGGTGCCGACCACCTACCTCGTCGAAGGCATCGATCTCGAGATCCTGCCGCCGCTCGTGCGCCGCAAGGCCGAAGAGGTACTTCCGTTGGCCCGCGAGAGCCTCCGGCGGGCGATCGCGGCCGGAGTGAAGATTGCCTTCGGCACCGACGCTGGCGTGTATCCGCACGGCGATAACGCGCGTGAATTCGAGGTGATGGTGCGGCTCGGAATGTCGCCGCTGGAAGCGCTCCGAACCTCCACGCTCTACGCGGCGGACCTCCTCGGGAAGACCGACCGCGGCGTAATCGAGGTGGGACGCCTGGCCGACATGGTCGCGGTATCAGGGAACCCCCTCGAAGACATCCGAGTCACCGAAGACGTCCAGTGGGTGATCTTCGGCGGCAAGGTCGTGAAGCAGCCACACCCTTAGAAGGCTGTTGAGGAAGTGGGGCGAGCCGCGTTACGGGCACCGCCGCGCGCTCCGCTATCCCGCAGGCGCTCGGCCGAGCCCTTCGTCGAGCTTCGAGAAGTGGTACTGGACGATCTTCCAGCCGCCGTCGTTGACGCGCGTCTCTGAGTACCGCCACGTACCCTCGAGCACGACACCGGTGGGGAGCGTGATGGTTCCGGTGAGGTACCCGGCCCCAACTGCGGTCTCACCGTACATCTTCACGTCGTATTCGGTGATCGAGAGGTCCGCGCCAAAGCCGGCCTGGGCCGCTGCGCTGAGGAGAGCCACGTTGAAGCCCGTGAGGAGCCCGCTGCCGTCAAAGAGAAACCCCCTCGTATCGGCGTGGTAGAAGTCGGCGAAGGTCTCAAAATCGCCTGCCCGCCATGCGTCGAGGGTCTTCTCGATGGCCTGGCGCACCTCGGCCTCCTGGGCATGCACCCTCGCGGGGGTGGCCGCGAACAGGGTGGGCGCAAAGAGTATGCAGGCCGCAATCTTCAAGCTCCGACCGTTCACGCTGACTCCTGATCATGTAGTGTATTGGGGGTTATGTCCTCCTAACACCGTAAACCCGAGTCGTATGTTCCGTCGAATCTGGACCCTACCCCACGGTGACCGGCTCTGGGGCGCGATCACCGTCGTCGGCGTCGTGGGCGTGGCGTTCTTTGTGGATCTCGCTCCCAAGGTCGAGGCGGAGTTCTTCTTCTCTGAGGACGACCCCCAGCTGCAGGCGTCCCTCGCACTCGATGAGACGTATCCGTCGCCGCCGCAGATCATCCTCCGCGCCGAAGGCACGGCGGGGTCATCCGCCGCGAGTTCTCCGGCCTACCGCGACCGCATCGAGGCGCTTACCGGAGCCCTCGCGGCGGTCGATGGTATCACCGCCGTCTATAGCATCACCACCGACAATCCTTCGCGGAGCCCGCTCTGGAGCCGATTGCTCCTCACCCCTGACTCCACCGCAACCAACCTGATCGCGCGCACCGACGGAGCGGACACCGAGCTGCTGCTCCCCCGGGTGGAGGCGGTCATCGATCAGTTCTCGGCACCGGACTTCGCGATCGTCGCCTCCGGCGTGCCGGTGATCGTAGAGCTGATCCGGCGGAGCCTCCTGCACGACCTCGTGGTCTTCAGCCTCGCAGCGTTCGTGATGTTCGGGCTCCTGGGGATGGCGATCTACCGGAACGTGCGCATCGTCGTGGGTACGCTGACCGCCTGCGTCCTGGCTTGCCTCGCGACGCTGACGGCGATCCAGGTTCTCGGCATCTCGATCGGGCTGTTGACCGCGAACATCATCACGATCGTCTTCGTCCTCACGCTCTCGCATACGGTGTTCCTCGCGGCGAACTGGCGAGCGGCGCTGGGCACCGACGCTGACCCGGTGTCTGCGGCCGTGGCCCTCACCCGCGAGGGCTCGTTCTGGGCGATGCTCACGACGCTGTTCGGGTTTCTGAGCCTGCTGGTAGCGAGCGCTCGTCCGCTGCGGGAGCTGGGCATCGCCGGCGCCATCGGGGCCGTCACCGCCATCGTGGTGGCGTACGCGGTGTTTCCAGCATTCCTGGCCCACGCCCAGCCACGCGGCGGCGGCGCGGACGGGCGAGCCACCGCCAGCCCGCTTCCCCTTCCCCGAAGGCCCATCCTGCTCGCGCCGCTGGTGGTATTGATACTCGTCGCCGGCTCCGGGCTCTTTCGTCTGAACACCGACCCCGGGCTCCTCACCTATTTCGCTCCAGGGGGACCGGTGCGACCCGGGCTCGAGGCCATCGATCGGGACGGAGGCAGCAGCACACTCAAGATCGCCGTGCGGGACGCCGAGGGCGCCCCCATCCACGATCCGGCCGTCTACGATCGGATGTGGGAGTTTCAGCAGGCGCTCGAGGCGGATCCTGCGGTCGGGGTCGTGATTTCACCAGCCGTATTGTTGGCTCATGCTCGCACCCAGCCGCTCGCGAGCTTCCTCCCCTACTCTGCCCTTCTCGACATCCTGGAGACCCCACTCCTCGATCGCGTCGCCCTCAGCTTCGTCACCGAGGACCGAGCAGAGGGGCTGTTCTTCTTGCGCATGCGTGAGGGAGTTCAGGAGGACTCCCGGGGAGCCGTCATCGAGCGGGTCGTCGGGTATGCGACGGAGGCAGGGCTCGACACGCCCCGGATCGGTGGTCTCTACGACCTCCAGCGGCAGCTCGGATCGCTGATTCGCCAGAGTCTGCGCATCGGACTGCTCGGCCTCCTCCTGCTCTTCATCGGGGTCGCCGCCGTGGTGTCGCGTGCGGCGCGCATGACCGCCCTGATGGTGACATGGCTCGCCGGAATCCCGCTCGTCGTGCTGGGCGTGTTCGGCCACCTCGGCCTGGCCGTCGACATCATCACCTCGCCGGCCGCCAACGTGGCGCTCGCGATGGGGGTGGACTCGATGATCCATCTGATCGTGCGGGCGCGCACGCTCTCCCTTTCGACCGGCGGTGCCATGGCCGGACAGGCCCTCGCCCAGGCGAGGGACGAGCTCGCGAGACCCATCCTCACGGCCACCGGGATCATCTGCCTGGGATTTGGGATCTTCGTGCTCTCTGACTTTCCGCCGACCCAGCGGTTCGGGATCGCGGTGATGCTCGGCACGGCCACCGCCGCAGTAATCGCGCTGATCGGGCTGCCGCTCTCGGCAGGTGTCCAGCGGCGCAGCTGAAGCGGCGTCGGGCTTACCGCTCGGTTCGCGTACCTTCCCTGTGGAATAAGTAACCTTTGCGAGCCGGCGACGTATAAGACGTCAATGGACACCCGCCTCCACATTCCCAGCATCCTGACCGTAGTCCTCGCAGCGATGCTGGTGCCACACGGCGCGTCGGCTCAGTCGGTTAGGGGGCGGGTCTTCGACGCACAGTCCGGGAGTCCCGTCGCAGCCGCCGAGATTGTGATGCGGCAGAAGAATGGCGACCTCGTCGTGACCATGATGACCACGGACGATGGTTCCTTTTCGTCGGACGTCGGTCGGAAGGGAAAGTACGTCCTGACGGTGAGCCACCTCGGGTACGACTCCACGACCACCGTCGAGGTCAGCCTGGGCGGAAACGAGGACCTCTGGATCGAGATCGAGCTCGCTCCGCAGGCGATCGACATCCCGGGGCTCACAGTCGTCACGCAGTCCCAATACCGGCCGCGGCTCGAGGGGGTTGGGTACTACCAGCGCAGGCGCAAAGGCATCGGCACGCTGTTCGAGCCGCTTAAATGGGAGCAGGGCTTCCGCGTCCCCTTGGATGAGATGTTGCGACGTCACACGCGGGGCAACCGCCCGTGTCCGCTCGACCGTCAACGGTCGGCTAGACCTTGGACAGGGGATCGCGGGCTCGACCTGGCACGTGATAGCTATGGAGGTTTATGGTCACCGAATCGATGTCCCCCCGCAGTGGCTGGGGTACATGACCGCCGAACACTGTGGCGTGATCATGATCTGGACGAGGTAGATGCGTTAGCGCGATCCGACGTCCGGAAGACCGACCTGATCAGTGCCGCTCGATCCGGTACGCCCGCACGGTCTGCACATCGAACTCGTCCTTCATTACGCCGACCGCCAGTCCGTCGGCCACAGTGTGCAGCGCGAAGTTCGCCGGCATCGTAACCTCTCCGAGCCAGCGGCCGACCGGGTCAAACACGAACCAGAGTTGCGGGGGTTGCTCGAAGAAGGGCGGATACACCGCATCGTACCACCCTATATCGCCTGAGTCCCTCAGGACCCACACGTAGTCCGCATCGTCGACAAGGACTTGGTCGAAGTAGGGCTTGATCGAGGGGACCGTCTCCCAGAAATCGAGCGCAGGAAGCCTGAACTCGCTAACCGGCCCGAACCCGGCGTCCCGAAAGAGTCGCAGACGTTTCTCTTCATATCGGTTCTCGTCCTTCTTCGTGACTGGAGCCGGCCTCTGACTCCAGCGCACGATCTTGACGATGCGCCCCGAAGGTAGATGCCAGCGAAGCTCAGGCAAACGCTCTATTCCCTGGATGACAAGGGAGTCCAACACTGCCTTGTCGGGTTCTGGTTGCCAGGGCGGAAACCGGGGAATTTGAGGCGTGTCGGTGCCAGGAAAGTACGCCCACCGTACCCCAGAAATCGAGTCTGCATACACGATCTCCGACCGATCGAGTGTGCGGTTGAACCAAACGGTTGGCCACACATACACACCCGTGTCCCCCGCTCCGAGCCTACCAGCATTCGGTTGGTACAGAAGCAGGTTGCAATCCGAGGAAACTCCGCGCAGGCCGTTCGCCGGGCGCGGTTCGGGAGAATCCATGAAACCCACAAACCCAGACCCCACGACGAATGCGGACACCTTTCCCCGATTCGGCACCAGGACGGTGTCTGCACAAACATGCAGCGAGCCCGCGTATCGAAATTCCCCCGGACCATCTCCATCTCCACCGAACACCTCGACCGTTTCACCCCCGCCGTCGACGATGAAGATGTTGTTGGGACCTTGGTCCAGAATCGCGACGCGCCCGCCCGAAAGGGCACGAATCGCCGCGACTGTCTCCAACGGGACCCCCTCGCGGCTCCCAAGCTCACGACCGAACACCCACTCGGGATCCTCATCGATCGTCCACCCGTCCGTCGTCCACTGCGGGCTCTGGTTCTCGACGATGGTGATGCCCGCGCTGTCGGTCACGGTGTAGGCCTCGGCCGTTGGGGCACCGGGCGAGCAGGCGGTCGCGAGGAGTACGACGGAGAGCAGCGCCAAAGAGCCGGACCTTGGGTAGCGGCTTGGGAGTGCGAGAAGCGGTTTCGTACCCAAGGACCTGGTCCCTTGCACTTGGAGAAGCTGGGAGAGTAGCCGATGCGCCATCCGTAGCAGAATATACGCAATCGTGCTGGAATGTTTCCTGCGCGAGCCCACACCCTTGCCATCCCGCCCCGGTCACGATCGTTTGGGGCCCGGTAGACGTTGACGTTCAACGGCTCGCGCCACGTATGGCCTCGCGCCCACAACCCCACAGCGGACAAACACGCATGAGCATCTCTTCGACGATCAGCCTTCGGCAGGACACCCCTCCACGGTCGGGCCAGAACACGGGCATCCTCGGAGTCGCCGTGTTTGGTGTGGCTCTCGCCTTCTTGGGGGCTCCGAGCGCTGGCACGGCCCAGACCCCCGACCTCTCAGGCGTCGCGGCCAACGCCCAGCGTCTGATCGACGCCGCGACGGGGGATCAGGACGCCTACGCGCGTCTGACCGAACTGGTCGATGGCTTCGGTCACCGGTTCAGCGGCAGCCTGTCGCTGGAGAACGCAATCGACTGGATTCTGGGGGAGATGGAGGGCGACGGCCTCGACAACGTCCACGGAGAAGGGGTGATGGTGCCCCACTGGGTGCGCGGCGCGGAATCAGCCACCCTCGTGAGTCCCCGCCCAATGGATCTGCCGATGCTAGCGCTCGGAGGAAGCGTCGGGACCGGGCCGCAGGGCCTCACCGCCGAGGTGATGGTCGTGAAGAGCTTTGCAGAGCTGACCGCCCGGGCCGACGAGGCGCGCGGCCGCATCGTGCTCTTCAACGTGGAGTTCACCAACTACGGCCGCACGGTGCAGTACCGGATGCAGGGCGCCATCGAGGCCGCTCGCGTGGGTGCGGTCGGCAGCCTCTTGCGCTCGGTCGGTCCCTTTGGGATCCAGACGCCGCACACCGGCACGATGGCCTACAACGACAGCATCACCCGCATCCCCCACGCCGCGATCACCCAGGAACACGCGATGCTCCTGCAGCGCATGGCGGACCGGGGCGAGCGCGTCGAGGTGCGACTCGACATGGAGGCGCATTGGCTCCCCGACGCGCCCTCGCGCAACGTCGTGGCCGAGATCGTGGGCCGCGAATTCCCCGATGAAGTCATCGTGCTGGGTGGGCACATCGACTCCTGGGATGTTGGCCAGGGCGCGATGGACGACGGGGGCGGCAGCGTCGCCGCGTGGGAGGCCGTACGGCTCCTGAAGGAGCTCGGCATCCAGCCCCGGCGCACCGTGCGCGTGGTGCTGTGGACCAATGAAGAAAACGGGACCCGAGGCGGCACAGGGTACCGTGACGCTCACATCGACGAGGTCCCCGATCACGTACTCGCGATGGAATCCGATGGCGGCGTGTTCTCGCCGCTCGGTTTCGGCTTCACGGGCTCCGACGAAGCCTTTGCGATCATGCAGGCGGTCGGTCACCTGCTCGACCCGATCGGCGCGGGCAGGATCACTCGTGGCGGTGGCGGCGCCGACATCGGCCCCATCATGGCCGAGGGCGTGCCGGGGATGGGACTCCAGGTGGAGGGCTCAAAATACTTCTGGTACCACCACACCGCAGGGGACACGATCGACAAGCTGGACCCCGACGAAATGGCCCGCTCCGTGGCCGCGATGGTGGTGATCGCCTACGTGATCGCCGACCTTCCGGGGCGCCTGCCGCGCTAGGCTGACGCCTGGGGCGGTGCGCTGCGGGGCGGCTTAGGCCGTCTGATGCGGGCCGCGAAGAGCGCAGCGAGAACTCCGATGGCGACCCACGGCAGAAAGGTGTCGGCCTTGGCGTTCCAGTAGAAGTGGATCGCGCCGAGACTGGCGGTCACATACACCAGCTGGTGCAGCCTTCGCCAGCGTTTGCCCAGGCGCCGGATCCAGCCCCTGGTCGACGTCACCGCAAGCGGAATGAGCAGCAGCCAGGCCACGAAGCCGACCGTCACGAAGGGGCGTTCGGCGATGTCTTCGACGATGAACTCCCAGTCGAGCGTCTGGTCGACCGCGATCCACACGAAGAAGTGCAGGCTCACGTAGAAGAAGGCGAACAGCCCGATCAGGCGCCGCCCCTGGATGATCGGATTCCACCCAGTGAACCGCCGGATGGGTGTGAACGCGAGGCTGGCGAATACGAAGATGATCCCCGCGTCCCCGGTGCGGTGCAGGAGCTCCTCGATGGGGTTTGCGCCCAGATCCCCCGTAAAGCCTCGCCAGATGAGGCGGGCAAGCGGATAGAGGCCCGCGAGCCAAAGCGCCACCTTCAGCGCCCTCACCTGCGTCTTGCGGCTCATCTACGAGCCTGTCCTAATAGTTGACGCGCAGGTCCAGCCCATCGTAGAGCGATGCCACCGATTCGGCGTAGCCGTTGAAGGGGAGCGTGGCACGACGCCTGAACTCCCCAAGCCGCCGCTCCCTGCCCTGAGACCACCGGGGGTGGTCGACCTCGGGGTTCACATTCGCGTAGAAGCCGTACTCACGGGGATTTGACTCCGCCCACGTGGTGGTCGGCATCGTCTCCAGAAAGCGCATCTTCACGATCGACTTGATGCTCTTGAAGCCGTACTTCCAGGGCACGACGAGCCTGAGCGGCGCGCCATTCTGGTTCGGAAGATCCTCGCCGTACACGCCGGTCGCGAGAATCGCCAACGGGTGCCGCGCCTCGTCGAGCCTGAGCGCCTCTACGTAGGGCCACCGGAGCACAGGGCGCCGCTGACCCGGCATCCGCTCGGGATCCAGAAGGGTGGTGAACTCCACGAAGCGCGCGCTCCCCAGCGGCTCAGCCCGAGCGATCACGTCGCTGAGCGGAATGCCCCGCCAGGGAATGACCATCGACCACGCCTCCACACACCGAAGGCGGTAGACGCGGTCTTCGAGGGTGCTGTCCTTGATGAAGTCCTCGAGGCCGAGCGTTCCGGGGTTCTTGCACATCCCCTCGATCTCGATCGTCCAGGGTACGGGATTGAAGTCCTTGGAGTTCTTCGCCGGGCCGTCTTTGGTGACGCCAAACTCATAGAAATTGTTGTATGTGGTGACGTGCTCGTACGGCGTCAGCTCTTCGTTCAGATCCGACCGCACCAGGCTCCAGTCCTTCTGTGCCTGCGAGCCCCGGCCTCCGAGCCGCGCGCCGGCCACCCCTGCGGCCGCGAGTCCGATGAATCGTCGGCGATCCACATAGACGCTCTCAGGCGTGATCTCCGACGACGGAATATCGTTCGGCTTCTTGATCAGCATCGTCCCAATCCTCCCTCAGTGCGCGTAGTCCGACACCTTATCGCCGAATCCCCCCCAGAAGTTCCGTTTGGAGTCACCTGGAAGTTGCCGGACCCCTGGCCTGATGAAGGATGGCACCGAAGATTGCGGGTGCCTCAACCTGAAGCCCACGGAGTGCACGATGAATATTCAGCTTCGATCCATGCTCGTCTGCGGCGTCCTTGCCATTGCCTCCGCCACAGGGGCCGAAGCCCAGGGATTTGGAGCCGCACTCCTGATTTCTGGCGACCACCTCTTCGTCGGGCAGCCAGGGGAGGTCGCGTTCTTTCCGGTACCACCGAGCGTAACCGGATCGGTCGGGATCTTCGCGATGCAAGATGGTTGGACTCATGTGACCAGCGTCCAACCGGCGAACGCAGTGACCGCAGATGGTTTCGGCCAGGCGATCGGCACAGACGGCGGGGTGCTCGTGGTGGGGGCTGCAAAACGCGATGGCGCCCGAGGCGCAGCCTTCGTCTTCCAACAGCGAGGGGACACCTGGCAAGAAATCGCCCGACTCGACGCCCCGGAGCGGGCTGAGGGTGACGGGTTCGGAAGCGCCGTAGGCGTGAGCGATGACTACATCCTGGTCGGCGCACCGGGGCGAAATCAGGCGACCGGAGCGGTATACGTATATTTGAGATCCAAAGATACGTGGTCTCTTTTATCGGTGTTGTCGGCCCCCTCCGACGATCAGGGTGATCACTTCGGGACGACGATCACGGTGGACGGTTCGCGGGCGCTGATCTCGGCACCGGGAACGCTTCCCGCCTTCCTGCCTGGCGCCCCTGCCTCAGTCAAGCCGGGCAAGGTGGCGGTCTTCGACCTCGATGACGGTGCCTGGACCGAGACCGCGCTCATCACCGCCGAGGGCAGCTCGACGTTTGGATATGCGATGACGCTGGACGGCGACGACGCGCTGATCACCGCTCCGGGCACCAACCAGAGCGCCGCTGCCGTCTTCCAGTTCGCCTTCGGTTCCGCTGGCTGGGAGCAGGTGGGCAACCTCGAGCCCGTTGGTGGCGTCCAGGGCCTCGGCCTTTCCATCGCACGCTCTGGGTCGACCGCAGTGGTTGGAGCACCCCTCGCCAGCCGTGCGCTGATCTTCGAGCACAGCGACGCGGGTGGGTGGAGCATGACCGGTGACGTCAGCTATCCAGATCAGTTCGCCTTCTTCGGGACCGCGGTCGCCACACGCGGCGGCGATGTCCTCGTGGGCGGCCCGGGCGTGGACTTCTTCGAGGGAGTCGGCGTCGTGTACCGTCGTGAGGACTCCGGCGACTGGGTTGAGAGCACCACGCTCATGGCTGACTTCGGGGGGCTCGACGCCATCACCGACGGCGTCGAATGTACCGATGGAGCCGTGGGTGACTTCACCTGCCAGGACGTCGACCTGGTCGCCTTCATTCCCCTCAAGGACCTCGGCGGAGACCGTGGGAACTTCATGAACGACCTCTGGGGGTGGACCGATCCGGAGACCGGCACGGAATACGGCATCCTCGGAAGAAACGACGGCACCGCCTTCGTGGACCTCTCCGACCCAGGAAACCCGGTGTATCTGGGCGACCTCCCGCTCACGGAGGGGGCCACCATCAACCTGTGGCGCGACATGAAGGTCTACGCCAACCACGCCTTCATCGTGGCCGACGCGTCGGGCGCACACGGTGTTCAGATCTTCGATCTCACCCAGCTCCGTAACGTTTCGGGGGCTCCGGTAGTCTTTACCGAGACCGCACATTACGACGGCATCTTCAGTGCGCACAACATCGTCATCAACCAGGACACGGGATTCGCCTATGTGGTGGGTGCGAGCGGCGGCGGAAACACCTGTGGCGGCGGACTCCACATGATCGATGTGCGTGATCCGGTCAATCCGGTGTTTGCCGGGTGCTTCCAGGACCTCGCGACCGGCAACAGCGGCACCGGATACAGCCATGACGCCCAGTGCATCGTCTACCACGGTCCAGACACCGATTACGCCGACCACGAGATCTGCTTCGGATCGAACGAAACCGCGCTCTCAATCGCCGACGTGACCGACAAGGAAAACCCCGTCGCAATTTCGAACGCTACCTACCCCAACGTCTCGTACGCCCATCAAGGTTGGACCTCAGACGACCATCGCTTCTTCTTCATGAACGACGAGGGCGACGAGATGAGCGGTGAGATGCCGGGCACCCGCACCCTCGTGTTCGACATCGAAGACCTCGACGATCCGATCCTGATCAACGAGCACTTCGGCGCAACCAAGGCCACCGACCACAACCTCTACGTGCGGGGCCAGTTCATGTACCAGTCCAACTACGTGAGCGGGTTGAGGATCATCGACATCTCCGACCCTGAGAACCTTCAGGAAGTCGGGCACTTCGACACGGTGCCCTGGGGTGAGGACAACGCCGGATTCGCAGGATCGTGGAGCAATTATCCCTTCTTCGAGAGTGGGATCATCCTCGTGAGCAGCATGCGGGAGGGGCTGTTCATCCTTCGCAAGCGCCGACCAACCGTCTTCTAGACCGCCTGGGTCTTCCAGGCCGCTAAACAGGAAAACGAATGAAATGGAGTTGATCGACGACGACCGATCTTCGGACGACCGCTTCCGAGAGGACGCTCTCTCCGACTTCGACGTCTTTTACCGGATCGCGGTACAGGTTGCCGGTGTTCGGGCCCGTGCACGCGAGATCGTGAGCAATACCGTGCTCGACGCCTACCGTCGCTGGCGGACCCGGGCCACCGAGCTGAAGCCACGGGTGTGGGTGCTCTGCATTCTTCGCAAGATCCTGCGCGCCACGCTGGACTCGGAGTATTCGACGGCAGCGGAGTGGCAGGAAAAATCTCACCCCGAGCCCCTAGCGGTCGATCCCGCCTTTCTGGAGGGGCTCACACCCACCAGGATTCGCGATGCGGTGAGTACGCTGGATGTGGACCTCAGGGAGGTACTTGCCTTCCACGAAATCGGTGAGCTGTCCTACGCCGATCTCCAGTACGTCCTCGAAACCTCGAGAAACGAGGTCGGTGCACGGCTGCTCCACGCCCGCCGGGAACTTCAGCTACAACTGAACCGTCAGATGCAGGCCGCTCCCTCCACGCCATAGGAAGCCTCTGCAGAGGCTCCCTGGAGGCCTGTTGCGGAACATATCGCCCGCGCGTGGGGATTCAAGAGCATAGGATAGAGAGAGCAAGAGGGGGGTTCAGGATGAAACACAGAGTGTTGTTTTGGGTCATCGCAGTGACGCTCCTGGGCACGGGAGCGTGCGCGAACACCGTTCCATCACCCTTCGTGACCGCCCGGCAAAATCAGCCGATCGTCCTGAATGTCGAGAACAACAACTGGTCGGATGCGGTCATACATCTCGTGTACCTCGGGTCTCGTCGCCGCCTCACCCAGGTCGGGAGCATGACCACGACCGAGATCGTGATTCCAAGAGCGCGGGTTCCTGCCGGCCGCAGGATGCAGATTCTCGTCACCTTCGTCGGCTCGTCGCAGCGGTTCCTCACGGGCGACCTTTACGTTGACCCCGGTGATGAGGTCTACCTGAGGCTCGAGAGGGATCTCAACATCTCATCCTGGTCGGTCTACTAGCCGTCGGGGGTCAGGCCGGACCCATCGCCATGAAGAGGTTGTTGAGGGATTCCGAGAGTGTGGGGTGAGAGAAGACGCCATCCCTGAGCGCGGTAAAGGGTAGGTCACCCATCATCGCGACCTGCAGCACCGAGGCCACCTCGCCCCCCTCGATGCCGAGGACGGCTGCGCCGAGAATGCGGTCTGTCCTGGCGTCCACGATCGCCTTCATGAACCCTCGCGTCTCGTCGGCCTCGATCGCCCTCGCAACCCGGCTCATCGGCAGCTTGGCGACGTGGATCTCGAGCCCCTGGGCGCGTGCGGCATCTTCGGTCAGGCCGATGCGGCCAAGCTGGGGGTCCGTGAATAGCGTATACGGCAGTAGCCGCCCGGTGCGGCTGGCTCCCCCCTCCCCCAGTACATTCTCCTTCACGATCCGGTAGTCATCGTAGGCGATGTGCGTAAACGCCGGACCGCCGTTGATGTCCCCGAGGGCGTACACCCCCGGCACAGACGTCTCGAGGCGGTCGTTCACCACGATGTATCCGCCGCCGTCCAGCTCGATCCCAGCTTCGTGCGCGTGAAGTAGATCGGCGTTCGACGTGCGGCCCGTCGCCACCAACAGGTGCGACCCAGCCACGGTGGCATCGCCCGTCTGAGTGCGCACATCCACCTCGACACCCCCAGCTTCAGAGACGCGAGCGGCCAGTGTATCGCAGGTGGTGAGCACCTTGATCCCCTCGCCTTCCAGGATCGAGCGGATCTCAGCGCCTACATCTTCGTCCTCGCGGCTGAGCAACCGTTCCCCCCTCTGGATCACCGTGACCTCAGCACCAAAGCGTCGGAACATCTGGGCAAACTCGAGCCCTATATACCCACCGCCCAGAACCACCAGGTGCCCGGGCACCTCACCCAGCTCCATCACCGTCGCGTTCGTCAGATAGGGCACCTCGGCGAGGCCAGGGACGTCGGGCACGTAGGCGCGCGCACCCGCATTGATGAAGACGTGCTCGGCCTCGAAGCTGCGGGTCCCGCCCTCGGTGAGTTCGACCGTGATCTGCCTTGGGCCCGAGAACCGAGCCGTCCCGAACACCAGCTCCATCGTCTCGTGGCGCTCCATACCGCGCCGGCTCCCCGTCGTCCAACTCTCTACGATGTCGCGCTTTCGCTTGCGAACCACCTCGAGATCCACCGACACGGGCCCGGTCATGACTCCGTAGTCGGCGGCGCGGCGTGCGAGGTGGGCTACGCGCGCGCTCGCGACCATCGTCTTGGTGGGAGTGCAGCCCTCAACCACGCAGGTTCCCCCCACCAGGTCGCTTTTTTCGACGATCACCATCTTCCAGCCAGCCTCGGCCAGCGCTCCTGCGAGGGGCTTTCCAGCCTGTCCGGTTCCGATGATGATCCCGTCCAGGCGCTCGATTTCAGGCATGGTGTCTCCCTGCGGGGTCCGATTGAGTGTGCCGCCCGTCCTCCGGGGGATTATGATACACCCATATCCGCAAGGGAGGACATAGCGAGAATGGAACCGATCGCCGTAGTTGCCGCAGTCATTCAGCGCAACGGGCGCTTCCTCGTCGGAAGGCGTCCGTTCCACAAGAAGCACGGGGGACTCTGGGAGTTCCCCGGCGGCAAGCTCGACGCTGGGGAGTCACTGGCCGAGGCGGTCGTGCGGGAGCTAGGTGAAGAGCTGGATCTCGATGTTTCGAGCGTCGGAGAAACGCTGGGAGAACACGTCGATGATGACGGGAATTTTCGCATCACCTTCGTTGCCGTGATCACAACCGGCGATCCGCAACCGCTCGAGCACACGGTGCTCGGATGGTTCGAGCCCCCTCTATTGCGCGCGCTCGACCTGGCTCCGGCCGACGCCCGCTTCGTGACCGACGTACTCATCTGAGGTACCCAAATCAACCGGAGATCGAGCATATGTCCCAGGCGCTGAACCAGCTCATCACCGACCTCGTAGAGGGTCGGATTCGTGTGGTCGACCTTACCCAGCCACTCGGGCCAGATACGCCTGTCATCGGTCTGCCGGAAATGTTCGCTCCCTCCCCGGGTGTGAGCATCGAGACGATTTCGCGCTACGACGATGCGGGGCCGGCCTGGTACTGGAACACGATTCGCATGGGGGAGCACACCGGAACCCACTTCGATGCACCGGTACACTGGGTGACCGGGAAGGACATTCCCAACAACACCACCGAGACGCTCCCCCCCGGACGCTTCGTTGGACCAGGGTGTGTGATCGACGTTTCGGCCGAGGTAGAGGCGGATCCCGACTTTCTGCTCACCCCCGCAGCGCTGGAGGCCTGGGAGGCTGAACATGGGCTGATTCCAGCCGGTGCGTGGGTCCTGTTACGGACCGGATGGAGCCAACGGACCGAGCCCGCGGACTTCCTGAATGTGGCCGACGACGGACCGCATTCTCCCGGCTTCGCCAAGGAGACATCCGAGATGCTCGCCCATGATCGGGACGTGACCGGTGTGGGCGTTGAGACGATCGGGACCGATGCCGGGCAGGCGGGCGGGTTCGACCCTCCGTTCCCGAATCACACGATCATGCACGGCGCGGGCAAACTAGGGCTCGCTAGCCTGTGCAACCTCGATCAGCTCCCGGCCACGGGATCGCTGGTGATCGCTGCACCACTCAAGCTCGTGGAGGGCAGCGGAAGCCCGCTGCGCGTGATCGCGTTGGCGCCCACCAGCTAGCCGAGCTCGCTGGCTCCTGGCTGACCGGTCAGGGCGTCGCGCTCCAGGCCGGCCCGCTCCAGGATTGTCCGAAGCGAGGTAGCCCGGGCCTTCGCAACCTGGTGACGAAGAGCGCCGTTCTTTACCCGGCCGCGCCCGATCAGCTCGCCCGCGAGTCCGAGCGCCACGTGGCCCGTCTCTTCGCCCTCCACGGCGAGCGCCTCGCCCTGAAGCAGCTTGAGCGCCACCTGGGCAGAAACGTCGTGTCGGGCTACGGTCACGTCGTGTGTGAGGTGCCGCAGGAGGTCGTTGGTAGGGCGTAGGACGCGCTCAGCGTCGGGGCTGAAGCCTCGGAACCCCACCGACACAGTGCGCCAGTGCCCCCCCACCTTCCAGGAACCCATCGGCCACTCACGGCAGTTGTGAGCCCATATGCTGTCGCCCCGCACCATCCATCGAAGGGAGTCCAGCGTGGCTGCGGGCACCCCATATTCGGCTTCGGTTCGCTCGAGGCACCCCTCGATGAGGGCTCTGGCCGCTGGCTCGTCGAGCTCACCGCCGGGGAACGCGCCTGGCACTGCAAGCCAACCGTCATCGCGGTGGCTTGGCTCGGCCAGCTCGCTGGCGTCCTCGTCAGAGTCCGGAACGGCGCCCACCCCCTCGTCGAGCTTCCTCAGGAGGCAGAGGAACAGCCCGCCTGAGTCCAGGTGGTGTGGGTAGATGCGGCACGCGCCCTCGAGCCGCAGATCGTACGTCTCGCCCTCGAACTCGGTGACTCCCGGCGCGTGCGGGACGTCCAGCTGGATCGGAACAACCTCGACCGGTGCATCCTCGAGCACGCGCGATACCACGGCCTCGTTCTCTTCGGGGCCGAAGGTGCAGGTCACGTAGAGGACCGTGCCGCCGGGACGCGTCATCTCGATCGCCCGCCTCAGGAGGTTTTCCTGCCGGCGGACGAGCTTCTTGAGGAACTTCACCCCGCGCCGGGGCAGCTTTCCGCCGCGCTTTCTGAGCGTGCCCTCAGCCGAGCAGGGTGCGTCGACCAGGACCCGGTCGAACTTTGCCCCGGTGGGGAGCGTGCGCCCATCCCCGGCCACGACCGCAATGTTCGACTGGCCCGTCCGGTAGATGTTGCCCAGGAGTGCCCGGATGCGGTTCTCGTTGACCTCGCACGCCACAAGGGTCCCCTCGCCCTGCATCAGGTCGGAGAGGTGCGTCGTCTTGCCACCGGGAGCTGAGCAGAGGTCCAGGACGCGTTCTCCGGCGGCCGGCGCAAGAAGCGGAGCGGCGATCACCGTGGAGGCCTGCTGGATGTAATAGAGGCCCTGCCAGTGCTCGATGGTGTTCGAGATGAGCCGAGGCCGCTCCGTCACTCGGAAGCATGCGTCGACACCCGGGAGCGGCTCGAAGCCGAAGCCCTGAGCGGTCAGCCGGCGCAGAAGATCATCCGGCTCAATGCGCTGCGTGGAAACCCTGATCGTCGAGGGTTCCGGTCGGGATATCGTGTCGCAGAAGGTCTCCCAGTCCGGGATGATGCCCCGGTAGCGCTCTAGTTGCATAGCGCGGAAGATCGCCGATTGCGTGACGGGTGGGAAGCGGTAGGCGCGTAAGCATCGACGATGCCGCGAGGTCGGGTTGACCCGCCCACCTCCCTTGCAGAAGTTGCCTTCATGGCACTCATCACGATGGAATTCGTCCCCGCCCGCACCATTCAAGCCGTTCGCCTGCCCTTGCTCCTCGCGCTCGCTCTCACGAGCGGCATCGGGAGCGTTTCGGCTCAGACCACGCCCCACCCCGAGGGCGCGCGGTCGGGCGTATCGGGCGAATTCCGCGTCTTTCGCGGCGACGGCACAGTGGCCTCGCTCGCTGACGTCATCGACGCTATGGGGGCGCACGAGGTCGTATTTGTCGGCGAGACCCACGACGACCCCACTGGACACGAGCTCGAGCAGGCGCTCTTCACGGGGGCGGTCAGCAGATGGGGTTCGGGCTCGGACGCCCCGCGAGCCGTCGCCCTTTCGCTCGAGATGTTCGAGCGCGACGTGCAGTACATTCTGGACGAATACCTCGACGGCTGGATCACGGAGGACCAATTCCTCAAGAGCGCTCGCCCCTGGGATTTCTACGAGAGCGACTACCGGCCCATGGTCGAGTTCGCAAAGCGGCACGAGGCACCCGTCATAGCCGCGAACTCCCCTCGCCGGTACGCGAACCGCGTCACCCGAGAGGGACCGGAGTCACTCATGGAGCTGGGCGCCGAAGCCCTGAGGACGCTGCCTCCGCTTCCCTTCCCCGACCCCTCCGCTGCGTACCGCGCCCAGTGGGACGAGGTGATGACGGACACGGCCGCCGCGGACCCGGACGAACCCGCCCCGACCCACCCCGGCATGGACCCCGCATTCATGGAGCGGGCGCTTTACTCGCAGTCTCTGTGGGACGCCGGGATGGCATACTCCATCACCGAGCATCTGCTCGAATCGCCGAACGCACTCGTGCTTCACATGGTCGGCTCCTTCCACGTCGCGGGCGGAACCGGCACTCCGGAGCAGTTGGAGTACTACCTGCCCGGCACGAAGGCCATGGTAGTGGTCATCCGTGCCGTCGAAGACATTTCTGCCTTCGATCCGGAGCGCGACGGCGAGAACGAGGACTTCGTCATCCTGACCGAGGAGTCCCAGACGCGCTCAGCCGCCGAGGGCAGTTAGCCCATCCACCGTCGACTCCCTCGCTCGAAGCGCGTCATCTCTCGCTGCACATACACCTTAAACCCTAACGTTACGTAAGGGTCAAGGGCTTTATTCTGAGCACGGCACTTGCCCTCATGCGCATCCAGTCCCGATTGTAGGAGGGCCGGCTCTTTCGTGTCCTGCGAAATGCTCCATTCTTCGCCCCACTTCCTCAACAGCCTTCTAGGACAGCATGCCCGAATCCAGGCCACCGAAGCTCAAGAAGGAGCTGGGGCTTTTTGACGTGTACGCCATTGCCGTGGGCGCGACCATCAGCTCGGGGTTGTTCCTCCTCCCCGGCCTGGCCGCCGTCGAAGCGGGTCCGGGCGTACCGCTCGCCTACCTTCTTGCGGGACTCCTCCTCATTCCTGGAATCCTGAGCCAGGCAGAGCTTTCGACCGCGATGCCCAGAGCCGGCGGCGCCTATTACTTCATCGACCGGAGTCTGGGGCCACTCCTGGGGACGGTAGGAGGCTTCGGTACCTGGTTCGTCCTGATCCTCAAGTCGGCCTTCGCGCTCATCGGGGTCGGGGCGTACCTCCACCTCTTCCTTCCCGACCTCAACACCGGGCCGGTCGCAGTCCTGTTCGCGGTCGCACTCGGTATATTGAACATGCTGGGTGCCAAGAAGTCCACGCGCTTCCAGATGTACATGGTCGTGGGGCTTCTCGCGCTCCTCTTCTGGTTCATGGGCATGGGGATCCCGGCGGTGGAGCTCGCCAACCTCGACGGGTTGTTCGAACAGTCGGCCGCTTCAATCGTCTCGACGGCCGGCCTCGTGGTGGTCGGCTTCGTCGGCCTCACCAAGGTGGCGAGCGTGGCCGAAGAGGTCAGGAACCCCGAGCGCAACATCCCGCTCGGGATGTTGCTCGCCTTCATAACCTCCCTCGTGATCTACACCGTTGGCACACTCGTGATGATCGGCGTGGCCTCGGCGCCGACCCTCGCCGCCAACGGCGGTGACCTCACCCCGGTTGCCACCGTGGCGGAGATACTCGTTGGGCGTCCCGGTGCGATAGTCATGACGGTTGCCGCGGTCCTCGCGTTCTCCTCGGTCGGAAACGCGGGCATCCTCAGCGCATCGCGGTATCCGCTCGCGATGAGCCGTGATCGGGTCCTCCCTGAATTCATTGGCAAGATCGGCCGCTTCGGCACCCCCACACGGGCGATCGCGCTTTCGGTCGTGCTGATCGTGCTCTTCGTCACGGTCTTCGATCCCACCAAGATCGCCAAGCTGGCCGGGGCGTTTCAGCTAACCATGTTCGCGATGCTTTCCCTGGCGGTCATTGTGATGCGGGAGAGCCGACTCGACTCCTACGACCCGGGCTACCGCTCACCGTTCTATCCCTGGCTTCACATGCTCGGGATCCTCGCGCCGATCTGGCTGGTCGCGCAGCAGGGGTGGCTCCCGGCCGTATTCACGGGTGGCCTGATCATGTTTGGGACCCTCTGGTATGCGTACTACGCGCGTGACCACGCAGACCGGGAAGGCGCAATTTTCCACGTTTTTGAGCGACTTGGACGCCAGAGAGACGAGGGGCTCGACCGGGAGCTGCGCCAGATCATGAAGGAAAAGGGTCTTCGCGCCGCCGACCCCTTCGAGGCAGTCGTAGCGCATGCAGATGTCATTGACGCAGCCGAGGGCACCACCTTCCGACAGGTCATCTGGGAGGCCGCCGCGCACCTTGCCGAGAGCTGCAACACCTCTGCGCGTGAGCTCGGGGATGGCTTCCTCCGTGGAACGGTCGTCGGAATGACCCCCGTCTCGCACGGCGCCGCACTCCCGCACCTTCGCCTTCCGGGACTCACGGCAAGCCACATGGTGCTCGTTCGCGGGAGGTCCGGGATTCCGATGGATGTCGAGATGGAGATGGATGGCGTTCGCTCCGCAGAGGATATCCACGCCGTCTTCTTCCTCGTGAGCCCCGAGACAGACCCGGGGCGGCACCTGAGGATTCTGGCCCAGATCGCCGGCCGGGTGGATGACGATGACTTCATGGACTCGTGGCTCAACGCAGACGACAATCAGGCGCTGAAGGAGGCACTCCTGCGCGACGATCGGGTTCTGGCCATCACGATCGGCCGGGGCACGCCCACCGAGAAGCTCATCGGAGTCGAATTGCGAACCATGCAGATGCCCGACGACACCCTCGTCGCACTCGTCCGCCGCGACGATGCGGTGGTGATCCCTCGTGGAAACACGGTATTCGAAGAGGGTGACCGCCTTACGATCATCGGAAATCCGGCTGGCCTCGCGGAGCTACGGCGTCGCCTGACCCGCTCCACCTCCTGAACACCCTTTCAAACGCCCTTCGATATGAGAATCACGATGTTCAAATTTCAGCACACGGCGCCCACCCCAATCGCGCTCCCGCTGGCGCTGGCCCTCACGCTGGTGGCCCTCACGCTGACGCTTCTGTTCCCCAACCCGGCCAGAGCGCAGGACGAGCTTCCGGGTGGAATGACCGCTCAGGAACTCAACGAGGCTCAGCTACGAGTGTTCGAGGCCTCACAACCCGGAGAGGAGCACGCCCTGATCGCGACGCTCGCGGGCGAGTGGAGCCAGGTCATCCGGCTTCAGCCAGCTCACGGCGCTGAGATCCTCACCTTCGAGGGGACATCGACCAACCGCATGGTGCTCGGAGGCCGGTTCCTGATGATCGAATCCACGCTGCGCGTGCCGGGAGCCGAGGCGGCGAGTCTCGGCTTTCTGGGCTTCGACCGCCGTACCGAGGAGTTCACCCTGCTCAGCATGGACGAGGTCGGGACGTACTGGGTAACCGGCCGAGGCACTGCAGACGAGTCGGGGCGTGTGATTACGATGTCCGGCGAGGACTACGACCCGATCATGGACCACACCCAGGAATACGACTTCGTGTACCGTTTGATCGATGACGACAAATTCGTCTTCGAGATATGGTTCAAGGATGACCTCCACACCCAGGGTGGCGATCCGCTCAAGATGATCGAGATCACCTCTACTCGAGCGGAGTCGAACTAGCCCGTCTCAGCCAGGGCCGCTCGTCGATCAGCGTTCTCGAACGACGACCCCACCCTTCATCACGAAGGTGACGCTCCGGAGCGCGGCGATGTCGCTGGCGGGGTCTCCCCTCACCGCGATTAGGTCGGCGAGAAGGCCCTCCTGGACACGTCCCACGGTCTGTTCGAGTCCAAACATCGTGGCATTTCCGGAGGTCGCTGCCCGGAGTGCCTGCAGCGACGTCATGCCGTAGTCGACCATCAGCTCCAGCTCGACCACGTTGGTGCCGTGCGCGAACACGCCCACGTCGCCGCCGAAGCAGATCGACACACCCGCATCGAGCGCCATGCGAAAGGTCTCACGTTTGCGAACGAGCCGGGCGGGCTCGGGGTCCACCCCGGGGCGCCATCCCCCGTACTGCGCGATTGCGTGACCCGCCGCGAGCGTCGGGCAAAACCCAACCCCGCGCTCCGCCATGAGCGCAAAGACCTCGGGGGTACCGCCGTCGCCGTGCTCCACGGTAGATACTCCGGCCAACGTCGCCCTGCGCATCCCCTCGGCGCTCGAGGCGTGCGCCACGACCTTCCGACCCGAACTCGCCGCCACACGCACGATCGTCTCGATCTCCTCGGTCAGAAAGGTCGCCTCTGCGGTGCCATTCGGGCCCCAACGGTAGTCCGCATAGACCTTGATCCAGTCGGCACCGCGGCCAATCTGGTCACGCGTCACGCGGATGAGGTCGTCGAACCCGTCGGCGGTCTCAGCCCCGAGCGGGAGGTTCCACTCCGCGGCTCCCTTCGGCCCGTAACTCCCCGTAGCGACGATCGCGCGAGTCGTGACGAGGAGCCGGGGCCCGGGGATCACCCCGAGATCGATGGCCTGCTTGATTCCCACATCGGCGTACCCTGCCCCTTCGGATCCCAGATCCCGCATCGTGGTCACGCCGGCCATCAGGCTGGCGCGTACGTGGTTTGTGGCTCGGGCTGTACGTAGAGCCAGCGACTCGTTGAGCACCTGGTCCGTCCACGACGCCTCGTTGTAGGGGTACAACAGGATGTGCGAGTGGCCCTCAATCAAACCGGGCAGCAAAGTGGTGCCCGGCAGCTCAATCGTTCGAACCCCGGCGGGCACCCCGACCGCCCCCGCAGGGCCTACCGCCGATATGCTCCCCCCCTCGACCAGAACCACCCACCCAGGATGGGTCACCTCGCCGTCGAAGACCCGGTCAGGCCGGAGCAGCGTCGCCTCCTGGGCAGCCAACCCCCGGCTGAGCGACAGGCCCACGAAGAGCACAAAGGTGAGCAAGATCGTGCGAGAGAACCGAAGGGCATGGGTTGGCATGGCTGAACTCGGGGCGTGGGAATGAGCGACAGCGGATGAGGCGATTCTATGGTCCCCCCACCGCAGAGGGCAACGGAGTGGCCCGCACCTTGCTATTTATGATAAGCAGGCCCTCACCGCGCCCGACCGGTTGTGCAAGTGGGCCGGACTGATTCGTCGAAGGGGTATGACGGAGGCAAGTCCTGTGAGGTGGGAAGAAAGCGGAGGAGAACATGAGCTACGCACACACGCCAGAAACCGCCATCGAACTTTTTCTGGAGTCCAGTGCGCGCGCGCATGACGCCAGCCACGACATCGCCACGCTTGCAGTCGGGGGAGTCGTCTTCAGCGCTCTCGGAGCGACGACCCTCTTCCTCGGCTTGGCCGGAATCGCCTCAGTCGGGATCACCAGCGCCGTGGGGTTCGCAGCCGCAACAACCGGAATGGTGCTTCTCAGCCTGACGCTGCTCCGCTACGGCACAGTCGCCCGACACCTCCTGCGATTCGGAGATCGGCTCACGGCGTCGAAAACGGTGATGGGTGTGGGCGCCGGCGCAGCGGGAATGGTCTGGGCGCTCAGCAACGTCGCGCTGGTGCTGGGTAGCGCAATCTCTACCGCTGGGAGTTGGGGTCTCGCGTTGAAGGCACTCTCGACCGGGAGCCTCGTGGCGATCGTGTTCTCGCTGTGGGCAATCCTGACGATCGAGGTGTTGAAGCGGACCGGCGTCGGAGCCGGATTCTAGAGGTCGATCAGGCGACCCGACTCGGGGAGGACGCAACCGCAGGAACCGGAGCTGGCGTTTGGGTATCGAGTGAGACGATGTGCCAGGTGATCGCACCGGCGACACCGAGGAGAAGCAGCCGCACCCACCCGATCGACACTAGCGCCATCGAAAGCAGGATCCCCGCCCACAACATCAAGAGTGCGCCCCGCTTGACCTTCGCAGGAACCGCCCCGTGATCGCGATAGCCGGTCAGGTAATCCCCAAACCAACGGTTGGAATACATCCAGCTGTACGCCCGATCGGAGCTGCGACCATAACAACCAGCGGCGAGCAGAAGAAAGCACGTCGTCGGCCAGACCGGGATGAGCATACCCACGATACCTGCACCGAGCGATGCCGTACCCGCAACGAAGTAGAAGGCTTTCTTCATTCGATCTCCAAAAGGGAGCCCCGGGGATCTGACCCCGAGGCGTGCAGGATTATAGCACAGGTGCCCCCTCTCAGCGACCCAGCCTCGACCCTCCCTTCCACCACTCTGCCTCTGTAGCCGACTCTGGCCCCAGCTTGCCGCGAACCGACTCGAAGAGGTCCTGTGGATCGAACACATCCCCGCCTTTGATCACCAGCGTGACGTTGCGTGTGTCGGTGATCTCGCTGAGCGGATTGCCGCGCAGAACGATGAGATCGGCGTACTTGCCCGGTTCGACGGTACCAATTCGCTCGCTCGCGCCGAGTGCCCGCGCGGCGTTGATCGTGCCGGCCCGCAGCGCCGCAGCCTCGGGAATTCCCGCGAGCACCATGGCGTGAAGCTCGCGGTGGGCAGAGAACCCCGAGAGGAACTCACCCCAGCTCGGATGGTCGGTGCCGAGTGTGAGCAGCTCCGCCCCACCGCCGTCGAAGAAGCGCTTCACCGTCTCACGCTTCTTGTAGTAGATCCGCTCAAACTGATCGACGGCGTTCCTGGGCAGCTGCGCCTCCACCACCTCACGAGCGTAGGGCGTCAGGAAACCCATCTCGTCTGCCCAACGGGTGAACACTACGGGCTCGCGATCGGCGTAGTAGCCGTACGCCGTCAACGTCGCGTCGAAGAAGGTCCCGGTGCGGATGAAGCGGGCGATCTGCTCGTCGAGGTCGCGGGCCACCTCGGGATCGGTGAGATCCAGCGCTTCGAGTGATGCGTATGCAGACTGCTCAGCCGGGAGGGCGTCGCCCCCCAGGAAGTGCTCGATGCGGTCGATGCCCATGAGGATCGCATCGCGCGGGTTCACTGAGTTCCGAAAGCCGGAGCCGAGATGCCCAGTTACGGGCAACCCATTGCGGTGTGCCGCTTCGATCAGCGCAGCAAGTTGGGCCGGCCGAATTCCCTTTGCCTTGAACCCGCTTACGCCCTGGAGGGCCCAGAAGTCCACCTCCTTGCGGATGCTGTCCGCGGTCATGGCGTCGGCGCGCCACCCGGGCCGGGCGGTGCCGAAGTAGGGCCCGGAGCTGAAGATGCGCGGCCCTGGCTGTTCGCCTCGGGCGATGCGCTCCCTCCCCAGGCGCGCCTCCGTGGGGTCCATCTCGCCCGCCGGGAAGGTCGAGGTGACTCCATTCGCGAGGAAGATCACCGGGTTCACGCGGTATTCATCTATGCGCCCCTCCCCAAAGAGGTCGATGGCGTAGTGCGCGTGAAGGTCCACGAGACCCGCCATTACGAACGCATCGTCCTCGAGTTGGATGCGCCGCGCGGCGGTCAGCTCGGTGCCCGCGGGCAGGCCTACCGCAATGATCGTCCCGTTCCTGATCAGGATGCCGGGGTTCGGAACGGCATCATCTCC
>JAZDDA010000035.1:0-31171 GCA_036679625.1 Gemmatimonadota bacterium | reverse complement strand
AACAGGGCCGCGTCGTAAAAGGAGTGAGGTTTACCTCTTTGCGGGACAGCGGAGACCCCGCTGAGCGAGCCTCGGAGTATCAGAGGCAGGGCGCCGACGAAATCGTGCTTCTCGACATTTCGGCTTCACCCACCCACACGCACACCCGGCTCGACACGGTTGCTCGGGTGAGGACTGCAATCCACATCCCGCTCACGGTGGGAGGCGGTGTGAGGAGTGTCGACGATGCGCGCGCGCTCCTCGCCGCCGGAGCCGACAAGGTGAGTGTCAACACGGCCGCTGTGCGCGACCCCCAGCTACTCACTCTGCTTTCCCAGGAATTCGGGACCCAATGCGTCGTCCTCGCGATCGATGCCAAACGCCTCGGCCCATCGAGTTGGGAGGTGCTTGTGATGGGAGGGAGGGAGGGGACGGGGCTTGATGTCGTGGATTGGGCAATTCGAGCCACGCAGGGGGGTGCCGGTGAGATCCTGCTCACCAGTTGGGATCAGGACGGAACCCGAGAAGGGTGTGACCTGGCCCTGCTTCGCGCCGTGCGGCGTGCGGTTTCGGTCCCCGTAATCGCCTCGGGCGGTATCGGATCCCTGAGGGACGTGAAGGACGCTCTGGACACCGGGGTCAACGCGGTCCTTGCGGCCTCAGTCCTGCACGATGATGACTTCTCCGTCGCCGACGTGAAGGCTTATTTGACGGAAATGGGCCTAGAGGTGAGATCATGATTGTTCCAAGCATCGACATCATGGAGGGACGAGCGGTACAGCTCCGCGAGGGCAGGGAATTCGTACTCGATGGCGGGGATCCACTCGAGCGACTCGAGGCCTTTGGCGTTGCGGGAGAGGTTGCCGTCGTGGACCTCGACGCCGCCCTCGGCCGAGGCTCGAACAAAGCGTTGATAAGGGAAATGGTGCGACGGGCCCCCTGCCGCGTGGGAGGTGGGATTCGGAGCATCGCCGCCGCCCTCGACTGGCTCGACGCCGGCGCCACACGAGTCGTGATCGGCACGTCTGCCTCACCAGCGTTCTGCTCCGCCCTCCCAAAGGACAGGGTGATCGCGGCAGTCGACGCCAGGGCAGGGAGCCTCGTCCTGGACGGATGGCGAGAGGAGACGGGAGTGGACGTGCTCGAGAGGATCGCCGATTTGGCGCCTGTAGTGGGTGGGTTCCTCCTCACTCAGGTCGAGCACGAAGGCCGCATGCGAGGCTTCTCTCTCGGACTCGTCGAGGCCGCCGTCGGGGTTGCGTCCGGATGCCATGTGACGGCTGCCGGCGGCATCACGACCCCCGACGAAATCGCACAATTGGACAAGGTCGGCGCCGACGCTCAGGTCGGCATGGCCCTCTACACGGGGTGCCTTTCCCTCGGACAGGCCGTGTCGGCTAGCCTGAGACACCCTGTGGGCGAGGGTCTTTGGCCGACTGTGGTGTGTGACGAATCGGGTATTGCCCTGGGGCTCGTTTGGAGTACCCGAGATACCCTTGCACAGGCCATAGAGGAACGCCGGGGAGTGTATTGGTCCAGATCGCGGAATTCGATCTGGATCAAGGGAGAAACATCGGGTGCGACTCAGGAGCTCGACGCTCTGCGCTTTACTGTGCGCCAGGCAGGATCCGGGTTTTGTCATCTGAAAACACGCGCGTGCTGGCCGACGATGTTCACGCTCCCAACTTTGGATCGGATCGTCGCGACACGTGGGGAAACCCCCCCAGTGGGATCGCCACGCACGAAGCCGCCGACCTGCTCTATTTCACCCTTGCTACCCTCCATCAGAGGGGATCGAATCTGCAGCTCGTAACCGAAGAACTCGAGCGGAGAAACCGCTGCGTGCGGCGGCGCCCCATGGAGGGGAAGGTGGGGTCTTCTCCATGAGCGCCCAACTCCTGGCCCTACGCACGCTCGACGACCTGACCGCCCGAGGTGCAGGAGCGATCCCCATGGCCGTTCAGGCCGAGGCAGAGGCCATAGTGGAGCGGGTCCGAAGGGAGGGTGCGTCCGCACTGGACGAATTGAGCCAGCGCCTCGGAGACCGAGGGCCCGGCGAGCCCATGTACATCCTTCCGGATGAGCTACAGCAAGCCCTCGACGCTCTAGGGGATTCCGATCGCCTGAGGTTGGAGCGCATCGCGGGGCGAATCGAGCTCTTCGCGAAGGCCCAACGGAGCGCGATTTCGGAGGTGGACATTGCCGTGCCCGGAGGGCGCGTCGGGCATACCGTGGAGGTGGCCCGATTTGCCGGGTGTTACGCCCCCGGAGGCCGATACCCGCTCCCCTCCTCCGTGCTCATGACCGCAGTCACGGCCCGAGCGGCCGGGGTTGAATCGGTATGGGTCGCGAGCCCCCGCCCTCAGTCAATCACTTTGGCGGCGGCGGCCCTTGCTGGCGCATCCGGCGTGCTGGCGGCCGGCGGCGCACACGGGATCGCGGCGATGGCGTTCGGTAGCGGGCCGATACCGCCATCCGAGGTTATCGTCGGGCCCGGAAACCAGTATGTGACGGCAGCCAAGAAATACCTTTCCCACGAGGTGGCGATCGACATGCTCGCGGGTCCTTCGGAGTTGCTCGTGATCGCAGACGGAACCGCAGACCCGGCCTGGATCGCCGCAGACCTGTTGGCACAGGCGGAGCACGATCCCGCAGCCTTTCCCCTCCTCGTCACGACCCACTCCGGTATCGTCGCCCGTGTCGAGGTGGAGCTGCGTCGTCAACTCGAGGACCTTCCGACAGCCAAGGTGGCCCGCCAAGCCCTACAGAACGGCGGAGCGCTTCTCTGCCGAACGATCCCCGAAATCGTCCAGGCGTGCGAGCGATTCGCCCCCGAGCACCTTCAGCTTTCGGTGGCCGACCCCGACGCATTGCTCGCGAGCCTACGGAACTATGGCGCGGTCTTCATCGGCGAAACCAGCGCTGAGGTCTTGGGCGATTATGGCGTCGGCCCAAACCACGTTCTCCCAACCGGAAGGACCGCGTGTCACCGAGGCGGACTTTCAGTGATGGACTTCCTTCGTCTGAGAAGCTGGGTCCGCCTCGAGGAGAACACTCTCGACCCGGTGCTCCTTGAAGACGCGGTCTGGTTGGCCCGGGCCGAGGGACTCGAGGCGCATGCTCGGGCTGCGGAACGCAGACTTCGGAGGTGCGCACGATGACCACGGTCTTCAGATTGCATTGAACAGAATCGCGAGTCGCATGAAAGTGCAGGATGCCTTGGCGGGAGGAGAAGGATGACCGGACTGGATGTCTTACTTCCTGAGATCCTGGCTTGTCAGATATGTGCACCCCATCTCCCATTGGGACCGCGCCCGGTCCTTCAGGTGCACCCCGAGGCCTCGATCCTGATTGCGGGGCAGGCTCCAGGTCGTCGAGTCCACGCCTCGGGGATCCCGTTCCAGGACCCCAGCGGCGTCCGTCTGAGAGAGTGGATGGGGGTCGATGAAGAGGTATTCTATGATCCTCGGCGGGTGGCGATCCTGCCGATGGGCTTCTGTTTCCCGGGGTCGGGTCGGTCCGGCGACAACCCTCCTAGACCCGAATGTGCCCCGGTGTGGCGAGAGTCGGTTTTGGAGCATTTGGTCGGAGTTCGCTTGACCCTCGTCGTCGGACGGTACGCGCAGGCGTATCATCTAGGGGCTAAGAGGCGGAGCGTGACGGAAGCCGTCGCCTCGTGGCGAGACCACTGGCCCGAGAAGCTCCCGCTACCCCATCCAAGTCCGCGAAATCAGTCGTGGTTCAAGAAGAACGCATGGTTCGCGGAGGAGGTTCTGCCGGTGCTCAGAGCTCGAGTCAAACAACTGGTCCTCTAGGGTTCGGAGCGATTCCCAGTCCCATGTGCAACCAGCCACGGGAGACGCGGCCGAGGGGCATGCCTCAGTCGGCATGTCCCTCGGCAATCTAGCGCTCCGACGATCCACCTAGACGCTTGCGATCGCCTCGATCTCGACCAGCGTCTCCGGTGATGCAAGTGACGCCACCCCAATTCCCGTTACGGTCGGGCGAGACGCGCCCAGAACCTCGAAGAGAATTGGCTGGACCGTGCTCATGTGCTCCCCCCACTCGCCCCGTATGTATAGGCGAATCAGCAGCAGCTGGTCGATCGATGAACCGGCCGCCTCCAAGGCGATTCTCAGGTTCTTGAAGGCCTGTCTCGCCTGGCCTTCGACAGTGTCATGTGTGGTTTGGTAGTCGTGATTCCAGTCCACCTGGCCAGACACGAAGACCAGCCCGGACGCCGTGTGGACCGTCGCCTGTGACATGCCGAATGCGGCACCGTCAAAGAGCTCCGCAGGGTTAATCAGTTTCTTGCTCATCTCGATTCCTCTCGTTCGTCTTGGTTTAATTGAGGCCTTACGCTCATGGGTAGGACGGTGTGCCCTGGCCCCGCAGGCCAAAAAGATCTCGGGGGATGTCGCCCCTTAGACCTCGGTCATGCCGCCGTCCACCACGTATTCGCTCCCCGTCACGTACGAGGCGTCGTCAGAGAGGAGGAACGCGGCCACTGCGGCGACCTCTTCCGGCGTTCCGATGCGGCCGAGCGGAACCGAGGTGAGAATCTGCTCCAGGAACTGTTCGATCTGCTCCTCGGGCATCCCGGTGCGGTCGAAGAAATCGGAGCCGATGGGGCCGGGACTCACTGCGTTCACGCGGATCTTCCGATCGGATAACTCGAGAGCCAGGACCCGCGTGATCGTCCGAACCGCCCCCTTCGTCGAGTTGTAGATCACGCCACCTGGTAGCCCGATGCGTCGAGCTACCGACGCGTTGAGGACGATCGAACCGCCCTCACGAAGCAGGGGAGAAATCGCCTTTGCGTGGAGAATTGGCCCGCGGACGTTGACCGCGTACTGACGATCGAAGTCATCCGCGGTCACATCGGTGTGCGGGACGAACGTCGCGTAGCCGGCGTTCAGGAAGGCGGCGTCGAGCGTACCGAATTCCGACTTCACAACGTCACCGAGTCGCTCCGCCGCCGCCGGGTCGGCGGCGTCGTTCACGAGGGTCACAACCGCCGGGAGTTCTTCCTTCACCGCTGCGAGTTTGTCAGAGTTCGTGCCTGTAACGAGGACGCTTCCGCCCTCGGCGATCACACGCTGGGCGGTGGCTCTCCCAATCCCTCCGGATCCGCCGGTAATCAGAACTGTTTTGCCGGCAAAGCGACCGGCTGCTATGGATGTATCGGACATGATCTTCTCTCTGTGTTTAGGTATGGACAAACATAGACCGATCGGTCTATGTATAACGAAAAAAACACTACGGAGCCTCCAGCAGCGCCATCGCGGATGCGAACGCGCTGTTGGGAATGGTGCGCTCATCGATCACGCGACCCACCAGGGCCGCGCCTTGGGTCAGGCACATGAGCATCCGTGCGAGGTCACGTGGATCGACGCCGTCCCTCAGCTCGCCTTCCTGATCCGCTCGGGAGAGCACCTCGAAAAAGGCCTCCTCAAGCCTGCCGAGGTTCTTGCGGAGGATCTCCGCGACCTCCCCGTCTTCGGTGTCGAAATCGGCGGCGTTGGTGCCGAGAAGGCAGCCCTGGCTACCGGCCTTGGCGTATCCGGATTCCAGCTCGCACAGCAGGCGGCGGAGGTTGTCCAGTGGCGACCCCCCCCGTTGTAGTCGGTTCCTCAGGTCCGTGACAATGAGGTCGGTGTATCTAGCCACCGCCTTGAGAAAGAGGGAGCGCTTGTTGCCATAGGTGTCGTAGAGGCTCTTTTTGCCGATTCCCATCGCCACCATGAGGGCCGACATACTCGTCCCCTCATACCCCCGGGCCCAGAAAACCTGAACCGCCCTCTCCAGGGCGGCATCGGTGTCGAACTGCTTTTCAGGACCAGGACTCATCGCTCTTCTCTCCTTCGGTGAAACAAAGAGTAATTATCCTAGACCAATCGGTCAAGGTGGTTGGCAACTACCGGTGACAGGAAGCGAAGGGCCGCTAACGCCGATCTGCCGTTGAGGACCCGAGACGCGCTCGCCGTGCTTGGTACCGGAGGACGAGGCCCCAAAGGCCCGCTCAGTCGAGGACGATCTTGGAAGCTAGCGGCCTCAGGTTGTAGCCCGACGCCATAGACCGGCCGTACACACCCGCCGTTGCGATGAGGAGCACGTCGCCTTCGCGGGTGTCCGGGAGTCGGCGGCCATGGCCGAGTACATCGCATTGTTGGGACCCGCGTCCCCAGGCATCGAAGACATAGAATGCCGATGGAACCTGGGTGAAGAGGATGACGATGTCCATCGGATCCGAGCGGTCGGTTACGATCTAGTGGCTGAGGACACCCAAAGGGGGACGGACCGTCGATGCTCACCCATCTTGGTTGGTACCCGAAGCCGACGGTGATTTCGGGGACTGTTCTTGACACTTCATTCTTGAATTCCTACCTTGATGGATGGGGCGTCCGAGAGAGTTTGATTCCGAGCAAGTCCTAGACGAGACTATGAGGCTCTTCTGGGCCAAGGGCTACCGGGCCACGTCGGTGGCTGATGTGGCGCGGTGCGCGGGAATCGGTCGCGCGAGCCTCTATAACACCTTCGGTGACAAGCACGAGTTGTTCCTGGCCGCGGTGGAGCGGTACCAGCGCACGGTTCACATGGACCTCGTTGAGATCATCACGGACTCCGGGTCCCCGCGCGCCGCGATCGAGCGAGCGATCGAGAAAGTTGCCGAGGACGCCCTCGGCGAATCGGCGAAGCGTGGCTGTCTCCTGACGAACTCGGCCTTGGAGCTTGCCCCCCACGACGAGAAGGTGCGCGAGCGGGTCTTCGAGAGCTTTGACCGGCTTGAAAGGGCGTTCGAGGGTGCCATCGTCCGGGCACAGCAGGAGGGCGAGATCCCCACCCATCGCGAGGCAAGGAAGATGGCGCGCTTCCTGGTCACCATGGTGCAGGGCCTGGGCGTCGTCGGAAAGACGAATCCTGACCCGCAGAGGGTCTCGGACATCGGCGAGATGATGGTCGCCTTGCTGGGGTGAGGCTGGATGATCCTTTTTTTTGGGGCAGTTCTGGACCCGACTGACTAAAATCCACCAGGGCACCGACACCAGGAATCGAGACATCACATTCACGACGAGCACCCGTGGCGGGCGGAGAATCGCCTCCCGGGTCTGTAGGAGTCTTACATGCATGACCATTTCGAGCGTCTGGAGAGCTCAGCAGAGGATTGCCGAATCTCATGGCCTAACCTCCTGTCGGTCCCGGCGGCCGCGAGTACGAACGTCACCGGTGAGAGCCTCATCATGCTCGTGACCAGCTGGAGTGTCGGAAACCCCTCCCTCACTCGATGGGGGGGCTCATCGTGACGGGGCGCTTCTCGCTGAGTGAGGCAGGCCTTGTGGCCGCCCGCCGACTCGTCTTCGAGCACTCCAACGACGCGATCTTCATCATCGATCCGCTGGCAGACGAGATCGTGGACGCCAACTCCCAGGGATGCGAGATGCTCATGTACGAGCACGAGGAGTTGATCGGACTCGCGGTGTCAGCCGTTCATCCCGACGAGATGCCACGACTGCAGGCGTTCGCCAACACCGTTTTCGAAGAGGGTTCCGGGTGGACCGACGAGCTGACTTGCCTTACGAAAACGGGAAGGAAGCTCGCCGCAGAGATCTCGGGATCGGCCATCGAGATCGGGGGCCGCTCTCATATGATCGCCATCGTGCGCGACATCACTGAGCGGAGAGACAGTGAGAGACGGCGCCTCGATCGCCTCCGTCACCATCAGGAGCTCCTGCTGGACGCGGTAGGCGACGGAGTGGTGGGCCTCGATACAGAGAACCGGGTCACCTTCTTGAATCCAGCGGGCGCTCGTCTCCTCGGCTGGGCAGCGGAAGCGCTCATAGGGCAGTACTGCGCGGTCTTCACGATGTCAACGGACGATCCCGAGGGCGTATGCGCCCTGGCGGATGGGGTGACGGAGGAGCACGCACGGGAGGTTCTCGACGCCACCTTCTACCGCCGGGACCGCTCGCCGGTCCGCGTAGAATACATCAGCACGCCCGTCATCCAGGAGGGCGCGCCCTCGGGGTGCGTGGTGAGTTTCAAGGACGTGAGTCGGCGGGCACGACTGGAAGACGAGTTGCGACAGGCCCAGAAGATGGACGCGATCGGCCATCTGGCCGCTGGCATCGCGCACGACTTCAACAACCTCCTCACCGTGATCCTCGCGGATTCCCAGATCCTGCTCGCCGGCATCTGCCCCAACGATCCCTCTTGCTCCGCCTTGGAAGGGATCCGGGATGGAGCCGAGCGGGGAGCCGCTTTGGTTCGCCAGCTTCTCATGTTCAGCCGCAGGCACGAAACCAAACTGGAAATCCTGGATCTCAACGTGTTGGTGGAGAACCTGACACGATTTCTCAAGCCGATCATAGGAGCGCGCATCGAGGTAAAAACGGAGCTGCTTCCCGATCCCTTGCTCGTGAATGCCGATGCCAGTCAGCTAGATCAGATCGTGATGAACCTCACCATCAATGCCCGCGACGCCATGCCGAACGGCGGGCGACTCACCATCGTGACCGAGTCCGTCGAGGTGGATCCTGAGTGGGCGTCACAACATGCAGACCTCGCTCCTGGCCGATACGCCAAACTGAGCGTCTCCGACACAGGTGTGGGGATCGAGCCGGAGGCCCAGGCCCGGATCTTCGAGCCGTTCTTCACGACGAAGACCGAGTCAGGTGGGACCGGACTCGGCCTCGCCACGGTCTACGGGATCGTGAAACAAAGCGAGGGCCATGTCGGGATGCGCAGCACCCCCGGCGAAGGCACCACATTCACGGTCCTACTTCCCGCCACCGGTTGACGTCCCGGCGACACCATCCGCAGGCAATTCACGGATGAGGGGCTGGGCATACCCCCGAGCCCCACGGGTGGGGCTTGGACTTGAGAGGGTGGATGGCGAGGGCAGCACTTTCTGGATCGAGCTTCCCAAGCAGGGAGAATAGGGTGTCTCCACAGATCCTGGTAGTCGATGATGACAGCGCGATCCGCGACGTGATCAAGGGTCTCCTGGAGGGCGAGGGGCTCGACGTCGTCACGGCCACGCAGGGCAAGGAGGCATTGGAGTTGTTCGAGCAGTTGGATCCCGACCTCGTCCTCACGGACGTGGAGATGCCGGTGATGGACGGATTCGAGCTCTGTCGCTTGATCAAGTCGAATCCCGATCGTCGCCTGACGCCCGTCGTGATAGTGACGGGTCTCAGCGTTGTGGACGATCGTGTAAAGGGAATCGAAGCGGGAGCTGACGATTTCATTTCGAAACCCTTCGACGAACTCGAACTCCTCGCACGAACCCGTTCACTCCTCAGGCTCAAGCGCTATACGGACGAGTTGGAGCGGGCCGAAACCGTGATCTACGCCCTTTCTCGGGCCATCGAGGCCAAGGACCCCTATACGGAGGGTCACTGTGAGAGGTTGGCAACGTACGCGGCTGCCCTTGGGGAACGGGTAGGATTGGGAGAGGAAGAACTCGACGCGCTACGCAAGGCTGGAATAGTGCACGACGTGGGGAAGGTCGCCATCCCCGACGCCGTGCTGAACAAGAACGGGCGACTCACTGATGAGGAATTCAAAGTCATCAAGGGTCATCCCGCGGTGGGGGAGGGGATTTGCAGACCTCTCAAGTCGTTCCGCCTGGTTCTTCCGATCATCCGTCACCATCACGAGAAGATGGATGGCACGGGCTACCCTGATGGACTCAAGGGCGAGGAAATACCGCGAACTGCGAGGATACTAACGATCGTCGATGTGTACGACGCGCTCACCACCGCTCGACCCTACAAGCATGCATTCAGCCCCGAAGAGGCCCTCAAGACGATGGATGATGAGGTCAAATCCGGGTGGTGGGACCCAGATTTATTTGCTGCTTGGTCAGGCTACGTAGACCAAATGCCCGTTTGCCTCAGGCGATAGACATGGCATAGCCCGACCCCCTCCGCAGGGCAGATGCTTACAAGAGTGGGGTGTGAGGCTTAGGACGCCTATTGACAATGATTCGTCAGGCCGACTTTCGACGGTCCCTCGGGTCCCCCAACAGGGACCCCAAACTCCCGGAAACTGGTCGAATCTCAGGAGCACTCGGGAGAACAGCGGGGTGCCTAACACCCTAGCGCGAAAGAACTTAGGCTACCTCACAGGCACGCCGCGTATATGCTGCGATAAGACTCTTAATCAGTAGGTTGAAGGTTCGAGTCTTTCGCAAGGTAATTCCTCTGGCCTCTTATCGGGAAATGTCTACGGGAATCCGAAACGTACCCGAGACATCGACGAGCCTGGAATCTCGGCTAGAGAATGACTCAGAATAAATCAGCGCCGAACCGCCAAACGAACCTTCGACGATGTCGTCTGAAACTCGCTTGAACGTGATCGTCAGACTCGATCCATCCCCAAGTCCCGCTCCCGCCTGACCATCCGTTGTTACCATGAAGGTTGAGGAAGCGTCTGCCGCGAAGCCCCGTTCCGTAACCTGAAACTCCTCGGGGATGTTGGTTTGACCGACGGACATCCGCCACACCGCGTTGACCTCCGGTCCGGTTTCAGCTGGGGGCGTATAGATGAGAAAAAGGAAACGCCCGTCTGTAGATATCCTGCTAATGGACAACTCCACGCCATCGATTACGTACTCCTCTCCGGCGAGCGTAAATCGGAAATACGCTCCCGGCTCTCCCGCGCATCCTGCCAGCCCGCATATCAGCAAGAGAGGCGCAGTCAACAGCGACCGTGCTCGTTTAGAAAACACCCTCATCTGTCCTTCCATTTCTTGGCGAGTCGCACCCAGCGGACGGCCATCGGCCCTGAGTAGGACATCGTTCCCCCCGGATAGATTTCGGCCAACTCTTCGGGCTCGTGTTCGGAGGCCCACGTTGTCAGCGGTATCATCGCATCCGACAGTGAGATCTCGCCCCAGGACGCCTCATGGAGCTGGTGTGATATGAGGCCGGTCGGGGAGATAGTGAAGACCGAGCGAAATGCGAGCGGGCCAACTCCGATCAGGTCGAGGAAGTCGTTGCCCTCCGAGCCCTGTATCGTGACGGTGTCGGACGATTCATCGACGACTCGCCAGTCCAGTCTGCCGTTCGCGCCCACATCCCACTCAAGTGCGGTCGCAGCCTGACTCTTCGCCATGGTGTATCCGGCTCCGGCGAACTCCAGTTTGAACTCTGGGGCGAGGCACGCCAAAGCTCCCTTGACGGCGTGATCGGTTACGTGCTGGAGGTACGCATTAACGATATCCGTCGATTCACCCATCGTCTTCCTCCCGATTAGCGTGGAATGCTCAGGGTCGTGTCCTGGAGCGTGTCGTTCATTTCTGCTTGGATACCCGAATCGCGCGCACGATCATCGGCGCGAGAACCCCGTTTGGGCCGGACGCGGCGGCGACCTCATTCACGTAAAGGGTTCGACCGTCCGGACTGATTCCGATGTCGTTGGGAAGTGAGAAGGTGGCATTCATCGGGTCTCCGTTTTGCCTTCCACGGACCCCCGATCCCGCAAGCAGCTCGACCTCTCCAGAGAGTGAGACCGAAAAGATCTGGTGCGCTGCTCGGTCGACCACGTAGAGAAACCCCTCGTGGTAGATCAGATGCCCGTTGTTCCCACCCGCCAGGGTTGCCAACCGGCTCACCGTCGCGTCCGGAGTGATCTTCACGACGTCACCGTTCTCGAAGTTTGCAGCGTACAGGTTACCATCGTCGTCGAAGGCGACGCCATTGGGGCACTTGAGCAGTGGGCTTGCGGCGAATCGTGTCGAGACTCCCGCCGGAGTCACTTTTTGGATCGACCCGCTACCACAGTTCGCGACGAAGAGGTTGCCGTCGTTGTCGCTCGCAATCCCGACGGGAGTAGAGATCCCCTCGGACACGAAGTCCGTTGGAATCCCTTCGCGGTCGACCTTACTAATGACGCTTGTCCGAATATTCGACTGGTAGAACTGTCCATGGAGGTCGATCTCGTTTCCCGAGCCCCCTCCAAATCCCTCTGCGAAGATTCGTGACTCGCCGCCCGGGGTTATCACAAAGATTTTTGAGCCCACCGTGCCGCCGCCACCGAGGCGCGAGCCGAAGTCGGCGACATAAATATTGCCGTCGGCATCCACAGAAATGCCGCCCGTGCCGCCGTCGAGTTCACCTGTGAGGGTTTCCACCGAGGTCGCCCGTAGGGGGCCCTGGGCCGTGGCGTTTGCGGAAAGCCCACCAAGGGCTACAAACAAAGCAAGTCCGGTCTTCACGTGGGTTCCCCGGGGAATGTGCCTGTTCGGCTGGGTGAGTGCGACTCTTGTCAGGACGAAGCTACCTACCTAGTGGCTCTTCACAATATCCACTTTTGAAGAAACATCGGTAGCCACTTTGCTCACTGTTCTGACCCTTGTCTGATGGAATTACCTACCGCCGGTTTGGTGAGCTGGAAACGCGGATGTGACCATCCGAGAGCTCGCCGGCCTCAACCAACGAACACCTCTGCCCACCGCGCGATCCCTTCCTGAATTTCGGACTCGTCGAGGGCACCGTATCCCAGGAGGAGTCCAGCGCAGGTAGGGGGATTCAAGAAGTACGGGGCTATGGAGTAGAGCCCCACGCCGTGTTCTTCGGCGCGTGCGATCACGCGCCCCAGTTCGGTCGGCTGGACCCCGTGCAACCACAGCACAAGGTGAATTCCCGCGTCCGTTCCCATAACGGTCACCCTTGCACCGAGGTGGTGATCGATGGCCTCGACAAGCGTTGCCCGGCGGGATTCGTGCCGCCGCCTCATGCGCCGCAAGTGTTGTTCGTAGAGGCCGGACTCCATGAAGAGGGCAAGGGCCTCCTGCTCAAGGGAAGCGCTGTGGCGATCCGCCAGCCACTTTCCTGCTCGAAAGGCCGGCACAAGCGATTCAGGAAGGACGACATACCCCAAACGGAGTGCCGGGAACATCACCTTGGAGAGCGTGCCGACGTAGATGGTCCGTCCGCGCCCGTCCAGCGCTTGGACGGCTTCGAGCGGACGCCCCTGGTAGCGAAACTCCCCGTCATAGTCGTCTTCGATGATAAACGCACCCCGGTCGGCGGCCCAGTCCAGCAGGGCCATCCGGCGGGCGAGCGGCATGACGGCACCGGTCGGAAACTGATGAGACGGCGTTACATAGGCGAGTCGGGGACGGGACCTGATTCGCCGTGCCGCCAACACATCTAAACCGTCCTCGTCCACAGGCACTGGGACCAGCCGCGCCCCTGCGGCGAGCAGAACGGCCCTGGCCCCCTGGTAGTGGGGATCTTCGATCAACACGTGGTCGCCCGGATCGAGCAGGATCCGCGCGCAGAGGTCGAGCCCTTGCTGGGAGCCGTTCAGAACAACGATCTGGTCGGCGTGGCAGCGGATGCCACGATTCCGCTCCAGATGCTGGACGAGTGCAGCCCTGAGGCGGTCACTGCCCTGCGGTGGGGCGTAGTCCAAGTCACCGCTTTTGGCCGCTCGGGCCAGGAGCCGACGCCAGGCCTTTCTGGACGTGGGTTCCGGTGGAGCAAATCCGTATTCGAAGTCGTATGGCAGATTCCGCGCGCGCGGGTGCTCTACGAGCGGACCCTGGGCGATAATGCGCAAGCCACCCCGCGAGAATCGTGGTTCGACGGCGATGGCGCTCTGGTTGAATCTGGGCCTCGCCGCCAAAATCGGGCCGTCGG
Organism: Gemmatimonadota bacterium; assembly: GCA_036679625.1. Lineage (GTDB taxonomy): Bacteria > Gemmatimonadota > Gemmatimonadetes > Longimicrobiales > Gaopeijiaceae > JAZDDA01. The sequence continues at coordinate 17,543 of JAZDDA010000035.1, read as the reverse complement.
GAAGAGCTTCGGTCACGTATGTGCCCGATCCCTTCTCCCCGATCAAGTATCCTTCGGCGCCCAACTGCTCGAAGGCCTTCAGGGTGACCGTACGAGAGACTCCCAGCTCGACAGCAAGCGCCCGCGTGGAGGGTAGACGTTCCCCGGCTGCAAAGTGGCCAGCAAGGATCGCCCTGCGAACGGCCGCGTAGGCTTGTAGGTAGAGTGGGCCACGCCCGTCAAGACTCAGCACTGCTCGCCTGCGCTAAAGTGGCCATCGTAACATATTATATACGCAAGATTTTTAAATCCCATTCGTTCGACCTAGCGTCCCGAGTTTCCTGCGAGAGGTACGAGCGACGTGATGGAAGACTCGGTGGCTCGGGTAAAGATCCTTCACCGAGTGACCTCGCTCCTCACGCCCCTGGAGCTCGGCCTTGCACCATGCGGATCCACTCGCTTGAGGGTACCAGGGGTGACTCCCATCGCCTGAACTCCTGGGGCAATCCGGCCTCCTGTGCCTCTGCCAGGGATGGCTCGCCGGTTGGACTCGAGGCGGCCGCCTCTATCGCAGCCAACACGAAGTCTCGGTAGGCAAGAAGTTCTTCGTACGCCATGATTTCTCCGTGCCCGGGGATGACCCGGGTTCCTGGGGCAATCCAAGCCACGAGGGCGTTGAGCGCGTCGGCCATCCCAGCGGCCGTGCCCCCGGTAGGCGTATCTATAAAGGGGAAGCTCCCAGGCCACACGAGGTCACCGACCACTACGACACCCTGCGACCGCACGTACACGGCGAGATCGCCGTCCGTGTGGGCTTGGGCGAAGTGCCGGATCTCTATGTCGATGTTGCCGACCGTGAGGGTGAGGTCTTGATCGGCTGAACGGGTAGGTAGGGCTGACTCGGGTAGCGGAGCAAACACGTGATGTGAGCCGGGCTTGGTCAGTCCGAACCCTTCCTGGATCTGGGATCGGCGCCTCCGCACTGAGGAGTGGGCCACGATCTCACCCTCGATCTTAAGCACTTCGTTCCCGCCGGTATGGTCGGGATGCCAATGGGTATTCACCAGGTACCGTATGGGCCCTCCATCCAGACGGTCGATGGCTCGTTGAATCCGGTTTCCCAGCGGAGCCAACTGGGCATCCACCACGAGCATGCCCTCGGCGTGCGTGACAATCGTCACGTTTGCTCCTATTGGTCCCAGGAGCCCCGTCGTGATGAGCACGCGGACGTTTTCTGCCACGGTGACGGTTCTGGTTCGACCCAACAACGCGAACCACGCGAGCCCGAACGCGAACAGCAAACCAACGCTCGCCATCCCGGCGATCTTGGACCGCCGCTTCATCGGAGACAAGGAACGTCTAGGTATGCCGTCATCATTCTCACGAGCTCGTGGATGAGCTCCTCTTGGGTCACAGCGCTGCGTGATTCGCCGACCTTACCGAAGACGACCGACTCTCGTACCGAACTCGTCATCCAATCGAGCATCATCGCCATGCCGACTTCAGGGTCGGGATGTCCTATCTCAGCCCTTCGGGGAAGGAGAAGTTGGGCTACACGCCCGAGTACGGCCTGATTCCCAAGGCGGGCTCGCTCTACGCAATCGGGGTCTGGCTGTATTCTGGTGTGATAGAAGGCCGCCTTCATGAAGCCCCGATGGCGACTGAAAAGCACGATCGTCGTTTCGATCAGGCGACTGAACACCAACGGCCACGGGTCAGTCGAGAAGCATGATTTCTCCAGCAGGTCGTCGACGAGAGCCTGGGCATCTGCGTAGAAGCGCTCATGCAGTACCTGAGTCAACGCCAGCCGACTCGGAAACCGAGAGTAGAACGCGCCGATAGACGTGCCTGCAGCGGTTACAATGGCCGGGATCGATACTTTCTCGATCGCGGAGGTTCGGTATAGCATCTCGGTCGAGTCGAGAATGTGCTGCAGAGTGCGTTGGGATCTGGCTTGCTGGGGAGTTCTAATCCAGTCGTTCGCTAAGATCATCATAAAGGAAAGAGAATTCTCTTTCTGGTTTTACGCAAGTACCTTGATGAGTGTGCTTGTTGTGTGCTCCAACCCGAAGTCTCGTTTGAGGGGGTCACGCCAGGAGCGTGCTGCACTCCCATCAGGCGCCCGCGCAAGGCTAGCTGAGCCGGCTGTCAGGGTGGGGCTGTCCGATCTTGGTGAGGACGATCTGGTATAACTGCTGGTACCTCGCACGAGCTGACCCCGCAGCCGAAAGCAGATAGAATCGCCACATCCTGCGGAAGCGTTCTCCATAGCGCGCTTCGAGGGTGGGCCACGCTCTCTCGAAGTTCTCGTACCACGCCAGAAGCGTCCTATCATAGTCCGGGCCGAAGTTGTGTACGTCTTCGACGCTGAACAGCTCCTCAGTTGCCTTCGCCACCTGCGCCAGAGACGGCACCATCGCGTTGGGAAATATGTATTTCTCGAACCACGGGTTGACGGCTCTGGTGCTGCGGTTTCCACCGATCGTGTGGAGGAGGGCGATCCCGTCATCTTTCAGGCAGCGATGAACGACCTCCATGAACGTGCGGTGATTCTTGTACCCGACGTGTTCGAACATGCCGATGGAGACGACGGCATCGTAGGCACCGGTGGCCTTGCGGTAATCTTCAAGACGAAGGTCCACGGGAAGCCCCTCGCACACCTCCTGCCCGAGCTGAAGCTGGTCACGGGAAACCGTGTAGCCGGTAACCTCGACACCATAGCGTTCGACCGCATACTTGGCGAAGCCGGCCCAACCGCAACCGATGTCGAGCACCTTCATCCCCGGCCGAAGACCGACTTTTCGACACACCAGGTCCAGCTTTGCGCTCTGCGCTTCTTCGAGGTCGCTCGCTTCACGCCAATACGCGCACGAATAGACCATGCGAGAGCCGAGCATGGCCCGGTAGAGGTCATTCCCCAGGTCGTAATGCTGCTCACCGACCTCAAACGCACGGTCTGTGGCCTGCAGGTTCAGCACCTTGGCCCTCAACACATGAAATACGCTGCTCCAGTCTTCACGGACTTTCTTGCCGATGTCGGCACGCACCAGTTTCACCGTCAGCTCGTCCAGGGCATCGCAGTCCCACTGCCCGTCCATATACGACTCGCCGAAGCCGAGCGAACCGTTGCGAAGGATCCGGGTGTAGACCCGGTTGTCGTGCACCTGCATGTCCTCAGGACGGGCACCGTCGACGCGGATATCCGCGTCTTCGAACAACCGCCTCACAATTCGCTCCGACTGCGCGTCCATGGAACGCATGAGAGCGTTGCGGACAGGGCGCGGTGACCGCGTCGAATTCACCTGCATGATTCCTCCTCGGTCCATTGGAAGCAAATTCGGTCTCCTTCGAACTCCATCACATAGACGTAGTCCGCCTCAACCCTGTTCCCGGTCGGCGGTACTGGACCGCCTTCTCCTGTTGGTCTTGGGGCTCCAGGCCGATGCTCAGTACAATCGAATTCCACGGTAAACAGCGCGCCAAAGATGGAGACCGCAAGCGTAGCGCGCGAGGATGATGATCTTCAGCGACAGTAGCGATCGCTTGTGAGGCGGCTTCCGCAGAGCACGTCCACGCCGCATCATGCCTTATGCTCTATGCCGAACTCACAACCGATCGGGAGGAACGCACGTGAACCATGCTCTGGTTGTACGGCCGGGTGACGATCGTGAGACGATCGCGGGGGCCGGAGATGAATACCGATTTCTCGCAACAGGCCCGGAGACCGACGGGCGGTATTTCTTGATGGAGGGGATTGTTCCGCCGGGAGGGGGGCCTCCACCACACGTCCAAACGAGGGAAGAGGAAGGCTTTTACATCCTGGAGGGAACGGTCCGGTTCTGGGTGGATGGTAAAGTGATTGACGCTTCACGCGGCACGTTCCTCCATGTACCGAGGGGCATGCTCCACAACTTTCGAAACGAATCAAACGAGACTGCGCGGGTGCTGTTCATCTTCGCCCCCTCCGGAATCGAGGAGATGTTTTCGAAGATGGGTGCAACCCCGGAGTTGTACGCCGAGATCGCCAACGAGTATGGAGTCGAGTTTCCCAAGGAGTAGGAACAGCGGGGCGGCCACGAAGAAGTACTTGTCTTTGGCCTGTAGCTGTTGAACAAAGTCAGCATCCAAGCTCATGTCCCCGGCTAGCCATCGGTGCTCGTCGCCTCGCCGTCGAGCGCATCCCGATCGTACGGCAGGTCGGCAGGTTGAGGCAGCCGATGACCGTGGCGTAGTCCCACGACCCATACCGTCCGCAGTGCTTCGTCGACCGCAAAAAGGAGGAGGTGGGAGCCGACGACGAGTTGACGGACCTCGAGTTTGACGTAAGCGTCTTCTGCCGCCCTCGGGGCGCGGAGTGGCCATCGTGAAAGCGAGTCCACGGCATCCCAAACCTTTTCGAGCCACCGTTGGGCGCCCATGGGGGCCTGGCCTTCGCGGGCGATGTAACGAGCGTGCTCCGTGATTGCGGTCAGAGCGGCGTCGGTAAGTTCGACCGCGTATTCCGTCATCGATCTAGATTCAGGCCTAGTTCCTTTGCGACTTGTTGCAGCGCCGTCTTCGCTGGCCGCGTTCGACCCGCCTCAATATCGTCCACGCTGCGCTCGATCATCGCCAGGCTCTCTGCCAATTCCGCCTTGTCGAAAAGTGCGTCATACGCATCCGGGCTAAGGACCACCGCGTCCGTCTTGCCGTTCGTCGTGATATACATGGGCCGGCCCGTCTCCCGAACCTGAAGAAGGTGGGCCCTGAGGTGTCGACGGTGCTCGCTAAACCCGGTAATGTCGTCGCTACGTGCCATGAGACCCCTGACGGTGAGTGTACATGATATTGTACAATATTATCTCTGGGCACCCAGAAATCAACCCGAACTCTGAGCGCGGGGGTACTGAGCCGCGCCGGGTTTGCCGGAGACTCTCTCGGCGCAATGTAGACGAACGTCGACTGTTGACGCAAAGTTAAGGAACGATTACTTTATCCACTAAGTAAACGAACGTCTACTCGGATCGATTCAGTCAATGAATGTACGAAACACCCGAGATCTCGGTCTGCTTTTTCGGGAGCGGCGTGTCCGCCTCGGGCTGTCCCAGGCGAAGGTGGCGAATAGAATCGGTGCCTCACGACATTGGGTGATGGCGCTTGAGGCGGGTAAGTCGACGGTAGAGGCAGGTCTGGTACTGAACGCACTTTCGTCCGTAGGTCTGCTCCTCGACCTGCGTCCCGCCCCTTCTGGCGACAAACCGATCGATCCGGTTCAAGGTGGTGCCAGGCACCGACAGCGAGTGGAGCTATCGGACGTCCTCGCACGAACACATGCCCGATCGGTCGACGAGTGAGTGACTCGCTCACGGTGGTCGTGAATGGAGCGCTGGTCGGAGAGGTCAGGCAGGAACGAGGCAAGGTCAGCTTCTCGTACACAGAGAGGTGGCAAGAAAGCGAGGAGGCTCATCCGCTCTCCCTCTCCATGCCGCTACCGAAACGCGATCACAAGGACGAGGTCGTGGCTCCGTTCCTGGAGGGCTTGCTTCCCGACAGCGATGCGATCCTCGAGCGATGGGCCCGACGGTTCGGAGTGTCTGCCCGAAATCCCTTCTCACTTCTCAAGCACGTTGGGGAAGAGGTTGCTGGGGCCGCCCAATACGTAAGACCTGAAAAGCTGGACGCGATGCTGGAGCAAGACAACCGCGTCGAGTGGCTGACCGAGAAGGATGTTGGCGATCGGCTTCGAGGACTAGTTGAAGACCCTGGAGCATGGCGATCCCCTGATGACGTCGGCTACTTCAGCTTGGCTGGCGCTCAACCGAAGACGGCTCTTCGGCGCGTGAATGGGCGATGGGGAGTGCCGTACGGTGCCACCCCGACGACCCATATCCTGAAGCCCCCTGTGATGAAACTCCGCGGATTCGCCGAGAATGAGCACCTGTGCTTGTCTCTCGCGCAGGTGGTCGGCCTCTCCTCCGCCAACTCCGAGCTGAAGAGGTTCGATGGTGCACCGGTCGTTGTCGTAGAGCGTTACGACCGGCAAGGACTTCTCCGGATTCACCAGGAGGACTTCTGCCAAGCCACCTCCGTATCGCCGCGCACCAAGTACGAGAACGAGGGGGGACCGACCGTTGAAACCATCGTTTCCATTCTCCGGAACAATTCGAGCGCCCCGGGGGAAGACGTTGAGCGCTTCATTGATTCGTTGGCGCTGAATTGGGTGATCGGTGGCTCAGACGCACACGGTAAGAACTACTCGATACTCATCGCAGCCGGTGGTCAGGTCAGGCTAGCTCCGCTGTACGACCTGGTAAGCATTCTCCCTTACCCAGAGTTGGGACTATCCGACCGAATGAAGCTCGCGATGAAGGTCGGCGGGGAGTATCGAAGCGGGCACATCGGGTCCCGTCACTGGCGGAGGCTCGCCGAAGCTGCGGAGCTGGATGCGCAAGAAGTCGTCGATCGGGTCCGAAGGATGGTCGATTCGGTGGGCGAGTCGGTCGAGAAACTGGCCAGCAGCGAGATACCCGCGGGCTTCGACACGGAGTTCGGTGAGCTGTTCGCGTCTAAGGTTTCGGAGAACGTGCAGCGATGCCTCAGCTCCCTGGATGATGGACGGGAAGACAATTCCCCCTCGACTTCTGTCTGACCAGAGTTGAGTCTGGGCCGGCATGGCTGAACCCCTCAAGAACTCGTTCGGACCCGACGTGCCGGTCCGCATCGCCGACATGATTACGGGTGCCTACCCCGACTTCGACCGCGGAGCTTTCATCACGAAGGCGCTCGATGGGTACCAGGAGCTCGAACTTACCCCTCGAGCGCGGCACATCGCTGCTGTGCTTGCGGAGTTCCTGCCAAAGGATCGCCCGCGCTCGCTTGCTATTCTCGTCGATTCACTCGGGCCCGAAATCTGTGGCGCTGACCTGACCGGCATGGAGGCTTTCGTCTACCTGCCGCATGTCTACTTCATTGCCGACCACGGGATTGACCACTTCGAAGCCGCGATGAAGGCTCAGTACGAGGTCACGAAGCGATTCACCGCCGAATTCAGCATCCGCGCCTACCTCGAACGCTTCCCGGAACGGACCCTTGCTCGCCTGACGGAGTGGGCGCGGGATCCAAACGTTCATGTGAGGAGGCTCGTCTCCGAGGGGACCCGACCGCGGCTCCCCTGGGCACGACGGCTTCGGCGGTTTCAGGAGGATCCGTCTCCGGTCCTGGAGCTGCTGGAGGAGTTGAAGGACGACCCTGAGGAATATGTGCGGCGCTCGGTGGCGAACAACCTAAACGACATCTCCAGGGATCACCCGGACTGTGCGGTGGAGGTGGCGGCGCGGTGGCTGGTGGATGCGAGCGTCGAACGGGAGCGCCTGGTGCGGCACGCGCTGAGAAGCTTGATAAAGCACGCCCACGCGGGGGCGCTCGCAGCCCTCGGATACGGCGCAGACTCGCCGGCCTCCATTCGGTCCGTGACGTGTTCTCCAGCGACAGCGCGGATCGGTGGAAAGGTCCAGATCGAGGTCGAGGTGGGGAACCCCTCCACGGAAGTGGCTCATGCTCTGGTCGACCTCCGCATCCATTTCGTCAAGGCAAATGGGTCGACCCGCGCCAAGGTCTTCAAGGGCAGGGAGCTTGTCCTGGAGTCCGCCGGGGTCGCCACAGTACGAAAGACAGTTTCCCTCGCGCAGCACTCTACCCGACGGCGCTACCCAGGGGTGCATCGCGTCGAGGTCATGCTGAACGGAAGTTCACGCGCAGAAGGACGATTCGACGTCGTTTGAAGGGGCTACTCTGAATGGGCCGCGGCACCCCAACGGGCACACCAGCATCTCCGGGTGCCTGGCGGTAACCGACAAGTTGAGAGCCGCACGTGATGAAGGAAACTCTGGCGGGTTATGTACGGCCGATTGCATGGTTGTGGGTCGCGGATCATTCTGGCCCTCGCACCCTCACCTTGATGGAGATAGCCCGACCATGAGTTCACGGCGCATATCCGAGCGGGGCGAGGACGGTGCCTTGTTGGGCACGATGGATGTTCCGGCACAGGGCGCCGAGGGTGTGCCGCTGATTGGCGTGTCCTTCGACGACGAAGTGCTCCACCTGCAGATCCCCGGTGGACCGGGCGGAGCCTCGTACGAGGGCACATGGGCGGCGGGGGAGGGGGAGATCCGAGGATGTTTCTCCCAGGCAGGCCAGCGGTTCGAGTGGAATCTGTCGAACAGCGATCAAGCCGAAACCGCGCCAGCGCGGCCCCAAACCCCGGTGCCGCCATTTCCGTACGAGGTGGTCGAGGTTCGCTACGAGAGCCCGAGTGCGGGCATCGAGCTTGCCGGGACATTGACCATACCGCAGAGACCCAGGAGCGGTTCATCACGGGACAAGTTGCGTCAGTCAACACACCCTGGATGCGATTTTTTCTGGACTACGATCCGGGACCCACGCTCGAACGCGTTACTGCCCCCGTACTCGCACTCAACGGATCGCTCGACCTCCAGGTGCCCTCAGACCAGAACCTGCCCGTGATCGAGCGGGCGCTTGAGGTGGCTGGAAATCAGGACGTCACCATCGAGGAGCGGGCGGGATTGAACCAATTCTTCCAGAGCGCAACGACAGGATCTCCAAATGAGTATGCTTCCATCAACCAGACGATCGATCCCAGCGTGCTGGGTGTGATCACAGCGTGGATCCTTGAACGATTCGGGGGTTGAGCCCCGGACGCCACCCCCAGTCTGACGCCGAGAATCCGATGCACCAATCCGCAGCTCTCCCCTTCGTACTGAAGCGTGCGACTGACGTATTCACAGCCGCAGGTATGACAACGACCCGCGAGACGGTGCACGGACTCCTGCGGCTCGATAATGGTCAGCTCAAGATTCAGTGGCGCGTGGGGAGGAAGACAGAGCATCTGGGCGTGGAAATGCGTACAGATCAGGAGGTCGAGCCCGTTCGAGAAATCGTTGTGCCCCTACGACGAGTCGCTGGAGCGACGGTCCGAGGTAGGTGGTGGAACTGGCTCGTAGGACCTCGCCTGATCGTCACCGCCGCCGACTTGGCCGCCTTCGAGGAGGTAGCCGGGGATACCGGACTGAGTCTCAATCACCCCGCGCAGCTGGTGTTGCGAATCCGACGCTCAGACCTGCTCGCGGCCGAAGAATTCGGTGCTGAGTTGGCGTTGGCCGTCGCCGAGTGCGGCTTGACTGAATCCGACACGCCGTCGGCACTGGGTCATGATCAGCCTCCGGCACCATTGCCGCCCGGCTCCACGGATCGTCGACTCTCAGACGGTAACTGACACGGCACCTGGATTGCGCGGTACGTGGCCTAAAGGCTGTGGAGGATTGATTTATTGGTATGATTACGTACTATATAGATATGAATTCTAAGGTAGGTGAGCGCGGTCAGATTACGATTCCCAAGACCCTCCGGGACCGTCTGGGTATCCGCCCTGGTCAGAGCGTGGAGTTTGAAGAGCTGGACGGCTCCATCCTGATCCGAAAGAGGCTGCCCCGAGATCCTGTCGATGCGGTCTACGGGGTACTGCGTTCGTTCGCCAGGTCCAGCGACGAAGTTGTGGCACAGCTTCGCGACGAAGACCTCCCTTCGTGATCACCGCCGTAGACACGAACGTTCTGGTGGATGTATTCGTCGCCGACCGGGAGCACGGCGAGCGCTCCCGTGACGCTCTCCGGCAATGCATTGCCGAGGGCAGCTTGATTTGCAGTGATATCGTGTGGACAGAGGTGGCCACGCTCTTTGCGCCTGATCCGGCGGCCGCCGAGGCCGCACTCGACTCTTTAGGAGTGCTGTTTGTGCCCTCCAGCCGCCCTTCGGCGATTGCCGCGGCGGGGTTCTGGCAGAGCCACCGAGGGCGGGGTGGGGCAGGGCGCCGGGTGGTTGCTGACTTCGTCGTTGGAGCGCATGCGCTGATCCACGCAGACCGGCTCCTCACGCGGGACCGGGGATTCTACCGGGACTACTTCGAGGGGCTCGAGGTCGTGGATCCGTCGGCGCGGTAGCCGCCTCCTAGTCCGCCCTCATCGCCACCACCGGATCCGTACGGGTCGCGGAGCGCGCGGGGACGAAGCACGCGAGCAGCCCAGCCGCCCCCAGGGTGAGTGTGATGCTCAGGTAGACCAACGGATCACCGGTCTCCACGCCGTAGAGGATCACGGACATCGCCCGGCTCATGCCCGCCCCCAACGCGAGGCCCAGCACGATGCCGACGGCGAGCTGCCTGGCACCCCGCCTCATGATCATGCCAAGGATCACCGGGGCGCCGGCACCCAGCGCCATGCGCACGCCCATCTCCTTGCGACGCTGCGCGACGCTGAAGGCCATCACTCCGTAGAGCCCGACGGCGGCCAGGAAGAGCGCCACAGCACCGAAGATCGAAAACAGCGTGCCGAAGAGCCCGAACGCCCAGGTGGCCTCGTCGACGGCTTGTGCGAGGGGCGCCAGCCCGTATACGGGCAGGTTTGGATCCAATTCAGCGATCAGGCCGCGCAGCGCGGGGGCCATCTGAAGCGGGTCACCCTGGGTCTTTACCGCGATGGACATGAACGAGGCGTTGAGCGCTCCCTGGGGCAGAAAGAACCGCTCGGGTTGCACCTGGTCGTCCCCGATTCCGCCGACATTGCCTCCGATGTGCATGTCCGGCACAACACCCACTATGCGGCGCCAGGGACGCTCCGAGTCAGACAGCCCGAGCCGCACCTGCGCCCCGATGACCGGGGTCCCGGCGAGGTACCGCTCGGCGAAACTCTGGTTGACGATCGCTACCTCGTCGCCACCCAGACGAGCCTCGAGTGGCGTGAAGTCACGCCCCTGATTGAACGAAACGCCGAAGGTCTCGAAGTAGTCCGGCGTAATCATGGTCGTGGTCACGATCGGGCGATCGCGCTCGGCTGCGTACGTCTCGCTCTGCACGGACATGAAGTACCGAGAGCCGCCCAGGCCCGGAAGGTTCGTGCCTAGCGATGCGACCTCGATGCCGGGCTCTGCCTCGAGTCGCTCCTTCAGGCGGGTGAAGAACTGATCACGACTCTCGGCGTCGGGATAGTCGTTCTCAAAAAGACCCACACGCCCGGTCATTACGTGCTCGGTCTCGAAACCGAGGTCAACGTTGTTGAGGTTGACGACACTTCGGACCATGAACCCAGCGCCGACCAGGAGTGCGCACGAGACGGCGATTTCCGTGATCACGAGTGCTGTGCTGATCTTGCCGAGCTTTAGGCCGGAGGATCCCCGGCTGCCGTCCTTCAGCGTTTCGCCGATGCCTGTACCGGAGGCCCGCAGGGCGGGCATGATTCCGGCGATGACGCTGGCGAGCGCCGTTACGGCCACGCAGAAGACGAGTACCGCCGGGTCCATGCGGATGTCGATCCAGTAGGGCTTGTAGATGTCGGCGATGGCGCCGCGGTAGGCGACGATGCCCGCCCATGCGATTCCCACCCCTACGATGCCACCGATCGAGGCGAGGACGAGCGATTCCATCATGAGCTGACGCACGACCCGCCAACGGCCCGCACCCAGGGCGGTGCGAATGGCGATCTCCTTCGAGCGGATGGAGGTCCGGGCCATGAGGAGGTTGGTCACGTTGGTGCATGCGATCAGAAGCACGCCAAAGGTCGCGACCAGCATCACCCAGAGTACCGCCTGGATTTCTGCCGGCATGGCGCGCTCCGCATACGGCTTGAGGGTCATTCCCAAGTTCTCGTTGGTCTCTGGGAACGCCGCTGCAAACTGGGCCGCGATCGTGGCGAGCTCGGCTCCTGCAACCGAGAGCGTGATGCCCTCGCGGAGTCGGCCGAACACGCCCACGTCTCCTGCGCTGCCTCGGTCGAGCCCCAGGACGTCGATGTGGTGTGGGACCCAGACATCCTCGAGGAAGGGGAAACGAAATCCCTCGGGCATTACGCCGATGATCTCGGTCGCGCGTCCGTTCACCCGAATGGAGCTGCCCAGAATGTCGGGGTCGCCGGCGAATCGATTCTGCCAAACATGATACCCCAGGACGATCACCGGAGTCGCGTCGACGTCGTCTTCGCCCGCACGGAACGTCCGCCCCAGAAGAGGCTGAACGCCGAGGTGTGCGAACATGTTGTCGCTCACATAGGCGCCCGCAAAGCGTTCGGGGGGACCTTCGTCACCCGCCACATTCACCGTCCCCTGGTTGAACGCCGCCAGGTCGTCGAAGCTGGTCTGTTGAGCCCGAAGGTCATCGAAGTCGTGAATCGAGAGGTTGGTTTCGCTCAGGCCCAGGTCGAGCCGAGTGCCCGAAACGACTACCAGGCGATCGGAATCCGGCACCGGGAGTCCACGCAGAATCGTCCCGTATACGGAGCTGAACGTGTGCGTGGTGAGCGCGACGCCGAGCGCCACGGTCAGGATCGCGACTGCGGAAATCAGCGGGGTCTTCACCAGCATTCGGAAACCGTATCTCATATCGGCGAGCAACGTCATCATCATCTCCACTCCCATAATCCCGCCGGAGCCCTGCTCCAGCATTTTAGTTTTCATGTGAACCAGCGAGTAGCGTAGTGCGAGACCGAGGGCCGTCCGCCAGTACCAGAGTCGGGGCATCGCAAGGCGGGAGGCCGAGCGGAGGTCGCCGAACTCCTGGTGGAGGTCACCGAGTATGCTCTGGCCGAGCACCCCCTCGGGCAGGCACCGCTCGAGCAGCGCATCGGCTAGCGGGGGCGGCACATGCGCACCCGGGTGGCGCGTCATGCGGTGTCGAACTCCATGCCCAGGACACCGTCGAGGTTACGCCAGAGATTGCTCAACGCGTGGCGCGACTTCCTCAGCTCATCGAGCCCTGTGGGAGATACGCGGAAGTGCCGCTGCGGCAGTCCACTGCGGCCTTCCTCCGGTACCCGTGACTTCCATGTGAGCAGGTGCTTCTTCTCGAGGCGATCCAACGTCGTATAGAATGCGCCCTTGCTTACGGTGCGGTTGGCGCTCGCCTCGAGTTCCCTACGGATCTCATAGGCGTTGGCGTCTTCTCCACCCTGCAGGATTGCCAGGAGCACCATCTGCTCGAACTCACCCAGATAGGCTTTCGGTGCCATGCTCACTCCACGTGTGTACCTCGCCGGTGCGGATGCGGTGTGCCTTCGCTCGGCGTCGGGACTCGGTCTACTTTGTGGACCGTACGGGGAGGGGGCGAAAATGGTTTCAGGGGCGTTCCTCCGTCGTGGTGACCGACCCGAAGTGGAATCGCCACCGGACACCCTTGCCTCCCACGGTCCTGGATCAGGGCGAGAACTAGGACGAGGACCTGGGACTTACGGTGCCGTCGCCTTCACCGTCGGGTCCGCGATCCACATGAGTCGGTGAACGATCACGAACGACACCAACGTCGCGGCAAGACCGCCCGCCAGGATTCCCATCCACACACCCTCGATCGACTGATCAAGGACGTGGACGGCGAAATAAGCGCCGGGCACGCCGACCAGAAGCACCCGCAGGCCGGTGATGAGCAGCGCCGGAAGCCCGTGACCCACACCTTGAAGCAAGCGGCCGGTCGTCATGCCGACCGCCATCATCGGGTAGACGAAGATCATGAACCCGAGGTACGTCCCTCCGATCGCGATTGCGGTCGGGTCAGCCGTGAATACACGCAGGATCCGCCCCGACGACAGGTAGGCTCCCGTCCCCACCACCGCCGAGATGATGATCGCCCAGCGGTAGGTGTAGAGCGCCGTCGACCGCACGAGCTCCGCGCGTCCCGCCCCCGCGAACATGCCGACGACCGTCACCGCCGCACCCGACAGCCCAAAGATCGGCAGCACCACGATCATGTCGACCTTGGACGCCGCGCCGTAGGCCGCGACCGCAATCGCGCCGAAGTCGGACAGCATCCAGTTGTAGAGCATCGAACCCATAGACATGATCAACATGCTCCCAGCGATGGGGGCCGCGAGACCCAGCAGCTTTTGGAGCGGCTCACGGGCGGGAACCAGCGCGGATAAGCGGAGCCGCACGAAGTGGACCTTGCGCCGGAGCAGGAGCGTGGCGAATGCCACGGTGGAGATCAGCGCCGCCGTGCAGGTCGCCAGCGCCGCTCCCTGGATCCCGAGGCCGAAGCCGAACATGTAGAGCGCGTCCAGCCCGATGTTGGACACCGTAGCGACCGCGAGCACGATCATCGGCGTCTTGGCATCCCCCTCTCCCGCGAGAATCGACCGCAGAACCGCCGACACGAAGAAGAGCGGCAGGAAGGCCGAAATCCACCGGAAGTACTCCCACCCCAGTTGGATGACGTCTCCCTCGGCACCGAGGAGTTGAAGCAGCGGGCGCCCCGTCGTGAGACCGACTCCGCCGAGCACGATTCCGAGGCCCAATCCGACGGTGAGTGCGGTGCCCACCTCGGCGTCTCCCCCACCTCCGTCTCTACGCCCGACCGCCTGTGCCACGAGCGCCGTCACCGCCGTCCCGAGTGAGTTCGTCAGCGCAATGACCACGAAGAAGAGCGGCGCGACGAACGTCGCCGCCGCCAGAGCGTCCGTCCCCAACGTCCCGATGAATGCCGTGTCCGCCACGATGTAGAGCGTGTGCACCGTCATCCCCGCGATCATGGGCAGCGCCATGATCCAGAGGGCCTTACGGGGTGCCGCGAGGAACTGGTCGAGGCGGTCGGCGTGCGGTGAGGGTCGAGGCATGGTTTCGGGGGCTGTGGGCGCGACGGTGGCCAGGAACGGGCCGTGAGGAAGGTACGGGAGCTATCCGATTACGTGTCTGAATCCTCCCTGTGGTTGGTAGCCTCCGCGATGTTGTCCGCAACTGTGGAGGCATCGTCCCCAAAAGGGTGAAGATTGATGTTTATTTTTTCATCCTCAGAGATCAGGCAGACGATGTATTTGTCGTCTACTTTTCCGTTCATGGTCTTGACGAATGGGTGCCACGTTCGAATCTGATCCCAATCCAGGGAATGGTGACTCACGCTGTAGCCACTCAGCCTGATGTGGGGGACGCTCCAGGCGAGTCCACCTGGTCCAGCCATCACGTAGATTTCTTTGTCGTGGCCTGTGCGAATTCGTTTGTACGCGAAACTCATTAACCAAATACCAGGGAGACCCATCCCCCCCGTCCACAACACCGATTCCAGGAGAGATCCATGATCCCCACTGAAGGACCACGCCGCGAAGACCATTGCGGCACCGTAAAAGGCCCATACGAGTGCTCGGGTATACCAGAAGAAGACCCCTCGTTTGCTTGCAACCGGTGTCACATCGCCGACCTCGGTCTCATACCAGAGTCCGTTCTCAAATTTCATGAGTGTTCCTCCAATTCCACATTTGGACTGAGGTTTGGGTCGCTGCGTGCTAGTTGAATTCGATCCGCGATCTTTTCCATACGGGTGCCATAAGCCATGAGGCTAACCGGAACCCTCCAGCCCTCATGACCCTCGAAGATCAAACTTTCTGCGCCATAGCCACTGTGTTGGGTCCAGGCAGAAATTTCACCCCAGGACATTGCGTAATGCGACAACTCAAACCCGTTCTTGAAGGAGAATTCGGGTAGTGCGCATGCGACGCCACCTGGTCCTGCAAGGAGGTAGAGTCCAGGATCACGGAGAGACCTGAAATCGGCCACTACGCCCTGCAGGACACCGTTCTTGACGGTTTTCCACAAAGCAAACATCGCACCGAGTAACAAAATCAGTGTGGTCGCTGTATCCCCGTCCAGCGAGACAACGTTCACACCGCGGGTAAGCGTGAGAATCACCACACCTGCTCCAAGCGATCCGAGCACACCATACCACACTCCAAGGATTCCAATGGTGAACAGCGACGAAGCCAGCCAGTCGAAGATGCCGCCAACGAGACTGCTGCGGTCCGCGACGCTAATCATTTCACCGATCTTCGTGACATGAATTTCAGGATGTTCGGTCATGCCCTTCTCCATGATCGTCTTGTACCGGCACACTACACCCTCCACTATCTCGATTTCGGGTGGAGGGCACCAGCTTCATGATGTGCCCGATAGTGATGGTCCCTCGTAGTGAGCGTGTGCAAAAGTCGAGTCTCCGTTCGTCCTCTTTGGGTGAGCAGGCCGCTTTCCTCGGCTCTTCGGGGGACACGACCCAGCTTCTCGATCACACGCACACGAGGACTGAATCATGAAAAAGCTTGCATTCGCAGCGCTGCTACTGCTGCCGATGACTTCTTCCGCACAAACCGTCGATCTTCGGTACTACCCCAACATCACCACTGCGAACGCGAAGGCCGAACTCGATTTTCTCGAGGGCAACGTCCCGACTCTCACCGAGAGGGATGAAGCACTGAGATGGTCAGGAGAACAGGTTGAGAAGAAGGTGGGTGAATTCAACGCTGAGCATACGGCCTTCCAGACAACCGTGGCCCAACACCGAGCACGAATCGCAGGCCACAGGAGCCGTTGTTCAGGCATCACCTCAGATCCGAACTTCTATGAGGCGTGCATGAACGAGAACAATCAAATCGGTCTTCGTTCGAGTGAGTTGCAAACCGAGAATCGATACTTCTATGATCGGGGTGTTGCGCTCGAGGGTCTGCAGAAGAATCAGGTCGATCAGGAAGCGGCGCACCAGGCAGAGGTCAGGGAACACGATGATCGTTGGAATGAGCTCCTGGGTGCGCTTCGATCACGCAACGACGAGTGTTCACAGGCAACCTACGCGTATTTTCTCAGTGACGAGTATTACGTGGATGGTACCTTGGAGCGTGCCAAAGCCGTATGCGGGAGCATGTTTGACGGGAATTAAGGAGTGACGCCGCGTAGACGGGATCCAATGGAGGTCTGAACATGAGCGCAGACATGAAGTTCACGGTAGCGGTGGTTCCCCTGAACGAGGCTCCGCCGGAGTCCTCCCACTTCTCTGACGTGGAGGAGTGGGAGCGCGCGGGGATCCACCACCGATGGCCCGGCGCCCAGGTCGAGGTATGCCGCCTCCCGGGGGTCGCCTTCCCCGGCGACGTCATGCAGGCCTCAGAATCCCAGGACCTCATCATGGACACGCTCACCTCCATGGGGCTCGGGGAAGCCTGTACCTTTCGCGGCTTCTGCGTGCACCACAAAGGACACTGGGCGCTGATCGTCCGCACCCTCGACCCGCGTCTAGGTGATGCGGAGGACTACGAGAGCTGGGGCACCGCCATCGAGAACGGCAAAATCGAGTCCTGTGCCGTGGCCCCCAACGAAGAATTGCACCTGCTCGCCATGCGCCTGTTCGGCGAGGCCCAGTGGTTAGGCGATGGCGGTTTTGGCTTCACGACCACGTCCTTAGACGAGTGGTAGGACGCTGAGCCTGCGGGTCGTCGGTACATTGCCTCTTGTCATATCTCTGCCGGATAGTCATATTTTAGTGGGACTTAAATAGCACAAGATGACGCTGTGGGCTCTAAATGGCACATATACATCCCAGTACTAGCACTGACCGCGAGATCATGATCGAGCTTGGTGAGCGGCTGCGTGCCCTCCGCAAGGCGCGCAAACTCACCCTCATCGAGGTGGCCGAGCGCGCGTCGCTCTCGCGGCGGACCGTGGCTCGCACCGAGCAGGGAGACAATCCCCGGCTCGAGACGCTCCTCCGCCTACTCCGG
>JAZDDA010000034.1:0-3293 GCA_036679625.1 Gemmatimonadota bacterium | reverse complement strand
CGGGGGCTGGAAACGGAGCTACGGATGACCCTAAACGGGCACGAAGGGAGAAATCCCGGAGACAGCCAAGGGGAGTCCTAAGGGCCACCGCGCCAGTCCTCGACCCTACCAGGCTGCGGCGCAAGGCAAGTCCTGCCACGGCGCCCAAGAGTGTATTGATCAGGCCTAATTGTAGCTCACTCCGCCGAAATCGGGCGGGGGAAGTGAGCCAGGAGGATCTGGACAGCCTGGCGGGTCCGCCGTTCCTTGACGCTCTCGCTCACGTCCATGTCGACGCCGGCCATGATGGCCCCGCGCCAGAGGAGCTTCTGCGACCGGCGGTCGACGAAGTCCACGATCAGGGTGCCCTGGTGGTAGCGGAGGCCCTGGCCCGGCCCCGGCTCCGGGAACTCGATCGGGAAGTCGTCGGCGTAGGCCTCGTTGAAGTCGGAGCCGGTGATCGGAGAGTCGATCGCCACCGCGTAGCTCACCAGCAGGTCCGGATCCTCGGCGACCCGCCGCAGCCCCTTGGGCTCGAGCTCGGCCTCGATGGAGGAGGTGACGCGCCTGTCGATGTCGGCGAGCTCGATCTCATCGGAGTAGTCGATCTTGAACAGCCCGGTGTCGAAAAGGTACGTGCCCGTCTCGGGGACGGCCTGCTCTTCACTCACCAGGATGTGAAACGACGGGTTCTCGAGCAGCTCATCCTCGGAGCTGTCCCACAGCGAGGCACAGCCGATGAGTCCCGCCAGGAACACCCCGACCGCCGCTCCGCTCATCCAGCAGACTCGCGCCCTCATGATTCGTCCCCTCCGTCTTCGGCGTTGATCCTGGCGAGGATCTCGTCGTACAGGTACTCCGACTGCTTCAGGTTGCCGTCGCCGATCCGGATCTTCACGGCCGTGAGGCCCTTCTCGACCAGGGTGAGGTTCACCAGGACCTCGTCACCCGACGACGTCCTCGCCTGGATCGAGCCCTGCAGGGCGTCGTGGTCGCCGGTGATTCTCGTGAACCCGGACTCCCTCATGACGGCGATGGCCGCGGGATGAATCTCCGCGATCTCGTGCTCGAACTGGGCCTTGAGCGTGCCGCGAGAGATCACCACGGCCTTGTGGCCCTTCTTCACCGTCCCGGCCACCGCCGAACCCGCGGAGCCCACGCCGGAGACGATTGCGGCCCCCCCCTTGTAGACGCCGTAGCCCACGAAGCCGGCCGTACCGACCACCAGGGCGGCACCCACCACCGCCGTCTGCAAGACGGCACGGCACCCGGTGGTCGCGAGGAGCGCCACCGTCACCCACCTCGTCCACCCTGCTGATCTGGTACTCATCGAGTCCTTTCCTCCATTACCGGAGAGTTCCCCATGCGGGTGAGCTTCGTGCCCGTGCCGGCTCGGCCGCCCTCATCGGCACCAGGGTAGAGCCCGCACCCTCTGATCGCATTGGCGAAATGCGCTGCGGAAGACTTCCAAAGCCGCTTTTCGCGCAAATCCGATGATATCCGATCCAAGGTAAGCGTCCAACCGTCACACCCTTTCGGTGCTTGAATCGCGCGGCTCGACGTTTCATGCTGACTCCATGGAGGTACGAGCATGGAACATCGAGTTGGATCCGATCCAAATGGTTCGACACCACGCCGGCGAAGTCGGCAGCGAAAACGCGATGAGATCGTGGAGATCCTTGAAGAACTCCGCGCAAGCGGGCTGAGTCAGCGAGTATTCTGTGAAGGGCGTGGTCTTTCTGTATCGACCCTGGGATCTTGGGTCAAGAAGTTTCGCGACAAGCCGTCCCAGATCACGCAGCGGGATTTGATTCCTGTCCGGATCACCGCTTCGCGGACGACAAAGGTTCTTCCGATCGAGGTCGTTCTTGCCAACGGCCGGATCGTGCGCGTTTTGGGAGGCTTCGATCCCGACGTTCTTTCCAAACTCATGAGCGTTGCGGAATCACCATGCTAGTGCAATGCCCCGAAAGTTCCGGTCCCCCTAGCTCGAACTAGTAAGGGCGACCAAGTGTTGCATGAAGCTAAGGATGGCGTTGACCATTTCCCTCATGAGCGGCCGGTGTGACGTTTGACGCTCAGTCCGTATCTCGATGGCCCGATACGAGTGAGGCGGATCCGATCCTCCTTCTCCAATTGGCCTCGAGGCCCTGCGGGTTCTTCTCGCCCAGCGATCAAGTGGTCGCCATACAGGCGCACGTACATCCCCCGGGTCGGTTCGTGGAGCTCCAGCATTGCCTGGAATTTGGAGCGAGTTCCTTCCATTTCCTTCTTCATGGTTCCGCCTAGCGTACCAAAGGAATGCCTTCGTAGGTCCAACGAAAGGGATGGGCTTCCGCTTCGTTCCAGATGTTGATGAACTTCTCGATCGCAGCGATCAATTCGTCCGGGGTCCGAAAGCTCCCGTATCGAAGGACCCGGCGACTCACAATGCCGAACCAGAGTTCGATCTGGTTCAACCACGAGCCATGGGTTGGCGTATAGTGAAAGACGAATCTCCGGCCGTGGCTCCGGTTCCAATCCGTGATGAAGCTGCCTTGACCAGTGTTCAGGTGGGTATTGAGATTGTCTAGGACGATATGGACCCGGCGCTGCCGGTAGGTGGACGCAACAAGGTCCATGAATGAGAAGAAATCTGGCCGCTTCCGCGATAGCGTACATCGGCCCAAAACCCTGCCTGTGGCGATATTGAAGCAGGCGAAGAGGCACCGCGTCCCATTGCGTTTATACTCGAATTCCCAACGACCGGCCCGCCCTGCCTGGGCAGGTTGCAGGGCTCGACTGCGAGACAAGGCCTGCATCCCCGTCTTCTCGTCGATGCACAAAACCGGTTCGCCCGGCGGGCGCCTCACATACAACCGGACGATCGCGCGCATCTTCTTCTGATAGTTGGGATCTTTGCTGTGACACCACATCTTGACTCGATGTGGCTTCAGATTTGCGCCCTCGAGGATGCGTCCAATCTCACTCGAGCTGATCGATCGCACTCGTCTAGATCCAACCAGAGCTTCGGCAAGAGATTCATGAGTCCAGGTGTTTCGTTCTACGTTGAAGTCTCTCGGGGACCCACACGCCGCGGCGACCACTTGGTGCCTTTCGAGGGGCGTGATGACCGAGGGCCGGCCCGACCGCGACAGATCCTGCAATCCGTCCAGGCGCTGATCTTCGAAGCGACCGATCCACTCCCGAACTCGAGCGCGGGATGTGCCCATGTCGCGAGCGATCCCATGGACAGATTCACCCGCGGCACTTAGCAGTACGATTCGAGCGCGACGGTAAATCCGCGCCTCCTCACGTTGGCGCCGGACAATCTT
>JAZDDA010000033.1:0-5914 GCA_036679625.1 Gemmatimonadota bacterium | reverse complement strand
CTGCAGCGCGACCGGGTGATGTCTCGCGGCGGGTTCGGTGGCTCCGCCTTCGCCGGCGACGACGGGGTGGCCATCGTCTTCGATCCGTTCCACGACCACCGCAACGGGATGATCTTTGCCACCAACGCCAACGGCGCCGAGTACGACGCGCTCCTCACCGACCAGAACAACGTAAACGTCGATTGGCGCGGCGTGTGGGAGGTAGCTTCCGCGATCACGGCCGAGGGGTGGTCCACCGAGTTCGCGATTCCGCTGAAGACGCTGCGTTACGCAAAGGGCGGCGAGGCGCTGTGGGGCTTCAATGTGTTCCGCATGATTCGGGGGAAGAACGAAGAGGTGCTCTGGCGCTCGTGGCAGCGGCAGAACGCGGGGTTCCGCAAGGTGAGCCGTGCGGGCCACCTCACCGGGCTCAGCGAGCTTCCCGCGCCGGGGCTCAACATCGAGGCCAAGCCCTTTGTGCTCACCAGCAACCGACAGACTCGCGACGAGCTCGGCAATCTGCCCTCCGACCAGTCGTTCGAGCTGGGGCTCGACCTCAAGACCGAGGTGCGCCCCGGGCTGATCCTCGACCTGACCGTGAACACCGACTTCGCACAGGTGGAGGTAGACGATCAGCAGGTGAACCTCACCCGCTTCAACCTCTTCTTCCCAGAGAAGCGCGACTTCTTTCTGGAGAACTCGGGGATCTTCGAGTTCGGGACCGGAATGGGGTTTGGGCCACCGGACTATCTGATGTTCTTCTCGCGCAAGATCGGGATCGGGGCCGATGGGGAGGTGCCGATCCTGGGGGGAGCACGCCTCACGGGCAGGGTGGGCAACCAGACGGTGGGGTTCTTGAATGTGGTCACCGACAGCGAGGGGTCCGAGCCGAGGACCAACTTTCTGGTGACGCGCATGAAGCGCGACATCGGGGACGCCGCGTATGTGGGGTTCATGGTCGCCGACCGCCGGAACGATATAGATGCGAACACCGCGGCTGGAGTAGACGGGTCGTACTGGTTGGGTGATGTGAGGGTGGACGGATTTTTTAGTCGCACGTTTACGAGGGGTGTGGGCGGAGAGGGGAACGCATACCGGGTGGGGACCGACTTTACCGGAAACCGCTTCGGGTTCTTTGCGAGCCATCTGTTGGTGCAAGACGGCGCGCAGGCCGACATGGGGTTCGTGAACCGGACCGATATTCGAAAATCCAGCGCTTCGTTACGCTACTCGCCCCGCCCCGACATGCTTGGGATTCGCAAGATCGACGTCCGCACGATGGTCGAGTACCAGACCGACACCGACAACGCGTTCCAGGACTTCGAGTTCAACCCGAGCTTCGGGGTGGACTTCGACTCGGGCGACAACGTCACGCTCTCGTTCCGTACCGGCGAAACCCAGCTCGACAACGCCTTCACGCTGGCGGATTCGCTAGCGATTCCCACAGGGCGCTACGACACCGACCGGGTGGAGCTTCGGATCCGCACGACGAGTGCTCGGGTGGTATCGGGGAGCGCGAACTATTCGGTAGAGGACTTCTTTGGGGGCACGCGGCGCTCGGCGAGGGCGTCGCTCACCGTGTCGCCATCTCCCGCGATCACGGCCACGCTGAGCCAGCGGCGAGACGACATCGATGTGCCGAGCGGCAGCTTTGTGTCGAACATCACCTCGTTCCGTGCGGCCTACTCGTTCTCCACCAAGCTGAGCACCAACCTGCTGGTGCAGTACAACTCGCTCGCCAACGAGTTCTCCACGAACTTCCGCTTCAACTTCATCCACCGACCGGGCAGCGACCTGTTCATCGTGTTCACCGAGGAACGCGGCACCGACGACCGGCTCTGGGACCTCACCGACCGCGGCATGGTGATGAAGCTGACGTACCTGATGCGGCTCTAGGCCGCTCGCTAGCGTTTCCCCCGCTTGGTCCACACGACGATCAGCCCGCAGGATCTCACGAAATGCCTCCAGCGTGGGGGGACGGTAGATGGGCGAATGTAGACCTCGATGGCTTCGAGGCTCGAGATGGGGAGCAGGTCGTCGAGGCGTCCACCATTGATCGGAAATCGGTCGATGAGCACGCGGGGCCGACACCCAAAGCTCACCCCCCCGACGCCTACCCGGGGGCTGCTGATCATCAACGAGTCCCCCACGGTGTGAACGCTGGGTATCCGGCGGAACAGATCGCTGGGAACCAGAGGCTGCTGGTTCTCGATGTACTCGAGATCTACGAAGTACCCGAACCCCTCGCGTTGTCGGCGGTAAAACCCCTGCTGTATAAGGAACGGCACCTTACGGGTGGCCTCGACGACCAGGCCCTCCAACTCGACAGCGTCGGGCGTGAGCTGGATATCCACATCGATCTTCTTGTTCTTCTGCGACAGCGCGACCTCGACGGATGTGGAGTCGTACCCGAGCATCATCACGGTGATAGAGAAGAGGCCCACGTGCTCCGGTTCTACCTGGTAGCGCCCCTTACTGTTGGTGATGGTACGCCCGGCGACCTCCCCCAATGCGTTGAGCAGGATGACATCCGCCGAGACGACCGGCTCGCCCGACTCGAAGTCCCACACGTATCCACGAATCCTTTGTGCGGCGACGGGGCTGGGAGCGACCAGCGCCAGCGTCAGGGTCAGGCCGCAGCAGGCAAGGATGAGCCCGCCGAGGTGGCTCGCCAGACGTTGCGGGGGCCGAACCCGAGCTCGCACGTTTGGGAGAAGTGTCACCATGAGGGCCACCGAGGCGTATGAGAAAAGCAGCGAGAGGGCGAAGCATGGCACGAAGCGAGGCACGACGCGAGGAACATGTATGCGTCCGGCTTCGCTACCGCAAGCAGTGAAGTCGCAAGGAAGTCCCACCCTCAGCAGAGGGGTTTCGATGAGGAGCACGGGTAGGATGCGCCAGGCCCTGTGGCCCGGTGTGCAGGGTGTGCAGGATGTGTTGAGTGTGTTCGGTGCGCTCGCTCTGAGCGTGCTCACGGTCACGCCCACGTTAGCGCCCAGCGCGCTCGCGGCCCAGGGCATTACCGGCCATGTGTACGACTCCGAGACCGGCGTGCCGGTTGTGGTGGCCGAGGTGATCGTAACAAACGACTCGACCCAGGCGGTGGCCCGCAGCGTGACCGACCAGGAGGGCCGTTTTACCATCGAGACCGACACGTTGGGGTCGTTCTCCGTCTCGGTGGAGCGCTTGGGATACGCCTCGGGCGTCTCGGCCACGGTGGAGCTGACCGACGACGAGCTGCTCGAGATCGAGATCGTGGTCACCCCCGATGCGGTGGAGATCCCGGGGCTTGTGGTGAATCAGCGCATGCTGGTGGCCCGGCTGCGCAACGAGGGGTATTACCAACGCAAGCGGCAGGGTCACGGCGCACACATCGAACCAACCCAGAGAGACGTGGACTTCCGCACGAGAATAGACGAAATGATTCGTCGCAGAGCCTACGGCGTTCGCGTGGTGGATGATGTGGCGTTCGCGAGGCGCAGCCGGGGGCGGCTCTGTCCGCTCAAGGTGATCCTCGACGGGAGCGACACGAACTCGATCAGGCTCGACGCGCGGCTGCAGCTGGCCGCCGAGAGGGTGCAGGCGATCGAGGTGTATTGGTCGGAACACACCGTTCCCGCCCAGTGGAGACAGGCGGTGCGCAACGGCCTGCGCACCTCCAGCGGGACCATCGTGCCGGTGTGCGGTGTGATCCTGATCTGGCTGCGTTAACGGAACCGGGTCGCCTGTTGTGGTATGAGGCAGGACCACCGAGGATATGGGCACCGTCGATGCCCTGAGGGTCACACCATGAGGTTCACACCATGAGACATCTGACTTCGATCGCTGTGATGCTCGCTGGAGTGCTCGCCGTGGGGGCTGCCGCCGTGGGGGCCACCGCAACCTCGGCCGCGGCTCAGGTCGTCACGGGGCATGTGTACGACTCCGAGACCGGGCTGGGGATTTCGGACGCCGAGGTGATCGTGCGGGACAGCTCGAAGAAGCCGGTTGCTCAGGGTACTACCGATGACGACGGGCAGTTCAGGATCGGCCTGGAAGACACGGGCCTGTACACGATCTCGATTGAGCGGAGTGGGTATCCCGCCGACCTCTGGGGCAGCGTGGAGGTGCTCGCCGGCGGGCTGACCGAGGTGGAGGTCGTGATCACTTCCGATGATGCCGAGAACCCGCGGATCGTGGTGAGCCAGGACATGCTGGTGCGGCGGCTGGCGCGCGAGGGGTACTACCAACGGAAGCGTCAGTCGCGAGGGGAGTTCATTGAACCGACCGAGGACGACGTGCGGCGACGCACACGAATCGGCGAGCTGATTCGAGACGGAGCCCGCAGGGTGCGCGTGATCGATGGGGTGGCCGCGGTGAGGGCGAGTCGTGGGGGCAGCGGACTTTGCCCGCTGCGGGTGATACTCGACGGCATCGACACGGGCTCGGTCAGGTTGGAGGGTCGGCGCCGGCTAGCGGCCAGGGAGATTCAGGCGATCGAGGTGTATTGGTCGGAGCGCACGGTGCCCGCCCGCTGGCGGCAAACGGTGATGGTTCCGGCGCGCGGCACCTTTGGAGGCCAGACAGACGTCTGCGGCCTGGTTGTGATCTGGCTGCGTTGATGTAACGCTTTGGCCGACGGGTCGTAAGTAGGTTACCCACATCGGCTGCACCAGGAGGAGGACATCATGAGGAGGACATCATGAAGTATCTGCCGGCGATAATCGTGGTGTTCCTGATGGGTGGCGCGACTCCAGCCGCGACTCCCGCCGCGGCCCAGGGGGTTGTGGGGCACCTCTACGACTTCGACACCGGGGTGATCGTATCCACCGCCGAGGTGGTGATGACGAATGAGGCTGGGGACACCGTGGGGAAGGCGATCTCCGACCGAGAAGGCCGCTTCGTGATCCTCGTGGAGTTTCCCGGAAACTACTCGCTCTCGGTAACCCGGTTGGGATACGCGTCGCAGGTGAGCACCGGCATTCGGTTGGAGGATGGCAAGCTCGAGGATGTCGAGATCACGGTGCGTGGCGACGCGCTCGCGCTCGAAGGGCTGGTGGTCAGCACGACGCCGCGGATCAAGGCGCTCAACGTGATGGGATTCTACGAGCGGAAGAAACTCCGTGACCGGGGCAACTTCGTATTGCCCTCGGAGATCGAGAAGATCCAGGCCTTCAGCACGAGTGGGCTCCTGCGCAGCGTTCCGGGGATCGTGGTGCGCGACGGGGAGGTCCGAACCATGCGGCGAGCCACCATGCGCGAGAGGCCTGGCGAGCCCGGTCTGAGGCAAGAGCCAATTCGTCGCTACGAGGTTTCGGCGATCGAGGTCTATAACTCGATCACTGCGGTGCCCCCGCAGTACCTCTCGGCGGCATCCCAGGGGTTTGTGCGCTTCCCCCCATTTGGAGGAGAGCCCATCTTTGAGCGGACCTGCGGAGCCGTTCTGGTGTGGACGGTATTCGGAGGGTAGTGAGCGGTGGAGGCTGCCGAGCAACGTAGAATCGAATCTTTACGGAGGATGAACACATGAGGTACCCGCCCGCCATAGCTGCTTTACTTACGATGATTGCCGCAGTGCCGATCGCAGGCCAGGGCGTTGTCGGCCAGCTCTACGACTTCGAAACCGGGGTCGTCGTCGCGACGGCCGACGTTGTGATGACCGACGAGGCCGGCGATACCGTGGGGCGTGCGATCTCGGATAAAGACGGTCGCTTCGTGATTATCGTCCAGGACCTCGGAGATTTTTCGCTCTTCGTATCGAGGTTGGGATACGTGTCGGAGGTGAGCGCGCAAATCCATCTGGAGGACGCTACGCTCCAGAGTCTCGAGATGCTGATCCGAGCGGAGGCGATCGGGATCGAAGGACTCGTGGTCAGTACGGAGCGGCGCGTGGCGTCGCTCACTCGCATGGGCTTCTACGAGCGGAAGAGGATTTCGATCGGGTCCTTCATTCAGC
>JAZDDA010000032.1:0-2323 GCA_036679625.1 Gemmatimonadota bacterium | reverse complement strand
GCTGGATGGGACGGGCTATCCCGACGGACTCGTGGGCGACGAGATCCCGGTGACGGCGCGGGTGCTCCAGATCGTCGATGTCTTTGACGCCCTCACGACCGACCGACCCTACCGGTCGGCAATGTCGGTGCCGGCCGCACTCCAAACCCTTGCCCAGGAGGTCGAGCGTGGATGGTGGGACCGTTCCATCTTTGGCGTGTTCAGCGAGATCGTCGCGGATGGCGTGATGGAGCCTGATGTTCTCCTTCACTGACGGAGCCCCTCTTGTGGATGGTACTCGCGCGTAAGGCGGCGGACACGACTCGGGCCATCGCCGACGCGACGGAGGCGCGGAACGAGGTGCAGGAGCGGCTCGCATACCTGGTCGAGGCGAGCCCGGTGGTGGTCTTCTCAGCCCAGGCCTGTGGGCATTTCTGCATCACGTACATCAGCGCCAACGTTCGCGCTCGTCTTGGGTACGAGCCGAGTGACTTCACGAAGTACCCCAGCTTCTGGATCGACCACGTCCATCCGGATGACCGGGCCAGGGCTCTCCTCGACCTGGCGGGGCTCGAGGAGCTCGAGGACCGCTCATCGGAGTACCGATTCCGTCGAGAGGACGGGAGCTACCGCTGGCTTCGGTCCGAGATGCGGCTGGCAAGGGAGACGGAGGGTGGTCCCCTCCACGTCGTGGGCTCGATGTTCGACATCACCGGGCGACGTCGCGCGGAGGAGCGGTTTCAACGACTGGTGGAGTCCGCACCCGATGCGATGGTAGTCTCCAATGCGGTGGGTGCCATCGTGCTGGTGAACGGCGAGTCGGAGAGACTGTTCGGGTATCCGCGGGACGAGTTGCTCGGGACGCCGGTCGAGCGGTTGATCCCGGAGCAATTCAGAGGGGTACGACAGCCGGGTTCAGCGGAGGCATCGTCGGGGCTTCAGCGGTCCGACGAGGTTGGATGCTACGAAGTGGACGTGTTGCGCAAAGACGGCTGTGAAGTCCCCGCAGAGGTCAGTTCGCGGCTCGTGAGGACAGAGGACGGCGTCCTGGTCGTAACGACGATTCGTGACATCACCAAGCGAAAGCGTGCCGAGGCGGAGTTGGCGCGGCTGGCAGGGTTCCCCGACTCGAATCCGGAGCCGGTACTGGAGTGTGATCGGGGTGGACGAATCACATACTACAACGACGCCGCGAGGCGTGAGTTTCCGGAGGAGACTGCCGCTCGCGCTTTGCCCCCGGAGCTATCTCGCCTGGTCGAGCGGTGTCTCGATGACGGGGAGAACATCCTGGGGCATGAAGCGAGCATGGCGGAGAAAACCCTCCTGTGGACGTTGCACCCAATTGAAGACAGGCAGCGCGTCCAACTTTATGCCACCGACGTCTCTGAGTTGAAGTCGACGGAATTGGCGCTGCGGGCCTCTGAGGCCGAATACCGCACGCTCGTCCAACGGGCACCCTTCGGTATCTATTGTTCGAGTCCCGAGGGACGGTTTCTCTCGGCCAATCCGGTCTTCGTGGAGATGTTGGGGTATTCGACAGAAGAAGAGGTGCTCGCCCTCGACATGGCGGAGGACGTCTACATCACCAGAGAAGACCGGCGTCAGTTGGTGGACCTCGCAGACACGCAAAGGGACGCGGACAACGCGCTCCCGAGCTTTACCGTGCGATGGAAGCGGCGCGACGGAACCTCCGTTCTGGTGCGGCTGGCGGGGCGAGCGATCGCTGATGGAATGGGCGAGGTGGCAGGCTTCGAGATGTTTGCCGAAGATGTGACTCAGCAGGAAATGGTCGAGGAACGCCTCCGGCAGTCGCAGCGGTTGGAGGCGCTCGGCCTACTCGCCGGTGGTGTGGCCCACGACTTCAACAACATCCTGAGTGTGATTATCCTCGAGGCCCAACTGGGGATCAGGGGGCTGGAACACGACGACCCGCAGCGTGCGCGATTCGGGGAGATCAAGCTCGCCGGTGAACGTGCCGCCGAGCTCACGGGGCAGCTCCTTTCGTTTTCCCGAAAGCAGGTGATCAAGACGGTCGCCATGAACCTCAACGATGTCGTGACTGGGCTGAGAAAGATGCTCGGTCGATTGATCTCCGAAGACATCGAACTCAGCACCGCCCTCGAGGAGAGTCTGCCGATGATCGCGGCCGACAAGGGACAGCTCGAGCAGATCCTGACGAACCTCGTGGTGAACGCGCGCGACGCGATGCCATCCGGGGGAAACCTCGAGGTTCGAACCTCGATCATGACGCCTGCCGCGGAGCTCAGAACCGCGTGTCCAGGACTCACCGCCGGCCCACAGGTCGTACTTGAGGTTCAGGACACAGGGTCGGGTATTCCGGACG
>JAZDDA010000031.1:0-4506 GCA_036679625.1 Gemmatimonadota bacterium | reverse complement strand
GGGTCGCCCCTCGCGTGGGGGCGCGGATTGAAACGACTATGACTTCAGTGGGGACGTTTGGGGTAGTGGCGGTCGCCCCTCGCGTGGGGGCGCGGATTGAAACGACAATGTAGTGGTGGCCGGAAATACCTTCCGACTGGTCGCCCCTCGCGTGGGGGCGCGGATTGAAACAGCTTCGTGCAGGACGTTGCCACGTTTTCGTTCGGGTCGCCCCTCGCGTGGGGGCGCGGATTGAAACATGATCACGGCGAGCGTGATGAGAGCACCGACAGGTCGCCCCTCGCGTGGGGGCGCGGATTGAAACGCTACAACCTCTGCCATTGCTGTCCCTCGTCACTTCGGTCGCCCCTCGCGTGGGGGCGCGGATTGAAACTTCGAGGATTACTCGGGAACACTGTCGAAGCTGGGGGTCGCCCCTCGCGTGGGGGCGCGGATTGAAACCCTTCACGATCGTCTCGGTGGCGATCGAGGCGGCGTCGCCCCTCGCGTGGGGGCGCGGATTGAAACCTGGACGAAGCAGGTGCCATCGTTGCAAATCACAAGTCGCCCCTCGCGTGGGGGCGCGGATTGAAACAGGAGAGACACGGCTGACCGTTCGAAACCGTTTCCCGTCGCCCCTCGCGTGGGGGCGCGGATTGAAACAATGAGCTCGAGCTGATCAGGTTCAAACGGGTAGAGTCGCCCCTCGCGTGGGGGCGCGGATTGAAACGCCGATGGTTCATCGGAAGCCGCCGACCGGATCGCGTCGCCCCTCGCGTGGGGGCGCGGATTGAAACTGTCCATGCCGGAGGAGTCTCCGGGGTTGCCCCAAGTCGCCCCTCGCGTGGGGGCGCGGATTGAAACTGGGCTGTAGCACCACAGCCGCTTAGGTTCGACCTCAACCCGGTCCTGGCGGCTATCGCGAGGGCCAAGGACGGATTGCTATTGGCGGCCAGGCACAAGCCTCGGCTGAACGTTTTGATTCAAGCTGCGGTAAGGCGGTGGGGAACGCCCAAATGCCGGAGGCTGCCGGCCGTGGATGACTCCGAACGGTAAGGGGGAGAGAGAGCGGCCTCCGAGTTCCACTCACGGACACGAGGCTGTCAGAGTTATCCCATCTACCATCTACCTAAGGATGGACCAAGCGTATCGGAAGCGTTGCTGACTTGTGCAGCACTTCTGACCGTGCGAGACCTGGCACCATCATAATTGACAGCAACCCAACCTGGCTCAAGGGTGCGAAGAAGTGGAGAGTCACACGGCTTGGTGTAGCAAAAGAAGTTGAGGCTCGGCTTTCGAGAATGGATGGCGATCTCTGGCGGACCTTCTCTCCGGAGCTTCGGAGGACTTCAGGGGCATGGACCAGGACATTGCGTCCGTCTCTAAGTTCATCGTCAAGTACGTCACCAAGAACGGTCGTTGCTCCTCCCGCGATGTTGTAGACATCATGCCAGCCGAAAGGACGAGGTCGGCACGACCGGGAACCTGTTGCCCGACTGAAACGGTTTTGCGAGCGAGAGCGGTGTTCGTTGATCGACCTCAGGTGAAGTAGCGCCTACTCCCCGAAGACGCCGTGCACCTTGTAGTCCCAGATGCCGCGGCCGTATGTGCCAAAGCGCACGACCCCTGCTGACGGCACTGCCTCAACACTCCAGTAGAGGGTGAGGGGAGCCTCGCCGGATGAGATGTCCTTCCATGTCGCGGAAGAAGGATCGAGGCGGAAAGGCCCCGCCTCGGTCGCGGCGTAGATCACGTGGACGCCGGTGCGATAGATTTCCTGGGTGACACGACTCTCGTCGGACTGCTCGAAGGCGAGATCGTACACGAGGGTGGAGGGGAGGCCTTCGCCAACTGGCTCCCAGTTCATGCCGCCGTCGGTGGTGCGGTACACCGCCGGTCCCGAGTAGCCCGAGCCGCCGAGGTAGGCGGTGAGGGGATCGTCCGGAGAGTGGATCAGCGCGCTGCCGTAGAAGTAGTGGGATTGAGGACCGTTGTCGGGAGAGAGGATCCAGCTCGCGCCAGCGTTATTCGTGGTCCAGATCACGCCGCTGTCCGTGACGGCGATCCGGCGGTTGTGGTCGGATGGAGCGATGGAAAGTGCGGTCAGGGTGCTGCCACCGCTCTGGGTGAAGTCGTGGGGAAGCTGCTCCATGACCCAATCAGAGCCGATCAATTCGTACTTCCAGAGGCGGGTACAGCAGAGGTAGAATGCCCGGGCGTTGTCGGGGTCGGCCAGGACGGTGGGCATCCATTGAAGTGTCTCTCCCTCGGGAAAGTCGAGGTATGCTACGAGCCGAGGGTTTGCCTCGCCGCGCTGCACCAGCACGAAGCCGGGATAGACCGAGTACACCCAATTGTGGCTGCCGTCACTCGAAGTGAGATGACCGTAGTCCCCAGAGATGATCTGCTCGAAGGGGAGGGGGCCGCCGTTCTTGGCTTGTCCCGAACTTCGCTGGTAGCCCTGATCCTGGGCGCCGGCGAGCACGAGCTCCGGATTGTTCTTGCTGGTGAAGGTGTCGTAGTACTGGCTGACCCCGAGTCCTTCGAGGGAGATATTCCTCACTGTGAGGCCTCCGTCGTCGCTCCGATAGAGGCCCCCATCGGTCGAGATGAAGGTGATCTCTTGCCCCTGGGTCCAAACCATGTCGATGCCGGGGATGTCGGCATGGAGCTTGCTCACCGGATCTCCGTAGTACTCGCCCCAGCCGTTGATCTTGGCGAAGTTGAGCCCACCGTTGGTGGAGCGCCACACCTCGACGCCGCCGTGGAAGACGAGGTTCCGGTTGGTGATGGAGGCGGCGAGTGTCTCCCAGTAGTCGTTGATATCAGACCGGTATCCCCAGGCCGAGCCGCCGTTCGATCGGTAGAGCTTCCACTGCCCGCCGATCCTCACGGTGGCGTAGAACATCGGAGCCCCGTCCTCGGACCCGGCGAGGACCACTGCCTGGGGGGCCAACACGGGAATGGTTCCGAGCGGGTTCCAGGTGTCGCCTCCGTCCGACGAGCGAAGGAACGACGTTCCTTCCAGGAGGTAGACGGCGCCGCCCTCCACGCGGTCGATCCAGATGTCGCCGGGCGAGGTCCCGAGAGCACGCACCTGTGCGTAGCTCTTGCCGCCGTCCAGGGAACGGTAGAGGCGCCAGGACGAGTTCCGGCGCAGCATGAGGTAGAGTCGTCTTGTCGACGACGGGTCCACCACTACGCGGCGGCAGAAGCTGATCGATGCGGGAAGCCCCCGCGGTGTGTGCCAGGTCGCGCCTCCATCTAAGGTGTAGCTGATGAGTCCTCCGTCGGTGATCGCGGTGATGATCTCGGGGGAACCGGGCGAAATAGCGAGGCCGTGGCTTCCGCCGAAGAGGTTGTTGCCTATGGGAGTCCACCCTTCGCCTTCGAGCGAACCCCGCCACACCCCGCCCAGGGAGGAACCGGCCACTAGCTCGCTCCCGACGAGGGACGACAGGGCCGTCGCGTGCATGCGTCCGGCGAGGTTTCGGCTGCCGCGTTCCTTCCACTTCGGGAAGACGGGGAGGGCCCCGCGGCCTGAGGCGAGTTGGCGCGCACGCTCCTCTTGTCGTCGGAGACCGTTCTCGCGCTCGACGTCTCGCCAGGAGACGCCGGGTGCCGTCCGGTGCATGTCGCGAATCCAGCGCTTGCGCTCGGCGCGGTTTCTCCTCTCGGCGTCCTCGTCTTGACGATGTTCGGTCGGTTCTGGGTGGAGAGTCGCCACGCGGCGGGCAGGCCGCACGGCGGGTGCCGTCGAACAGGAGATGGTCAGGAGAAGCGCCAGGGACGCGACAAGGAGCCCGGGATGGGTGAGGGTTTGGTGATTCATGAGGGCCATCTTAGCGCAGGGATCCTCCGGGGTCGAGCCGGTGATCCACGGTGTTGCGGGTTTGGGCTCTCCCTCCGATACTTGCCCGGCACTACCGCGGTTGAATCTGCGACCGTCAGGTGTCAGAATTCGTTCACGATTGCGTCCTTGCCAGAAATCACTGATTACAAATCAAGAATCACAAATTCCTCTGGCCCAGATTCTCTATCCGCAACTCAGGCTCTTGATATGGAACCACCGATAATGACAGGACCTATCCATTTGACGGCCTGCCTCTCGTGGCTGCGGCGACCCACGGTTTGGGTCCTTCGTCCCTCTGCCAAGGGACGTTGGCAGTCTCTTGTCCGGACAGCTCTCGTGGCCGCCTTTCTCTGCGCTCCGTTGATCGTCTCTTCCCCGGCAAGCTCGCACCCGATGATCGGGCTGGACGAAGACGTGTTCCTGGGCGGTATGAGAGAAGTTCGGGCACTCATGGAAGAGCTTCAGTGGGCTCCGGCAAAGGAGCGCCTTCTCGCCCTCCTAGGAGAGCACCGGGACCGCGACTATGTCCGCGTGCATATGACCGAGATCCAGGAGGATCTCCCTGGGGTTTGGCCATTTGGTGATCATTAGTTGGGGCGGTGTCGGCATGGGTTTTCGGTCCAATCGCAACGGTCCAAAAGAAAAGTCAGAGGAAGCTGGACTCAATCCGCTCT
>JAZDDA010000030.1:0-2481 GCA_036679625.1 Gemmatimonadota bacterium | reverse complement strand
AGGACAGCACCGAGCCCGTGGCGGGTCTCCATTACGTGGTCGGAGTCCCTGACGAAAAGCGGGAGGTCGGCCGAAGCAGTCTGCTGTAGCTCGGCGAGGATCTCGTCCCGGTGCGTGCGCAGCGCCGCGCGGTCGGCGTCGTCGAGGCGGCCAGCGGGCCGTACGGCGAGGCGGTCACCTTGACGACCAACGACAAGCCCACGGCGGCGAAGGTCGTTCAGCAGTCCAAGGGCGAGGCGCATCAGAAGAGCTCTACGTCTTCGATTTCTGGAATAACTGAAGAGGTAGGGAATTTTGCGACGCTGGCGACGCGAGCGACGCTAGCCCGAGTTTACCGCGTTGAGGCGGCCGCGATGTTGCTGAGGGCGGACGCGTTCCGGCTCGCGTTGTTCTAACCCAATGACTTGTCATGGCTTTCTCCCTCCGGAGTGGGGAGCAGCGCAGATCGCCCTGGGCGTCTCGGTTTCCTATGACCTAAATAAGAATGCCTCGTGGAGGCAGGAGTTCAATGAGGGGGTCCATACAATGGCGTAACTGTTCAATAAATGGCAATTCTTGTTGCGTTTCTTCCCTCGGGAACTATCCTATGACCTAATTCATGGCCAGCCTCACCGCGAAGAAAATCCGGGGCCACACCTACTACTACCTGCGCGAATGCGCCTGGGTGGATGGACGCCCCAAAATCGTCAAACAGATCTACCTCGGCACGGCCGACGCGATCGCCGCCGCCCTCGGCAAGACCCCCACCGCCCTGCAGGTGTTGCCGGGGGCCCCGGTGCGCGAGTTCGGCGCAGCCACCGCCGTCTATGACCTCGCCCAGCGTCTCGACGTCGTCGGCTTGATCGACCGCCACGTCGCCAAGCGCGGCAAACAGGGCCCCTCGGTGGGCACGATGCTGCTCCTCGCCGCCATCAACCGGGCCGTGGCGGCCACCAGCAAGTCGCAGATCGCGACCTGGTATGAGCGCACCTCGCTTCCCCGATGGATGAAGCTCCAAGCCGGCCAGCTCACCAGCCAGCGCTTCTGGGACAACATGGACCGGGTGAGCGAAGACGCCCTCGGGGCCATCGAACGCGAGTTGACCCAACGCGTGGTCCAGGAGTTCCAGCTCGATCTGCGCTGCCTCTTCTACGACGCCACCAACTTCTTCACCTTCATCGATACCTTCAACGCACGCCCCACCCTGGCCGCGCGTGGGAAGAGCAAAGAAGGACGCAATAATTTGCGTATCCTCGGCCTGGCCCTGCTGGTCACCGGCGACTTCCAAGTCCCGCTCTTCCACTCCCTCTATCCGGGCAACCACAACGACCCCACCAGCTTTCGCTCCGTGGTTGGCGAGTTGGTCGAACGCTATCGAGTGCTCACCGACGGTGCCGAGGACGTGACGCTCGTGTTCGACAAGGGCAACAACACCGAGGACACACTGGAAGTCGTGGCCAAGACCTACCACGTCGTGGGCTCCTTGGTGCCCGGCCACCACAAGGACCTGCTCGCCATCCCGCGCAAACGCTTTGATCGGCTCGATCCCGAACGCTTCCCCAAAGAGGTCAGCGCCTATCGCACGACGAAGGAAGTCTTCGGCCGATCCTTCACCGTGCTCGTCACCTACAACGGAAACCTCTTTGATACCCAGACAAAGACGATCGAACGCGAGGTGGCGAAGCGCCAGAGCAAGCTGCACGACTATCAACGCTATCTGGCCCGATGGCAGCGAGGCAAAGGGAAGGGGCGCCGGCCCTCCGTCACCTCCGCAACCAAGGCGGTGGATAAAATTCTATCCGGTCGGCACATGAAGGATCTGTTCGCGATCGACCTCACCGCCGACTCGAAAAAACTGCCTGGCCTACGCTACCGCTTCGATCACGCCGGCTATGAGCGGCTCAAGCGCACCCTGCTTGGCAAGACGCTCCTGTTTACCGACAACGCTCACTGGAGCAATGAGCAGATCGTCACCGCCTATCGCGGCCAGCACCACGTCGAAAATTCCTTCCGACAGATGAAGGATGCCCACTACGTGTGCTTTCGCCCGGCCCACCACTGGACCGATCAGAAGCTTCGCGTCCATGCGTTTACCTGTGTGCTCGCCCTGCTCTTGTGCACCTTGCTCCGCCGCGAACTCGCCCACAAGGGCATCGAGGTCAGCGTGGATCACATGCTCGAGACCCTCAGCACCATCCGCGAGGTCCAGTTGATGATCTCCGCGGGACGCGGACGCCCCCGCGTACAGCGCACCCACTCCAAGCTCGAGCCCCTCGCCGCCCAGATGTTCGAGGCGCTCGATCTCAATCGATTCCTGCCCAGTTAGGTCATAGGACCAGACCGCCGTAAGCACGTGGTCTTGCACCTCTTTTGGGTCCGCTCTCAGCCCAATGCGGTAAACTCGGGCTAGGGGTGAACTGGTTCTTCTAGCCGCTCTCTTCAATGGGCTACGTGGGGTTTCGGGCACCGGCGGTTGACAGTGTCTACAAAATTGTAGACACT
>JAZDDA010000029.1:0-2887 GCA_036679625.1 Gemmatimonadota bacterium | reverse complement strand
CGCAGCGAGTCCACCGGGTAGGCGTCGGAGGACGCCATGTTGTGCTGAAGACCGAGCGTATGCCCGACCTCGTGGGACGAAACGAAGCGGATCAGCTCGCCCATGACGTCCTGGTCGAAGTCGACGTGGCGCGCGTCGGGGTTCACAGCGGAGGTCTGCACGAAGAACCAGTTCCTGAGGAGCGTCATCACGTTGTGGTACCACTGGATGTCGCTCTCGAGGATCTCTCCGGTGCGTGGGTCGTGCACATGGGGCCCGGAAGCGTTCGGAATCGGTGAAGCCAGATAGCGGATCACCGAATAGCGCGCGTCCTCTGGGCTCCAGTCTGGATCTTCTTCCTTGGTCGGCGGGTCCTTCGCGAGGATGGCGTTGCTGAAGCCAGCAGCCTCGAAGGCGACCTGCCAGTCCTCGACGCCCTGCTTGAGGAAGGGGCGCCATTCCTCGGGCGTCGCCGGATCGATGTAATAGACGATCGGCTTGATGGGATCGACCAACTCACCCCTTGCGAAGGCGGCGGCGTCGCTTGGCTCGAGGCGCCACCGCGACACCAGGCACCTCGGCATCGACCGCTGCTCTTCGGGGCCGTATGTGGTGTTCCTCTGGCTGAAGTACCCGACGCGGTCGTCGCACCGGCGAGCCTGCATCGGCTCGTCAGGCAGGAGCAGCATCGAGTGGTTCATCTCCATCGAGATCGTGTTCGACGCGGCGTTCGACGGCGCTTCGGTCGCGTCGTACGTGAGTACCCGCCGCACCTCGACATTGCGGGGGAAGCTCTTGCTCCACAGGACGAAGGTCCGGTCGGCATCGACCCGCCGCACCTTGAACCGGGTCCGCTGACGGGCCGCGAGTCCCAGGAGCGCGATGTCGGTCGTAAAGAGAGGTGTTACGTCGATCACTGCCGCTGCCGAATCCTCCGACATCGCCTTGATTGGGAAGACGTGGATGATCGGCTCGAAATTCGAGCTGGCCACCGCGTCTGCAATCGGAAGAGCGGTGTCGGCCACATTCACGTGGCTCACCAGACGAAGCAGGATCCGATCCCTCTGGCGCTCCCATCGCACCACCGAGGTGTTGGATTTTCCGCCGCCCCATCCTGCGTTGGCCGGAGTCTTCGCTACCCGGGAGAGAAGTAGCATCTCCCGCCCCAGGAGCTCAGAGGGGACCTCGAAAAAAATCTTGTCGTCCAGGGAATGGACGTCGAAGAGGCCTTCGTCGGTGACGGCGTCTTCGGTGATGACCTCGGAGTAGGGCTTCATGCCATCTTCGTCGTCGCCCCCACGTCCACCTGAGCGATCGGAGGCTTCTTGCCCCTCATCCCCCTGTGGGCTGGGGGAGGACACAGCCGCATTGGCACCGCTGCATGCGCTTGCTGGAATCAGTAGTGCAATCAGCCCGAAAAGGAGCAGATGACGCTTCATCGGAAACCTCGTGTTGAATTGGATAATGCTACCGCAGCGTCCACGCCGGGCTGGGACGGCCACAGGCAACCGAAGGCATCGTCGGGCGGCTCGCCCGGCCACGCAAGGGATTGAGCCATTCGCGGTGTCTCCTTCCACCGTCGTGCCGAAGCCGTGTGCGACCATCGTACGAGAAATACGAGGGCGGATCTTTGGGTTTGGGGGCGCTGAACAGTATTCAATCACAGCGAGCTTGAACTGGCAGTAACAGGGGTTGACCATCGATTATTGTCGGTTTACACTGTTCACTATGACTGAGCATCGTGACCGAATTCTGGAGTCTGCCTGTGAGCTCCTCGTAAAGGAGGGTCCACAGGCTCTTTCCATGAGACGATTGGCGAAGAAGGTCGGCGTGACGGCACCGGCGCTGTATCGTCATTTTTCGAACAAGGAGGACGTCCTTGTCGAGTTGGTCGGTGAAGCGTTCAAGCTCTTCTCTCAATACCTGTACCGCGCTCTCGAGGGGGGCACGGCCACCGAACGGTTCAGCCTGACCGGCAGATACTACCTGCAGTACGCCCTCGAGCATCCGCAGTTTTATGAGTTGCTCCACGGCGCGCACGAGATCATGGGCCATGAGGCGCTCCCCAGGGAGGCGAGCAAGCACGCCTGCGCGGTGAGTCAGTTCATGGTCGATCGCGTCAGGGAGGGCATGGAGTGTGGCATGCTGAAGCCAGGTGATCCGCAGGACGTGGCGCGCCATGGGCTGATCACCATCTACCATCGAGGGCTGCTACGGATCGACGAGGCTGCATTTCGCAAGCTCTTCCTCGAATCCACGTGGATGCTGATGGGAGGGATCGCCGATCCAGCTTTCAGCGAGGCGATGAATGGCGAGGTAAGAGTGGCCACAGAGGCAGAGCACGGACGAGCAGGAGCCGAGGCGAGTGATGTATAGATATGTGAGGAATGCGATTCTGGGATTTCTTCTGGCCATGTTGGGGTTGGGTGTGGTCCAGGAGGCAGAGGCACAGCAGAGGGCGGGGGGCAAGGTCCTCACGATGGCGGATGCCGTCCGGATCGCGATCGAGCAGAGTGAGGACCTCAGGGATGCGCGCTTCGAGCTGGAGGCCGCCAGCGAGCAGGTCTCTGAGGCCTGGGGGCAGCTTATGCCCACGATCGATGCAAACGCGGACTACCAGCGGAATCTCACCGTGGCCGAGACGTTTCTGCCGGCGCTCATCTTCAACCCCAACGCCGCACCCGACGAGTTGATTCCCGTCCGCTTCGGCTCCGACAATGTGTGGGGCGCTTCGCTCACGTTGGACCAGGCGATCTTCAAGCCGGGGGTGTTCGTGGGCGTTGGGGCTGCGAGTCGGTTCAGGGGGCTCCAGACAGAGGTGCTCCGAGGGCGTACCGAGGCCGCAGTGACGAGAGTCAGGCTGGCGTACTACAACCTGCTCCTTCAGCAGGAGCAGATCCGCCTCACC
>JAZDDA010000003.1:0-3321 GCA_036679625.1 Gemmatimonadota bacterium | reverse complement strand
GACGTGGAGGTTTCTGGGCCGGATAACTCGCCGTCGGGGATTCCCGGTATGACGGTGGATCAGGCCAACCAAATTCGTGCCGCTCGAGCGGCTGAGGCTTAGGGGATATCATGGTCGGTGTCATTGGTGCAGGCGGGCGAGCGACGGCAGCGAACACGATCTCGAGCTCGACGAGCGTCGGCGGTGATCAAAACCTTTTCGGGTTCTCGATCCCGGGCATCCTCAAGAAGGCTGCTGGACTCATCCCTGGCGTAGGACCGATCATCCAGGAACTGATACCCGGCGCGAACCCCGGCCGGATGCCCGGTGGCTTCAACCCGATTCCGCTCGCCGGGGCGGACCCTTGCAAGTTCGGCTTTTCTCGCGATACGCCGACCTCCCCATGCACGCTCGACCTCGTGCCCGGGCCGATCGGCGGGAGACGTACCCCCGTCGCAGCCGGTCCCGCTGGAGCGGCTTCCGTGGGTCAGTTCGGAGTGGGGATGGAGCCGGGCATCGTCAACCGAGCGATCCGAGTATGCCTCAAGGGCATGCAGCTGGGTAGCGACGGACTCTGTTACAACAAGGGCATTCTCACGAACAAACAGCGGGAATGGCCTCGTGGACGTCGCCCTCTCCTGACGGGTGGCGAGATGGCTGCCATCTCGAAGGCTTCGAGGGCTGCCGGTCGTCTCGAGCGCACCACCAAGCGGTTGCAGAAGATCGGCCTCGTGAAGACGCCGAAATCTCGTGCTCGAGCTCCGCGCAGGATCGCAGCTGCGGTGCCGGCCGGGACTTCCATCGTCAACGTGGAGTAGATCATGCCCAAATCCAGCTGCCTTCCTGAGACGCATGGAGCGGTGACTTCTGTCGCTCAATACGTGAGGGCTGGCGTGTTCAACGAGAAAGAATGCGCCGACATCCTGAAGTATTGCACCAAGGCACTCAAGACTGTCGAGGCTCACAACGCACCCCGTCCCGAGGAGTAGAAAATGGCTTCCCTTCGAGCTCGAGTGTTCGCCACAACGGCCGATGCTATCGCAACGTCCACGATCCGGCAGGTGCGGAATCCGACCGGATCGGTCGTGAATCTGTTCGGGAGCTGCGTCGCGGTGACGGATACGATCGCCCTATTCCTCAATACCACCGAGATCATGGCAGCTGGACTCCTCAACGTCTCGGCTGCCGCCCTGGGGCGCATCCAGGTGCAGGAGGATCAGCTGGTTTTCAATTCCGTCGTGGGGATCGGAGATCTCCGGCTGCCTTGCGTGGTCGGAACGTCGCTCGACTTCCTGCTCTCGGTAGAGCCGATCCTCTAGCACCCAGCTCCTCGTTACGAAGGATCTCGTAGCGAGGAGCTCGCCGAAGGGAAGTCATGTCACAAATCGCATCAGCTGCTCTCTCTCGGCTGGCTGGAGTACTCGGGATTCCACGGCTCGGTTCTGATAGTCAGGATCTGGAGGACCGAGCCGTTACACCCGTGCTCGACATCGGGAATCTCGCGGCGTACGGGATGGGTGCAGGCTTCCAGGGCGGGTATTTCTTCGGCGAGCAAAAAATCACCCGCACGGGAGCAGGTGGCACGACTACTACGTCTCAAGACCCTTACGTAGTCAGCGGAAAAAACGGTTGGCCCACAATCGGTATCCCCGCTGCTTCCCTTCCGCCTGACCTTAGTTTGTGGCTCCTATCGGTGAATAATCTGTTGCAAAACACGACGGATTTTACCCGATTGACCTGCCAACAGAGGATGGCGGAGAAAAATCGTGGTTGGCAGGAGAGTTTCATCGGAGAATCAGCAGTTACGCTCGAAACGTGGAACGTACTCGCGTTTGGAGGTGCTGCTAACGCCATTTCGGGAAACACCTTTAAGAAAATCGGTATGCTTTGGCCTCGAGGCGATCTTTTGGAGGGTGTACTGCAGACGGGCGGAGTAGGCACTACGAACGGAAGCATCATATCCCAGTGGTGGGTGGGTCCATCTGGCTCGAAGCCTCCCGTGATGATTTGAATGCTGCCTCAGCTGATCGTCGAGGCCGATGCTTGTAGCCTATCGGGACGGTGGCTTCTTGATCCTATTTTCGCTCAGAATCTTGTGGAGCTTGGGGCTTTCGTTGCCGAGCAGCTTACCCCCGAAGGGATTCGTGGGCCTTCTCTCTGGATCATCAGCGGCTATCGCAGCACACAGCTGCAAGCCGCTCTCAATCCAGCTGTCGAAAACTCGTGCCACACTACCTGTCCAGCCGTGGCGGCTGACCTGCGTCTGGGGAGCTTCTCACTTGGTCGAGAGGAAGCCAATCTCTGGGCCATCCTCGGCGGGTGGTGGAAACTCCACACTGCGGGCCGGTGGGGTGGGGACTTCTCATTCCCAGGGTCGCGACCGGGCGATATCAACGTTCGAGAGATGAACCATTTTGATCTGGGTCCATGCTTGGGAGGCTCTCATGGGTGAAATCCATAAGGGTCTAGGGTGGGTAGAGTATCGAAGGCCGTTAGAAGTCCAGCAAACGCGTTTAGGAATCAGGCCGTGTGAGCGTCGAATGCCGGAAGAGGGGCAACCTGGCGAGGTGGGCAAAACACTCGTCGGATCCTTGGGGGCGGTTCAAAATGCGCCACACAACCGGTCAACGGGCCGGAACCGGGCCTCCCAGTAGCGAGCTTTCCACAAACCAAAGTTCGCGAAGCGATCCTTCCATACCCCTAACCCGCACCGACAAGCCCCGTGAAGGGCGCGGCGTGGGGAGGGGTAGGGGGTTTCGGCAGGGTTCTTCCTCGCGGGCGGGAAGCACGAATCGTGCCAGGCTCTCTCTCCACACTTAAAGGAACAGCTTGCTCCTCGAGCAGCCGGAGCGTATTCATTCCCCCATGCATATCGTCATTGTCTGGATCGCTATTGCCGCCCTGGTGGCCGCCCTCGGAGGAACTTCTTGGGTGCTGCATTCGTTCCTTGACAGATTCGAGCGCCTCGAGAGCACATGGACCGAGGCCCTCGAGGAGATCGACGGCACCCCGGTCGAGGACAAGCTGGAGCGTCTCACCATCGCCGTAGCCGAAGGGATCGCACATGTCGATCGAGCCGAACGGCGGGTCGCGACCACTCTACGGAGCGCTCACTCGAAGTTTGCAAAGAGCGGCTTCGAGCACGCCGGGGTTGAGGCCGAGATTGAGAACCTTCCTGACCTCGATGGAGAAGGAAGCGAGGACGGCCAGCTGCGGCTCATGCCGGAGGACGTGGAGGTTTCTGGGCCGGATAACTCGCCGTCGGGGATTCCCGGTATGACGGTGGATCAGGCCAACCAAATTCGTGCCGCTCGAGCGGCTGAGGCTTAGGGGATATCATGG
>JAZDDA010000028.1:0-3148 GCA_036679625.1 Gemmatimonadota bacterium | reverse complement strand
TCGCCGGAGAGCGCGCGGATGCCACGGCATCCTCGAGGGCCGCCGTTTGCCCGCCACCCCGCCCCTTCCGTAGGTTCACGGCCATTCGTGTCCATCCGTTACCGCCCGTTTGTCGTCCCGCGGTCGCGTACGGACCTCCAACACAAGACTCGAAGCAATAGGCTCGAGTCGAAAGGACCGCCGTAGTGCGAAAGCTGCGCATAGGGATCGTCGACCTCGTCGCGAAAGGGCCCACCCGTTCGCTGTACGCCAAGTTCATGCACGCGAACCTCGCGAGCATCATGCCCCAGGTTCTCGCCGTGTGGTGCGAAGAGGCCGGACACGACGTGAACCTCGTGTGCTATACCGGGCTCGAAAATCTCGTGGAAGAGCTCCCCGAAGACATCGATCTCCTCTTCGTGGGCGCGTTCTCCCAGGGGGCTCAGCTGGCCTACGCGATCAGCGCGATGTTCCAGGCACGCGGGGTGGTGACCTGCATCGGCGGTCCGCATGCGCGGTGCTATCCGCAGGACGCCCAAAAGTACTTCGACTACGTGTTCGGCTTCACGGACAAGGCCGTCTTGAACGAGGTACTCGAGGATTGCCAGCCGCACCGGCCGATGGGCGAGCTCCACTCGGCCGAGACGCAGCCGCACACGCTGCCGGGCGTGCGCGAGCGTTGGAAGTTCATCGAGCCGACGATCGAGAAGTCGCCATCCATGCTCAAGATCATCCCGATGCTGGGCAGCCTGGGATGTCCGTACACGTGCAGTTTCTGCATCGACTCCGTGGTCAAATACCAGCCGCTCGACTTCGAGGTGATCCGCGACGACCTCCGGTTCCTGCTAGGGAAGGTCAAGAAGCCGGTCGTCGGGTGGCACGACCCGAACTTCGGCGTTCGGTTCGACGACTGCATCGGGGCGATCGAGGAAGCGGTTCCACCGGGCAGCATCCAGTTCATCGCCGAGTCCAGCCTCTCGCTTCTCCCCGAGGACCGGGTGAAACGGCTGGCGAAGAACGGGTTCAAGGCGATCCTTCCGGGGATCGAGTCGTGGTACATGCTCGGGAACAAGTCGAAGTCGCGGAACAAGCACGGGCTCGACAAGATGAAGCAGGTATCGGAGCACACGAACCAGATCGCACGCCACATTTCCTATATCCAGACGAACTTCGTCCTCGGGCTCGACTGTGACGAGGGCTCGGAGCCCTTCGAGCTCACCAAGCAGTTCATCGACGCTTCGCCCGCGGCCTTCCCTGGCTATTCGCTGCTCACCTCCTTCGGACAGGCGGCGCCGCTCAACCTCACGTATCAGGAAGAGGGACGGGTCCTCGGCTTCCCCTTCCATTTCCTGAACAACAACCACGCGATGAACTTGAAGCCCAAAGGGTATGAGTGGGTCGAGTTCTACGATCACGTGATCGATCTGACGAAGTACAGCTTCTCGAAGCGTGCGATCTG
The DNA here is from genome assembly GCA_036679625.1 of Gemmatimonadota bacterium. Classification (GTDB taxonomy): domain Bacteria; phylum Gemmatimonadota; class Gemmatimonadetes; order Longimicrobiales; family Gaopeijiaceae; genus JAZDDA01. The sequence continues at coordinate 1,710 of JAZDDA010000028.1, read as the reverse complement.
GAATCGGCTCAGGGCCAACCACGGTGGCGTTCAGAAGGCCCTGAACGTGGTGCGGGCGATCTCCTCGGAGGGCAACGGGCGCATCAAGTACTACAGCACGGTGCGCGACCTCCTCAAGACCGACTCGAAATTCCGGGCCTACTTCGAGGGAGAGTCGACCGAGCTTCCGCAGTTCTTCGTCGACCGCGTGCGGCACGATCTGGGCCCGATGTGGGAGCACCTTCCGGAAGGGGCGCTCACGCACGACCCGAACGCCTACCTCAAGAGCACGGGTCAGGAGGGGGCGGAGCCGGCTCAGGCGGCAGCCGTCTGAGCTGAGGACACAGCCCTCCTACGGCGAGGAGGACCACAAGGAGGCGTAGCCATGTGGACGCGCCGTCTGATTCTGACGCTCGCCGGAATCCTCGGCGTCGGGCTCATCTTCCTGCTCGCCAACGACGGTCTTCCCATCGTGCGCAACAGCTTTGCGTATGCGAAAGCCGCGATGAACATCGCTGTGCGCGGCTTCAATCCGCTTCCGGTCGTCGCGGACATGGCGCTCTCCAACGGGAAACCGATCGCATTCTCGCTCCTGTCGGCGCCTCTCGTCGCGATCTTCGGTGCCAACACCGGGGTTCGGATGGCGTCCTTCCTCGGCACCGTCTTCTTCCTCGGCGCCGCGTGCCTCGCGTTCATGCGCTTGAACCGACGCCTCGGGATCGACCGCGCGTGGATTCCGTTGGAATTACTGGTCCTGTCGCTGAATCCCCTCGTCTTCTACCAGTTCTGGTCGGCCTATCCCGATGGCCTGTTCGCCGGCGAGGTATTGCTGGCCTTCGTGCTGGTGGACCTCATCGCGTCGGAGCCGGAGCGTGACACGCGAGGACTGATCGTCCTGCTGGGACTCGTCATCTACACGGCGATCCATACCCGGCTCTACGGAGCGATCCTCGGCCTGGCCTGTCCCGTTTACCTCCTGCTACATGCGCGCTCGTTTCTGGGTCGCGCCACGCACGTGCGGTCGAAAATCGTGTTGCTGTGCATCGTGTTCGGGCTACTGGCCGCGGCGCTCGTCATGGCACGACTGGGACGGAACCCCACGCTGAACCTCTATGTCACGGCGCGGGAGGGCGCCGGCTATGCGGGGTACATGGGGGGCCTCCTTCACCCGTCCAGCAAGACGCTCGTGAGTTCGCTGGCCCTCTTGATCTTCGCCCTCGCGCTCAACTTCCACCTGGCGTGGGTCTTCGTGGCGAAGGGAGGTCGCGCGGCGTGGCCTCTCGCACCTACGGCCTTCGCGGCCATCTACGTGCTGGGTCTCCTGTCGTTCTCGGGCAGTTCGTACAACATGCGGTTCTTCCTCCCCGTGTTCCCCTTCGTGGTGGCCGCGATTGCGCTCGGGATCGTGAATTCGGGGGCTCGGTTGCGGCGAGGCGGGCTTCTCGCCGTCGCGAGCGTCGCCCTGGTGCTCACTCTCGACTACAACCTGCAACCTGTCTACCGACTGCTGGAGCCCCTCAACGACCGGTTTGCCGCGTCGCCTCTGAACGGGGAGCGCCGTCTCGACAACCTCAGGATCGGCCAGCACCGGGATCTGGCGGCCCGGATCGGGAGGCTCAACGAACTCATCGAGCCCGGGGGTACGCTGTACTGGTCGTCGAGGTACTACGGCACGGCAACTCACGGTGTGGCCGAGGAGTTGGGGATCCGCGGCGACATCGAGGTGAGGTA
>JAZDDA010000027.1:0-2509 GCA_036679625.1 Gemmatimonadota bacterium | reverse complement strand
ATGCCGCAGGTTCACGGCGCGGCGCGTCAGGCCCTGACGTATGTGGCGCAGGTGCTCGAGACCGAGGCCAACTCCACCACGGACAACCCACTCGTGCTCCCGGATGCGGAGGTGGTCGTGAGCGGCGGCAACTTCCACGCGCAGGTCGTCTCGGCGGCGTTGGACTTCATGGTCATCGCGATCACGGACGTCGCGGCGATCAGCGAACGACGGTTGGAACGCCTTCTGAATCCGGATCTCTCGGGGCTGCCTGCCTTTCTCACACCCAAGCCTGGCCTGCGGTCGGGGTTCATGATCGCTCAGGTGACCGCGGTGGATCTCCTCGGGGAGATGCGCGTACTGTCGCACCCGGCGAGCGTGGATTCGGTGTCCACCAGTGCGAGCCAGGAGGACCACGTCTCCATGGGGCTCACGGCTGCACGCAAAGCGTCGCGAGCGGTGGAGTGCTTCGAGACCGTCGTCGCGATCGAGCTCATGGCGGGTGCCCAGGCTGTGGAGTTCAGACGCCCCCTGAAGGCAAGCCCTCCCATCGAGGCGGCTCACGCCCTCATACGCGAGCGGGTGGAGCCGTTGGACGAAGACCGGCCATTCACGGCCGACATCGAGGCGGTTCTCGATGTGGTTCGGTCTGGGGATCTCAGCCGAATCACATGACCACGAGTTGGAGATACGATGACTGAAAGCGGGCCGCGCCCCGTTCGTGCCCCCAGGGGCACCGAGCTCACATGCAAGGGATGGACCCAGGAGGCCGCCCTTCGCATGCTGATGAACAACCTCGATCCGGAGGTCGCTGAAGACCCGGACCGGCTCGTGGTGTATGGGGGCACAGGCCAGGCTGCTCGCAGCTGGGAGGCCTTCGACGCCATCGTCGACGCACTTCGCGCGCTCGAAGACGACGAGACGCTCCTCGTTCAGTCGGGGAAGCCGGTCGGGTTGTTTCGCACCCACCAGCACGCGCCCCGGGTGTTGATCGCGAACTCCAACCTGGTTGGGCGTTGGGCGAACTGGGAGGTCTTCAACGAGCTCGCCCAGGCCGGCCTCATGATGTACGGCCAGATGACGGCGGGCTCGTGGATCTACATCGGCTCGCAGGGCATCCTGCAGGGTACCTACGAGACCTTCGGCGCCATCGCGCAGGAGTCGTTCGGGGGGACGTTGGTGGGGCGGTGGGTGCTGACCGGGGGCATGGGGGGGATGGGTGGAGCGCAACCGCTGGCCGCGACCATGCAGGGGGGTGCGGCCCTGGTGGTCGACGTGGACGAAGAGAGAATCCGCCGCCGAATCGAGAGTCGCTATTGCGACCGGATCAGCTACGATCTGGACGAGGCACTCGGCTGGGTACGGAGCGCCGCCATCGCCGGAGAGGCGTTGAGCGTGGGGCTGGTGGGGAACTGCGCCGACGTGATCCCCGAGCTCGCTCGCCGCAAAGTCGTTCCCGACATCCTCACCGATCAGACCTCGGCGCATGATCCGTTGAACGGATACGTGCCTCAGGGCCTGACGCTGGAGGAGGCAGAAAGCCTACGTATGAATGAACCTGAAACATACGTACGGCGTTCGATGGCCTCGATGAGGGTGCACTGCGAGGCCATGGTCGACCTCATGCGTCAGGGCGCGGTCACGACCGACTACGGCAACAATCTGCGCACGCAGGCCTTCGACGCGGGCTTCGCCGACGCCTTCGCCTACCCGGGGTTCGTGCCGGCGTACGTTCGCCCGCTCTTCTGTGAGGGCAAGGGTCCGTTCCGCTGGGTGGCGTTATCTGGAGACCCGGCAGATATCCATCGCACAGACCGGCTCGTGCTCGAGATGTTTTCCGAAGACGAGCACCTCTGCAGGTGGATCCGCATGGCCGCGGAACAGGTGGCGTTTCAGGGCCTGCCGGCGAGAATCTGTTGGCTGGGGCAGGGGGAGCGCGCACGATTTGGGGTCGCGCTGAATGACCTCGTCGCGAGTGGCGAGATCTCGGCCCCCATCGTGATCGGCCGTGACCACCTGGACACCGGCTCGGTAGCGTCGCCCTTCCGCGAGACGGAGGGCATGGCCGACGGCAGCGACGCCGTTGCGGACTGGCCGATTCTGAATGCGCTCCTCAACACGGCGTCGGGAGCGAGCTGGGTGTCGTTCCACCACGGTGGAGGTGTGGGGATCGGGAACTCGCTGCACGCCGGTCAGGTGTTGGTGGCCGACGGAACTCCCGAGATGCGGAGCCGCATCGAAACCGTCCTGACGAACGACCCTGGACTTGGAGTTGTACGACACGCCGACGCCGGATACGAGACGGCGATCGAGACCGCCCGCCGCGAAGGGCTCACCCTCCCGATGGAGCGCTGAGGCCAGCCGGGAGCCTGGGTCAGCTCTGGCCAGAGAGGTGTCTTGCCACCTTGAGGTAGGCCGCGGCGGCAGCTTCTTGTCGGGAGTGCTGACCATCTCGCACCACCCAGCGCCCACCAACCATGACGTCGCGCACCGGCGTCGTGGTGGCTGCGAAGATCCAGGAATCCAGGAT
>JAZDDA010000026.1:0-2145 GCA_036679625.1 Gemmatimonadota bacterium | reverse complement strand
AGCAGGCCAACACCGCCAAGAGCCGCTTCATGGCCAACGTCAGTCATGAGATCCGCACGCCGATGAACGGGATCCTGGGCATGACCGAGCTCGCCCTTGAGACCGAGCTTAGCGACGAGCAACGCGACTTCTTGACCACGACCAAGAGTTGCGCCGAGGGGCTCTTGCACCTGATCAATGAACTCCTCGACCACTCGAAGCTCGAAGCAGGCCGCATGGAGCTCACTCACGAGCCTTTCGATCTTGAGCATCTCGTGCGCACGGTCGGCAAAGCCCAAGGTTTCATCGCCGAGCGCAAGGGCCTTGCGCTGAGTGTTGACTTCGCTTCCGACCTGGCCCCTCAAGTGGTGGGAGACGAGAACCGGCTGCGCCAGGTGTTGACCAATCTCACGGGGAATGCGATCAAGTTCACCAAGGCGGGTTCGGTGCTGCTCGAGGTCAGTGGGCGAGGAGTCGGCGATCGAGTCACCCTGAGGTTTGCCATCAGCGACACGGGGATCGGGATCCCCGAGGACAAGCTCGGCCTGATCTTCGAAGCCTTCTCTCAAGCGGACGATTCCACCACGCGCCGTTTCGGCGGCACGGGTCTGGGCTTGGCGATCTCGAGCGAATTGGTCAAACGCATGGGGAGCGAGATCGAGGTCCGAAGTACGCCGGGCGAGGGGAGTGTGTTTTTTTTCGAAATCACCTTGCCCGTGTCCGAGGAGTTCGCGGATCAGCCCAACGGTGCGGCACACATCCCTCGGGCCCTGGCCCAAGTTTCTTTGCGAGTGCTGCTCGTGGAAGACAACCCGGTCAATCAGGTGGTCGCGGCGAAACGGCTGGAAAAGCTCGGGCACTCGGTGCTGGTGGCCAGTCATGGGGGCGAGGGTGTGGCCGCCTGGGCAGCGGAACGCTTCGACCTGATTCTGATGGATCTGCACATGCCCGAAATGGACGGCTACGAAGCCACCGAGCGCATCCGCGAACTGGAACAGGCCCAGCGAGCCCGGCGCACACCGATCGTGGCTCTGACCGCGGGCCAGCTCATGGCCGAAGCGGCCTGGGGAGGACCCGCCCTCTTCGACGACGTCCTCCCCAAGCCGCTCCAAATTGCCCGACTGGGCCAAGTGCTCGCCCTGGCGGCGGAAGACCGGATCGATCTCTCCCAGCGGCAGCGACGAGGGGCCTGAATACGGAGTCGTCGTGAATGGTAAGCGTCCGCCGGGGTGCCCCAGCAGACCCTTTTTCTTCACCTGGCAGGCCGCATCCTGGGTCCATGGAAACATTCACCCCCGGACCGCGGCCCACGAGCCGCATCCAACTGGCCGAGTGGTACACGGCCATCCTCAACGAACAGGAGCGCAGCGGACTGAGCATGGCTCAGTTCGCCCAGGAGATCGGAGCGCATGTGGTGACGCTCTATGCCTGGAGGCGCCGCCTGGCCTCGCCAACCGCTCTCGTCTCCAAGCAAGAGCACGGGCTGGTCCATGTCAAGATCGCGGAGGCTCCTGCCACGACGAGCAGCTCGGGCACTTTCGTCCTGCGCCTCGGCAACGAGCCGTCGCTTGAGATCCCTCCGAACTTCATCACGGCCGACCTCGTGCGTATCGTTCAAGCCCTCGATGCATGCTGACCTTTTCCGGGGGACGCATCTTCCTCGTCACAGGCCCCACTGACATGCGCAAGTCCTTCAACGGGCTCAGCGGGATCGCGCGCGAACGACTTGGAGCCACGCCAGCATCGCGTGACCTCTTCATGTTCTGCAATCGCAACAGGAACCGGATGAAGGGTAAGCGCCCGAAGCCATCCCCACGCCCCTCAGGAGGCGCCTGGAGGCGGATTCTGACTGTCTAGTCCTGCGCCTGAGGCGGGATTCTGGTGATCTAATCTTGCGCTTGCGTCGCGCGAATTTCAGCCCAACGCGCGGGCAACAGGTCCGCAACTTTGCTCGCGGGGTGGCTGGCGACGCGCACCAGCACGTCGCTCAAGTACTCCCAGCGGTCCACATCAACGCGGCGGCAACTCTCGATCACGGAGTACACGATTGCCGCAGCTTCACCACCGCGCTCGCTTCCGGCGAACAGGAAGTTCTTGCGCCCGATCGCCACGGGCCGGATCGCGTTCTCGCACGCGTTGTTGTCGAGCGGCACACGACCGTCCCGC
>JAZDDA010000025.1:0-5249 GCA_036679625.1 Gemmatimonadota bacterium | reverse complement strand
CGGTTGGCGCTCTAACAAAGCATTGCTACTGTCCGCAGTAAGGGTGCGGGACCAGTAGGAGCCGCTTCAGGCTTGTAAACGGGCTGACGCGGCAGCAGAATGCTGGGACGTTAGGCGGAGCTTCTGGTGTGGCATGACACTTGGAAAACAGGTCACTCGGTGAGCGAGGAGGAAGGAATGTCACCAGCCACGTTCAACGTGAAGCGACACGTCAGCGCTCACACCCGACCGCGATGAACTTCTATCTGTCTTCGTTCCGCCTTGGCGGTAAGGCAGCGGATCTCCAAGATCTGGCGTCGGGGAGAAAGCTTGGCCTCATTCCCAACGCCGTCGACTGCGTTGAGCCAGAGGCCAGGGAACGCATCAACGCCGTGAGCCTCGCGGAGGTCAGCGACTTGGGGATCGACGTCGAGTTCCTGGACCTAAAGATGTATCTCGGCGCCAAGGATGACCTTCGCGCCAAGCTCGCTGACCTGGGAGGCGTGTGGGTTCGTGGCGGCAACACGTTCGTGCTACGGCAGGCCATGGCCCTATGCGGATTCGATGAGGCGCTGATTGAGGTGGCAGACGACGATTTTCTATACGGGGGGTACAGCGCGGGAGTCTGCGTACTCGCGCCAAGCCTGGACGGGCTCCAGCATGTGGACGAGCCGATCCTCGGGCCATATCCGAAGGCCGCACTGATCTGGGAGGGGCTGGGGATCCTCGACTACCTCATCCTGCCGCATTACAAGTCCGATCATCCAGAATCCGCAGATGTTGACCGCGAGGTTGAGTACTGCACTGAGAATGGCATCCCGTTCAAGACGTTGCGAGACTGCGTATTCCGCGCGATAGGGCCCACTGATTCCGAGGGAAGAGGCCCACCCGTTCCAGGGGAAGTGGCCCAGCGGTTCCAAGGGAAGTGGCCCACCTATTCCGAGGGATGAGGCCCATCCATTCCGAGGGATAAGGCCCACCGCCTCCGGAGGAGAACGCGACGCTGGATAACCGTTTCTACAGGCTGTCACTTGCGCCTCTCGTGTTCCAAACGAACCGGGAGGAAAAGTGCCAGCAAGGAGGTTGTCCATGCGTAAGATCAAGGAAGTGCTCCGACTCAGAGCCCAGGGGCGGTCGGATCGAGAGGTAGCCCGGAGTGTGAAGGCGGCCCGGACCACGGTCCGGCGTATCCGCAAGAGGGCGGAGGAGGCGGGACTGAGTTGGCCGCTGCCCGAAGATCTCACCGAGAGCGGCCTGGAGGAGCTGCTGTTTCCACGCCGCACGGCTCCCGGCATCTACCTACGGCCGGCTCCCAACTGCCCGTACATTCACGTCGAGCTCCGCCGCAAAAGCGTCACGCTTCACCTGCTGTGGCTCGAGTACAAGGAAGCTCATCCCGAGGGCTACCAGTACAGCAGGTTCTGTGATCTCTTCCGTCAGTGGAAGGCCTGTATCGATCCGGTTCTGCGCCAGGAGCACAAGGCCGGAGAGAAGATCTTCGTGGACTACGCCGGCCAGACGGTGCCTGTGGTGGATCCTGAGACCGGCGAGGTCCGCGAGGCCCAGATCTTCGTTGGTGTGCTCGGGGCCAGCAATTTCACCTTCGCCGAAGCCACTTGGTCCCAGACGCTGCCCGACTGGACCGCCTCCCACGTGCGGATGTTCGGGTATTTCTCGGGAGTCAGCGAACTTCTCATCCCCGACAACCTCGCCTCCGGGGTAAGCAAGGCTTGCCGCTACGACCCCGAGGTGAACCCCACCTATCGGGATATGGCCAGCCACTACGGCACGGCTGTGCTACCCGCCAGGCCTCGCCGGCCCCGTGACAAGTCTTGTGTGGCATACTACACCTCATGCGGTGGATGGAGCGGAGGTTTGGCGGTAGTCGGCCAGTCCCTTCCAAGTATGCTTCCTGGGGTGATCGGGCCTCGGGGGCTCATATAGGCACTGATTCTTGGCGTTGTAGGGATGAGCTTTGAGGAAGCCTGCGGCGCGCCAGATTTTTACGGTTTGAGTTGTGACGTCGAGCTGAGTCGCCATTTCCTCCAGAGTGAGAAGGTCGCTCTTGCGTAGGCGCTGGTAGCGGGTCTCGAGGCCGTAGGTCCTTCGGACCCTATTGACGCGTTGGCCGTCGAAGGGGAGTCCTGATCCGGTCTGTAGACCCTCGGTGTTCAGGACCTGAGCTGCCTGCTCCTCGGTGTGATCGTCCAAGAGTTCGTCAATTCGCCGGATCACGGCGGGCAGAGTGCGTCGCAGCTCTCCCAGATCGCGTGGCAGGGGAAGGGTGAGCGTGCGGCTCGCGCCGCCCCTGAAACGCACGTGAGCGGAAAGTTCGTCACCCCTGAGCAATGTGACATCCTCAACAATCAGGCGCGTCATGCGCTTCTTCTCCCTACAGGGCGTCGCGGGATCGATCCAGAGCCGAGGGAAGTCGGTTGCGAGTGCCGTGATCTCGGCCCGTCTTCCCTCGTCGAGCAGCCCCTGGTCCTCGTCCCGTTGACGCTCATAGGTCTCTCGGGCTGCGGCAAGGGCACGTAGTTTCTCGTTCCAATCGGCCTCCAAAGCATCGGCTACGAGACGATGGTCTGGATCTACGCGGCGGTAGCGTCGCTCGGCGAGTTGGGCGTCGTAGTGGGCCCGCTCGACGTGTTTGCGCCTCAGGGCATCGACCTCCTCAACTCGGGCGCGAAGTTCGTCGCCCACGGCTAGGGCCACCTCGAGGGTGAGGGGAGTGACGGCCTCGAGAATCAGCTCACCGATCGCTTTGTCGAGCGCTGTCCCCGGCACCCGTTGACAGAGGGACTCCCCACGTTGAATTCCCTTGCTTTGGCATACATAGGTTGGGTACTGGACGCTGCGATAGACGTTATAGCGCACCGTCATGCGAAGTCCGCAACGTCCGCAGATGACGAGACCCTGCAGAAGGGCCGGGCCTTCGCGGGGTGGACTGCGGCGGCGATCACCGCCGAAGGCTTGGGCGTTCTCTCGTAGACGCCGGAGGTTTTCCTCGTACTCATCCCAGGTGATGTAGCCTTCGTGGGCGTTGGGGATCAGGACCTCCCAATCCTCGCGGGCCAATTTCCGCTGGCGGGTACCTCCCTCTGGCGCCGGACGAGTCCGGGTTCGACCGAAAACAAAGGCACCCGCGTAGCGAGGATTGTGCAGAATCCGCAGAGCCCGTGAGTGCTCGAGAGATCGGAACACGACCTCACCCTTGTGAGGCCCTGCGCGAAAGCGCGTCGGTATCAGGAGCCCATCGGCCCGAAACTGCTTCACGGTGGCCGACGCGGTGCCCGTGCGTTTGAAGGTCGCAAAGAATACGCGAATAGATTCCTGGACCTGGGCGTCCGGATCTCGGACCACCTGGTTCAGCTCATCGTAGACGAGCCCCGTAGGCAGCGGCATCTTGAGTTCGCCGCGCCGCGCCTTGTTCATGACGCCACCGCGCAGGCGGGCACGCAATATGTGAAGCTCCGCCTCACTCATCGTTCCCTTGAGACCGAGTAGCAAACGATCATTGAAGTGGCTCGGATCGTAGATTCCGTCTTCATCGAGGATCAGCGTCTCGGTCAGGGCGCAAATCTCGAGCAGCCGATGCCAATCGATGGAATTGCGAGCGAGCCGCGAGACCTCGAGCCCCATTACAATCCCCGCCCGGCCCATCCCGACATCTCCGACGAGTCGCTGGAACCCCTTGCGCTCAACGCCTCCAGCCGCTGACTGACCCTGGTCCGCGTCGATCACCACCACGCGGTCCGCGGGCCAACCCAGAGCAATGGCTCGATCCCGCAGACCATATTGGCGCTTCGTGCTCTCCGTGTGCTCCAGCACCTGGTGCAGTGAAGACTGGCGAACGTAGAGGTAGGCATCGCGCCGGACATGATCCGCCGTAACCTTCGATGCTCTGGAATGCATATTCATCGCCAACTCTCCCTCGCTACGAGAAGTGCGGTGCTGGCCAGGAGGCCGACCAGCTCGGACTGCGGCGGCGGTGGCAGTGGGAACCGAGCACGGCGAGTCTCGGTCGGGCCTCGCCACTCGGGACCCATACCCGTTACCGGCTCCACAGCGGGCACCGCGCAGACGACAGAAGCTTCGGCGACCATCCACGCCGTCAGGCCGTAGCGACGAAGCAGTACCACGCCCAAGGGGGTAACGTTGATCGGTGTCTCGCCGAGGGCGTGGGCTCGCAGCACTTCGTAGCGACCCACCCAGTCCCGATCCGCTCTCGAGGGCGTGCTTAACTCGACTCCCGGCGTTTTTGTTTTTTTTCCCGGCGCACCAACGCCCGCTCGATACTCCGCGGATGTACGGATAATTCGAAGCGCTGCTCGATGAGCCTGGCCAACTCTTCGAAGTTGGGCACCAAAGACCCCGCCCGTTGCTCCTCTACGAACGTCATGATCTCCGGCGTGAGCTTGTGGGCCGCCCTCGGGCCCGGCCGCTTCGGTACCAATCCGGCGAGGCCCCGCTCTCGTAGCGCATAGAGCGCCTGGTAAAAGGTTGGCCGCGAGAAGCCGAACGCTTGGGCAACTTCGTTGACTGGAGCCCCCTCTTCCTGCACGCGCCGCACCATCTCGTACTTCACCTGAACCAGATCGCGGGGATCGAAGAACCCACCGGTTAAGAAGCGCTCGTCCACAACCCGTTCCGGCGTCGGGTTCAGCGTACGATTTCTTGTCAGGACCTTGGTTTTGTCGTCGTCGGACTTCGATCCGTAGGGCATGGGATGTCTCGTGGTGTAGATCTGCAATACGTGTAAATAAGATTACGCCATTAGTATTCCACGTCAATCCCTTTATGCCGAACGCCCATCGACCATATACCAATCTATCAAGCCGTATCTCACGCTCTGTACAGGATATATATGCGTCGTATTTCGGCATAATCACCCTAACGTATCCGGCGTAAATCACTTTACGCCTCCCGCACCTTCGGATGCTCGCTCGGAAAGCTGCGCGCGCACGGTATCCGCCAGCGCAAGAAGATCCCGCAGGTGCAGAAGGGAGCGGCCCGCCGAGAGTACTACGTACGGATCCACCGCAGCGGCTGTGGTCCAAGACGCTGGAAGCGAACGCACCCGTCCTTCCTCGTCGCGGTACATGACACGGTCCTCGCCCCAGTTCACATGGCGGGTCAGTAGCTCGAAACGCTGGCCGAGCAACGGGTGGAACGGATGGATGACCTCGAATTCCCCCGCTTCATCGAACTGACTTCGAGCAGTTGACGGCTTAGAACAAGGCGAAAGCGGAAGCGGGTGTTTTGCTAGC
>JAZDDA010000024.1:0-11340 GCA_036679625.1 Gemmatimonadota bacterium | reverse complement strand
TGGAAGCCTGCCGCCCTCGAAGGTTCCGCGTCCCGAGGGCACCCGTCGGCTTATCGTCGGCAACTCGTGTGAGAAGGGGCTCGTGGAGAGCGTCGACGCCATGCGGGTCATCAAGGACCAACTCGAGGCCACGACCGACGATACGCCCAACCTGGTGGATGTGGCGGCCCAGCGGGCGTTCCGGAGTTACTCTCCCAACGTCGTAGCCGACTCCGCTCCCTCGCTCACCTTTACCTCTGCACAACGCAGGAGGGCACAGCTCCTCGAGGGTCGGGCTGAGTTGCGCATCGGTATGCCGCGGGTGCTCTCCATGTACTCGATGGCACCGTTGTTCCGGAGCTACTTCGAGAGTCTGGGTGTCTTGTCGCGCAACGTCGTATTCTCTGACTTCACCTCGCCGACGCTGTACAAGGAAGGCGCAAAGCGGGGTGCTATCGATCCCTGCTTCCCCAGCAAGGTCGCCATCCCGCACATGCACAACCTGCTGCAGGTAAAGCACGCAAAGAGGCCACTGGACGTCATCTTCTTCCCGATGATCGACGACGTGCCCTCGGAGATGGTGAGTGCGATCGGCCATCGCATCTGTCCTACGATCACCGCCACCCCCGAGGCGACGAAGGCCGCCTTCACCAAAGAGGAGGATACCTTCGCCAAGAAGGGCATCCGCTTTATCAACACCTTCGTGAACATCGGACAGCGCGAGCTCTTCGAGCGGCAGATGTACAACGACTTCAGGGATGTCCTGGGGCTCTCGGCGGCAGAGAACCGGCGGGCTGTCGAGGCGGGATTCGAGGCGCTGGCCGCCTTCAGTGAGGGGCTCCGTTCCCAGACCCGAGTGGAGCTCGATCGGCTCGAGCGGGAAAATCGCCTTGGCATCGTGCTGTTGGGTCGACCCTACCACGCGGACCACGGGATCAACCACGAGATCCTGGTCGAGTTCCAGAAGCTCGGGTATCCGATCTTCACGCCTGCGAGCCTCCCGCTGGACGAGGATCTTCTTGAGCGCCTGTTTGGCGACGAGGTGCGCGCTGGAGTCATCGAGAACCCGATGGACATCGCGGATGTGTGGAAGAACGCGTATAGCGAGAACTCCAACTGGAAGCTGTGGGCAGCGAAGTTTGCCGCGCGCCATCCGAGCCTTATCGCGATGGAGATCACCAGCTTCAGGTGCGGTCACGACGCGCCGATATTCGCCGTCATCGAGGGCATCGTCGAACAGGCGGGCACTCCGTACTTCAGCTTCAAGGATCTCGACGAGAACAGGCCTACCGGCTCGATCAAGATCCGCGTCGAGACGATCCACCACTTCCTGAAGCGCTTCCAGGACGGATTCGTAGAGAGGGAAGAGGTCACCGGCCTGATCGAGCAGGAACTCGCCGGGCGCGGCGTTGACCTCATGGCGGCGGCGCACTGCGAGCCGCAGTTGGTTCAGATTGGCCTGAGCCGTGGCGCATAGGGGACGCACTCTCCCGCTTCCGGTGTTTTGCTGGCGAAACGGGCCTGTTCGCACCAGTATGATACTTACCTTGGGGTAGTGTTATAGTCTTTGAGACCCTAGGAGGCCGTTCTCGTTGGATTGGCCTGCGGCCCGGGGGTCGGACTCAGAGGAGGGTGAAAATGTACGTTTTCAGTCGTTGGCGGACGACACCGGCCCTGTTGATCGTAGCATTGGCGCATGTGGCCGCATTGTCCGGGCAGAATACGCCGGTGCGGGTAAGTGGCCAGGTGATCGAGTTCGAGACCGGGACCCCGGTTGGGCAGGTCCTGATCGAGGTCCTCGGTACACCAGGGGGTGTGCTCAGTGACTCATTCGGGCGCTTCGTGTTACCACCGGAGACCTCGGGGCGCGTTCGCCTGAATGCCAGTCGGCTGGGATACGTCGACGTGGTGCGGGAGTTAGACCTGGGGGGTGACGCATTCCTGACGATCACGATGCGCCCCAAGCCGGTCTTGATCGAGGGGATAAGAGTGCGGCTGGACCGCCTCGAGAGGCGAAGCAGGTCCACTCCCTATTCATCCACGGCCTTCGTCGAGCGGGAACTGCGCATGAGCCCTGCATGGGACGCGGCCGACTTCATTGCCCGGCGCGATCCTTCCTTCCGATTAGTCCCATGCCAGGGCGAGCCTTTTTTCGACAGGCAGCTCTTTCCCGGCAACTGTGTGCTGAGTCGGGGTCGCGCGGCGACTCTTCAGGTTTTTGTGGATGAGTGGGAAACCGTTGGCGGACTCGAAGAGCTTCGCTCCTACTCCGTGAGGGATCTTTACCGAGTCGAGCTCTATCGTAGTTGCGCTCAGATTTGGGTCTATACCCGCTGGTTCATGGAAGACGTAGCGCGAGCTCGGAGTGCGTTGAGGCCCATCGTTTGCCAGGCGCGGGGTTGATAGCATCGGCTCTTGACGAGTGGGTGCGCCGGGGCCACCCGCCTCGTGCTCCAGGGAGGTACGCAGCACAACCTGGCGGCGGCGCACTGCGAGCCGCAGTTCGTGAAGATCGGCCTGAGCCGCGGCGCGTAGGGAGCGCACTCTCCCGTTCGAGATTTTTCTCTGGCGGCCCACGGCCGCTCACCCCAACGTGGTACTGCTCAGGGGTGAGGTGTGCGTGGGTTCTTGGACCGCCTGGGTCGCGCTCCGGTCTAACCGGTTAGCGCGCACGAGGTCGGGGATTCGAGGAGGCGTGGATGAATCGTCACGGACGGTGGCGGATGGCACCCTTGCTGTTGATCGCGGCTCTTGCCCCTCCCGTCTCGTTGTCAGGGCAGAAACCGCCGCCGCGGGTAAGTGGCCAGGTGATCGAGCTCGAGACCGGGACTCCGATTGCGGAGGTACTCATCGAGGTGCTCGGAACGAGGGGCGGTACGCTCAGTGACTCCCTCGGTCGCTTCGTATTGCCACGCGAGACCTCGGGACGCGTTCGCCTGAATGCCAGTCGGCTGGGATACGTCGACGTGGTGCGGGAGCTCGACGTGTGGGGCGGTGTCTTCGTCACGATCACAATGCGCCCCAGGCCCCTCTTGATCGAAGGGATAAAAGTGCGACTGGATCGCCTGGAAAGGCGAAACAACGCCACGCCCTACGCCTCGTCCGCCTACGTGGAGCGGGAGCTGCGCACGAGCCCCGCACGGGACGCGGCCGACTTCCTGGCCCGACGCGACCCTTCCTTCCGCTTCATTCCTTGCCCGGGCGAGCTCGATCTGGACAAGGAGGTGTTTCCCGGCACGTGTGTGCTGATTCGGAATCGCCCGGTGACTCTCAAGATTTTTGTGGATGAGTGGGAGACCGTTGGAGGACTCGAGGAGCTTCGCTCCTACGACATGAGGGATCTCTACCGAGTGGAGCTCTATCCTCATTGCGCCCAGATCTGGGTCTACACCCGTTGGTTCATGGAAGACGTCGCGCGAGCTCGGAGTGCATTGAGGCCCATCGTCTGCTTCGCCCGGGGCTGACCGAACGAGGGAATCGACTCTTGACGGGTGAGTACGTCGACGCCCATTTGCACTCCCCGACGCCGGTAGAGTGGACGGCGCTGCGAACTCGACTGTCGAACCCCGGAAGGTGGGCGTGGTGATGTACCTGACTCGTGTGGCCAAGAGATTCTTCTTTACAGCAGCTGCACTCGGGGCAGTGGGTATGGCGTCGCCGAGCGTCGGAGCCGCTCAGGAGGTCGATCCGTCGCTGCTCACCTCGCTTCGCTACCGCTTCATCGGTCCCGACGGCAACCGGGTCAGCGCGGTGATGGGCGAGCCGGGGAACGATCTGGTGATGTACTCCGGGGCTGCCTCGGGTGGGTTGTGGAAGACGGTGGACGCCGGCGTCACGTGGCGCCCGATCTTCGACGACCAGGAGGTGTCGTCGGTCTCTGCGCTCGCCATGGCGCCCTCGGACCCCAACGTCATCTGGGTCGGCACCGGCGAGACCTTTCTGATCCGTCCGGCACACGCGATGGGCGACGGCATCTACCGGTCGACCGATGCGGGGGGGACGTTTCGCCGCATGGGGCTGGAGCGCACGGGGCGCATCGGGCGCATTCGGGTGGACCCGCGCGATCCGGACGTGGTCTTCGCGTGCGCTCTGGGGCACGCATACGGCCCGCAGCCCGAGCGCGGGGTCTACCGCACGCAGGACGGGGGCGAGAGCTGGGAGCTGGTGCTGCACATCAGCGACGATTCGGGGTGCATCGACCTCGCCCTCGACCCGAACAACCCGCGCATCATCTTTGCCTCGTTTTGGGATCTGGACATCAACACCTGGGGGCTGAACTCCGGTGGGCCCGACGGTGGGGTGTGGCGCTCGATGGATGGCGGAGACAGCTGGGAGCGGCTGTCCGGCGTAGGGCGTGGGCTTCCAGCGGACAACGACCAGACTCTCGGCAAGATCGCGGTGGAGGTGGCACCGAGCGATCCCGGCCGCGTGTACGTGCTCACCGAAGAAGACGCGCCCCGCTTCTACCGGTCCGACGACTACGGCGCGAGCTGGACGCACGTCTCCACCAACCACACGATGAACGAGCGCGCCCCCTACTACACGCGCATCGGTGTCGATCCGGAGAACGCCGACAAGATCTACTTCATCTCGGTGCGCTTCAGCATGTCGGTGGATGGGGGCCGCACGTTGGTGCCCAACCCGCCGCGGGGCGGGGGAGACACCCACGACATATGGATCGACCCCACCAACCCCAAGCGGATCATGGTTGGGGACGACGTCGGCAACACAAACGTGAGCCTCGACGGCCAGTCGTTCAGGCATCACCGGCTACCGGTGGCTCAGATGTATCACGTGGCCGTGGATGACGAGGTGCCGTACAACGTCTACGGCAACCGCCAGGACGGGTACTCCTACAAAGGGCCCTCAAACTCCCGCACGGGCTCGATCCCGCTCGGGATGTGGAAGGATGTGGGGGGGTGCGAGTCGGGGTTCGCCCAGCCTGATCCGACCGATCACAACATCATCTGGTCCGGTTGCTACGACGGCGGTCTCGAGATCTACGACGGACGCAGCGGACAGGTGCGGAACGTGCGCGTCTGGCCGGAGGCCTCCTACGGGTGGGAGCCGGCTCAGCTGAAGTATCGTTGGCACTGGAACTTTCCGCTGCACATCTCTCCCCACGATCACAACACCGTATACGCCGGCAGCCAGCATCTTCACCGCACGCGGGATGGTGGGCAGACGTGGGAGGAGATAAGCCCCGACCTCACGCTCAACGACAAGACCCACCAGCTGAGCTCCGGGGGCGTGGCCATCGACAACCTGATGACTTTCGACGGAGCAGTGCTGTTCGGCATCGCGGAATCTCCGGTCCAGGCGGGAATAATCTGGGTTGGAACGAACGACGGTCAGGTGCAGCTCACTCGCGATGACGGCGCCTCGTGGACGAACGTGACCGACAACCTGCCCGCTCCGCCGTGGGGCACGATCGCCAACCTGGAGCCCTCTCGGTACGACGCGGGCACGGCGTACGTCTCGGTGGATCTGCATCAGATGGGCGACTTTGCGCCGTACATCTACAAGACCGAAGACTTTGGCGAACACTGGACGAAGATCAGCGACGGGATCCCGGCTTCGCCGCACTCGTTTGTGCATGTGGTACGCGAAGACACGAAGCGGCCCGGAATGCTCTTTGCCGGGACCGACAACTCGGTGTGGATGAGCCTGGACGACGGCGACAACTGGGCCAAGCTGCGGCTCAACATGCCGCCGGCTCCGGTCTATTGGCTCACGCTGCAGGAGCGGTTCGACGACCTGGTGGTGGCGACGTACGGGCGGGGCTTCTACATCCTCGACGATATATCCCCGCTGCGTGCCCTCAATGAAGCGACGCTCGCGGAGAACACCGTCTTCGAGGTGCGGCCCGCATACCGGTTTCAGCCCGTCCTGAGCATCAAGAGCGAGGGATCGATGTCGACCGGGCGCGATCCGACGTACGGGGCGGACATCAACTACTTCCTGGCCGACACGACCGAGCGTGTGAGCATCACGATCGAAGACGCGGCGGGAACCGAGATCCGGACGCTTAGCGCGCGAAGTCGGGCGGGGATGAACCGCGTGTGGTGGGACCTCCGGCACCCGTCGCCCAGGCTTCCGCGGTTCCGGAACGATCCGCCGAACAGTCCATGGGTGGAGCTCATTGGGCAGGAGGGCGACCGGGTGGTATACACCTGGGATCTCGACCTCCAGCGAGGGCACCGTGGCCCGCTGGCTGTTCCCGGCGTGTACACCGTGCGAGTGAAGATCGGTGAGCAGGAGTTCACACGCTCGCTCGACGTGCTGAAGGATCCGTACTCGACGGGTTCGGCCGCCGACATCGCCGAGCAGGTGGCGCTCTCGCTCAGGATGAGCGAGCAGATCGACGAGATTACGGGGCTCATCGACCAGATGGAGTGGGCGCGACGTCAGCTGGGCGACGTGACGGGGGCGTTGGCGCGTGACCCTGAGGCGCGGGACGTCGTGGCCGAGGGACACCGCGTTGTTGAGGTTGCCATAGAGGTGGAGAACGCCCTTGTGGATGTTCATCTCACAGGGGCCCGCGAGGACTCGTTCCGGAACCCGATGAAGCTCTACGGGCGCATGAGCGCGCTGGCCTCTGATGTGGGCGGGAAGGGCTCGGACTTTGCGCCGACCGCCGCCCAACTAGAGGTTCACGCGCTGCTCAGCGAGCGACTCGAGGCTGCGAGCGCGGGGGTGCAGCGTTTCTTCGCCGAAGAGCTGGCGGCGCTCAACGAGATGCTGCGCGAACGGGGGCGGCCTCCCATTGTGTTCGAGTAGCGGATGTAACAGCCGGCCAACGGGTCGGCGCCACGTTTCATGGACCGGAGCAGGGACACATGACGATATCCAGCCGAGATACAGTGTTTGGAGACCTGGAAACTGAGTTCGCGAGTACCCGAAAGGCGTTGGAGCGGCTTCCGGAAGATCAGTTCGAGTGGGCGCCACACGAAAAGTCGATGACACTCGGTGCCCTGGCCAACCACATCACCAACATCCCCGGGTGGCAGGGGATGATCCTGACGACCGAGGGGTTCGACATGGCCGGTCCCCGCCCGCCCTCCGTGGAAGCCACCTCGGTTGCCGGCGTGCTCGAGGCGTGGGACACCAAGGTGGCTGAGCTGCACGGAGCGCTCGCAGCCTTTGAGGACGCCGGCTTTGAAGACAACTGGGCGCTGACCGCTGGTGACGACGTGATCTTCGGTGGGACCAAGGCAGCGATCTTCAGGAGGTTGGGCACGAGTCACCTCGTCCATCACCGCGCCCAACTGGGTGTCTACCTGCGCATGTTGGACGTGCCGGTTCCTGCGATGTTCGGCCCGAGTGCGGACGAGGATTCCTAGCCCCGCTTGGGCTCGGTATCGACCGACTCCTCACCCTCACGCATCAGGCCGTCCACGATTACCGCACCTGCGACGTGCCCGGTGATGTTCGTCGCGCTCCGGAACATGTCCGGAATCCGGTCGATCCCCAGCAGGATGGCGAGCCCCGTTAGCGGGACGCCCGCGGCTTCGAGTGCCGGCGCGAGGGTGACGATGCTCGCAGAGGGGACGGGCGGCACCGTCATCGAAACCAGAAAGACCACCACTCCGGCGCTCGCCAACGCCCCTGGCGAGAGCGTCACGCCCGAGAGGGCGGCCAGAAAGACGACCGCCGCTGCCTGAAACAGTGCGCTTCCGGCCCGATTCACCGAGGCGCCCAGCGGCAGGACCAGCGACGACACCTCTGGGGAAACTCCCAACCCCTCAGCGTCTTTGAACATCGCGGGGAAGGCCGCGATGGAGCTGGTGGTCGAGAACCCTAGCGTGTAGGTGCCCACGACTCCCCTGATGAAGCGCATCGGGCTCATCTTGCCGAAGATCTTGATGGCTGGGAGGTAGAAGATGATCATGAAAATCCATACCCCCACCGCGACCGTCCCGACGAAGACGAGCAGGCTCTGAAGCAGCCCCAGTCCCATGCGTGCCATCACCGGCGCGGCTAGAGCGAACACGCCCACGGGGGCGGTCCACAAGACCCAGTTGATGATGTGAACGAACACCGTGCTGATGTCGTCGGCGAGTGTGATCAGACGCTGCCGCCCCTCGTTGGGAAGCATCCCGGCGCCAAGGGCCATGACGACCGTAAAGATCAGAATCGGCAGCAGGGATCCGTTGGCGAGCGCGGCAAAGGGGTTGGCGGGGACAAGGCTCACGAAGAAGTCGACGAGGCTGGGCAGCTGGGCTGGCGGCTCGCCATTGAGGGCGACCTGGGCCGTCACCGGCCAGATCCGGAGTGCCCCCTTCATGAACAGCACGCCCATCAATACGGCCGGGATGGCGGTGCCAAAGAAGAACGCCAGCGCCGAGCCTCCGAGCTTACCGACCTTCCTGGGGTCCCCCAGGCGAGCAACCGCGACGAAGACGGTGGTCGTCACCAGCGGGATCACAACCATGCGGACCGCATTGATGAAGAGCGTGCCGAGGGGGGCGACTCCAGCGGTGAACGAGTCGAGCGCCGCGATGTCGGTGCCGGCGGCCAGGAGCCCGACCGCGAGACCGAGGAAGAGTCCGATCGCTGTTGCGAGGTGATTCATGTACGGAGTGTCTCCAGCGTTTTGGCTACGGCTTCAGCGTCGGGGGTCCATCCGAACCGGTCCCAGTCTAAGCTCCCACCGGGGGAGAATGCGATCCCCTCATCCTCGAGCAGCGCACGCTGGACGTTGGCCGTGTGGTGGATGTTGGGGGTAGAGATCACTCCGCGACCGCTGACGACACGCCACCACGGCAGCTCGAGTCCCTCGGGTGTGTGGGCAAGCGCCCCTCCTACCGCCCGCGCGGACCGGGGATGCCCGACGAGCTCGGCGACCTCTCCGTAGCTGAGCACGCACCCGGGCGGGATCAGCCGCACCGTGGCATACACTCTGGACTGGAAGGTGGTCGGGCGTCTCACTCTCACTCCTCTTGGTAAATGGCCGACGAGTCCCCACAATGCCTTCGAACCCGGTCCTTCGTCCACTACCCGAGGCCACGCGTGGAGCCTTCGTGACCCGACTCCTGACCTTCAGCGTATCGCTCGTCCTCCTCTTCGGGATCGCGTTCGTGGCCTCGGCGACGACGCCACCCGCGTTCGAGGGGGCGGAGCTGGCCATCCTGATCGGGTTCGTCCTGCTGATCGCCAACGTGGCGGGCGGGCTCGCGGCGAGCGTTGGGCTCCCCCGCCTTACCGGGTACCTGATTGTTGGAATCGTTGCGGGGCCTTCGGTGTTGGGGCTGATCGGCGTCGAGACGGTGGAGGATCTTCGCCTGATCGACGAGTTCGCCCTGGCGTTGATCGCCCTGCTCGCGGGTGGGGAGCTGAAGGTCGCGGCGCTGAGACCCCAGGCGCGCAGCATCCTCACCTCGACGTTCGCGATCACGCTCATCGTGTGGCTCGGGATCGTGCTCCTGATGATGCTCATCCGCCCACTGGTCCCCTTTCTGGCGGACGCCCCGATCCAGACCACGCTCGGGGTCGGACTTCTGCTCGGGATCTGGGCCGCGAATTCCTCGCCCGATCTGACGGTCGCGGTGATCGAGGAAGCCGGGGTGAAGGGCCCCTTTACCGACGTCGTTCTGGGGATCACGATCGTGAAGGACGTGTTCGTGATCGTGCTCTTTACCCTCACGCTCTCGTTGGTGGGACCCTTGTTCGATCCCGGCGTCCACCTGAGCGCGCACGTCCTGGTTGAGCTTCTACAGCATGTGGGCGGGGCCCTGGTTGCCGGTGCGGCGCTCGGCTGGGTGTTCTCGAAGTACCTCGAGGGCTCCGACGAGCCGAGGCCCCCGTTCATGATCTTCCTCTTCGCCTACGTAATGGTCGTCCTGGCCGACCGTCTGGGGGTTGAGCTGCTCCTGATGGCGGTGGCCGCGGGGTTCACCATCGAAAACCTCTCCGACGCAGGGGACCACATGATCCACGGGATCGAGCAGGTGGCTGTGGTGATCTTCGCGTTCTTCTTCGTGGTAGCGGGTGCGAGCCTCGACCTGCTGGCTGTCCGTGAGTTCTGGCTCGCCGCAGTCCTCGTGTTCGGTGCGCGGTTCTTCCTGACTCGGTTCGGGGCAGGCTGGGGCCTCAGGAGGGCAGGGGCTGCCCCGGCGATCCAGAGGGGGGCATGGAAGGGCCTCATCTCGCAGGGGGGCGTGACGCTCGGGCTCCTCCTCCTTATCGAAGAGACCTACCCGGCGATCGGTGCAGGTGTGGTTGCCCTGGGGACCGCGGTGATCATTGGCAACATCCTCGGTGGTCCGATTCTGTTGAAGGCCGCATTGGGCAGGGTTGAGCGAGAGTCGAGGAGCCGGGGATCGGATGGTGCGGATTCGGCCACCGAGGGATCTCATGCTTGAATTTGGGATACCAAGCTACCATCCTCGTAATCTTCCAGCATGGAAGAAGTCGTGTTCAGACGTTGGACGCGAGGTATGAGAGACCTTTGGCGGAAGCGTAATCATGATGGGTCGGAATGGATTGGTGCTGGCCATGATGCTGGCTGTGACGCCGTTGGCGGCGCAAGAAGAGATGGAGATGGATGCGGATCGGGATGTTACGGGTGGTGGTGTCCTGCCAGCGGGGTTCGAGGCCCGCACCGACCAGGATCGACCGATGGACAACATTCGGTTCGAGATCAAAGACGGCATGTACGCCATCAGCGTCGGGCCTGCCTTCGTGTTCTACAAGCCCGGTGACGTTGCCACGGGCACGTACACGATCTCGAGCACGGTCACGCAGACGAGCTCCAAGGGTCATGCGCACGGCGCGGGACTCATCTTCGGTGGGGCCGACATTCTGGGTGAGGGACAGGTTTATACCTACTTCCTGGTCCGTGGCGATGGCAACTACCTGGTGAAGACGCGCACGGGAGAGGAGACCGCGAATATCTCGCCCCGCTGGGAGGTAAACGCGGCGATCGACACCGACACCGACGACGGTGAGGCGACGAACGTGATGTCCGTCGAGGTCGGCGCCGAGAACGTGATCTTCATGGTGAACGGAATCGAGGTGTACCGGGCTCCGACAGCCGATCTGTACACAGACGGCAACTACGGGCTTCGGCTCAACCACAACATCGATATGATCATTTCGCCGGTTGAGCTGCACGGCGGAATGTAGGGTCCGGGAGTGAAGAGATTCGCCAGCGTCCTTCTGATCGTCGCCGTGTGCATACCGCGCGCGGCGGCGGCCCAGGAAGGCGCCGAACTGAGCTTTGCCGACGCCTATGCCCAGCTGAACGCTGGAGCGCTGTACAATGATGATGTCCCTACGGGGCGCATCGACGGCGAGCGCACTGGAGCTGGCGGCACCGAGTTTCCATACGTTTTCGTGGTTCCATCCACGTACGATCCC
>JAZDDA010000247.1:0-18925 GCA_036679625.1 Gemmatimonadota bacterium | reverse complement strand
AGGGCGAGAATTCCGCCGCGCTGGACGGCCCTTGCAATGGCCTCCGTGTCTCCCGCTCCATACGCCTGAGAGATGACGGGGTCCAGGGCAAACAGTACCCCCATCCCAAAGACCGACATGGTAAAGAAGTACATATTGCCGAGGCCTACGGCCCCGAGATCGAGGGCGGAGACGTGCCCCACCATGATCGTGTCCACAACCCCCATGAACATCAGGCCGACCTGAACCACAGCCACGGGGAACGCAAGCCTCACCATCTGCCGGAAATCCGGCATGGTGGGGACCATTTGACGGACGACGTTCATCGAATAATCTGGTCCCTACCAGTTTTCTGGAGAGCTACCCTAATGGCCCGGCGGATCTTCGCAGCCTTCACGCTGCCGGGTGTCCGCGATCTGGAAGATCTTCCAGCCCTCGAACGAACGAAACAGCTGGAATGCATCGGCCCCGCAGTGGCTGAACTCACCGTCGATGTAGAATGCATAGTCCACCCAGACGGTCGCGAGGTTATCCCTCATCTGGACTACCGGGTTCCAGATCTGCTCGTCCAGCTCCGCCTCCGCACCCAGGACCGACCTGATGAACTGGTCGCCGGGTGTGACCGACGTCACCGGCTGTCCGTCGCGAGTACCCGTGCTGACAAGCCCGAATTCGGCCGTGAGCGCACCCCGTAGAAGGGCTTCGTCCTTGGTCCGCATCCCATCGAAGAGCTGGTGAACCACTGCAAGCACGGCTTGCTCCGACTCTGAATGCTGCTGCGCACCCACCGGGGCCACGCTCGCCCCCATCACGGTGAGTCCTGCCATCAGGTACCGGAACATGAATCCTCCCCAAAGCATGGAAACTCGCCCACTGGTCATATCTACTCAAGTGGAGCGCGGGTCTATCCGAATTCGGTTGGAGATCCCAGAATCCATCCTTCATGCGTCGATCTTCGCTTCTCCGGTCACGCGCTCTTGAGATCTGAGATGTTTCATGGCCGTTGATAACGATTCTCCTGGCATCCGCCTGCTTTCTTTCTGGGGCAAGTTGCGATCGACGTATGCGGGCCGCTGGCTCTTTAGTCGTGGTCTTGGCCTGATGGTACCGTACAGCGGCTCCCTTGGGGCTCAGGTGGACCACCTCGAGCCGGGTCATTGCCGCGTCCGCCTGAGGGACCGGCGCCGTCTGAGGAATCACCTCCGTTCGGTCCACGCCGTCGCCCAGGTGAATGCCGGCGAGCTCACCAGTGGCCTTGCCATGCTGACCGGGCTACCCCCAAGCGTAAGGGGCATCGTCACTGAGATCCGAACCGAGTTCCTCAAGAAGGCCCGCGGCACCCTCATCGCTGAGTGCCGCTGCGCCGTCCCAACCGTCACAGAGCCCTCCGAATTCTGGGTTGTCGCTGAGGTCGTGGATGGAGATGCCGACGTCGTGTCTCGGACCCAGGTCCGATGGAGGCTCGCACCCCGATGACTGGATCTCCTTCGGACCCCACGGCCCTGACCCGACATGCAGGAATCGAAGTCCCGATCATCTGTGGCGCGATGTACCCCTGCTCGAACCCCGAACTGGTTGCCGCGGCGTCGGAGGCGGGCGGGATTGGGATCGTTCAGCCTATCACCCTGACCTACGTAAACGGGCTGGGGTTCAGGGAGGGTCTGAGGAAGATTCGTGCGCTGACCGATCGTCCCATCGGGATGAACGCGCTGATCGAACAGTCCTCGGCTACCTATCGAAAGCGGATGGAGGCTTGGATCGAGGTGGCTCTGGAAGAGGGCGTGCGGTTCTTCGTCACCTCACTGGGCAAACCGGACTGGGTAGTTCGGATGGTCGAGCCCCACGGTGGGGTGGTCTACCACGACGTCACCGAGCGACGGTGGGCCCTGAAGAGCGTTGAGTCCGGGGTGCACGGCCTTATCGCGGTCAACCGCCGGGCCGGTGGGCACCCCGGCGAGCGCTCCGTAGAAGCCCTCCTCGATGAGGTCGGCGATCTCGAGCTCCCGGTGGTCTGCGCGGGAGGTATCGGCAGTCCCAAGGACTATCGCCACGCTCTGTCCATGGGCTACGCGGGCGTCCAGATGGGCACCCGATTCATCGCGAGCACCGAGTGCACTGCGAGCCAGGCCTACAAGGCCGCAATAGCACGCGCGGTGGAGGACGACATCGTTCACACCGAACGACTCACCGGCGTCCCCGTTGCGGTGTTGAATACGCCCTATGTGCAGCGGCTCGGGCTAAGCGCAGGACCCTTCGCCCGCTGGATGCTTCGTGGCCGAAAGACCAAGCACTGGATGCGGACCATCTACGCACTCCGGTCACTCTCGAAACTGAAGAAGGCCTCGGGCACCGAAGCGGACCAGGGGAAATATTGGCAGGCAGGCAAGAGTGTCGCCGGCATCACCGAGGTCCTGCCCGTCGCCGAGATCTTTCGCCGCTTCAGGGCAGTGGCGATCTAGCCCATGCTCGTGAAGCACCCAGAGCCCTTGATGCACACATACTCGTGATGCACGCAGAATGACCCCAGCAAGGAATTCCCGATGAACATCCATTCCATCCAGACGATGGTTCGTCCTGGACTGCTCCTCTCGCTCCTCCTCGCACTCGCCGTCCCCGCACAGGGTCAGAGCCGCGGCCTCAAGGTCTACATCTCGGCAGACATGGAGGGAATCGCCGGCGTGGTCACCGCGGACCAACTCGGGCCGGCCGGCTTCGAGTACACCCGCTTTCGGGGCTTCATGACCGCCGAGGTGAACGCCGCGATCGACGCCGCACGAGAAGCCGGCGCTACAGAGATCCTGGTGAGCGACTCCCACGGAAACGGAGAGAACCTCCTGCTGGAGGCGCTCCCCCAGGACATCATGGTCGTCCGCTCGTGGCCGCGGCCACTCATGATGATGCAGGGGATCGACGAAACCTTCGATGCCGCCATCTTCATCGGATACCACGCGAGCACCACCAACCCGCGGGGGGTCCGCGCCCATACGATGTCCTCTGCAAACCTCGCGGCCGTACGCCTCAACGGCGTCGCCATGCCGGAGGCAGGCATCAATGCCGCGATCGCAGGCCATTTTGGCGTCCCGATCGTGATGCTTTCGGGCGACGATGCGATCGTAGATGAGGCACGTGCGCTTCTCGGGGAGCTGGAGGGTGCCGTGGTCAAGCAGGCCCTCGGTTTCCACTCCGCCACCACCCTCCTCCCGAAGGCGGCCACGGCATTGATCGCCGAGAAGGTCACCGCGGCCCTCGGTCGGCTCGCGGACTTCGAACCCTACCGCCTCGACGGTCCAATCCTCGTCGAGGTGACCTTCAAGAACTACATGCCCGCAGAGGTCCTGGCCTACCTTCCCATTGTGGATCGCGTAGACGCACACACAATCGCGTTTACCGGAAAAGACATGGTGGAGGTCAGCATGTTTCTGGAGTTCCTCACGAATTACTCACCATCCCTCACGCCCTAGAACACCGAGGGGCCGAGGTATTCACGCCGAAACTGATCGTGCCCGCGCGCGGCCTCGGGGGTCCCGAGGTCGTGCGTGGTCCCCCCCGTCATCCAGACCACGTTGTCTGCGAGATCCATGAGCGGCGCAACATCGTGTCCGGTGACCAACACCCCGGCCCCCGCGGCGGCCAACTGTCGGATAGCGGCCCTCACCAGCTCCCGGTCCTTTGGGGTGATGCCCCCAAGTGGCTCATCGGCTAGCAGGTAGCGGGGCTGGGCGATCAGCGCTGCCGCAACGTCGGCCCGCCTCAGCTCGCCACCCGAGAGCGTCCACATCGCGCGGTCGAGGGCCGATTGTATGTCGAGTTGAGCCGCAACGGCCTCTACCCTCTCAATCGAAACTCCCAGGGATCGCGCCACCTGGTTCAGCTGAGGCCGCACCTGATGTGCGCGGGAAAGCAGGCCCTCGGCTGGAAGATAGAATACTCCACGGCGTCCGAGTTCTGCGGGTTTCGGCCGTTCCCATGCCTCATCGCCGAGCTTCACGACGCCGTAGTCAGGCCTGAGCCATCCAGTTGCCATCTTGAGCAACGTCGACTTGCCCGCTCCATTTCGACCGAGGAGCACGGTTACCTGGCCGGGGCGGCACCAGATACTGGCCGAATGAACCACCTCGATCCGTCGGAACCAGCGACCCATCGACTGTGCCGCGAACACCGGGTCAGCCACGGAACAGCATGACGAGGGTAACCTGGAGTAAACCCTCTGCCGCGAGTACCGC
This sequence comes from Gemmatimonadota bacterium, assembly GCA_036679625.1. Lineage (GTDB taxonomy): Bacteria > Gemmatimonadota > Gemmatimonadetes > Longimicrobiales > Gaopeijiaceae > JAZDDA01. The sequence continues at coordinate 14,723 of JAZDDA010000247.1, read as the reverse complement.
TCCGAGGCTCGCTCCCCAGAGCCGAGTCCAGGGAATCCCGAGATTCCCCAGCAGCACCTGCGGACGTTGGCGGCGGATTTCGACGAGTGCAACGAGACCGGCAACACCGGTGATCCAGATGATGTTGTGCAACGCGCGCGGGTCTACCTCGATGCCGGTGGATTCGGCCATGCCACCCATAGCCGCTACCGCGCCATGAATAACCAACCACGCCATGAGTGCAGCTCGAATGACCGAGGGAAGAAACGGAGCCAACTCAGACCTCGAGGTCGAAACCCGCCACGGTGAGTACGTTCCTGGCTTCCTCCTGGTCCTCCACCCTAACCACGAGCCGAGCCGGCACAATGAAGATCAAGGCAGGGTCGATACCACCCCCATCGTCCAGGAACAGCCCCGAGTCGATCCCGGCATCGTCGAGGAATCCCTTTGCGAACTCACCCTCATGCCGGTAGCGAAAGCGGGCAACGACTACTGTGTCACCCTCACCCGACGGGGCGTCACTCACCGCGTGGTGAACAGCGTGGGATCGAGCCCAGGGACGATTGCGAGGGCGTTCTCAAAGTAGATCTTTCTGAGCACTTCATCCGAAAGCCCAATGCCATACATACGCCAGAACGCGTGGTACTTCCGGTAGTAGGGAAAGTATTCATCCTCAGACTCGAACACGCGGAAGTAGGTATAAAATTCTTCCTGGTTGTAGGAATCCTTCCCCATGAGTACGCGGTCCTGGTACTTCTCAAACCACTCGCGCGCAAATCTCGGCTGGCGTCCAAGCTCATAAATTACGGCACCTAGCCCAACGTACATATTCGGGATCTCGTCGAGAATCGTCCCCAGTCGCGCCAGGTCCTGTCCCATCCAGTGGATGTGCGCGCTGATGAACTTTGTGTCGCTGTGGCGCCGAAAGAGATTCCGCTGCTCCTCCATGATCTGCTCGAAGGGTGGAAACGCGTCCGAGGGCCGAATCCTTCGCGGCCGCAGCTTCAGCTCCAACCAGCGCTCGTTGTGCTCATCGAAGGGCTGCCAGAATTCGGCAGGGTCACCTGAATGGATCAGCACGGGAATCCCGAGCTCGCCCGCCTTTGCCCAGATCGGATCGAGCCGCGGGTCATCAACCGGAATACGAGCCCCGTCGGTATCAAGCGAGGTCATGCCGAGGTTTTTGAAGATCTTGAGGCCGACCGCACCGTGCCCCACGTCCTCCTCGAGCTGTGCAGCAGCCCGCTCCCCCCATCCAGCCTCTCCCACGCCCTGGAACGAGACGTTGGCAAAGAAGACGAACCGCCCCGGGTGTGGGCCGGCCATGGCAGCGATGCCCGCCTCTAGAGCCGCGCCCGAACCACCACTCAGGTTGACCATCACCGCCATGTTCAGTTCGTCCATCTCGCCCACGAGTCGGTCGATATCCTCCGCAGACATCCTCGTCGCCCGCTGATGTCCGTGGATGTCCACAAAGGGGAATCGAGCCCGTGTCACCGGCTGCCCGGGGACCACGAGCGTCGACCGGGGCGCGTAGTCCTCGACCGTCATCTCCTGAGCGGAGGAGGGAGCAGCGACGCACGCCAGTAAACCGAGGAGGGACACGACACGGCCGTGTGAGCGAGGGTATGCACCGGGCATAGAAAACTCTGCGCTTGGGAAGAGGGTCGAGCGGGTTCGGACACCCAAGGTGAGGAAAGGTTCACGAACCAGCAATGAATTCGACCTTGAACAACGGTCAGGGAAGCGCGTTAGCCCCATCCCAGGTGAGGTGCCGAATCCCGTCCTTACCCGCGCGCTTTACCTCATACATCGCATTATCAGCAACGTGAAGTGCCTCTCGGGACGTCTCGACCGGCGCCTCGAAGGTGACCGCTCCGATCGAAAAGGTCACCGGCCAGTCATCCCTCTTCATCGTCGCGAGAAGCTTGCTCCGGACTTTTTCCAACACGGCACCTCCTGCACCGAAGGTGGTCTCCGGAAGAAGGATCGCGAATTCGTCGCCCCCCAGGCGCCCGAGCACATCGGTTTGGCGGGTACTCGCCCTCAGCGAAGCTGCAACCGCCCGCAGCAGGTCATCGCCGGTGTCGTGACCCTGCAGGTCGTTTACCGCCTTGAAGCCGTCGAGGTCGATGTACGCGAGGGTGAAGGCGTGCCCATACCGGCTTGTGCGCGCCAACTCATCATCGAGCTTCGCGGCAAAAGACCCCCGGTTCCGGATCCCCGTGAGTGCGTCGGCAGCGGCGTAGCGCTCCTCGTGGCCCAGGCGCTCGCTGAGCGACGTCAGCGCTGCGGTGGGCAAGCCGAGCAGAACCAGGAGGGAGACTCCGTTCCAGACGATGAGCCATCCGGACGGGTCGGTTGGCGTCAGAAACATCTCGATCAAGACGGAAAAGCCAACCGCAAACACGAGGGTCGCATAGGCCCACTGTCGGCGTCCCACCCACCCCATCACCGCCACAGGGGCGAGGTAGAACAACCAGGCTGCAATCTCACTCGCAATCATGATGTCGACCGAAACGGCCAAGATCAGAAGGGCAGAAGCAGCCTCAACCGCGCGCCGGTCTGGCAGGCGACGGCAAAGCATAAGGAGGCGCGCCTTCACAGGTTGTCCTTCAACCATTGGTTGTCACATCTCACGTCCTGCCATGCGGCCTCGCGTCCTGACTTGAGCACAAGTAAGCCGTCGTCGGGATCCATGACCTCCCACAGTCGATCTCTCACCTCAACCGCGCCAAGGTCGGTCCGAATCGCCCAGATGGAATCAAGAAGCTGAGCCCAGTCGTCAAAGGACTTCAGCACCGCCATCAATTCATTGTACTGCTCCCTGGGCTGCTTCAACTCATACGCCACAAGGTACACTCCCGCTGGCTCTGTGCTACGGCCGTTCCCTCCTCGAGGGTCACTCATCGTCCCTCCAGGAAGGCGACTACCGCATCAAAAAAATCATCCGGCGCCTCCACGAACGGAAAATGCCCGGCTGCGGGAATGATCTCGAGGCGTGCGTCGGGAATCACCTCTACCATCTCCAGCGCGATCGACCTCGGCGATGGATCGGCTTCTCCCACCACAATGAGCGTGGGGACATCCAACGAAGACAGCGCCCCCCAAAGGTCCGGCACGGTGCCCTCCGGAAAGAGCAACGCCGGAATTTCAAATCCGTTGGCAGCGGTCCGCGCTCCCATCTCGAGCGTCAGCTCCCCTACTCGCTCGGGGTCAGCGAGGGTGCCGCGGAAGCTCAGCCGGTACATCTCATTGATCGCCGCGGGATCCCGAGCCACGAAGGCATCGCTCGTTATGAGTTCCTGGAGGTCCATCACGTCCTCCTCAGTCCTCCGCGCCAAGCCGGCAGCCCGTGTTTCTTCCTGGAAACGCGATCCTGGCTCAACCGGGTTGACCAACACGAGGCTTCGCACACGCTCGGGGAACTCGAGCGCGTATGCGGTAGCGATCAGGGTCCCGAAGGAGTGTGCGACAATGTGGACGCGGTCGATGTCGAAGTGATCGAGAAGGCGGTTGGGGTCGCTGACGAAGCCCTCCCACGAGATCACCTCACCGTTGAGTTCAGCCTCTGACTCCCCGGTGCCTCGTTGATCGTAGAACAGCACAAGGTGGGTCTGCGCCAGGGCATCCATCGCCGGAAGCAGGTAGCTGTGGTCCATCCCAGGGCCGCCGTGGATCACCAGGACGGGATCCCCACTCCCCACAGAGCGCACGAACAGCTCCGCGGCAACATCCGTGGAAACGCGGTCATAGGATGCGTCCCATCCCTCGCTCTCCCCACATGCCGACAGGCACAGAAGAAGAAGGCCTCCCCGGCAGGTCTGTCGCCAGGGGAAGCTCGCCCGTATTCCTTTGCCCAGTCCTCGTTCGAGGAGGTTCGTACCTTTGCGCATCACCTATTCGCGGGTGCAATCCTGATGCCGACATCCCACGGACCCATCTCCAACGCCTGGGCCCCAGCCTGCAGGCATGATTTCGTCGTTTTTCGACGCCGCCATGCCTAGCCGCCATAGTACCCAGAACCGTTGCGGTTCGCTTGTGACTGGGCGTTCTGCACCGGCTTGAAGGAACTCAGTGTAGCCCGCAAGGCGTTCGACCATAGAGCGGTGTCTTGTTATAGTGGTTCGTGAAACGGGTGGTCGGGTAGACGTTTGGAACGTCTGCAACACATGGGGAGGTTGGGTGTTCACACGCTGCATTTTCTGCCACGCGTCGTTCCCGGCGAACGGCGTCTTTGGCCGCCTTCCTCCCGGGCGGCGCATCGCATTCGATCCAGAGCACGGTCATCTCTGGGTGGTGTGCCAGAGCTGTCACCGTTGGAACTTGTGCCCAATCGAAGAACGCTTCGAAGCGCTTTACGAACTCGAGCGGCAGGTGCGTGACGAAGCCCGTATCGTGGCGGAGACCGACAATGTCACCCTCCTCACAACCGGTGAGCTCGTCCTTATCAGGCTCGGCCCGGCAGGCCTCGCCGAACAGGCCTGGTGGCGTTACGGCCGAGAGCTCCACAAACGTCGAGCCCGCTTCTACAGCACGCGCTCCCAGCTGGTCGCGTACACCTATGGGGCCATGCAGTACGTCGGTGAACTCGTGGGACTCGGCGACGAAGACCTCAACATCTCGTGGGACGATACGCCGGTCGCCGACGTTCTCCGCTGGCGAAGATTCGGTTGGTCCGCCTGGCGTGGCAGGGTCAACTGCCCATTCTGCGGGAGCAGCCTTCGGGCTCTGCGTTACGACGTCTCGTGGTGGGTCTATCCCCGGCGCGACGAAGATGGACGGACCATCGTTGAGGTCCCCTGCACACGGTGCGACCCGTGGACACCAGATCAGGTCTATCAGATCAAGGGTGCCGAAGCTGAGAACGTGCTCAGGCGGGTGCTCGCCTACCAGCACATATCCGGGGCAACCGAGCGGTCCATAAAGGACGCGACGCGTATCATTGAATCCGTGGGCGGCGGATCGACCGAGGGGGCGCTGGAGCGCTTCTCCACGGGGGAGAAATCCTCACTCTGGGGGATGGGCAAGGCTCATTCGATGGCGCTCGAAATTGCACTCAACGACTCGGTGGAGCGGCGCATGATGCGAGCTGAGCTTCGTTCCCTCGAGATTGTCTGGAAGCGCGAAGAAGAGCTGGCGAGAATCATCGACGAAGAACTCACATCGAAGAGTCTGTTTGAACGCCACCTTGGGCGCCTACCGATCTCAGTGCGCAGAGCGCGCGAGAAAGTGATGTCGGCAAGTCGAAGGAACCCTTAGGAAGCCGGTCGTCAGCCCGTAGCGAGCTCCCTCGCACGCGCCCATATCGCATCGAACATCGGGCGGGTAAGGCGACCCGTAAACGTGTTCTGCTGGCTCGGATGGAATGAGCCGAGGACCACGGGGGCGTTGGCACAGGCGACCTCCACCCCGTGCCCGAACCGGGGACGTGGCCTTGGAACCTCGACACCGCTGGCTACCAGTGTCCGGAGCAGCTGGTTGAAGGCAAACCCGCCGAGACACACGATCACACGAAGGCGGGTAAGGGTCTCGAGCTCGAGCTCCAGGAACGGACCACAAGACTCGCGCTCGGCGGGAGTCGGCTTGTTGTCGGGTGGGGCACACCGTACCGTCGCCGTGATGTAGGCGTCGCGTAGGCGGAGGCCATCGTCAACGTCAACGCTCTCCGGCTGGTTCGCGAAGCCCGCCCGGTGTAGCCCCCTAAACAGCCAGTCCCCGCTGCGGTCGCCCGTGAACATCCGACCTGTACGGTTGGCCCCGTGCGCTGCGGGCGCGAGCCCCACAATCAGCACCCGAGGCTCGGGATCTCCGAAGGCGGGTACTCCCCTCCCCCAATATTCCTCTTCGGAGTATGCTGCGCGCTTCTTGGCGGAGACTTCCTCTCGCCAGGAAACCAGACGGGGGCAGCGCCGACACTCAATCACCTGCTCATTGAGCTGTGACAGTATCTGCGCCGCCCCCGCGGGGTGCGTCACCCTCCTGCGTTCGCCGCCGGAATCACGATCATGATGTGGGAGGACGGCTTTCCTGGCCACATCAGCCAGGGATGTCCCTGCGGTGCGCCGGCGGGAATTCCCGTCGCTTCAGGAGTCGCATACGGCATATATACCGTATTGAGCCGTCCACCGTCCCCTTCGTCCCCGGTAAGCGGATCCCAATCGGGATCGTCGATGAAGAAGTTGTTGAGCACCGCAGCCAACTCAGGCATCTGAAGTGTCCCCGCATCCGCCTCGGCCCAACGCGCCTCCTGATACGCCATTCCCGTGAGTCCCTCTTTCCTCAACTCCCGGCCTCTCGCAAGGAAGGGCTCGAGCGCATTGTGGTAGCATGTGGTCTGGAAGCGCTCACCACCGGGTCGGTTCGCAAGACACACGAAGTCGTTCGTCCCCTCACGGATCACCCGAAGCCCACCGTTTTCCGTCCACGCCCTCACCTCGGCCCCGTCCCGGGCCGCCGTCGGAGCGGCCATCACCGCGCCCGCGATTAGCCTTGCGTCACTCGCCTGGCCTGCGGCCTCGCTATGGGCCCCAACCACGGTGGCCGAAGCCAACATCACTGTAAGAAAGGCACTTCTCATGGTTTCCTCCTGAGGATTCAAAATCGGTGTCTCCGTTCACCGCCCTCCGAGACACTATCTCACGCCAAGCAACTGCGCGAGGGTTTTCGTACGGATGGACAGATGCGACAGGTTACCCACAACGTCACCTGAGCGCACGACGATCGCCTGAGGCGATACATGGGCTACCGCGGTGACCTCTGCAATCCTCTGCGACAGTCCTCGGTCGTAGATCACATCCACCAGGTAGACCGCCACCTCTCGGTTTTCCCTGGCGAAGCGCTTGATTTGCCGGTGGGCCAGCGCCGAGATCCAGCATTGGGAGCTGTGCTTGTAGATCACGGCAACCGGCTCAGCGAGGGCCTCCTTCAGCCGCTCGTCGCTGTCGAGTTGGACCACCTCACGCATGGCATTCCACCATTCTCATTCTGCGACCTCCTGCTGCCCGTCGGGAGCCTCGTCACCCTCCGTTACCTGATCCAGGAGGCGCTGCCCAGACTCGGCCACGCCCTTCATGCGCTCCTCCAGGAGCAGGATCTCTGTTATGTAGTGCGAGTCATTGCTCACCTCTCTGGAGAGGTCGACAAGGATCTCCCCCAGCTCTTCGACGCGACGCCGCGCCTCATCCGGTAGTTCGCCGTCGGCCCCATGGATCGCGTAGGCGACCCCCATCGCCTTTCGGGTCTTCTCCTGAAGGGCCTCGGCCTGCTCCCGCATCGTCCCGCTCACCTGACCGAGCCGATCGTTCACCGCAATCACCTTGCGCAGCACCCCATCCAGCTCTTCCAGCAGGAGGGTCACGCGATCAAGAAAGGCATTGAGGTTGACGGCCAGCTCCCCAAATTCGTCGGAGCTCCGCACCCGAGCGCGGGCCCCGAATGTCAGTCTTCCCTTGGCCAGGCCCGCGACGGCGGCCCGAAGCGAGAGGAGGGGCTCCATGCGCACCTTCAGAAGGAGAAAGAGCACGATCGTATGGAGAATCACGTTGCCCATCCCAATGACGCCGGTAACCCCAGCCTCCCTTCGCCAGACGCGCATTCGGGCCGACTGGTAACGCCTTACGACAACGGTTCCCAGCACCTCGCCAACCTCTGCCTCTACATGGCAGGTCACACAGTAGGCCTCAGCCGCGATGTCGAATGAGGCCTCGTGGTGGCGTCCCTCAGACCACCTGGATGGCAGGCCCGCCGGGGTAAAGTGAAGCTCCCCCTCGATGGACCGGATCGTCACGTCTGAAGGTGTGATGGCGATCTCCATCCCCGCCTCTCCATAGCTTCGGCCAAGAATCGGATAAACGGTCCGGGCCGCCGTCGGGCCGCCGCGATTCAGCATGATGTCGCGGACATCACCTGCGAGTCTCTCCGCCGCGAGTTCGGTTTTCTCCAGGTCCTCGGTGTTGAACTCATAGACCGCCAACGCGAGGCGGGCACCGAGCTCCAACCCAATAATGACCATCAGCGCGATCAGGAAGTCGCGTATCGTCCGAATGACGAACGATCGATCGAAGCGTCCAAGATTTTCCGTTGCGTTCTCTATGTCAGCTTCCCTCAATCGACGTGCTCACGTGGGTTCCGATATCCCACACTCAATCATCGGCGGCCCCTCTGGCGTTCCCGCTCAGTTGCGACTACCTCCGAAATCCTCGGGGACGAGGGCTACCTCAACGTAGTTTTCGACGTTCAGGTACCTTACCGCCGCGGCTTGCAGCACCGCCGGTGTGATCACATCGAAGAGCTCGTCACGAATGAGCCGCTCTGGATCCAACCCCTCGAAGAGCGACGCGAGGAGCTGGCCCGCCCACCACGGATTGCTCTCTCGATTGGTTTCCATCGTCCGCCGCTCAGCCTCGAGCACCTTCTGAACATCCTCGTCGCTCGGCCCCGCCTCCTTGAAGGCGGCGATTTCCTGGAAGACCGCCGAAAGTAGCTCGTCCCTGCGAGCCGGGTCGGAACCAAACCCGACCGACACCGAATACGATGGATCTGGGAAGCGACTATACCCCGCGTTGACTCCCACCGAGTACGTTCCCCCGAGATCCTCCCTCAAGACCTCCCGCATACGGATCTCCAGCGCCGACGCCATGAGGCGGATCGCCATCCGGCTCTCGTCGGCGTAGTCGAAGTCCCCCGTGAAGACCAGCTGAGTCTGGCTTTGCGGCTCGACGCCCTTTCGCACGAGTTTCCTCACGACACCAGTCGGTGGCTTGATCCCCTCATCTCTCCAACTCTCCACGCGATCTAGCGCAGGCAGCCCGGCCAGGTAGGTGGTGACGAGACCCCGCACCTCGCTCTCGTCGAAGGCCCCAACGAGGACAAAGGTGAAGTCCGACGCATCGGCAAACCGATCTGTATAGAATTCGAACGCATCGTCGAGGTCGAGGGACTCCACCCACCCGGGGCCCGGCGGAGCACGACGCGGGCTCCCCTGTGCCATCGTGATCGCAAGGGTATCTCCAAAGTGGGACCTCGGTGCAGCGCCGCGGTTTGCGACGATCGGCATAATCCTTTGCTTGAATGCATCGACGGCCTCTGGGTCTCTTCGTGGTTCGGTGAAGTAGAGGTAGACCAGCTGGAAGAGCACCTCCAGATCCTGCGGGGACGCACCCCCGCTGAGTCCCTCGGTGAGCGTGGCGATATTCGGTGACACACCCGCCGCCTTCCCCGTAAGAGCCTTTTGCAGCTCAACAACATCCAGCGCACCGAGCCCGCCCTGGGCCACGAGCGTCGCCGCCATGGTGGCCGAGGCGTAGATGTCGTCGGGTGCGAGGGAGGTGCCACCCGGACTCGATGCCTGGAGGATCACCTCATCGTCCTTGAAGTCCGTCGGCTTCAGGAGCACCTGAACGCCATTGGAGAGATCGAGGACCGTAACTCCTATCGACTCCAACCTCGTCTCGGATCGTATGGAACCCGGCGTCGGCGGTGTGCGAACGAGCGGCGCCTCAGTAACCACATCGACATAGGGGTCGAGCACGCTTGCTTCCACGGCCTGGAACACGGAAAGCAGGGCCCCCTCATCCGGAACCGACACATCCGGTCGCTCCGGAGCACTCACCAACACCACCCGGTTGCCGGCTGTTTGCCTGAGGTCCGCAAGCGAATCGATCTCGTCGAGCGAGATCCCACTCAGAAGACGGCTCACCGCCTCGAATTCCCACTCAATTCCAGGAACGACCTCCCCGTCGAGGTAGGCACGCTGAAGCTCGGATGCCAACCCTCGCGAATCCCGGTTCTCTCGCTCCGCGTACGCCCGCTCATATCCACGCAGCAACTCGGCCTTCTGCCTCTCCAACTCAGAAGCGGTGAAGCCGTGCCGCTTTACCCTCTCTGCCTCGCTGAGTATGGCGGTAAAGCCTCTCTCGATGCCCCCATCCTTCACCGCGGCCGAAAGTTGGTAGATCTGATTGTTCCGCACCAACCGGCCTTGTCCCGATCCCCCGAAGAGAAACGGAGCGTCAGAAAGTCGGCTGATCTCAAAAAGTCGTTTGTTGAACATTCCATCGAAGAGCACGGCTACAAGATCGTCACGAAACCCGCCCTCAGTGGAATCGGGAAGCGAAACAACCTTATAGGCTATGGCGACCTGTGATGCAGTCGCCTCTGGGTCGGTGGCAATGGCCACGAGGGTTTCATCGTGCTCAGGAACCGCAAAGACGGGCCTGATCCGGTCTTCGGTGAGCGGTGCAATCCCAGCAAAATGCTCCCGGATGAGGCGTTCTATCGAGGCAACATCGAAGTCTCCCACAGCCACCACAGCCATCAGCTCGGGGCGATACCAGTCCCGGTAGAAGTCGACGACTCGCTCCACCGGGAAGCTTCTGAGCACCTCGGGATCACCGATCGGCAGCCGCTCTGCGTACCGGGAGTCGTTCAGCAGCACCGGGAGCTGGGTGTCGCGCATTCGAGCGCCCGCCCCCAGCCCGAGTCGCCACTCCTCCAACACCACTCCACGTTCCTTATCGACCTCGGCTGGATCAAAGGACAACCCATGGGCCCAGTCCTCGAGAATCTGCACGGCGGTACCCAGCACCGCCGGGTCATCGGTCGGCACTCGGAGCTGGTACACCGTCTCGTCGAAGTCCGTGAATGCGTTGACGCTCGGACCAAACTCCATACCGATCGACTCGAGGTAATCGATCAGCGCCTGCTTCTCGAAGTGCTCAGTGCCGTTGAACGCCATGTGCTCTACAAAGTGTGCGAGACCCATCTGATCGGGGTCCTCCAGAACCGAGCCTGCGTTCACCACCAGCCAGATCTCAGCTCGATTCTCGGGTTGATCGTTGTGCCGGATGTAGAATCGAACGCCGTTATCGAGGACCCCGGTAGTGAGGGCTGGATCCTCGGGAATCGCCACGTCGATCGACTGGGCCAATCCACGCCCGGGAAGCACGATCAGGAATCCGACCACCAACTTCGAGAGCCACCATCGCGGCATACCAAAACTCCTGTGTCATCGTGGGGATGAGACCGACCCACCTGCTACACGGCGAGCTGCGGGAGGCTCCACCTGGTCTAGGTGTCGTTCGACTCGAAACCGCCTACAGACTGCACAAGACCCACGGCATGATCTGGAACGTCACGGACGACGATCTCGAGGCCTGTCTTGCGCACATCCTCCAGCAGGTCCCGGAGCGCGAGCGCACCCGTGGTGTCGATTCGACCGAGTCCGCTCAGGTCCAGCACGACGCGCTTCGCATCCGGGGAGGTGGCCACCCGCTCGTTCACCTCCTGCACGAGGAACGGAGCCGATCCGAACCAGAGGACGCCTTCAGGTCGCAGAAGCAGGAGCTCGCCATCGACCGAGCCTACAACCCGCAGCGACATCATCTCTCGCCAGAGGTGAACAGCCACCGACGCAAGCACGCCGAAGAGGACCGCCTGCTCGATATGAGGTGCGAGAATCAGCGTCGCGGCAAAGGTACCCCACGCTACGACTCCCTGAGGGCGCGCGATCCGCCAGGATTCCGCCATCGCGGGGATACGCACGAGGCCGGCCACCGCCGAGATGACGATGGCCGCCAGGACGGCCCGCGGGAGGGGGCTCAGAAAATTCGCGACCGGGAGGAACGCGAGCACCGCGAGTCCGGTGATTGCCCCACTCCAACGCGTCTGAGCGCCAGCGACGTAGTTGACGCTGCTCCGCGCGAAGGACCCACCCACCGGGAACCCGCCCGTGATCCCTGTTACCAGGTTGGCCACCCCCTGGCCCACAAATTCCCTGCTCGGATCCCAATGCTGTCTTTCCTTTGCTGCATATACCTGCGAGATCGATGCGACGTCGGCGAAACCGACGACCGCAATCACGACACCCGGCAACAGGAGCGTGGGAAACGCCGCCCAGGGAAGGTCGAAGGCGAAGGCCGGCAGGCTGCCATGGATGTCTCCCACGAGCGGCCCGGGGTCGCTGGAGAGCGCCGAAAAGACGAGGCCGATCGCCGTCGCGATCAGGATACCCGGAACGAGGGGATGTAGGCGGCGACCCCCAATGACGATCATCGCCGTGACAGCGCTCAGTCCAACGGAGGGGAGGTGCCAGCTCTGGATGTTGGCGAGGGTCGACACGGCGCCCCGGAGCACCCCGGGCTCGGCTCCGGCGATCCCGACCGCTCCCGGGAGTTGAGAGGCGATAATCAGCACCGCCGCCGCCGACATGAACCCGTTGAGCATAGGTTGGGAGAGCAGGTACGATATCCAGCCCGACCGAAACAGTCCGATCGCGAGCCTGGTGACACCCACGATTACCGCCAGCAAGCCCGCCTGGGCGATATAGTCCGCCGTCATCGGATCGGCGAGCGGGACCAGGGCACCCAGCGTAAGGAGGGCGGTGAGGGCGACCGGTCCGGTCTGGAGATACGGGGACGACGCGAACAGGGCCGCCGCGAGCGGGGCAACTGCGGCGACGTAGAGTCCCCGTTGCCCGGGAAGTCCCGCTAGTTCGGCATACGCCATCGATGCGGGGATGAGGATCAGCGCAACGCTCAACCCTGCCAACACGTCGCGACCCGTAGGGAGGCGCCGCGTGGCCGGAACCCGGGAGGCGTGCCCGGTCACAGCGCACTCCCCACCGGCGCATGCGACGATTTCGACACGACACCCGAAAGATCAACCGCACCCGCCACGGCTCGGGCGTGCCACCAGTCCGCGTACGAGACCCCCTCTCGATCCCGCATCGCGTGGCGGCGGCTCCACGCGGAGGTCTCCTCGCCGAGCCAGGCGAGCGTGGCCTCTCGGGCCTGGCCCAGCATCGCCGTCAGAATGTAGGCCCTCTCCCCCTGCCGCACCCCGAGGCCCAGAGCCGAGGCTGCCCTTCCCAGGTCGGCCCGCGTGAAGACGGCCCCGGTTCGAGCAGGGGCCAGGACGGCCCGCGTGAACTCCTCCCTCTCATGGGCGCCGGGCTCCCCAATTCCGGGTACCCGATCGAGGTAGGCCGGCACCTCCGGAACGCCGTCGCGCGCACAGAGAGCCTCAATTTCGGCTGCGAGCGCAGCAACGAAGAGCTCCCCCCATCCAGCGTAGAACTCGTCTCCATGACGAACCAGAGCATCCGCGAACACCGTACCCCACGAGGCCACGTGCTCCCATAAGACGGTCCGGCGCGCCTGCTCGAGGAGTACCGATTCGGCCTCATCCGCTGCCCCGGCCTGTGCCTCGCCAAGCCGCGCGTACAACCCGAGCAGAGCCGTCAGATGATCTGGCTCCGTAGGCGGCACGAGCTTGAGCGCACGCCAGAACCCGGCAATCCTCTCCCTGGCCTCTCCCCCGAGCATCCCCTCTTCGCCGAGAAACACCGAGGCGTAGGGGTGTACCTGAAGCACGAGGGCCTCCGTAAACCGAGCCCGCCCAGGGGCATCGGGAAGCTCCAACGCCTCTGCGATCCTCTTGTGAGAGGCCTCGGGAGGCTCGACCAGCGTGCCGAGGGCGCGAAGAATCTCCACGGGCGTGCTGCCCTACGTCCCGTTGGCGGGAGACCGCCGAGGCAAGTCGTAGGCCTTCCGTTCTGGACGCACCGGCCTGAGCAGCCAGTAGGGTCTTCGCGTGCCGTCGGGAGAGTGGTGCTCGGCACTCCGCGTCATGGCCATCCACTTCTCGTACGCCGCTCGCGACTTTCCGGCGTCGGCGTGCACGTCTCCGAAGCGGTCGGTCGGTCCGGCTCGCACCACACGCACAGCCTGATGCCAGCAGTGCATGCCTGAAATCGGATCGGGGTGCACCGGAAATGCGAGATTCTGATGCACCCCCACGTCGGTCCACCAGATACGACTCGTATCGGGATCATCCGACGCGAACGCGCCACCCTCCTTCGTGCGCCGGATCCCCCACTCGCCCTCCTCCTGTCGCAGATCGACGGTCGCCGTCTGCTGCCTCTGTCCGGTATCGGTCAGCTTCCACCGACCCATGTGATGGCTGCACGCCACCACGCCGGGGCGAATCCCCTCGGTAACCCAGGCCTTGAGCACGAAGTGGCCGATCTCTGTCTCCACCCGCAGGAGGTCACCGGTCTTCACGCCATCCAGCCTCGACGCATGCTGAGGGTGAATCCACAGCGGGTTTGTATGCGCGATCTCGTCGAGCCACTTCGCATTCGAGCTTCGCGTGTGGATCTGCACCGGCACCCTGAATGTGGAGATGAGCACCGACTGATCCTGCTCCATGTTCTGGGGGTGGACATGGCTCTTCACGTATCCGGGAAGAGCCAGCTCGGGCCATCCCCAATCGCGGAGCGTGCTCGACCAGAACTCGAGCCGACCCGAGGGCGTCGGGAATCCCTTCAGAACCTCCCCCTCAACCCTCACCCCCACACGGCGGCGCCCTTCGGCGTCAGGGTCGAGGGGTGGAAGGGGGACGACGTTTGGAGAATCCGGCTTGGGGGATCGTGTGAATACTCGCCCTGCCGCGTCGGTATGGGTGTCCACCAGCTCGGCCTCCGCGATCGGTTCCTCGAAGACCTTTCCGATCTTCGTCGCGATCTCGAAGGCTCCGAAGCGCCTCATGTACTCGAGGGGTGTCAGGCCTTCGGCGGCCGCTCGCGCCGGCAACCCCGGAACCGAGTTCTCGAAGATGTAGGCATAGTACTCGTCCACGGTAAGCTTCTGCCCCGGTTCCTTCCGAGACTCAAAGAATCCCCGCATCCCCCGCTTGCCATCCGGGTCGATCCGCCACGTCAGGTCAATCCAGAACTCGTTCTC
>JAZDDA010000246.1:0-72371 GCA_036679625.1 Gemmatimonadota bacterium | reverse complement strand
ATTGCGGGCACCCTCCACGGAATCGTCACGGCGCTCCTTCTCACTACGACCGTGACTAAGGAGTCGACGGTCCAGCAGAGTCTGCTCTGGGGGGTGCTTTACGGGTTACTCACCGGCTCGATGGGCTTCTTCGCGGAGGGGGCGTGGTCCAGCTGGAACGCGCCGTACATTGTGCCGACGGCAATTGTCGTTGGGGGAATCCTTGGGCCAGTGGTTCGTTTGATTTCTCGGCGCTCTACTCGGGATCAACTTTGAAGTGCAGTAGGGGTTGGTTCTGGACATTGCGATCTTCGGGTGTTCGGTAGGCTCTTGGTTTCCTGACCAATCCTGACGCCCTAAACACGCTCCTTCGGCCACGGAAAGCGCGCCAGAGGCGCGAAGAGGCTTGAACCCGTGGTCCTGATGACACGTCAGTGAGGCTCGGCGCTTCAAACCGCGCTCATTAAGTCCGAGGATTTGAGCCTAGCCTCGGAAGGGAACCCTGTAAGTGGCCACCTACAGGGTTTCCACTCGGTGCTAGCCTTCCCCGCCCCGCCGAACGTTTCCCAAGAGCCTGGCGAGAACTCTGCGTCCTGCGTACGTATATTTTGGATCAGTTTATACGTATAGGTCGCAGGACTCGGCGCCGGGAGCCTATTAACCGGTTATCGGACATTGTTCGAGCGTGAGGAGATGTCGCGGTGGGGTTGCATATGCGACAGGGCTCGGCAACTCTGTTGTAGCCTAATTAGGAGTTAGAAAGAGTCACCACCAAGCGACACAGTCCCCAGGCGAGCCGTGATACAGAGGACGCCCGATGCTTGGTACGTTCATGTTCTGCCACCGCCCGCTCGGCGCCAATCAAGTGATCAAGCTCAGAAAGCCCGATTTGTTCGGCACTCGTCTCCGGCCGGCCGACGACGCGCACGGCTTCCGGCTTGAGGTTCCACACCGTATTCTGCCGCGTTCCATTTCGTGGTGGGCGGAGCAGCGGGTGACCGAGGAGTGGTTCGACGGTGCTGAGGGGGAGCGCCTCGCCGGTCAGATCATCCCGAAGTTGAACCGGACGGGTGGGAAGAAACGGACCGTCCAGGACGCAGTCGCCGAGATCGAGCACCATGGCCATCCGGACGACTTCCTCGCGGATGTAGTCACCGGCAACCGCTTCAAGGACGGGAAGGGAGTCCCTGGATACATCAACCAGATGCCGGCCCCTACCAAGCTCGCGCTGGAGATGGCACTTCACGAAGAGCAGGAGCGACATGCACTCGAGGGTGAACTCTGGCGTTTGAAGCGGGCCTGGGAGGCGGCGGAGGAAATCGCGGCGATTTCTGACAGCCTGCTACTTCCGACCGGAACCGAGGACTTCATCGAGAAGCACCGGGGGGGGGGCGACCGAAGAGTGAGTGAGCGTACCCGCTGAGCCCGAACCCTGATGGGTAACAGTTACTGAGCCAATCTTAGCATTATCGGAGGAGCTGATCTCATGAAGAGTATCCGTATAAGGTTCTGCAAGATGTGAGGATCTTACCGTTCGCGTGCTGCCCGTGTGGCAGCGTTGATTAAGACAGAGGGCGGGGCCGAGCCGGAGTTAGTCGAAGGTGGAAGAGGTGAGTTCACCGTCTGGGTCGGAGATCAGGTGGTCGCGCAAAAAGGTTGGGTCAGATTTCCGTCAGATAAGAAAGTCTTGGCGGCGGTGCGGGTGGCACTAACGACATCGTGAAGGAGTTGCGTGAACACCTATCGGTACTGCTAATCGGAGTGTCAAATCATGAACCTCGCGCGCTCCGCTAACGCGAATGGCATCGTGCCGCGCAGCAGAATCGCATATCCGTTAGAACGCGTTGGAGAATCCGGTCGCGCAGTATCAGAGGAGGTTGAGCCACATGACCAGCACCCCGGGATCAGAAGGACTCACGCTCGTCCTCGGCGGAACCGGTAAGACCGGTCGGCGCGTCGTTGAGCGGCTCGCGAGCCGTGGCCTACCGACGCGAATCGGGTCTCGATCCGGCAACCCTCCCTTCGACTGGGACGACCAGAGCACCTGGGACGCAGTGCTCGGTGGAGTTACCGCGGCGTACATCAGCTACGCCCCCGACCTCGCCATCCCCGGGGCGACGGACGCAATCCGCGACTTCGTAGAGCGAGCAGTGAAGCAGCGGGTCAGGCGGCTGGTCCTCCTGTCGGGTCGTGGGGAGGAAGAGGCGCAGCTGTGCGAGCAGATCATCCAGCGTCCGGACGTTGAGTGGACCGTCGTTCGTGCCAGTTGGTTCAGCCAGAATTTCTCCGAAGGTGAGTTCCTTGACATGGTGCGAGCAGGCGAGATCGCGCTTCCTGCTGGCGAGGTCGGTGAGCCATTCATCGACGTAGACGACATTGCCGATGTAGCCGTCGCTGCGCTGACCGAAGACGGCCACGCTGGGCAGGTGTACGAAGTCACCGGGCCCCGACTCCTGACGTTCGCCGAAGCGGTGAACGAGATCGCCCAGGCCACCGGACGCATGATCCAATACGTCCAGATACCGCCGGAGTCGTTCGCGGCTGGTGTGGCCGAGATGGGACTGCCAGAGGACGTTGCGTGGCTGCTGGACTATTTGTTCGCGACCGTTCTCGACGGTCGCAACGCGTACCTGGCCGATGGCGTCCGTCGAGCGCTGGGTCGCGAGCCAGTGGACTTCGCTGATTATGCGCGCCGGATCGCGGCCGCGGGCGTGTGGGATGTGGCCCCCTGACTCCGAACGGAGGGTGGAGAATGGATCAGTTCATACCTGTTGTCGGGACGATGGCCCTGCTTGGCTCCGCTCTGGTAGGCGGGATCTTCTTTGCGTTCTCAAGCTTCGTGATGAAGGCCCTTGCGCGCGTGCCCTCTGCGGAAGGCATCTCCGCAATGCAGTCGATCAACGTAGTCGTGCTCAACCCCTCGTTTCTGGGTCCGTACGTCGGAACGGCCGTGGTGTCGGTCGGTGCGGGCGGGCTCGCCTGGGCAGGCTGGGGTCGCCCCTTCGCGGCCTTCTTCCTGGGCGGGGCGCTTTTCTACCTCGTGGGCACCTTCCTGGTCACCGCCCTCGGGAACATTCCTTTGAACGACGAATTGGCCGCTGTACCCGCCGCCGACCCCGCCGCAGGAGCCGTATGGGAACGCTATCTGAGTCGGTGGACCATGTGGAACCACGTCCGGACGGTCGCCGCGATGGTCGCCGCACTGCTATACACCTTGGGGCTCATTCAGATGGGGGGTAGGTGAGGTAGAAGTTGCCTGGCGTCAGCTGACCGGAGTCGATGGGACGGTGGGCCGCTTTCTAACAAACGATCACGCCCGAGCTGAAGATCATGAGGGTCGCGCGCCTCGCTTCCTACCTGCATCTTAGGCCCGCAGCAGGGTACTCGTAGGCTCGTTAGGTCGCTTCTACCGGCTGAGTCCGCCTCGGATGACTTGAATGGCGTCCCTTTCTCCAGTCCCGATTTGAAGGCCCAGAATGTCCTTGGAGATCTTGGTAGGTCTAAACGTGACGGACGACGCGGCGTATTCGACCTATCGCGCTGGAATGACGCCAATCCTTGCCCTCCATCGTGGCAGCTTTTGTTATGACTTCAAGGTCTCCGAAGTGCTCCAGTCTCAATCTGAGGTTCCGATCAACCGTGTCTTTACCATCCAGTTTCCCGACGAATCGGCGATGTCATCCTTCTTTGCAGATTCGACTTACCTGGAGGTGAAGGCCGCCCACTTCGATCGGTCCGTGAGTGACACGGTCATCATCGCGACGTATGAGCCCCAGTGAGATGGAGCGGCCGCGTCGTCGACCCGGTTCAGAGCGCTCTGATCGAGCTCACATGTCCCTAAGGTGGCGATTTACAACCGCTTCCTCCCAGCTACATCCCAGGCTGGCATAGGACTCACGAGCGGTTTCGAGCAGGGAGGAGCGCTTATCGGAGCCCGCGGGCTCCGCCAGAGCCAGGTAATCTGTAGCTCGGGCCTGCGCATACGGGTCGCCGAATTTCTCGGCGATGCCGCGGGCCTTCTCTAACACGCGGCTTCCCTCCTGCGGATCCCCTTCCAGGCAGAGCACTCTTCCTCTTGCGAGCAAGGCATAGGGGAGGGACACAGGGAACGTTTTCGCAAATTTCAGGTGAGCCTTGCACGCCCGATTGGCATCGTCGGCCGCGTTGCGACGTTCATAGTCTCCAGCTCGGTCGAGTAGGGTTAAGCGGCCATCGCAGAGTGCTGAGAACGACTGCCAATGTGCCCAGATCATGACGTTACTACGAGATCCCACTCCGAGACTCTCACTCAAGCGCGAGACGGCTAACCGCAGTTGGGGCCAGTCCTCTCTCTGTAGTTGCAGGAGGACCTCGATAGCCTCGTAGCTTACCCTTTCCTGATGTTCGAGGCGCGAGGCCACCCGTCGTAGCTCATTGATGTACTCCTTGGCTTCGTCCAGCCGTCCCAGTCGAAGCGACGTTTTTGCCAGGACCAACAGTCCCCAAACCCGATCGATGGACGAGGAGCGCTGCTTCGCTCCCTCTACCAGCAGCCTGCCCCTCCGTGCGTTCAGATCGTAGTTCCCGAGGGCGATATCCACATTACTGGCAACGCCCCATAGCTCCACTAATTCGCGACTTAGGCCGTGCCTTTCCGCGAGCTCCTCCCCTTTGAGGAATGCCGCCTTGGCCGGTCGTAGTTCCCCGGACCAAAAGCGCATTGCCGCCGCAATCATCTCAGCGCGCGCTTCGCTCGCCACGTCGCCTGCCGCGGCAGAAATCGTCCTTGACCGTTCCAGGTAGCGCCACCCGAGCCTCTCGAGTCCGATCATATGTACAAGCGCCCCTACGACCCCCACGGGTCTGCCAGATCCTGGCGTGGGTTCCATCCGGTCTGCGGTATTCGCCGCTAACAGGATCAGCCCGATCTGAGCGACCGTATCGTTGGTCCTGTATCTGTGGTCCGCTTGAATGGACGCCACGGTAACTACGTCGAGTGCACGCTGGTGACTGTCGGTGCCCAGGGGAAGTTTCTTTGGGCTTCGGACCAGATGCGCTGTTTGAACCACGGCCTGCCTGGTCGCCATCAGTACCCACCCGAACCGAGACCGGGGTAACGGTGAACCCAGCTGCTCGAGTGCGATTGCGGCGTGCTCCGTGCCTTCCTCTGCTCCACCGAGACCCACATAGGCATGCGCCAGCGTCCCATTCCAATGCCCTCGTCGTTGCAGGTTCGACGTTCTTCCCTGCCGATCGTCGAGTGCCAAGAGCGATGTCATTGATTCGACGGCATCACCGAATGCTCCCCGCCTGATACTCTCTAATGAGGCGAGCTCAAGGCATTCCAACGTCTTCGGGATCACGCCGGCCTCGCGCCAGTGCTCAGCGAGGCGCGCATACTCTCGTGTCGCTCCGGACGTGCTGTCGGACTCCATCCACTCGGCAAAGCGCCGATGATAGGTAGCCCGTTGATCCTTGCCGAGAGTCCCGTAAGTCACGTCGCGCGTCATGAGGTGGGGGAAGGCGTACACGTCATCCTGCGAGACTAGCAGTTGGGCCGAAACCAAGTCTTTCAGCCGCTCGACCAGCTGGTCATCTGAGGCCCCCTCATCATGGAGTGCCATGAGTTCTCGGAGATAGAAACGTCGCCCGAGCACACTCGCCGCACTCAGGACCACTTGTTGGTCCGTCCCGAGGCGGTCGATGCGGCTTAATACCAAGTCTTCGACCGTGGCGGGAAGAGCCAGGTCACCCAGTTGGACTTCCGTGGGACCCTCGACCACCTGGCCTCCCGAAACGACGACCTGCCCCCCCTCGACGAGCGCCAGAGCAATTTCCCGAGCGTAGAAAGGGTTTCCGTCGGCCCGTTCGTGAAGCCACCGACTGAGAGCCGCCCCGACCGGTGAAGCGCCGATCGCGTGCTCAGCCACCTGCCCGATGGCCTCCGGGTCGAGTCCAGAGAGGCTCATACGTAGCGTCCCTGGCGAATCGAGTAACTCCTGTGCCTCCCTGGAGAGCGAATCCCGCCCCGGACGCGAAGACAATACCGCTACTACGGTCCCAGCTTCGGGTAGACTTCGAAGCAGCAGTGCCCACGAGGAGCCGTCGAGCCACTGGATGTCGTCAAGCAGAATGAGGAGGGTGCGCCCGCCCGCGAATCGTCGAAGGATACCCGCGACCAATTCTTGCGTCGCCTGAGCACGGCTTGCGCCATCCATCCGTTCGGTCGACGTCGACTCTGGGAGATCGAGCTGGAGAATGTCGTTAAGCAGTGGAGCCAGTCTGACGAGATCCTCCTCATCGCCTAATGCCGCGACTGCTTTCTGGCGACGTGAATCTGCGTCCGAAAGTCCTCGAATCTGAAGAGCGCTCTCGACGATGGAGTGCCAAGCCTGATATGCTGCGGCGCCCTCTGAGGACTGAGCTTGTCCTCCCAGGGTCGGAATCCCCAACACCTGAGCCTGCCTCTCAACTGATGCGAGCAAAGTCGACTTTCCGATGCCTGCGTCGCCTTCGAGGAGGATCGCTTGAAGTGTCCCTCCTTCTGCCGTATTCACCACCCCCAGGATTCTGGCCTCTTCTTCTGCACGACCGCTCCCTAGCGCTCGAGCCGACGCCGATCCAGCCGCCGCGCGGCGAAGCAACTTGAGCAAGGCAGACGCACTCGATGGGCGCTCCGCGGGGGCCTTTGCCAAGAGGGTGTCTAAGACTCCCTGAAGCTCGCTTGAGATCTCGACGCCGAACTTCGACGGATCGGGCGGCGAAGCGGTGAGGTGGGCGGTGACGAGCCCCATCCGTGTAGCCGACTCAAATGGGGGGCTTCCAGTCAGCATCTCGAACAACACGCAGCCAAGAGAGTAGAGGTCGGTTGCTACGTCCAACTCGGATTCGCCCGTCGCTTGCTCTGGGCTCATGTAACTTGGCGTCCCCAACACGGCAGGCTCACCGGTCTCTGTATCGAGATTCTGTTGGCGAAAGCCAGCGATTCCGAAGTCCGAAAGCACAGCGTGCCCGTGACTGAGGAGGATGTTTTCGGGTTTTACGTCCCGGTGGAGGATGTCGCTCTCATGGGCAGCTTGAAGTGCTTCGGCGATCTGGATCGTGATCTGCACGGCCTCTGGATGCGGCATTGCTCCGTCGTCCAAGCGGTCCCGCAACGTACCCCCGTCGAGGAATGGCATGACGAAAAAGGGGATTCCGTCGACATCTCCAGAGTCATGTAGCGGCAGAATATGTGGGTGGGTCAGCCCCGCAACGATCTCGATTTCACGGGAGAACCGCTCAATGTTGATCTGCTCGGCGGCCGCCTGCATCAGGACCTTTAATGCCACATTTCGTTGGTGCTTGAGGTCCCACGCAAGATAGACCGTAGCCGCACCCCCCTTGCCGAGCTCACGCTCGACACGGTAGCGGCCTTCAAGGACCGTATTTAGGTGACGAATGTTGTCGGACATGGGGGGGGCCGGTTCAAGGTCTCCTACGTGTCGGGTAAGATCCGGCATAGGGCCTTGTCTGCACAAGCGTTACGGACTTTCGCAGGCGTTCCCATCCCAGTATTTCAACTTGGCGCATGGCGGATTTGAGAATTCCCTTGCGCAGATGGCCTGAGCGCCCCAGCAGTTCTAGTCTGAGGCAGGTCGGGGAGCTGCCCTTTCACCCCGACTTAACCCTCCCACAAGGAAGTCAGCATCGTGACGAACAAACCCGTGTGTCTAAAAGAAGCGTTCGAGTGTCCTCAAGTCGAAGGAGGGACGAGATGATCGCTTCTACCTTTCCCGCTCTGGAAGGTGCACGCGCTCGAGGCGACAAGCTCGCTGACGGACTCGTCGACAGTCTGTTCAGGCTGGGTGGTCCCAAGGCCGTTGACATGCTACTGCGGCATTTGGTGTCCCACGATGAGTTTCCGACCGAATTCCCCGAGGCGGTTCGGGACATGGTCGTCGAATTTGGAGGCGATACCGCCACGCTGCATTCTCTCGATGATGAGATCCGTCACTACCTGTTGGAGTCCGCACGACCGCCCAAAGGCTTCGCACTAGACGAAGAGAAGGTCAAACGGGGAGAAGATCTCTTCATGGAGGCCGGCGTCCTTAGCTTGCTCGCGCTTCTCCATGCGAGTCTTCCGACCTGTTATCTGATGGAAAATGGTGTCGAGGTACTAGGTGCCACGCAGCAGCTCGAAAAACACACATTCCGCCGTCTGCTGGAGACGGCCCAGATGCTGGTTGGCGTGATGAGCCCGGGGGGCATTCGGGTTGATCCAAAATCGGACCCGAGCGATCCCAATGGAGCACTCCTTGTGGGAGCAGGGGTGACTGCGGCTCAGAAGGTGAGGCTGTTACACGCTTCCGTCAGGCACCTGCTCATGAGGCGTCTGCTCATGTCTCCAGGTCCGGATGAAGCGGGCGGCTATGTGAGTGTCGAGGACTTATCCGAGGCTCTGACGCAGATCGATTGGAACTCTAAAGAGCTTGGTCGGCCCATCAACCAAGAGGACATGGCATACACGCTGCTCACCTTTGGCTTGACGATCCCGACCTCCCTGGTAAAGCTGGGGGTGCCTCTTACTAGAGAGACGCAGGAATCGCTCTTACATACGTGGAATGTGGTCGGCACGATCATGGGTGTGGAGGAAGAACTTATTGCTCATACACTGGAGGACGCCACGGATCTTCTGCACACGATTCAGGCATCACAGGCAGGTGAGAGCGAAGACGGGAAGAAACTCACCGCAGCTCTTATTACATGCGTCGAGAGCGTGATCCCTTTCAGCTGGCTCCGGTGGGTACCGCCCGTCCTGGTCTGGCACCTGGTGGATCCCAAGTGGGCCCATTGCCTAGGAGTGCCGCGGCCCTCTTTTTCTGAGAATCTTCGGTACTCGCTGATCCATATACTCTTTTCCGGCCTCGCCCGGCTGGAAATCGGCCTCACGGGAAGGTCGTTCTTCGCCAAGCGGCTCTTTCTGTGGATCGGCCAGCATATCGTTGCCGGACTAGCGTCTCTGCCGCGGGATGACGGCGTGGCCATGCAACGGCCGATCCTCCAGTTAACGGACGATCATCGAAAAGCATGGGGACTGCCAAAGGGGAGCGCATCATGAACAGCGGAACCGAAATCCGTGAACGATCCGGGCCGGCCTCGAGTCCAGAAAGCCAGGCCGATATCGACCTTCAGGCCGTTTGGCACGTACTGATCATCATCGTTGCGGGATCCGCCATTGCGCTCATACCGGCGGATGTTGCGCCTGAGCTGATCGAGTTGACCCCGCAGCAGCCTAGTCGCTACGGTTACACTGCGAGTCTGGCGTTGTTCGGTCTGCCATTGCTTCGCCTTGGATACTGGCTACTCCGACGAACGGACCTGGTGATGGCGCGAAGAGCTTGTCTTACTTCTCTGTCAATCGTGCTCCCTGTCTGGTGCCTGCTGGACGTTCTTCTTGGCAGATCATTCTTTACATTCCCCAATACGGGTGCACACATCCCATGGATGTTTTGGGGCTATGCGTTCGATGGAACGGGGTTCGCACGAAGCATTCCGCTCGAGGAGTTCGGATTCTACCTCACGGGCATTGCTGCGATTCTGCTGCTCTACATTTGGTCCAGCGAGGTCTGGATGAGCAAGTACAGCCACTCCGACGCAGATCGAAAGGCAGATGTCGATAAACGCATCGCCGAGGGGCGGCCGATCATCAACATACATTGGGGCGCCATAGGGACCGGTGCCGCACTGTTTGGGACGGCTCTGTTATGGAAATACTTCGGTCCGCACAACCACCACGAGGGCTTCCCCGGCTATTTCCTGTTCCTGGTCCTGACGGCAATCATCCCCATTTCGATGTTCGTCCGAACGGTGCGACCGTTCGTAAATTGGCAGGCATTTTCCTTCACCATGGTCATCCTCATGCTGGTGAGCCTGCTCTGGGAAGTCACGCTTGGCATTCCCTATCAGTACTGGGGTTTCCAGGAATCGCAGATGTTGGGGATCTTTGTGACCGCGTGGAGTAACCTCCCGATCGAAGAGCCACTCCTCTGGGTTGCTGCCGCCTGGCTCAATGTGACCAGCTACGAGATGATCCGTATTTACCTCGCCTCTGGGCTCTCTCTCTCTGAATTCTTAGGTCGATTGAAAGCCACGGAGGCTGCGTGATGACGAATGACGGAGGGATTGCCGCACAGGAACTCGACCGGGACCGGTGGAAGATGGTGCTCGGGTCGATCGCGGTCGCAGTGGTGCTCGTTCTTGGGGCGTGGCTGACGGAGGCCGGCCCTTGGGCGGCTTGGGCGCTCGCCGTCATCCTGAATGGCATCATCGTGGTGCATGCAGTTAGATACAAAGACACATTCATTGCCAAATTGTTTTTGTTCGGGGTTGTGGCGGGGTTCGCTGAGCTTCCATCCGACTATTTTTCGGTCGCGGTCGAGAATGTGCTTGTGTATCCGGATGTAGGTCCGTTCATCTGGACATCTCCCGCATACATGCCCTTCGGATATTCCATCCTCTTGGTCCAGTTCGGGTGGCTCGCGCGTTGGTTCACGCAGAAATGGGGCATGGCTACGGCGATCGTGCTCGCAGCACTGGTGGGGGGCCTTAACGTCCCCTTCTACGAGTTCTTCGCGAAGGGCGCGAATTTCTGGGACTACCAAAACCTCTCGATGTTATTTGACACCGTCCCCTACTACATCATCGCGGGCGAACTCGCCTTCGTTGGTGTGCTACCCCCAATCGTGCGTCACATCGAGAAGTCCGGATGGATCGCGCCAGTGATATGGGGTTTGGTTGAAGGCGCAATTATGTATTTCGCTTGGTCGTGGAGCTTCCGGCTACTTCAATAGTCCAAAGCGAGTCACTAAGGGAGGTCAGTACTCCCAGGTCACCGACGTCAGAATGCGTCGGCCGACCAGGGATCCACCGAAAACGTGGTACTGACGTTGATCGAACACGTTCGTGCCCACCACGCCGACGCTTAGGCGTCGGTCGACACGATATCTCAGGTTTATATCAACGCTCTGACTCGACGGAATCTCACCCTGTAGGGTACCAGCCGCCCAGTCGAAGCTGCTGACGAGTGACAGCCCCACCCGTGCTCGGAATTCACGGGAGTCGAATGTGGCGGACAGGTTAGCCCGATGTGATGGAGTATTGGGTAGAATGGAGTCTCCCTCGACAAACGTCGACGTCTTCACATCTGAATCGAAGTAGGTGTAGTTGGCATCAAGCCGTACTTCATCGGTCACGAGAGTCCCCGCTCCCAACTCCAATCCCCATTCTGTCGCCTGGCCGGCGTTTCCAATCGATACCACCACAGCAGTTTGACCGTCGGGGAGCCGAGTCAGGCCAGATCCCAAGGTTCCGATGGCGGCTTCCTCAACGGCCGCACCGATCTCGGCGGGAAGACCGGAGGGCGCTGTCCATGGCGCATAGAACGGATTTACACCCGGCAGGACATTGGTGACGAAATTGTCCAGTTCGCTATAGAACGCGTCTACGGTCACGAAGGTGCGCTGGCCCAATCGCCCTTTGTACCCCGCCTCAAAGCTCGTCACCTCGGTCGGCTTCAGGTCTTCATTGCCCAGGGCCAGTAGCGGGACTGCAGATGAGTTTGTGAACAGGGTCCCGTCCGCGATTCCTGCTAGCGCAGCGCCAAGCGGTGACGCCCTTAGGCCACCTTCAAGCGCAGATAGGTCAAGGGGAGGACCCGCCGGAAGGTCCAAGAAATATTCGAGCGCGCTGGCTGTTTGAAAGGCACGATTTACCGTCAACCGAATGGCGTGTCCCTCAGAGGGAGTGAAGACGACTGCGGCCTTGGGGGACAGCTGCGCGTCGAAGAGCGTGCCTTCATCGTAGCGGCCAGCCAACACGAACTTGAGCTTGTCGTGCACCTTATATTCGATTTGACCGAACAGGCCATAATACTCATCGGACCGACCGTCGTCTTTGGCCGCGAGCAACGTACCTTCAGAGTCGATAGACGTGCTTCTCACTGAGGCGCCGAATACGAACTTCCCGCGGTCCCCGCGGAACGTTCCATCTCGGTAGCCTTCGAGATCCAGCGTGCTTGAGGACTCCCTCAGCCTTCCCCCAGACGCAAGTATGAATTGGTCGTCCGAGCTGCGGCCCGAGTAGGATGCCGTTGCCTTGAACAGGTCGGAGGTCCAAGCGAGCCGCGCCCACGGTCTGGAGGCTGAATTCACCTGGGAACGACCGAGTGAAGTCGTGAACACCTGATTGCGCACGGACGAGGTACCGACTTCGACGGTGAACAGAGCGCCGTCGTCGCTATAGCGATCCAAGCGGGCGGAGCCATAGACCGAGCGCACGGGGTCCGGTGTTCCGGTGACGGAGCCGGGCAGCCCGAAGGCTCCTTCCTTCGTTTGCCCATTCAGGGCCTTGAGTTCGAATCCCGGAGCAGGAGGGACAACTGTAATGCCATCGATTCCGCCATATTCTCTCTCAAGGTCTCCGAGGTTTGTCCGCGATCGGTCCCATGACTCGCTTCGGTAATAGCCGGCGTTGACCCGGTATCCCCACCGGTTGCTCTCCGTCACGCCTGCATGCCGAAAGTCGGTACGAAACGTTCCAAGCCCTCCCCCGCCGGTCGAAATACGCGTACCCTGCGCATCTCGCGCGGTGGGGGTGACAATCTTGATGACGCCATTGAACGCGTTGGCGCCGTAGAGTGCCGATCCCGGTCCCCGTATCATCTCGACCTGAGCCCCATCTTCCATCACCGAAAGTGCCGACCATTCCTGATTGCCAAGAATCGGGAGAGAAACATCTCGGCCATCTACCAAGACCAGCAGCCGACGTGCCAACAGTGTGTTGAATCCACGTGCGTTGAGGTTGTAGTCATGAACTCCGCTCTGGGCGGCATGCACGCCAGGGAGTTCGGCAATGAGCCGGGGTACCTGACCGGTGACCGCCAGGTCGGCAATCCTCTCTTGTGCCACTACTGAAACTGCGGCCGGAGCGTATACAACCTCCTCGCTCCATCTGGACACTCCACTGACTCGAATCCCAGCGATCTGGATAGGTGCTGGGGCGAGGGTCACGTCGAGCGTAGCGGAACTGCCAGCCGCGACGCGGATTGGTCGTTCGACCGACTCATATCCCAGCGCCTCAAACTTCACTCTACGGTCACCGGGAATGAGGTGAATCACATACAACCCAGCGCGGTCTGTCACGGCGAGCACCCCACCCGTCAGCAATGACACCGAAGCGCCCGGGACCGGAGTAACCCCGTCACTCTGCGTGACATGGCCAGCCACAGTTCCGGTCTGTTGGGCGAGCACGGATTCAGCACTCGCAAACGCGATCAAGGCACCAGAGATAATAAACAGCCGTCGGTTGCCTCGAGTCCGGCGGGCCAGAAGCGTCGTCATGGATTTCCTGGGGGGGGCAATGGAGGTGAATACTCATCTCTAACTCGAGGAAGGTCGTCCGAACATGCAGTCCCCCGCACGTTGAACGCCAGAGCTATTTTCACGGTGAGCTTTAATCCGTGAGGTCACACATCGTCGCTATTGTAATGGCTCAACCGGTAATCCAGAACGAAAACGGACCAGTAAAGTCGAACCAAATGCCACCTGCGAGCCCCAGCACGGCCGCCCACCATAAGGGTCGCTCACCAATGTTGCGTAGGAATAGAGGTAAGGAGACGGCCAATAGGACTTCCGCCAAAATGATGAAGTAGGGCGTCGCATCCATGAGCATGTTGACGTTCTGGTAAAACCAGAAGTCGGCGTCCTTGGCGAATGTCTCGTACATCGGCATTGAAATTCCGCCCATCACTGCAAGGCCAAGACACGCCTTCCACAGGGGCCACCTGTGCGCCGCCCACCACCCCACGTACCCGAACTGCAGGATGGCGGGGATGTAGGCGAAGGGCATATAGAACGGTGACTTGTAGATCATCGGTTCGCCGGACGGGTAGACGAGCACGTCGCGGACTACCCAGTAGGCATCTCCCGGAAGCTCCACAAAGCCCAGCACGAGTCCAAAAAGTAAGATCCGCGCGACCAGGCCGTCCCGGTATTTCCACAGGTACCAGGCGAAGATCGCGAGTTGGACGAACACCAGGAAGGTGGCCGCCGGCCAGCCCGGTGCGAAAAAGGACGACACCCCAAACCCGCCGAAAAAAAAGGCCAGAGTGCCCAAAATCAGGGTCATGCGCCTGCGGCCAACAGCAGAATCCACCTGAGAGAATTCAGGATGCGGCGTTTGCTCGCCCAGTATGGAGGCTCCGATGAAGTCGGGGATGGGTACAGAGTCGCTGGCAGACCCTACTTTATGCTTCGATGGAAATAACGCCAGGATAATGTTGAGAGGTGTCGTGGCATGCCCCCGCTTCAGCTGTCGGCACCCGAGCACCGCGCGGAATTGTCGATTTGAGCCGGCCCCCGCAGACTCGGGTGATGAAAACCAATCCCAACAACTATCCTGGCTATCGGTTTCCTCCTGACGTCATCGGTCACGGCGTCTGGCTGTACCGCCGATTCTGCCTGAGCTCCCGCGACGTCGAAGAGCTGCTCGCGAAGCGGGGAATCATCGTCACCTACGAGACGATCAGGCAGTGGTGCCGGAAATTCGGACCTGCGTACGCACGGAAGCTACGGGGCCGCTCACCGCATGACGATGCCTTCCATGAATCACACCACGGCACGGTACGAGAACAATCGGCTGCTGCGTGCCCGGCCTTTCAAAGAGTGGAGTGTGGCCACCCACACTGATGCGTCCCAGCACCTAATCCGAGGCTTGATACAGATCCTCAAGAGACCAGAGGTACACTTCGTCACGACCGGCCTCGGCAGCGTCACGGAACCGGTCCGTGAACCCATTCGACGCTACGTAGAGTAGCACAGAGCCGGGATCCAGGGCGCGATGTGCCCACTCAATTCCTGAAGAGGCGAGACGGTTTAGCATACCAAGGTGATTGAGGTGGACCTGGACATCGACCTTGGCGCGGTTCCACTTGATGGCGCCGCTCATCAGGCGACCATCTGCAAGGTTGCAGGCAACGTCGATCTCGACCGGTCGCCTGTCGCGATCCAGACCTTCCCATCTTCCCCATTCCTTCACAACCGGTAGGCCGAGGGGAACTTGGAGACGATAGTAGGCCTCTTCGACAATTGTCTCAAAGATGTGCCCCATGTAGGCGTCGAAGCGAGGTTCGACGTGGTTACTCCAGATGGAGGAGGCGTCTTGAGTCGCGAGCGCGCTCTCCAGGGGGGCGACGATGTCGTAGAAGAAACGCAGCGCCGGGTCCCAGACGCGATAACGGTATGGTTTGGTTCGACCTGCCCCGAGGTTACGCGAGGCCCTGATGTAATCCAGGTCGATCAACCGACTGAGTTTGTCGCGCAGTGTCGTGCCTTTTTCCAGGCCGGCAGCCTGTGCGATTTCATTCAGACCGGTGCGACCCTGGCCGATGGCACGCAGGATGGCAACATACTTGGGTATTTCGCGTAGGCCCTGTTCCTGCAGGAGCGATGTCTGGACGAGTTCGCGAACCTCGCCGCCGGAGTAGAGCATAAGTGGGATGACGTTCTCGGCGAGCGAGATGGTAGCGTCAATGGGAGCCAGGTAGCGGGGTGTACCGCCAAATACAGCGTAAGCTTTTGCCTGGTCAGCGAAGTCGGTGAACCCGGCCATCTCTCCCGCGTGCCAATAGTTGAACGGACGGAGTCTGCATTGCCAGGAAAACCGACCGTACAGGGGTGATCCTGCATTGTTCAAACTCTCGATTGTACGCACTGCGGATCCGGAGAGCACAAGGACAAGCGGACGCGCAGGGCGATGCATTTCCCATGCGGCGTTGAGTTCTGAGGCGACAGCGGCCAGATCTCGTTCGCTCTCGCCCAAGTACTGGAACTCGTCAAGCGTAAGGACGAGAGGCTGCTCCGGGCGGTGGTCAAGAAGGAGCCGGAAGACGGTCCGCCATGTTGGATAATCCTCTGCGTGAATCTCTTGTCCGGACCATCGGGCGAAAGCGAGGATCAGGGCCTCACGGTTCTGTGAGGGAGTGGTTTCGGAGGCAGTGAAATAAAAGGCCGGCACGTCACTCTTCCACGCCCTACCAAGCAGGTAGGTCTTCCCTACCCGACGCCTGCCGTACATGAGCACGAGCTGCGGAGTTCCGCGCCCGAGTAACTCTTCGAGTCGCGCGACTTCCCCAGCCCTATCGACCAAGACCTCCTCTCGCCGCTTCACTAATCGCTCCTCCGTAATCGTCCTTGTACTATCACGTACGTATACTATCGTATTAGTAGACTATCGCGATGACCAATAGGGCGCAAGCAGTGGGAGGGATACTGTCAACTTGTCTGGGTGGCCTTGGCCCGATCGCGCTCCCCACAGCTTCAATGCGTCTCGGTCGGCAGTGACTCGTGCGGATACCGCGCGTTGCGTCCTTGGAACGAGAGGACGTTCTCATTCAGGATAACGCCCTCGTCGATCACTATGGCGCGTCGAATTGTCTCGTTTTCGAGCCAGCCCTCGCGCCCCGCCAACACCGACGGCAGGTGGACGATCAGCGCAGCAGAAATCGCCCGGGACGCGCTCTCCCAAAGATAGCTCGGCGTATGATCCACGGCGTAATAGTCCACCGTTCCGACCTTGAACATCGGCTCGGCAAACGTTGTCGGTCTGGCAAATGAGAATCCCATTCCTTCATCACAACTAACGTCGACGATCAGGCAATCCCTCTTGAGGCGCGAAACATCTTCCGCGCCAACGAACATGAGCGGGTCATCCGGGTCCTGGAATGTCCCGTTTACGATGATGTCGGCCTCACCGAGCAGGTCGAGGAAAGGCCGTTCCGTCCCATCGTGCTCAACCACGAGGAGTCCTGGTTCGCCCTGATCGCGCCTGCGAAGACGGACATAGTGACAACCGAGCACTTCCTCTCGAACCGCGTGGTCGGGACGTTGAATGCAGATCGTGATGTCCCTGAACCCGCGCGCTTTGAGTGCGTAGATGGCCCCTCGACTCACCGCACCGAAGCTGACAATAATGGTCTTGCGCTGGTCGCCGTAGTGGCCATCGATGCCCTTCAACTGAAGAGCGTGCAGCACGCCACAGTAGCCGGCCAACTCATTGTTCTTATAGAACGTATGGCGGCCGGCCTGCCCGTCAGGCCCCCAGACGAACATGTCCTCGAACGCGATGAGAGTCTGCTTGCGCTCGATCGCCACCTGGGTGCGGGCTCGCTGCTGTACACAATGGGGCCATCCCCAGAGGAGACCGCCTTCTCGCAGGGTCTGGAGGTCCTCCAACTCCGGCTTGGGCAGCACGACCGCTCCCAACTCGGCCAGGAGCTCGCGACGCGTCGCGGTGCCGCCTGCCTGACAAGCAAGCTCTGAGTCCGATATCCCGAATGGCTCGCCATAGCCCTGTTCAAATATCAGTTGGCGGCGGAGCTCCTTCGAGAGGCGCGACA
The DNA here is from genome assembly GCA_036679625.1 of Gemmatimonadota bacterium. Lineage (GTDB taxonomy): Bacteria > Gemmatimonadota > Gemmatimonadetes > Longimicrobiales > Gaopeijiaceae > JAZDDA01. The sequence goes on along the minus strand of JAZDDA010000246.1, from coordinate 54,979 downwards.
GATGATCAGGATGGAGAGGAACCCGCCTCTCGTTCTCTTTTGCCGATGTTCCGATTACACCGAGTTTCAGCATGGACCGCTTGCCTCTGCCGCGTCTAGCGGCCCGTCCTGGGCCAGAGCACGAACCACAGGGTACTGGGATTCTCAAGACAAAAAGAGGACGGATCGCTGATCGTCTAGATGCAGTAGAACCTTCGCGGTTTCTGCCACCAATAGCGAGCGGCATTCTGGCGAGGCTGGGCGGCTACCCCTTAGGGGTCAGATCGGACATGGTACTCCTCGAGCGTTCGGAGGACCACGAAGCTCGCGCGCTTCGCTTACGGTCTGCATCTTAGGCCCACAGCAGACTCGCAGATCCGTTGGAAAGCCGGAGCTATCTCATGCAGGTGTTGAAAATCTTGCTTCTGGGTCTGCTCGGCTTTGTCGGCTCCTCGGACCTGATGGGGCAGGAGTCCGTAACGGTCACCCCCACCGTCGCTGCCCTCCTCGAGCATGAGCGCCATATCGCAGAGAGCGTCCTTGCCGGAGACCTGGCCGCGCTTGATACCGTCTACTCTGCCGATTTCCAGTTCACCCACGGTTCGGGCCAGATCCAAACCAAGACCGAGTGGTTAACCACGGTTGAGCAAGCCAAGGCTTCAGAACTGTTCACGAGTCGCCTCCTCAGGGATCAGGTTGGCGAGCTCCATGGGGACGTGGCTGTCCTTGAGGGCTGGATTGATGTCCGGGGAAACCCTGACTACTCCGTCAGGTATGTCCGCCTCTATCAACTGCGCGGTGGACGATGGCTGATGGTTTCGCATCGAACGGTTGAGGGAGGGTAGCCCTGTCTTTTCGACCCGCCCGGTCGGCTTTCTAACAAGCGATCACCCCCGAGCTGAAAATCATGAGGGTCGCGCCCTTCGCTTGCAGTCTACATCTTTGGCGCGCAGCAGAATCTCCACTTCCCCCGCCTCACGTAACTGCCCCAGGAGGGAACCATGCGTCACCTGGCTTTTCTTGGAATTGCACTCTCGAGCCTCGTCGTGCTTCCGGCTGCCGTCGCCGGACAAGACAGCGTCGAGGATGCGGTTCGCCAATCGATCATCGACTCATACGCTTTCGGTCGCGACAATCTGGTTGACCAGGAGGGTGGCTACTCGATGCATGGGTCGGCAGAGTTCTGGTCGAGCGGTGGCCTGCTCCAGTGGGTAGATGGGGATGAGCCGGCGCTGACGTACGAGTTCAACTCGCTTACGCCCAAGCACATCACTGTGATTCCATTGGCGGACGGGGTAGCCCTTGTACACATGTATGTGGAAGGATCCTATCACGCGCTTGGGCAGGACCCCGTTCCCAACTACCTCACGCGCGGCACCGTTGTGGTCGTGCTGGAGGACGGTGCGTGGGTTACCCGAGCGGCCCACTGGTCTGCGATACGGGGAGGCACGGGCACGAACCAGACAGGACCGATAAACTAGGCTTGGCCTGATACCTGGAAGATCGACTCCCACGGGGCCTACCACCCCGTGGGAGTTTTTCTTCCCGCCAGGCGGCCACTAGTGGCTCCACTGCCTTGGGGCTGCTGGGCGCTTCGCTCGCGCTGGCGTTGTTGCATGGCTCGGTCATAAGGTCCGACTTCGCATACTGTACGGGCTACGCTTGGGGACTTCAAGGGTGATGTAGAGCCTCTGGACCCGCGACGCGGCCGAGTCCATCTTGGGTCATGGATGATCTCCAGGCCCGCCTGGCCAAGGCGGTCGGCGAGCGCTATCTCGTCGAGCGCGAGCTCGGCCAGGGTGGAATGAGCCACGTCTTTCTCGCCGAGGACCTGAAGCACGGCCGCAAGGTCGCGATCAAGGTCCTGCGCCCCGAGTTTGCCCAGTCCCTCGGCACCGAGCGCTTCCTTAGAGAGATCCGCATCGCAGCGCAGCTCAGCCATCCCCACATCCTCTCACTCATCGACTCAGGAGACGCGGACGGCCTTCTCTACTTCGTGATGTTCTACTCGGCTGGAGAGTCGCTCCGAGAACGCTTGACGCGCGAGAGGCAGCTCCCGATTGGAGACGCGATTCGGTTTGCGCAGGAAATAGCCGAAGCTCTGGCCTACGCGCACGAAGCGGGCGTCATCCATCGGGACATCAAGCCTGAGAACATCCTCATCGAAGCAGGGCACGCGATCGTTTGCGACTTCGGCATCGCCCGCGCGCTCACACAGGCCGGTGGCAATGAACTGACCCAGTCGGGGATGGCCATCGGCACCCCAGCGTACATGAGCCCAGAGCAGACCGTGGGCGATGCTGCTGTGGACCCCCGCACCGACATTTACAGTCTGGGTTGTGTCCTGTACGAAATGCTCTCGGGAGACACCCCGTACATGGGCTCAACTCCGCAGGTGATCCTCGCCCGCAAGGCCGCGGAACCCGTGCCAAGCATCCGCCTGGTGCGAGATACAGTGCCCTCCCCCATCGAGGCGACAATCAACCGGGCGCTCGCCAGAATCCCTGCGGATCGCTTCTCGAGTGCACAGCAGTTCGCGGATGCGCTGTCACGCGCCATGGCTACCGGGGAGAGTCCGAAACTCCCCCAACGTCTCAAGGCCGCTGGTTGGCTCACCGTCGCGGTGCTTTCAACGGTGGCTGTGGTCGCCGTGATGACGAACACCGGCCCGACTGTTCCCCCTCTTCGGACGACGTTCCGGCAGTTGACCGCGCAATCCGGGGTAGAGGAGTCACCGAGCCTCTCTCCCAATGGTGATTGGGTCATCTATAGTGGAGTCGGAGACGGCAACCGCGACATCTTCCTTCTGAGCGTCGGCGGGCGCAATCCGATCAACCTCACCGAAGGCTTTCCCGCAGACGACATCCAGCCGGTGTTCTCTCCGGACGGTGAGCACATCGCCTTCCGCTCGAGCCGGGACGGCGGCGGGCTTTTCGTGATGGGGCGCACCGGGGAAGCGGCTCGCCGTGTAACGCACAGCGGCTTCAATCCGGCGTGGTCTCCGGACGGCACTCACCTGGCGTACGCCACGGAGAGCGTCGGGATATTTCCGCTCAACTGGGAAGGCGTGAGCGAGTTGTGGTCTGTGGACCTGAACAGCGGCCAGTTGGAGCGCCTCAGTCAGTCGGATGCAGTCCAACCCAGCTGGTCGCCTCACGGCGGGCGAATCGCCTTCGCCAGGCGTATTGGCACCCCAGTGCAGATGAACATCGCCACGATGCCCGCCGATGGGGGAGAACCCGTCGCGCTGACCGAAGCTGCCGCAACGGACTGGGGTCCGACCTGGTCTCCTGAGGGCGACTTCATCTACTTCTCGAGCGACCGAGGGGGCAGCATGAACCTCTGGCGTGTCCGTGTGGATGAAGAGTCCGGGAGGGCCCTGGCGGAGCCCGAGCCAGTCACAACACCGTCGCCGTTCGTCGCGCATCCGAGCCTGGCATCCCAGGGCGAATTGCTGGCGTTTACGTCTGTGCTCACGACGCAGAACGTTCAGAGGGCAACCCTCGATTTGTCGACGGGCACCATCATCGATTCGTTCTGGGTGACGACCGGGTCGCGCCAGTGGTCCTCGCCCGAGCCCTCGCCCGACGGAGAATGGATTGCATTCTACTCCCGGGACCGTCCCGAAGGGGATCTCTACGTCGTCCGAAAGGACGGAACCGGGCTACGCCAGGTCACGAGCGGCACAGTGCTGGATCGAATGCCACGTTGGTCTCCCGATGGAGTCTGGCTCGCGTACTTCTCGACTCGCTCAGGCACTCTACAGCAGTTCAACTCACGGACGTCGGAAGCGGCGGTGTGGGATTCGGCGCCTGGTCCCCAGACGGTTCACGACTCGCGGTCAACAGTGTCGGGAGTGCCAGGGAGACCTACGTCTTCGACCCACATCGCGCTTGGGATGAACAGACCCCCGAGGTTCTGGCCACACCAGATTCGTCGCTGGGTGACTTCACGGTGAACTCCTGGTCACCGGACGGCCGCTACCTCGCCGGGTTCGTCGGGCCGCTCAGCGACCTGGGCATCGTGATATACTCGCTCGACTCGGCCGAGTACGAGCAGTTGACCGATTACGGCCAGTGGCCTGTCTGGCTTGGCGACAGCCGTCATCTACTCTTCGTATCGGGCGGCAAGGACTTCTTCGTCATCGACATCCAGACGAGGGAGGTGCAGAAGGTTTATTCGGCCCACCGAGACGTGCTCGGCCCAGCAGGGATCGCGTCGGACGGACGTCAGGTGGCGTACACCCGCCGGGTAACCGAATCGGACATATGGCTCGTGACGCTCCGGTGAGGGAAGATCTGTCCACGGTCAGTACTCTGTGCTCGGGAGCGTATGCGAAACCTTTGTCGGCTCCCTAGCAAGACGGGTCGAAGTATCTGGAGTGAGCTGGAAGCGTCTTTTCAAGCGGATAGGCGCCGGAGTCGCGGCACTCGTGGTCATCGTGGCGACTTCGATACCCAGCTAACAGGTTCTGTGTTCGGCGTGGGGTGAACGGATGAGCCCCCCATTCCGCCGATCCACGATCACGGTCGCCGCAAGATCGCCCGTCACGTTGAGCACGGTGGAAAATGTGTCGGGGATCGCGTCGACCGCGATCAGGATGCCGATGCCCTCGACCGGCAACCCGATCGCAACAAAGAGCGGAGCCAGCATCAGGAAGGCACCCCGCGGGACTCCAGGTGCAGCGAAGCCAAGGAAGATCCCCGCGAGGCCGACGATGGCCAGCTGGGCGGCACCTAAGTCGACGCCGTAGAACCACCCGACAAACATGGCACCGGCGGTCCAGGACACCGGCCCAGCCAGGTGGAATGTCGAGACGGCGAGCGGCAGCACGAAGCCGGTCACATGCGGCGTGAGTTCGAGCTCTTTGTCGGCCGTCTCAACCATCGCCGGCAACGCTGCGACCGACGAAGCTGAGCTGAACGCGATGAGCTGCGCGGGCAGGGCCGCGCGGGCGAAGCGCCCGATCGGCATCTTGGCGATCACCGCGACCACCGGATAGACCAGCGCCGAGGCCACGACCGAAGCAACAGAATAGACGACGATGTAGAATCCGACTGCGCCCGCCATTGCAATGCCCGTGTGGGCCGCCAGGGGCAGTACGAGCCCGAGAATCCCGATCGGGGCCGCCGCAACTACCCATCGGACCAGCACCAGCATGGTGTCGGACAGGGCGTGGAAGAACCCGAGCAACTGGTCGCGCGAACCGGCCGGGCTGCGGCTGATCGCGAGAGCGAAGAGCACCGAGAACACGATCAGTGGCAGCATCGCGCCGTCGGCGGCAGCGGTGACCGGATTCGAGGGGATGAGCGTGGTTACCCAGGTGCCGAAGCCAAGGGGCTGGTCACTCGAGGCGAGCTGGCGCGCCGCCTCAGCCGCACCGGCAGGGAGCGGTGGCCGGGTAGTCGGAGTGCCGAGCAGGGAGAACACCGACGCCAACAGCGGCAGCATGACCAGGGTGAGCCCGGTGAGAAGGGCGAGAAATACCGCAACCGTTCGTCTACCGAGACGCCCGACCGTGCCCAGATCGCTGTTGCCTGCCAAGCCGGTGATCAAGAGCGAGACCACCAGCGGAATGATGGTCATGCGGATGGCGTTGACCCAGAGCGTTCCGACCGGAGCGACGGTATCGACCGCGCGGAGGAGATCGGGATTCCCGCTCGCGGCGACTGCAGCTCCGCCTCCAAGTCCAATGCCCAGCGCGAGTAGGACCCTGGTACTCTCTTTCATCGTTTCCTCACATCATGAGGTCACCGCCGTTGATGTCCAACGACGCGCCGGTAATGTACCCGGCGGCCTCGGAGGCAGCGAAGCAGATCAGATCGGCGACCTCGCGCGCGGTACCGAGTCGGGGTACAGGATATCCTGCCGCGTGGCCGACGAGGTGTTCGTCGGTGGCATTCTCGCGAGTGAGCTCGGTGTCGATCATACCGGGACATACAGCATTGACCGTGATGCCATACTTGCCCAGCTCCTTGGCTGAGGCCCGCGTCAAACCGAGGAGGGCGGTCTTGGACGCGGTATAGTGGGCGCCACCCAACGTGCTCACCATCCGCCCACCCGTGGACGACACGTTGACGATCCGCCCGTAGCTCTGCGCTTTCATTATGGGCACCGCTGCCTTCGTGAGCAGGAACGGTGCAGTGACATTCACCTCGAGCGCCAGCCGCCACTGCTCGGCGGTGAGCTGCTCGAACCGGGTCCCGTCGGCAAAGGCCGCGTTGTTGATCACGATGTCGAGCCGCCCAAAATGCTCCACGGTTCGCGCCACCAGGCCCTCCGGCACACCCGCCTCGACGAGGTCCCCACCGATACCGGTCGCGTCGGGCCCTAGAGCCTCCGCCACCTGGTCGGCGCGCGCCTGATCGCGCACGTTGATCGCCACCCGCCCCCCGCGTTCCAGCAGCCGCATCGCGGCCGCCAGGCCCAGGCCGCGAGATGCGCCCGTCACTAGGGCGACTCGGCCCTCGAAATCACGAGGCGTCGGTATGGTCATCGGTGCTCCCCTGAAGAGGGGACCGAATATCACCCGCGAGCGCGCCCGCAGCAAACCAAGGTTGCCGAAGTACAGTCAATGCAGAGGATCAGGCGGAATCGGTGGGACAGCCACACCCGTTGGCATCGAAGGGACAGCCATGCCCTATGGCGCCGAAGGGCCATCCCCGCCAGCTTTGCTGGACGAATGATCCGTCCCAGGAGCCCTTCGGATTCTGGTGCTTTTTATTAGGAGTTGTCATGAGTACCCCAACGCGTTTCCACGCCCCCACGTTTGCCGTGGGGTTTTTCATGTGGGCCGTCTCCGCGACCGCACAGCAGGTCCTCCCGCCCACCAATCAGGAGATGTTCGCACCCTGGCCCATGCCCCCTGCCAGTGAGACTCGGTTGGGGAGTGGCGCGCCCGGCGCCGACTACTGGCAGCAGCGTGCGGACTACTCGATTCGAGTGGCGCTGGACCCTGCGGAGCACCGCGTCACGGGCTCGGAGGTGATTCACTACACGAACAATTCTCCGGATGCGCTGGCCTACCTGTGGATCCAACTCGAGCAGAACCTGTTCGCTCCGGGAAGCCGTGGCGCCCTCATCAACTCTGGCAGCCGTTGGCGGGGATCCTTCGCGGAGGGCGGAGCGAAGATCCAGAGCGTCACGGTGGTGCAGGGAGGCGAGCGGCACCAGGCCGTCACCACGGTGGACGACACGCGCATGCGCATCGACCTGCCCGAGGCCATGGCACCCGACGGTTCCACGGTGGACATTGAGTTCGAGTGGTCCTTCGCCGTACCCGAGTACGGCGCCGACCGTATGGGTCGGCTGGAGACCGAGCGCGGATGGGTCTACGAAGTGGCGCAGTGGTATCCCCGCCTCTACGTGTACGATGACATCCATGGCTGGAACGTCATGCCCTATCTCGGGCAGGGCGAGTTCTACCTGGAATACGGCAACTTCGATGTCGAGATCACGGCGCCACGCGATTTCGTGGTCGTGGGTGGGGGTAGTCTGCTGAACCCCGCCGAGGTCCTTACGGCGGATCAACAGCGCCGCATGGATCAGGCCCGCGTGAGCGACGGCACCGTAGCGATTATTTCCGCGGACGAAGTCGGGACACCGCAGAGCCGCCCATCCGGCAGCGGTCCCCTTACCTGGAAGTACCATCTGGACAGCGCCCGCGACTTCTCGTGGGCCGCATCGAAGGCCTTCATCTGGGACGCGGGCGGTTGGGACGGGGTGCTCCTGCAGTCCGTCTATCCCCGAGAGGGGCTCGGTACGCCGGACAACCCCGGATGGGAGCATTCGACGGAGTATCTACGTCATACGATCTCCTACTACTCCGACCAGTGGTTCCATTTCCCTTATCCCGTCGCCGTGAACGTGGCCGGAGTCGTTGGGGGCATGGAGTATCCGGGCATCGTGTTCTGCTCAGTCAACGCGCGCGGGCAGGGGCTCTTCGGGGTCACCGACCATGAGTTCGGTCACAACTGGTTCCCGATGGTCGTCGGCTCGGACGAGCGACGATATGCGTGGATGGACGAGGGCTTCAACACCTTCATCAACCACTATTCCAACCTCGATTTCTACGGTACCGACGCCCAACGGAACCAACGCACCCAGGGGACCGTGATCGCCGGGCGCATGCAGGAACCCATCGCCGACCAGCCGATCCTTACGTTCCCCGACGAGATCAGAGGCGCCGGTCTCGGATTTCTCGGGTACCGGAAGCCCGGGTTCGGGCTCATCATGCTTCGCGAGGTGATACTCGGGGAGGCACGCTTCAAGAAGGCCATGCGCATATATGTCGCCAACTGGGCCTACAAGCACCCTCAGCCCTCAGACTTCTTCCGCACTATGGAGGACGTGGGCGGAGAGGAATTGTCGTGGTTCTGGCGTGGATGGTTCAGCTCGACCGAGTTACTCGATCAGGCCGTCGCCGGGGTTCAGGAGACGCCCGACGGCACGGCCATCCACCTCCAGAACCGGGCAGGCCTGGTCATGCCGGTCCTCGTGGCGGTGGAGTTCGACGATGGGCATGTCGTGCATACGAAGTTGCCCGCAGAGGTGTGGGCCACCGGCGACGACTACACCCTGGTGTTGGATGAGCCGGGTGCGGCGGTTCGGGTGACGCTGGACCCGGACGGCAAGCTCCCCGACGCGAACACGGCCAACAACGGGTGGGTCCGCCCGATCAGCTGATACCCGCGCCCAAGCAAGCGATGAGACACTAACAAGGCGCGGGAGGGGCGTCAGAATATCGTGCACAGGCTCAATGACGGGCGTCCTTGCCGACCTCTCGCCCAGGACGTACCATCGGCCTCCCGCTGACCTGAGTCCAGCTCACCCGAGCCGGACTGGCCGCCGCACCTGACATTGCGGTGGCCCCCATGTGCGTCAGAACAGTCCAGGAGTATCTCCTTTGGATCCGTCCACTACTCAACGACTCAGCACACCCACCGGTATCTCGGTTCTCCTCGCGGCCCTCGCGTTATCGGCCTGTACAGCAGGCGAAGCGAATGTTTCCAGGTATACTCTCGAACAAGCCGAGCGCGGTGAGGTTGCATTTACCAACTACTGTGCGAGCTGCCACGGCGCGGATCAATCCGTAGGTGGATTGGGAGCCCCGGCCCTGGTCGGGGAAGAGGTCCTGGCTGGTTGGGGTGCGCTCGGATGGACGGCGGACGACCTCTTCTACGTGATTCGGGCCAACATGCCCCCCGGTGCGGCCAGGTCGCTGTCTCAACAGGAGCGTCTCGATCTCGTCGCCTATCTGCTTCAGGAGAACAACTTTCCAGCCGGCGACACGCCTCTCCGGCCCGAGGCGGACCTCCTGTCTTCCATCCCGCTCGGCGATGCGGCGGCGGGCGCCGCCCTCTACGCGAATGCCGTCGACTTCCTGGACGGTGAGGGGAGCCCCTCTGGCAGTAGCCCTACGGCGGCGGAACTCTCCGCAGCCCAACTCAACGACGCTGATTGGCTTTATCACACTGGAGATTACACGGGACGCCGGTACTCGGGACTGAGCGAGATCGACCGCACGAATGTGGGAGGCCTCACGCAAGCGTGCAGCTACGTGATGGACGAGCCGACCAACTTCCAGACGGGTCCGATCATATTCGACGGCACCATGTACATCACGAGCCTACACCAGACTGTGGCTCTGGACGCTCGAACATGCGAGGAGCGCTGGAAACACGAGTGGGACGCCTTGGCCGGAGACGTCTGGGGGAACAACCGGGGCGTGGCACTCGCCGCAGGGCGTGTAGTCAGGGGAACCTCGGACGGGTATCTGGTCGCGCTCGATGCGGCTACAGGTGGCCTGTTGTGGGCACGCAAGGTGGCCAACGCCATCGAAGGCGAGACGATTACGATGCCGCCGATGATCTTCGAGGACATGATCCTCGTAGGCCCGGCTGGAAGCGAGAATGCCATCGGCGGCTGGATCGGAGCGTTCTCGGTGGAGGACGGCACGCCCCTCTGGCGATTCAACATCGTTCCCGAGCCGGGCGAACCCGGCTATGAGACCTGGGACCACTCGAACGACTTTCCGACCGGTGGGGGTGCTACCTGGACTCCGATGACGCTCGATGTGGACGAAGGCGTACTCTTCGTGGCTGCCACCAACCCCGCACCCGACTTTCCAGCCGCAGTGCGCGGCGGGGTCAATCTATACACCAACTCCGTCATCGCTCTGGACGTTCGAACGGGTGAGCTCATGTGGCACGACCAGCTCGTTCCCGCAGACGATCACGACTGGGACCTCACACAAGTGAGTCCGCTCTTCACGGCCACGGTGGGCGGACAGCAGCGCAATCTCCTCGGCACCGTTGGAAAGGACGGCATCCTCCGTCTACTCGACCGAGACCAACATGAGCGCCTGTGGGAGACGCCGGTCACTACCCTCGACAATGTCGAGGAGTCCGTCTCGGTCACGGGGACGCACGCCTGCCCCGGAGTCCTCGGCGGTGTCGAGTGGAATGGGCCCTCGTACAGCGTGCAGACCGGCATGCTCTACACGCCCGCGGTGGATTGGTGTGGCACCTTCTTCGCCGCCGACACGATCCGCTACGTGCCAGGAGCAAACTATCTCGGCGGAACCTACGTGAGCGACGCCGCACAGCAGGGCTGGCTGACCGCCGTCGAGGTAGCGACCGGGAAGGTGGCGTGGCGATATCGGTCCGAGGGTCCGATGGTCGGCGCAGTGACTTCTACCGCCGGCGGACTAGTGCTGACTGGTGAACTGTCCGGTGACCTCCTCGCATTCGACGCCGCAACAGGCGAGGAGCTCGCCCGCATTCCGACCGGCGGGCCAATCGGGGGCGGGCTGGTCACATACTCCGTCGCCGGCAAGCAGTACATTGCCGTCGCGTCCGGAAACCCGTCGTCCTTCTGGGTGGATGACAATCCGGGGGTGCCAACTCTGCTGATTTTCACGCTGCCGGAGTGAGAATGACGGACAAGAATCAAGAGGAAGCAGCCCTCGCGTGGCAGGTCGGTGTGTGGAATGGCATCTCGGACATCTACCTCAGTGAGATCGATCGGCGGTTCATCCCAGTCGTCGAAGCCACCATCGCACGAGCTGCGCTGACCGTCGGTGAGAGCGTCCTTGATATCGGAACCGGTACGGGCACGTTGGCGCAGCGATCAGCCGAAGCCGTCGGACCGAGCGGTGGAGTGGTAGCGATCGACATCAGTCCCGGGATGCTCGAGCTTGCCCAGCAGCGTATCACCAGTGGCGGTTTGGACAACACTAGTGTTCGCGAAGGATCTGCCGAAAATATCCCGGCAGAGGACGATTCGTTCGATGCCGTCCTCGCTTCACTGAGCATGATGTACGTGATCGATCGAGAGGCAGCGGCCAGGGAGATCGCCAGAGTTCTGCGGCCGGGTGGTCGGTTCGTGGCTTCGGTCTGGGCGGGTCCGGAGGAGTGCGACATCGTGCTGTTTCAACAAACCGCCGGTCGCTTCGCTGGTTCCCCTCCAGTCCCCGGAGTTGGGCCTGCCTCCTTGGCAGACGCAGGCGGCTTCCTGCTTCAGCTTGAGGCTGCCGGGATTCAAGCCCGCATCGAGACGCAGGAATTCGGCTTCGAGTTTGCTGACTTTGCCTCTGCTTGGGATGCTCTGGCCGGGGTAACGACAGCGCACCTGTCGGCCAATCAACGACAGGAGGCCAAGGACGCGGTCATGACCGCCGTTTATCCTGATGGAGATGGCCCCCATCACTTCCGGAATAGTACCCAGTTCATCATCGGAGAATCCCCAGGAAGGGGCACAGCTGATGCGAATTAGTGTCTCTGACTCGAACCGGGTGCTGAGCCGCCACCGCCCTCCCCCGGCTCACCACGGTCAGCCATGGGTCTTGCGAGCCAGCCAAATGACGTGCCGAGCGCCCCTGCCACGGTGCGCTCGAACCGTGCGTTCCTCGACCTCGAAGCGCCCCGCTCGAAGCTTTCGCGTGAAGCTTCGGTCCGGCCCAGCCGACCAAATCGCAAGCAGGCCTCCAGGGCGCAGCGCGGAATGCGCGGCAGCCAGCCCCGGCTTCGAGTAGAGCCACTCATTCGAGGCCCGGGTCAACCCATCCGGGCCATTGTCCACGTCCAGAAGGATCGCATCGAACCCGGCCGTCTCCTCCCGCAACACGAGTGAGACATCCACCTCTCGAACCGCGACGCGTGGATCTCGCGTTGGATGGTCCGCAAAAGGCCCGAGGACGCCTCGGTTCCAGCTCACGACCCCAGGTACGATTTCGGCGACGACCACCTCTGCTTCAGCACCGAGCTCTCGCAGGGCAGCGGCCAGCGTGAACCCCATTCCGAGTCCGCCGACGAGCACGCGGGGAGCAGGGTGACCGCTCAGACCAGCGCACGCGATCTCGCCCAGCGCGTCCTCGGAACCGTGCGTTCGCGTGTTCATGAGGTCCTGGCCACCCATGATCTTGATCAGATAGTCCGGGCCGCGCCTGAATAGGCCGAGCTCGCCGTATCCGCCCGGGATCGGAGCGGTGCCGATCAACTCCGGAGCGCGGGTGGCAGAATCTGACATCGGGCAAACATGAGACGAGCGGCTGGATCGGTCCAGCCGTCACCGACGTCGCGCTTCACGCCTCAGTACCCCCGCTGGAGGTCAATCACGTTCAACATCCTGTCGCCCGCGACGTAGCGGCGGAGGTTTTCGCGATAAAGCAGGAACTGATTGTCTCGATATCGGTTGGAGTAGTCCGAGACATGCGGCGTCATGATGACACGGGGCATGTCCCAGAGCTCGAAATCGTCCTGGGGAAGGTCGTCTGTCCCAAACCCGGCGATTTTCTCTGACCTGAGTGCATCCTTGAGGTCCTCCCAGTTCACGACCGGATGCCGCACGATACTGACGAAGTAGGCGGTCTCCTTCATCGACTCGAAGAACTCGGCATCGAACATCTCGTGTGTGTCAGGCGTGCTCGGTACTGAGGCGAACACCACGTCGGCTTCGCCAGCGAGGGCATACATCTCATCAGAGAGGCCCACGTAGTCGACGAACGCCGGTCCGGAGCGGCTGGTGTTGCGTGTCGCGATCACCCGCATCCCAAGCGCGTGAGCGAGCCGACCCACCTCGGTGCCGATACTCCCGAGCCCGACCACCAGCAATGTCTGATCCTGAAACTGCCGATCCAGGTTCTTGTCCTTCACCACGTCCGTCTGCGTTCTCCCCCACACGTGGTCCACCTGTCTCTCCTGGTGGATGTCCATGCCCCCGATCAACGAGAGCATCAGCGTGAGAGAGTGCTGAGCGATCGCTCGCTTGGTCATGCCACGAAGCGAGGTGAACACGATGTTGCGTTCGCGAAGAATCCGGTTGGTCTCGCCAGGAGGATTGCCACTCAGGAAGCACCCCTCGACCCCGACGCTCCCCGACTGAACCCAGTGGGTCTCAGGATAGATCACCGCTACGGTACTCGCAGCGCATCCGAGTCCGATCACCGCCTGCGCTCCCTCGAGCACGCCTCTCTCGACCGCATCTCTTCGATTCCTGACAGGGATGAGCTCGACCCCAGGAGCAACGGACTGCAGGAACGCGATCCTCTCCTCATGTCGGTCCCATTCTTCGGGAACCACGACGATCACTCGGGTTGGGGGAGCCCACCCAGGTAGCTCGCGCATGGGAACTTCGCTCTCGCGAAGACCGAAGACTCGTGCCAGCTCCTCTGGCGTGAAGTCCTCATAGGATCCCGTGGGGGGAGCGAACGGTTCCTCAGGTCCCTCAGACCGTTCGGGCGAGCTCTGCTCACCTCCCGAGCAAGCTAGAAACATCACCGGCAGAAGGCATCGTGCACTCCTCAGGGTCAGCATCGTGCACTCCTCAGGGTCAGCATCATGACTCCTCCGTGCGCAGGGCACCGCGATAGGATCGAGTGGAGAACCGGTTCCACGGCCAACCGCAACCTAACGTGCCATCGCCATGATTTCGCCCCTCGCGCACTTCGCTTGCGGTCCACATCTTTCACCTACGGAGGTAATGCAGAATCGATAGGCAACTCATGATTCGGTGGGAGAGAGCATGAATTTGGAAGCGATCGGTAGCGTAGGCGAGTTATTGGGTGCGGAAAGTGAAGATGTCCGAATCACTTGTTGAGATTGCCGAGCTGGCGCCGACAGTCGCAGATAAGTCCCCGAGGCTCTTCCGGTTTGCAACCAGAACAGCCGTCTGGGGCACGCTTACTGGAGTGGGCGCCTTCGTCGTCAGTACGGTTTTCGGAGCACCGCTCGTGACCTGGCTCGTCAGCGGAGCGGGGCTTATGCTCGGAGGCCTGGGTACACTGGGTCTGTCCTCGCTCCTCTTTCGACGGAAGGACCTCCGGCCGATTTGGAAGCTCAATCGGGCGCTTGGCCTGCCCTTCGGGTTGTCGTCGACGGTGACCGGTCTGTGGTTCCTACTTGGGCTGCCGTCCACCATCTTCGGAGGAATCTGGACAGCCCCGCCCGCCGTGGTCCCCATCGCTATCACCACCATCATACTCCTCGGATTGGCCCTCTTCGTCATCACCGGTGCGGACCTGCTACGCTTCCTCTTCAAGAGCGGCGTGGAAGATTGATCATCAGCCTCGCGCACCGCGCCTGCGGTCTGCATCTTTCGTCCACAGCAGAACCCGCCACATCGTTCGCCAACGTCCCCAGAAGGGATTACCCCCATGCGGCTTAGCAATCTCGTAGTGACGTCCCTCCTGTTCGTATCCTGCACACCGGACGTGGCGTCCGATTCCCCACTTCCCGCAGGTGAGCCGGAGGGGGTTGGCATGACCACCTCAGGGCTGAATCTGATTCAGCCCGCGATGCAGCGGTACGTCGATGACGGAGTCGTCAGCGGGGTTGTCACGATGGTCGCCCGGCGCGGAAGCTTGGTCCATTGGGAAGCGGTCGGGTACAGGGATATCGAAGCGGAAACGCTGCTCGAATCGAGCGACATTTTCCGTATCTGCTCGATGACCAAGCCAATCACTTCGGTCGGCGTGATGGTGCTCGTCGAAGATGGTGCGATCTCGCTGGACGCCCCCGTTTCAGAGTACCTACCCGTTCTCGGAGGCCTCCAGGTCTACACGAGCGACGGCGTCGTGCCTCCGAATTCTCCCGTTACCATCGCAGATCTTCTGGGTCACACGTCAGGACTCACGTACGGACTCTTCGGAGAGACTCCCGTGGACTCGCTATATCGTACCGAGAACGTCTTATCGGGTGATCTTGAGAACCTCGTCGAAGAGGTCAGCGGACTACCCCTTCTCGGTCATCCCGGATCACTATGGAATTACAGTGTCTCGACGGACGTCCTTGCACGCTTGATCGAGGTGGTCTCAGGGCAACGTTTCGATGAATTCCTGAAAGACCGGGTGTTAGAGCCCCTCGGCATGAAGGACACGGATTTCTACGTCCCCGCGGAGAAGGCACAGCGTTTGGCCAGCGCATACGGGGCCGGGGCCGACGGCTCGTTGGAGCGGCTGGAAGCCTCTCTCTGCAGCAACGGCGAAATGCCCCTCCTCCTCTCTGGCGGTGGGGGTCTGCTATCCACGGCAGCTGACTACATGAGGTTCTCGCAGATGATGCTCAACGGAGGTGAGCTGGATGGAATCCGAATTCTCCGTCCAGAAACGGTGGATCTGATGCGCACGAACCGGCTTTCGGCGGACCTCATCCCCATTGGGATCGGGCCCCTGGGGGACATGCCTGGATACGGCTTTGGACTCGGGTTCAGCGTCCTGACCGACGCAGATGCCACACCCGTTCCTGACACTGACGGGGTTATTCGATGGCTGGGTTATGCCAGCACCTACTTCTGGATCGACCCAGAGGAAGAGTTGATCGGGCTCCTGATGACTCAATTCGAGCCGGGATCGTGGGACCCAGCGTTCGAGACGGAGTTTCAGACCTTGGTCTACGAGGCCATCAGCCGGTAGAGGCGTTGGGCGCGCAGTCCGCATCGATCTGGTCCATCACAAATTCGACGAAGCTCAGTTCAGAAGCCACTTGGATGCCCCCGCGTTGGATTGTCTCGGTACCCCGTGCACTGCTCACTCCACGATGCGCTACTCAAGGTACCACACTCTGGAGCCGACCCCATCTCCGATCGAGCCGTCCCATCGACCCGTCCCATCGACCCGTCCCGTCGAGCCATGAAGCTGGCGCGCCGCCCCCTTGACGGATTTTGGGCAGCACAGAGCTCGGAGTCCGAGACCCCCTTCGTGCCGGGACACCAACCCCCTCGGCTTCACGCTCACCGAGCACCGCTTCCCTCGTCGTCAATTCTTAGTCTCGGAGCGTCCCCCCGTGCGTCCAACGAAGACTCTGAGCGCCGAAAATCCCGCCGTTATATTTCGGGGTCTCTTCGGGTGCTGGGCGATAGCGGTTGAACCGCTGTCTCCCACCCGGTATCACCCTTACCTCAGGACGGCCCGCCGATGATTCAGTTCGCCTCGACGATTCAGTTCGCCTCGATGACCGAGGACTCTCTCGGTGACGAGATCGCTCGTCTTTCTGCGCATATCCACGCGGCCACCTACCAGCTCCTCGTCCTGATTCGGGAGTTCGACGCTCGTGAAGGATGGGCCAACGGATTCCGATCGTGTGCCGACTGGCTGAGTTGGCGCACGGGCGTCGCGCCGGGTGCGGCCCGCGAGAAGGTGCGTGTGGCGCGGGCTCTGGCCGAGTTGCCGTTGATCTCAGAGAAAATGCGCGAGGGCTCTCTCTCCTTCTCAAAGGCGCGAGCGATTACGCGAGTAGCGACACCAGAGAACGAAGCCGATCTCGCGGATCTCGCCGACCATACGACGGCCGCCCACATCGAAAAGATCGTCCGTGCCTGGCGCCGTGTGGACCGACTGGAAGATGCAGAACAAGAGGCTGCACGGCACGATGGGCGTAACCTCACGCTCTATCAGGATGACGACGGGATGTTTGTGGTGACGGGGAGGCTGGATCCCGAGGTAGGCGGGCTACTGGAGAAGGCAATGGAGGCCGCCGAGGCTCATCTCTATCGCAGCGGAAAAACCGCGGAAACCGATGAGCCCCGCGCTGGCGAGCGAGCGATGGAAGAGCACCCCACTGCGGAGCAGCGCCGGGCCGATGCCATTGGATTTCTGGCCGAGCAGGCGCTGGCGCACTCCGAATCCGCGGGCACCCGGCCTCCGCGGCGGGCCGACCGTTTTCAGGTCATCCTCCATATGAATCGAGAGGCTAACTCCGGGCCGGCCCATGACACCATCGACGTTTCCGCGGAAACGTCACGGCGATTGGCATGTGACGCGGGACTGGTCGTGATGACGCATGACGTCGACGAGAACGTGCTCGATGTCGGCCGCAAGCGTCGCACCGTTCCACCCGCACTGCGCCGGGCCCTCGAATCGCGGGATCAGGGGTGCCGGTTCCCGGGATGCGGCCTAAAGCACACAGACGCGCATCACATCGCGCACTGGTCCGAGGGCGGGCACACTCGGTTGGATAATCTCGTACTGCTCTGCCGACGGCATCACCGGGCAGTGCATGAGGACGGATGGACGGTACAGCTTGACGACTCACGGTCGAAGACGGACCGCATGAAGTTTCTCCGAATGAAGTTTCTCCGACCCGACGGGCGATGGCTGCCGGCGGTTCCCCGGTGTTCTGAGGTGCCGTCCAATCCAGCCGCCGCGCTTGGACGGGCGAACCGTCTCCGTGGAATCCGCCCGAGTTCCTGGACGACGACACCCGACTGGGGTGGCGAGCGCCTGGACCTCGGGCTCGCGATCGATATGCTGCGGCCAACAATCTCCCTCAGCCCGGATGGGCCTTCCTAGCCGGGAGCGTCACCCCAAGACGCGTCAGCCCAACACGCGTCAACGCAAAGGACGCGTCAACGCCCAAACAGCGCCGCGTGCGGCATGGCCGGACCCGTCGTCCCGTGCGGCCATTCGTCGCGGATGGTGGAGAATCCCAGTCCGCGCTCGTCCCCCTGCCCAAACGCCTCGTCGAGGGTGAGTGCGCCCGTGTCAGGGTCAATCAGATACATCCGCACAACCTGGGCGTCCGGTCCGATGCCCGTCACCACCACGCGGTTAATGCCAGGGTCGACCTGCGCCCAGTGTGGCATGAACTCCTCCTCCAACTTCAGCCGCGCCACCTCCACCGGACTCGTCGGATCAGAGATGTCCAGCGTCACGATCTCGTTCGTCAACATATTGGGGAGTACTTCGAACTGCCCGACGATGGTCGGCACGGCGCAGCCAGCCGTCTCCGGCCAGTTCATGAGTACATCGACCTGAGGCTCGTCGGTCTCCATCGCGTGGATCCTGTAGAACCCACATGCGATCGTGTTCATAATGGCCGACCCATCAGGGAGGGTGCGTGTCTCGAAGGGACGGTCCTGGCCAGGCACCCCCGACGCCTCACAATCCTGTCCTGTAAATATGTCGGCCACGAAGCATTCGGGCGCTTCGCTAGCGGACAGGGGCGGAAGCGGAAGCGTGGCAAGCAGGCTGAGGTCGGAGAGCCGCCAGAGTTGAACGACGTTCTCCGAGAGCTCGAGCATCATCGACATGCTCGTCGTCAAAACCCGATCGATCTCTGGGAACACTTCGAGCGAGTAGGGACGAATCATCTTGCCGTCGTACGCGGGATCCTCTGCGGAGGTTACACGCATGAGATTCCCCTCTCCGTCGAACTCGGCTAGCCCTCCCGTGTCCCCCGGGCGACTGCCGTCCCCACGCTGGACCGTTGCCAGCACATGACCGTTCTCGAGACGGAAGAAGCTGTGCAGGTACTCGTAGCCCGGCACCTTTTCCATCTCTCTCGCCAGAGTGGGTGAGGCCGGTGAAGAGAGGTCGAAGAGGAAGGTCCGATTCCCGTCGAACCCGTTGGCGAATAGCAGTCCCTCGCTCGGAGCGATCGTTTCGGCGTGATGCGGGTCGTTCCCCACCGAACCCACCGGGGCTGTTCCCAACACCGATCCGTAGGTCGGGCTCTCAGGATTGGCATCCACTACGGCGAGAAAGTCGGTGTCACCCTCCGCAGCGTCGGCGTCCCCAGCCCAGACGTACAGATAGGGACTGGGCGTGGCTGCAGCAGCAGCGCCGTCGACGGTGGCTGCATCATCAGATGCACCGCAAGACGAGAGTGCGAGCGCAAAGGCACCCAGGGTAAGGAAGCGAGTAGGGGATTGGTGCCGCATGGTCGTCCACTCCAGATAAAGTGTGTTTTCTCCGGCTCCACGAATAGGTAAGGCCGGGACGAATGGCAATGAAATCTTCGCCATAGCCGCGAGGACGTCGGAGGTCGCGGTTGTACGGGCACACACGTACGCACCTGGAGCAATCACTGTTCTGGTTGGACCATGCCCGAAAACAGGGCTCCCCATCGGCACAGCGCCGGCAGGCCTTACAGAAGCTCTGAACACCGAACGTCTTCGGAAGACCGTGCCGCCCGGAACGACAGCCTCGCGCGCTTCGCTCCCCGCCCACATCTTTGGTACTGGTCAAACCCACACTCATTCCTAGGACGTGGCCTCAAGGCCGGCGATTGGAGGGAAACTCCATGGGAGTAATTCAGGTTATCCTGTACGTGCTTTGTGCCGTCTTCGGTGTTTCGGGGGCGTTCATTTCGTTGCGTGGCATGTCGAAGTCATGGCGTTCGGATGCCCTTGATTATCGCTCCTATTTTGTTGGACTGGCTCTGATATTGATCGCGGTAGGAGCGTTCAATTTGGCCCAATCGATCGAAGGGGCTGCAGGGAATTGAGTTACTGAGGTACATGGGCGCGATGAGAAGAAAGATGGGACTCCCAGCGACTCTGACGCTTGCGCTCCTTGCGCTGGCGGCGAGCCCGCCCGCATCGGGGCAGGACACGACCGCAGCGGTCGACGAGAAGCTCCTCCTCGCATTCAGGCTGTCGGTGCAGGCGAGGACTCATGAAATCCAACGAGAATACCCCGACGCCGAATTGCTCCTTCGCCAAGCCCTGAACCTTCGGGAAGAGGTCTACGGTCCCAATCACACGGCCGTGGCCTCGACGTTGAACAGGCTTGGGTTTCTCTATTGGACGATGCGCCGCTATCGAGATGCAGAGCCGCTGTACGAGCGTGCCCTGGCGATAAACGAAGCGGAGTTTGGATCCGACCACCTGGAGATCGTTGAAGGGCTTAACAGGCTGGCGGGACTCTACCGGACTCAGGGCCGGTACGGCGAGGCGGAGCCCCTGTTCGCACGGGCTCTGTCGATCAGTGAGGCGGAGGTGGGGCCCGAGGCTTCGGAGGTGTACCTGGGGCTGGAGAACTTGGCAGGGCTCTATCGATCCCAGGGCCGTTCCGACGAGGCGGAGCCCCTGTACACCCGCATGCTGTCCATCGCTGAAAAAGGTGATGGGCCTTTCCCGGGGGTCGCGGGAGCACTCCGGCGTCTGGCGCGGCTCTATCGATCCCAGGGCCGTTCCGACGAGGCGGAGCCCCTCTACCTCCGCATGCTCGAGATCACTGAAGCTCAGTTCGAAGGAGATCCGTTACAGGTGGGCGTCTCGGAGGTTCTCGACGACCTCGGGCGACTCTACCTCAACCAGGGCCGTTATGACGAGGCGGAGGTGCTGTTCAACCGCTCACTGGCGATCAAGCAGGTTGCATGGGGACCGGGTCATCCCGAGGTGGCGACGACGCTGACCGGGTTAGGTCAGGTCTATCAGTCACAGCGCCGACTTGGGGAGGCGGAACCGCTCTACGTGCACGCGCTATCGCTCCAGGAGGAGGCGTTCGGACCCGACCACCCATCGGTCGCGTTTACGCTGGGTCGTTTGGCTCGACTCTATTTTGCGCAGGGACGAATCGAGGAAGCGGAGTCCTTGCTAGAACGAGCGGTTTCAATCCTCGATCGTCCTTCTGTTGATCCACAGCCTGCGATCTCCGCTCTTTGGGACCATGCCGGTCTGTTGCATGCGACCGAGCGTCCCCGCGTAGCGATCGGCGTGCTCTCGGATGCCATCGAAGCGGTCGAGGGGCTGCGCGTGACGTTTGGTGGGGACGAGGAGGTCCAGGCGGGCCTTCTCGCGCGATACGACTACCTGTACGAACGCATGGTCCGCTGGCAGCTCGATCTGGGGAATGTCGAGGAGGCTCTCAGGTTTTCCGAACGGGGGCGAGCCCAGGTCTTGCTCAACCAGCTTGCGGCAGGACAGATCGACCTTCGCGATCGGATCGACCCCGAGATTCGAGAGCCGCTGCTCCTTCGCGAAGAAAAGGCGCAAGCTCGCCTCGCCGAGTATCAGCACCGGATCACCCTGATGCGGGGAAACGAGGACCTTTCAGAGCGAGAGCGCCTCGAGGTGCTCACGGTCCTTACTGATTCATTGAAGGCAGCGGACGAGGAATTTCGTCGGATCTATCGGGAGATCAAGGGTGCGAGCCCACTTTGGCAGGATGTCATCACGAGAGGCGGGAGACCGGCGTCTCTCGCTCTTGTGCAGAGGGAGGTCGTGCGGAGGAACGGCTTACTGCTGCTCTACGAACTGGGGGACAATGAGAGCTACCTCTTTGTGATCCCACCCGGCCGCGAAGACATCGAGGTCGTGCGACTGGAACTGGAGCCGGCGCTGGCCGAACAGCTTGGCGTCGGCGCCGGGGCCCTGACCCAGGGCCTCCTGAGCGAGCTGCTGAACGAAGGCACACGAGAAGCGCTAACCCGCCCCTCTCGCTCGACCGGTGTTGGGGCGAGTAGACGAATCTCCGGGCGCGAGATGTCGTTGCGATTGCTGGCGCTTCGGAAGGCCCTCGTCCCGGAAAGGGTCTGGGAGCGGGTACTGATCGCAGAAGAAGTCATCGTGGTCCCGGATGGCGCGATCTATAACCTCCCGTTCGAGACGCTCGTGACCCGCGACGATGACGAAGGGATGCGGTACTGGCTCGATGAGGGTCCCCCGATCCGGTACGGGCCGTCCCTCACAGTGCTCGCAAATCTCGAGCGGCGGCGTTCGTCCCGGCCCGCAGGGCTTACCAACCGTGGCGGAGTCTTAAGCGTCAGTGACCTGATTTACAGTCCCCAGGTCGTAGAAGAGGCGACGCTGGAGACCGCAAATGATAGGGCTGTAACCTCTGCGGAGCGGTTCGCCCGCGGTTCGTTTGAACGGCTGGGTGGCTCGTTGGCGGCGCTCCCAGGCACGGCCGCCGAGACGGATTCCATCGTTGCGGCATTCGGAGAAGACCCTCTATTCGGCCCCGTGACGGTACTCTCGGGTGTCGAGGGAACAGAGGCTGCGCTTCGGAGCAGTCTTGGCTCGTTTCGCTACCTTCACCTCGCCACCCACGGACTCGTCGACGAAGGCCGCGCCTCGCTCTTCGCGTCTCTGGCGCTGGCGCCTCCGCCCGGCAGCGCCAGCGAATCCACGAACGACGGATTCCTTCAACTCCACGAGATCTACGACCTCAATCTGAGTGAGATCGAGTTGGCGGTTCTTTCCGCATGCGAATCAAACGTCGGGGCTACGGTAGAGGGAGAAGGCGTATTCGCTCTGAGCCGTGGCTTTCTAGTCGCGGGGGCGCAGAGGGTAATTGCCAGCCACTGGGCAGTGGATGACGCCTCTACGGCAGTGCTCATGGCGACATTCTTCAGGGAGGTGGCCGAGGCGGAAAGGCGGGCCGAGGTGGTGGACTATGCTCGAGCCTTGCACACGGCCCGCCTCGCGATCAGAAACCACCCCGAACATCCCGAGTGGTCCGATCCCTACTATTGGGCGCCTTTTGTGTTGACAGGCAAGCGTTAGCGAGGGAGCCCAACGGCACCGCACCGGTGCTCGGCGGCACGAAGGACCCAACCGGGATGCAGGCAATCTTCGCAGTCGTCGATGCTCTGCTTCTAAGGCCGTAGCCGCGTGCGCCGTGGCGAATCACATCTTCGCGACGGGCGGTGCGGGATCAGCTCTGGCAACGGCACACATGTGTGGGTAGAGGACAATGGGCACCGAGCGAACATGCCGGAGCAGGGGTTTACAGCATCCGCCGATCCGCCTATCGTTGTCATATACAACTATCTATCGGGACCCAGATGACCACGACAACCCAACAATCTGATGCTCGAGCGCTCACGGCAGTGTTGAGCGACCTGATCCGCGTGATCCAGTTCAGGGATCGCGACCGGGCGTGTTGTTACGGTCTCTCGGTCAGCCAGTGCTATGGACTCGCCGCCGTGGTGGAGACACCGGAGCTGACGGTAAACGACCTCGCCGCAAGCCTCTTCCTGGAGAAGAGCACCGCCTCGAGGCTCGTCAACGGGCTCACAGAGAGCGGATTCATAACCAAGACACCGGATTCCCACGACCGCAGGACCCTGCGCCTTTGCCCTACGCCGCGAGGTGAGGCCGTACACTCGGCCATTCAGGGGGATCTCGAACGAGAGTACGGCCACCTGCTCACTGAGCTCGACGCCAAGGGGCGGGCGAGTCTCGTACGAGCGATTCAACGACTCGCAACCGGGTTTGCCGCGAGCGTGGAGACCGGCGGCGGAAGCTGCTGTGTGGTGAGGTAGCCGAAGGGCAAACGGCCCTTCGTGTTTTTTTTGATTAATAGTTGCATATAGCAACTTTTGGAGGGCAGCATGAACCAGGACACAATGCGGAGAACGGTGCGGGAGCAGTATGGAAAGATCGCCGAAGCAGAGGGCGGCTGTTGCACGTCCAGCTGCTGCGAAGACGAGACGGAGACCCGAATCTCCACCGCGCTGGGGTACAGCGCCGAGGAATTGAGCCAGGTGCCCGAGGGCGCGGACCTCGGGCTCGGCTCCGGAAATCCAGTGCGCGCCGCCGACCTTCAGCCCGGAGAGGTCGTAGTGGACCTCGGCTCCGGAGCGGGCATCGACTGCTTCCTAGCAGGAAGGCACGTCGGTGACACCGGACGCGTGATCGGCGTCGACATGACGCCCCAGATGGTGGAGCGGGCTCGGGCGAACGCTCTCGAGGCCGGCGTCACCAACGTCGAATTCCGGCTCGGTGAGATCGAAGCACTTCCCATTCCCGACAACAGCGCAGACGTCGTCATATCCAACTGCGTCATCAATCTCTCTCCAGAGCGCTCTCGGGTTCTCGCCGATGCCCTTCGGGTGCTGAAGCCGGGGGGCCGACTCGTTATCTCAGACCTGATCTCGGATACTGCAGCGCCAAAGCTGCTGCGTGAAAACGCAGAAATAGGGTGTGCCTGCATTCCTGTAGAGGGACGTGATTATCAGCGCGACCTCGAGGAGGCCGGCTTCACCGGATTTCAGGTGCTCGAAGAGCGTCCCTATCCGTTGGAGGAGCTCTCCACCCAGGCCATTGCACAGGAGATCATCGCCAATAATCCCGCATTGGCCGAGGCAATCGAGAGCTTCATCGGATCCGTGAAGTCCGCCGTGATTTCTGCCGTGAAGCCCGCGGCATCTACCGCTTGAGACGGGAGACGGGCGGCTGATCGAGAAGCTGCGCCGACGGTGGATGCATCACCCATCCCGCGGGGTGCGGCCCTCGTCGGCGTCAAGAAAGCGTGCGGCGACGTCGGGCGTCGGCCTCATGCATGTATCTCGCTGACCGAACCAGCGGTATCGATGGCGCGCGACCCAGCGGTAGGCCGCGTCTCGGATCGGGCGCGGCACCACGATCCCCAGCCCAAGCAGCGAGTGGGGAAATCCAAGCCCGCGTGCGATTCGGATTGCCGCGGCGGACTGTGCATAAACGCCCGCTGAATCAATCAGGACGATGCTGTCGGGGAGCGCCTGGATCTCCTCTGCGGCCAAGACCTCCTGTAGCTCCAACCGTGCTGCCTCGGATTGGAGGGAGGCGAAGTTGAACCGCGCCTTCGTATCTCGCTGGATCACCCATTGGACCATTGAGTTGCAAAGATTGCAGACGCCGTCGAAGAGGATGACAGGCGGTCTGGAGCGAGCACGTCCGACAGCGCCGGGGCCCTGCGATCCTGGCACCTGCGTATCGTCGCTCATGGGCCGTGGTACCCAACGACCCGCAGGGAGTTACTCCAGCGCGCACGCGAGTTGACTGATCATCCTGGGTGGCGTCTCTTCGGATCATGGAATACGCTGCTCCCAGCACCGTACCCGGTTTCGTTGAACCCGACGCGACCAGCCCCATGTCGAAACGTCTCGTACCGCTGATCGCCCTCGCGCTCCTCTGGGGCTGCACGGCACCGCTCCCCGAGGGCGCTCAGGGGTGGTCGCTTCTCGGCGAACCCCTCTTCCCCGCGGTCAGCGTCGAGACGATCGCGACGCAAGCCCGGTTGCTGGCGCAGGCGCAAGCTGAGCTCGACGCGAACCCGAACGACGCCGACGCGCTCATCTGGGTTGGGCGTCGACACGCCTACATGGCCCAATACAGGACCGCGATCGAGATCTTCAGCCAGGGCCTGCGCCAGCACCCCATGGATGCCCGTTTTCTCCGTCATCGGGGACATCGATTCATCTCGGTGCGGCAATTCGACGGCGCCATCACCGATCTTGAGCGCGCGGTGGACCTCATCGCGGGCACCGAAGACTCGGTCGAGCCGGATGGGCTCCCAAACGGGCGCGGTATCCCCACGAGCTCGCTCCACTACAACATCTGGTACCACCTGGGGCTGACCCGGTACCTGCTGGGTGATATGGAGGGAGCCCGCGTGGCCTACGAGGAGTGCCTCGATGTGTTGACCAACAACGATGCCATGGTCGCGTGTTCGTACTGGCTCTGGCTCATCAACAGCCGCCTCGGCAACACCAGGGTGGCCGCGGCGATCGCCGACGGCATCTCCGCAGAGCTGGACATCATCGAGAACCACGCCTACCACGAGCTTCTGCTGCTCTTCAAGGGCGAACGGACTCCAGAGGAGCTGCTCGGAGGCGGAGGCGAGGACTCGCTGCAGAATACGACAACGGCGTACGGTGTCGGAGCCTGGTACATGATCACCGGAAACCAGGCCAGCGCCGACGAGATCTTCGCGCGCATATTGGAAGACGAGAGCCAGTGGGCGGCCTTCGGGTACATCGCCGCCGAGGCGGAGATCGCACGCCGCGCCGGTTCAGCTCGAAGCGCCAGCTCAACTCGCAGTGCTGGTTCAACAGATTTCTGACGGGGATGTGCTTCAGATGCAAATCCCGACACTCACAACCGACCGACTGATCCTGCGGCCCTTCGGGCTGTCTGACGCGCCGACGGTTCGGAAGCTGGCCGGCGCAAAGGAGGTTGCCACCACCACCCTCACCATCCCGCATCCCTACCCGGATGGTGCGGCGGAAGCGTGGATCGAAAAGCATGTCCCCGACTGGGACGCCCAGAAGACCCTCGTCCTGGCGGTGACCACAGAAGAGGATGGGATCGTCGGTGCGATCGGCCTCGAGCTGAACCTCCCCCACAAACGAGCCGAGCTGGGCTACTGGATCGGCGTCCCCTTCTGGAATCGCGGATACGCGACTGAGGGAGCAGAGGCGATGGTGAACCAGGGCTTCGACGTGCTCGGCCTGAACCGGATCGAGGCTCAATACCTGGTACGCAACCCCGCCTCGAGCAGGGTGATGGAGAAGCTGGGGATGACGCACGAAGGCATCCACCGGCAGTACATCGTGAAGTGGGATATTCCCGAAGATATCGGGGTCTATGCCATGCTTGCGTCGGAGCGCTGAGGGGCGCCCTAGCCGGGCTGCCTGACCCGCACGAGCACCCCGTCTATGTCTCCTGCCAGCAGCCGCACCACCAACGTGTGACCACCCTCGGGTACCACGAAGCTGTCGCGGTCTCGCGTTCCCACTCGGTACCCTTCCAGGCTCACATTTCCATCCGGTGAGGAACGGTTGGCCTCAAACCGGTAGGGTTTCCCGTCCAGCGTCATCTCCAGCACGTAGGGAATGTCCCCAACCTCAGTATCGGCTCGGAACAGCGCCCTCGACTCCACCCGCGTGGATACCCCCCCCGTCACCTCTACCGTGAGGCTTACCCCGGGGGGAATCCTCCACCAGCCCTGAGGTCCCTTGTTCACGCGCTCGATCGCCAACCGAGCATCGTCGCCGGCCGGGACCAGTGACTCCCAATCCACGCTCGCTGGACCTACCCGGGCCGAAAGATTCCACACGGCCAGAACCACGGTGGCGACGACGACCGCGGCAACCCCGAACCGGATTCTGCGCAAGAACTGCTGCCAGGGGTGTAGCGACCTCTGGATCTGCGGCCACACCTGTCGGCGAGCCCTGTCCAGGTCGTAGGGAAAGTCGATCTCGACCCAGGGGAGCCCCGCGACGTTGACACCCTCGACATCGACCTCCGCTAGAATGCCTCGGACTGCCTCGGTAACCCATGAGTTTTCGTCACCCGCACGAATGATCGCATTCGTCTTTCGTTTGAGCGCCAGCGACCCCTCTGCATCCAGCTTGACGATTCCGACGTTTTCGCCCCGGGCGCCGGTATCGGGGAAGTCCTTTCCAAGGTCGGATACGTTCGGACCCCGCAGGCCAACCTTGGTCTGCTCGGCTCCGCTGGCGCTCGTGGAGTCGTACGCAAGTGCGCTCCCGCTCGCTCGGAGCAGCCTCTTGAGTACCTCGGGGTGAAACAGGACATCGCAGTTCAGGAGCAAAACGTCATCGGCCAACGTTTCACGAGCCAGCCAAAGGGAGTACAGGCTGTTCGTGTTTGCGGCCTTCTCGTTGAAAACGTACTCCACGGAGTCCCCGAGTACGGTCTTGATATGCTCTGCTCCGTGCCCAATCACCACGACAACCGGTCCCACACCTTCAGCTGACAGCGCTTCGAGTTGGTGCTCGATGAGCGTCTGGTTTCCCACGCGCTGTAGAGCCTTGGGCATGCCCTTCGCCTTTGTCCCCAACCGGCTTCCTTTGCCCGCAGCTAGTATGATCGCTTTCATTTCAGTCTGTCATCTCAGTCTGTCTTCACCGTTGAAATCGTAGGCTCTGGAACCGGGCGATAGTCGCGCTCCGCATGCTCCAGGAATTCGGCGCGAGTGCCGAAGAATGCCACCCGCCCAGCCTTGAGCAGGAGTACGCGCTCCAGCGCCAGCGAGAGGAGTGGGTCGTGGGTCACCCAGAAGGTGGTGCGCCCCCGGGTGACCCGATTCAGGGTGGCCATGATCGTCTTGGACGCCTCCACATCGAGTCCTGCCAAGGGTTCGTCCAACAGCCATATATCCCCGTCCTTGAGGATCGCCCGAGCGATGGCAAGTCGCTGTCGCTCACCCACCGAGAAGCGACCGCCGCGCTTCTTGATCACGGTGTCCAGCCCTTCGGGAAGTTTCGCGATGAGATCCAGGGCATCAACCGACTCGAGTGCCACCAGGATCTGCGCTTCGCTCGGAGGGATGGGATTCCCCATCGTCAGGTTTTCCCTGACGGTGAGGCCAAAGAGGACGCTGCCCTGAAAGACCACGCTCATCCGGCTGCGCAGCGAGGATATGGCCAGCGACCGCAGGTCGTGTCCGTCGATCGAGATCGCGCCTCGGGCGGGGTCCGCCAAGCGCAGCATGAGCCTGAGGAGCGTCGACTTTCCGGCACCGTTCGCCCCCACCACCGCCACGCGGTCCCCGGCGGGCACCTCGAGATCGAGACGGCGTAGCGTCCACGTGCGACCCCTCTCCCTACGGCGTCCCCTCTTGGCTGAAACCTCGGAGAACCGCACGGCACCTCGGAGGCTGGTCAACTTGAGGGCATCGGGGGGATCGGTGATTTCCGGTTCCTGGAACATGATCCGCTGAAGCCGATCCGCCGATGCGACCGCGGTACCCATCCGCGTCGTCTGCCGGGCAAAGCGGAAGAACGGCCGGTACAGGGACCCCGCGTAACTGACGAAGAGAACGAGCTCACCGGCCGTGATGGCCCCACTCGAAACCCGTTGCACTCCGAAGATGAGAATGAGGGCGATCCCCACACTCAGAATGATCTCGACCCTCATGAGCAGGCCTGAGCTGAGCTTCCGGATCTTGCTTTCCTGCTTGAGGCTCCTCGCGTTGACACGCTGGAACCCCGCGCTCTCGCCCGGATCAGGACGGAATGTCTGGACGTCGCGAATGGCTATCAGATCCTCAGCAACCAAGGCGGCAAGCTTGCCTTCACGCTTCCGATTCCGCTTTGCCGCCTTCTTGACCTTTCGGCCCCCACGCACCATCAGCGCCAGCGCCACGACACCCAACACGCCCATAACGAGCGCGAGCGGCACATCCACCCAGAAGAGCACCGCAATCGTCGATACGAAGGTCAGCAGGGTCTGGAACAGGCGTGTCAGGACCTGGTTGACGCCCTTGCGGAGGCGGGTTGTGTCGTAGACCACGCGCGTAAGGAGCTCGCCCTCGGCCCTCCGTTCGTGAAACGCGAGCGACTGCACCAGCAGATGCTGGAAGAGGTCGCTTCGAAACCGATACAGCACGCGGTTGCCGAGGCCGATCAGCGTCATGACGTGCCAATACTCGATCAGTGCTGCCGCTGAGGCGATGCCGAGGAACAACACGGCTGCGGCCAACGGAGCCACGGGTTGAACGCCGACTCCGGTGAGGCCATCCAGGATCCACTTGAGGGGCCACGGTTGGGCGAGGCGGAATACCATGAGCACAAGCGTAAGAGCCGTTCCGCCGGCCAACACCCGATAATTGCCCTTCAGGTACGGCGACAGAAGGCGAACCACTCTTCGCAGGTCTGTAAGGTCCTTGAGCAGCTTCCACCGGCGCCGGCGAGCCATTACGCCGTTCCGGCTGGAGCCGGTTGGGGCGTGGAGGCCTCCATGCCCAACTCCGCCAGGATCCACTCCACCGCCGCATCCGTAGCCTTTCCCGGATTGTAAAAGAGATCCGCTGCCATCGCTCGGCGCACATCCCGATGGGCGTCGGGGTTGTCCAGGCTCCACCCAACCGTGTCCACAGCATGATCGGGCCATCGGCACACAGTGCCGGCCCGCCTGCCCCACGTTTCCATGTCGAATCGACCCTTCTTGCTGGTGATCGCAGCCCGGAGCAGCTCCGGCACATCCAGGAACACCATCGGCCGATCCATCAGCGAATACTCACTGCTCACCGACGAAGCATCAGTGATGAGCAGATCGGCCGCGAAAAGATAGGGCACGACATCGAATCCGGATGCCATTTTGGTATGATCGTCCACGTAGGTGAGCAATTCCTCCCGTCCCGGTTCCCCTCGGTCCCGAGGATGGTCATGGACCTTGATCAGAATATCGTATTCGCCGGTTTCCCGAAGGCGGCGGATCACCTCGGGGCCTGCGCCCTCCAGGGAGTTCCGTTTCTGCCCCGTCGGCGCATATAGCACGACCGGCCGGTCGCCGGTGAAGCCAATTTCATCCAGGATCTGGCCGCGATCTAGCGAGCCGTTGCGAAGCGGATCCACCTTCACAAAGCCCGTCGGAACGAGCCGGGGAGATCCGGGGCGGTCGAGCTTGCTTTCGGTGAGCGCCCGCATCATGTACGGTCCGGCCACAAAGAGATGGTCGTAAATGAGCACATCCCTCCGGATTGCCATGTTCCTGAAGGAGAGACCGTGAAAAACCTGGATGCGCTTTTTATCTTCCTTGGGGAAGAAGCCTGAAATGTGCGCACAAAACACGAGGTCGTAGCCGCTCTCGTACACCTCGTCGAGCTCGACGACACATTCGGGGGGCAAGTCGAAATGTCTGTAAAGGTCGCTCGCGGTCAGTCCACCGCGCCCCTCCGAGTCGGCGGTCCGCCCACCCGACACCTGCACCTGTACACCGTCCATCTCCTGGAGCCTACGGAAGATAGGCTCGAAGCAGACGAAGTGAACCGGCGCGTATCCTGAAAAAAGGATTCGTTTCATCGATGATACGAAAGTTCAAACGTCACCAGCGAACGGTCGTAGTCGGTTTCGTCCCCCGTGGACCCGCCGGCGGGCCGGAACGTGTCCTGCCCCTGATATTTCCCGCCGATGTTCAGATCTATGCGGTTGGAAACCCTGTGGCGCATTTTTGCTCCGAAGGCATTTCGGGTGTCCTCCCTGCCTCCGAACGCCGGGTCCACACCCAGAGATGCGAGGTAGTCACGCGTTCTCCGCTCGTACTCGAGCACCAGTCGGGTGTCCCCGCTCAGGTCGAACTTGAGCTCACCCGCGATCTTGGTCTCGTTGAAATCTTTGTCCGCGAGGAGCAGGGAAACCAGTCCCCCACTGAGAACCGGCTGAGACTCGGCGTCGTAGAATGCCCGCGAGCGCGTCACCCCAACCTTCAAGTCCACGTCCCTGGTGATCTTCAGGTCGAGCTCGACCCGTCCACCCAGACTCGAGCGGTCCCGCCAGGCCAGGCCATCGACCGATCGGGTCGCACCGAGAACGCCGAGCTCAAGGTCCAGGTCCGGACCAGAGCCACCAATCAA
This sequence comes from Gemmatimonadota bacterium, assembly GCA_036679625.1. Classification (GTDB taxonomy): domain Bacteria; phylum Gemmatimonadota; class Gemmatimonadetes; order Longimicrobiales; family Gaopeijiaceae; genus JAZDDA01. The sequence goes on along the minus strand of JAZDDA010000246.1, from coordinate 23,694 downwards.
TCGGCGGGCGTAGGAAAACTCGCCCTTGAAAGAGGTGGAAACGCCCTCGTCGTACACCGGGGCGCTCAGTGCATCCGCACCTGCGAGGTAATTGCGGCGGAATTCTGAAGGCGTCAGTTCGACCTTGATCTTGATCTTGTCGCGCTTCGTAAAAGATTGAGCGAGGTATGCGTCGAGGGTTACGTGGGTGCGGCGCGTGTTGGTGGTAAAAGCGTCGAGCGTGGCGCCACCGCCGATTCGGAGCCGGTGTGACGAAGGGCCCCGGCGAAGTTCGCCGCCCAACCCAACCTGAATGATTACGTCAGACGCATCTTCCATGTCCGCGAACTGATCGGTGCCGGACCCCAACCGGGCCTTTTGGCTGTCCGTAAAGCGGAAAACATTGCTGTCAAAGAGAGTTTTTATCGAAATCGTGCCGTCGCGGCGCCAGGGACGATCGCTCTGGGCTGCCGCACCGGTCGGTGCAAGCGCGCCGACCATCACCGAGATCAATCCAAACGACACGATAAAGCGCGCAGTTCCTGGTCCGAATCCCACGCTAGTACTTGCTATTCGAGGATCTGTGCACCGAGATCGCATGACTCTTCCCCTGGCCGAAGTGAAAACACACAATTCGCATTTCCCACCCCGGCAGAAGTGCTGAAACGTGGTAGGGATCGCGAATCTCCCCGCGCAAGGCGCAACAAACATGCCAGTCATTATAGGATGGAGAATCCACTCCAGCCATCGGCATTCCTGAACCGTTACAGGCTTGTTACCATGAGGATGCACGCCGCCGAACCCCCCTAGGTGTGCAAGACCACCCGCCTCACCCGTCTTACCGGATACAACGAAGCGACATCGCAATCTACGGTCCACTCACCCCACAGGGGATAAATCCGGAGGAGCAGTCATGCTTAATAGACCCATTCAGGCACTCGTACTCGCCTTAGCCGTCATCCTGGGATCGGGAACCGGCGCATCTGCCCAGCAGCAGGGCGCCACGGGAACCGCCAGCCTCACCATCTATAGTCAGAACCTGGCGTTGGTACGTACGGGCCTCGACCGCATTCTCGAGCCGGGCTTCCACACCGTCGAGATCGGCAGCCTGCCCACCAACTTCGATCAGACCAGTCTGATGGTCACCGACTACGCCGTTACGCTGCTCGGTGTCCGCGACTACCGCACCTACCAGGGCGCCACCTCCGGGCCAGGCGCTGCAATCACGATCGATATTGAGGTTTCAGAGCGTATCGACGAGCTCTCGCTCGTGTTCATGACCAGCGGAATGGGGTGGTCGGCGTCCTACTCGATGATCATCGCGCCCGACGACGCCTCCGCTCAGATCGATGGCTACGCGACGATCCTCAACAATTCGGGAACGCGATTTGACGATGCCGAGGTCCAGCTGCTCGCCGGGACCATCAACCAACAGGGGGCACCGGGCGGGCGGTACGATTACGCCTCGATGGACCAGGTCCGCGCACTCGCAGAGGGCATGGCCGCACGAGCACCTGGAATGTCCCAGGCCAGCTTTGGCGGTTACCACCTCTACACGGTAACCGAGCGGCTATCGCTCGTGCCCGGCGAATCACGACGCATTCGCATGTGGGGCGCCAACTCTGTAGCCACGGTCAAGGAATACGTGCTGGGCAACAGCATCAACTACTACCAGCAATACCCAGAGCCGATGACCCAGACCGTGATCGCGCGCTACCGAATGACCCGTCCCGAAGGCACGGAGTTCGGGGACGTCCCGCTCCCGTCGGGGTCCGTGCGCGTGTTCCAAGCCGACGCAGAGGGTCGCCTTCAGCTTCTTGGGGTGGCCGGCATTCCGAACACTCCAAAGGAGCAGGAGCTGCTGCTCACCACCGGCATCGCCTTCGACATCGTCGGCACTCGCACTCAGACCGAATTCGACCGGACCGCGAACAACACCTACGAGTCGGCGTGGCGAATCGAGCTCACCAACGAGTCCGACGAGGACGTGGTCGTACAGGTCGTCGAGCGGCTGAGCGGAGACTGGAGCATCATGAACTCGAGCCACTCCTTCGAGAAGATCTCGGCGGGGTCCGCGCTCTTCCGCGTACGGGTACCTGCGGGTGGCAAAGCGACGCTGGAGTACCGGGTTTCAGTGCAGAGTGGGTAATTACCGCTGCACCTCTGCCCGATCCGGAATCCAATCGAAGTAACCGATCAACATCTCTTCGAAGGTCTGCTCCCCGAAATGGACGGCAACCGTGGGGTCGGGGTTGAACGGATTGTCGGCGCTGTTGTCGAACCATCCCGTCGCCGTGATCGTCATGCCCGGCTCCACACGAAGCGGCTCTTCCAGGTGGTAGACGAGCTGCCAATTGAAGTCGTACGCCGGAATGTCGAGGAGGATTTCCTCACGACCATCCGGGTATTGGGCGACGTAACGAAAGGCCGTGCCCCTCAGGTGCATGTGCGGAAAGAACGACAGCAGCGAGCCTGATTCCTCGAAGGTGTACTCTCCCACGACATCGTAGTTGGGCGCGCCGGGCGGAATCTCGAAGCGCGTGTTGAAGGCAGAGCTGGTCTCAACCACACGGTCGGGAGGGCCGTCTGCGAAGTACAGCCCCACCTTCGTCTGGTCCAACGCGGCCGTTCCGTTCGGGGTGTAGTGCAGCTGAAACTTGAGCCAGGCGCCGGCCGGGAGCCGCTTCGCCGCGCCCTCGGGATACTCATTTCCCGTGAACCCGGGCACGGTCGCCGCGAAGTACCCGTCCACCCCACCCATTCGAACCGGCTCCTCAGCCTCGGGGCCCTCCACGAAGACCAGCACGTGATGGGTCACCTGCGGAGCGGTGGGTAACACCTCCATTCGGGTAATCCACCGGTCCTCCGGAAAATCCGTCTTCAGATAGACGTACTGGTAGTCGAACACCCCATCGGCGGGCACCCTGATGGCGTCCTTTATCTGTATAACCGCGTCGGGCTCACCCCACTGCCATCCAGCGGATGTCCACTCCCTGGCTTCAGGAGCGTCTGCGGGATCACCCTCGGGGGTTCCACCCTCGATCCACGCCAGAAGGTCCGCCTTCTCGTCGGCCTCCAGACTGCGATCGTTGGCAAAGGACCCATGGGCGGGATTCGCGAACCAGGGCGGCATCCGATCTTCGCCGACGCGAATCTGGATCAGGGGCGCAAAGGCCGCAGCGTTCTGGTAGCTCGCCAACGACATCGGGGCGATCCCGCCATCCCGGTGGCATGTCTCACAATTCTGCTGGATGATCCGGCTCACCCGATTGTGGTAGGTGATGTCTGCAGCAGCCATGGGGGCTGTGTCTTCGGCAGCCGGCATCATAATCCAGATTCCAGCCCCAACCGCAGTCACCGCAACTACTCCGAACACGATTGCCGGATATCTTGGCCCCATGAATTCAGTTCCTCTGGTTGACGTCTTGAAGGCTCGGTGCGTCGAGCACTGTAGCACAAAGTCGGCGGGTGGGCTCAGATAGCCTCACTGGCGAACCATGTTCTCCACCGCCTCGACGGTGGTCCACGTCGCGTTCGCGATCATGCGAAAGTTCGTTTGGGACGCCGCATTACCATCCAACCCGGGCAGGATGGCCGAGGCTGTTGCATCGGTCACAACCGCGATCTCGAATCCCATCTCGAGGAGCTCCCGCATATGTGACTCCACACAAAGATTGCCCGACATCCCCGCGAGGATGATCCGATCGATGCCGCGCTTGCGAAGCTGGAGCGCGAGGTCGTTCTGTTCGGGCCCGAACACCTTGTGGGGACTCGTGATCACGGTCTCGCCGTCTTCGATGTACTGCTTGTAGCTCGCGAGCCAATCGGCGCCGGAGCCCACGAAGCCTTCGAGGTTCGTCGGTCCGGCTCGATCGAACATCCCGATGTTGTGCATCAGCACCTCGAGCGCGCCCTCGAACTTCCAGCCGTGATCCGTCGGGAAGTAGTAGTGCGGCGAGATGAACATCTGGATGCCGTTCTCCTTCGCGGTCCGCATCAGGGTCTCGAGGTTCTCAACGGTGTTGTTCGCCGTGACGCTCTCCCCTACGACGCCCCAGGTTACCCCGTCTGGCGAGAGGAAGTCGTTCTGCGGATCGGTGATCACTAGCGCCGTGTTGATGCGGTCGACCTGCATTCCCGGATCCGGGAGCTGGGCCTCGGCTGGACTCAACGGAGCCAGAGCGGCCAGTGTTACGGTGATGAATATGCGTTTCATGGTGTTTACCCTTCAGTGTTGGTATCTGAGAAATGGGTCTAAGCATGAGAGGTCCCATTATTATCATGCATCAGCTCCGCTAGGACCTCTGGAGCCATCGAGCGGAGCTCGTCCACCGTGAATCGGCGCGTGATGTGCTGCGGGCAGTTCCAGTCGAACGCTTCGACGTGGAAGAGATAGGCACGCTCGACCACGGCCTGGTAGCCTGGATCGACGAGTCGATCCAGGAGGGCCGAGTCGGCGTCCCGGATCTCGGCCCGCGCGAAGATCGAATCGGCATTCCGGACCTCGGTTCGCGCGAAGATCTTGAGACGCTTCCGGTTCAAGTGGTCCAAGAGAATGAGCCCTACTCGATCGTCACTTCGGACATTACCTGAAGTGATGTACTGCATGTTGCCCCGGAAGTCGGCGAACCCGAGGGTCCGATCATTGAGCACTCGGAGGAATCCCTTCGGCCCTCCCCGAAATTGGACGTAGGGCCAACCGTTCTCGGTCATGGTCGCCATAAAGAAGTGGTCGAGCCCTTCGATATGAGACGTCTCACGCTCACCGAGCGTCTGGTCGTCCCACTCCATGTTCTCCAGCCGCGCACCCATCGTGCGGCTCCCATGCTCGAGCTGGACGTCCCTCACGGATTCACCGAACGCGATTGCCGGGTACCTTCGGCTCATGCTGCCAGCACCCGATCCAGGAAGGCGCGGATCTTCACTGTGATGAACTCCAGGTCCTCCTCGAGCGCAAAGTGACCCGTGTCCAGGAGGTGGAACTCCAGGTTCTTCAGGTCCCGCTTGTAGGGATGGGCACCCGCGGCCGGAAAGATCGGATCGTTGCCTCCCCAGACGATAAGCGTCGGGGGCTGGTACTCCCGGAAGTAGGCCTGCCATGTGGGATAGAGCGGCGGATTGCTTCCGTAGTCGAAGAAGAGCTGCAGCTGGATTTCCTGATTTCCTGGACGCTCCAACAACGGCTGGACATGGTCCCAATTGTCAGGGCTGATGGCTGAGGGTTCGCGAACCCCGGTCAAGAACTGCCACCGCGTCGCGTCCAATGTGAACAGGCCACGTAGAGCGTCTGCATTCTCGTCGGAGCGGTCCGCCCAGAACTTCTTGATCGGGTCCCAGAACTCCCTGAGGCCCTCATCGTATGCATTGCCGTTCTGGACGATAAGCGCTTCGACGCGTTCGGGGTGTTTCGCCGCGAGTCGGTACCCGACCGGTGCCCCATAGTCCATCAGATAGAGGCTGTAGCGGTCCAGCGACAGTACGTCTGTGAGGTCTTCGATGATCTCCGAGAAGCGATCAAAGGTGTACTCGAACTGGTCCCCCGGAGGCATCTCACTCTGACCGAAGCCGGGGTAGTCCGGCGCTACCACATGATAGACATCGGCCAGGGCGGGAATCAGCTCGCGAAACATGTGAGAAGAGGTCGGGAATCCATGAAGGAGGAGGATCGTCGGATTCTCCGGTGAGCCGGCTTCACGGTAGAAGATGTCGACGCCGTCGATCTCCACCGTTTTGTAGCGGACTGAGGCGAGCGCCTCGGCGACGTCTTGTGATTGGGCCGGCACGGGACTCATCGCTCCGAGCGTCACGGCGAGAACAAGAAGTGTAACGTGCAGTCTGGGCAGAATCATGGGTTGCTCCTTTCAAGGTCGGTGTATCGAACAACCTCCCCTAAGACAAGGCCCGTGCCAGACCCCGCAAAGCCACGATAGACTTCTCAAGTCGCTTGTTCGCAGACACTTGCAAAGCTGCACCCCACGCAGCGCCAGCTGGATTTAGCGTTTATTTACACGACATATCGTGTATACGCGAAGTGTCGTGGTCGCTACCAAGGCTTCAGGCGCGCCCGACTCGCTTTTCGATTCCGAGCTTCTTCATGCGGGACCGAAGCGTGTTCGGGTGCATGTCGAGGACGAGCGCCGCGCCACTCCCGCCGTCAATCCGCCACCCGGTTTGGTCTAGAATATGGAGGATATGATCACGCTCGACTGCTTGAAGTGTCCGTCGATCGTTGGCGCTGCGGCCATCGGGCGGACGTATCTCCAGCGCCTCGTCGATTTGAAGCATTGGGCTGTCGGTGAGAATGACCCCACGCTCCACGATGTTCTCGAGCTCTCGGATGTTGCCGGGCCAGTCGTATTTCCTCAGGGCATCCTGGACGTGCTCCGGAACCGACGTGATTCGCTTTCCCATCTTGGCCGAGTACTTCTTGACGAAGTGCGACACCAACGGCGGGATGTCGGCCCTGCGCTCGCGAAGCGAAGGTACCTCAATGGGGAAGACGTTGAGTCGATAGAAAAGGTCGTCCCGAAACAGACCCGACGCGACCGATGTGACGAGGTCCCGGTTGGTCGCTGCAATGACGCGTACATCGACGGCAATCGTCTTGGAGCCACCGATCCGCTCAAGCTCGCCCTCCTGAAGAACCCGGAGGAGCTTCGACTGCAGCTCGAGCGGAAGCTCTCCGATTTCGTCCAGAAACAACGTGCCCCGATCCGCCAGCTCGAAGCGACCGATGCGCTGTGAGGTCGCACCGGTGAACGCGCCCCGCTCGTGCCCAAAGAGCTCGCTCTCGATGAGGTTCGCCGGAAGCGCCGCGCAGTTTACCTTGACGAGAGGCCGGCCACGGCGGCCACTGATGTGGTGCAATGCCCGTGCAAAGAGTTCCTTTCCGACCCCTGTTTCTCCCGTAAGGAGCACCGTGGCGTCGGTGACGGCGACCTTCTCAAGCCGCTTCAACGTTCTCTTGAGCGGCGCGCTGTTCCCGATGATCTCTTCGAAGTTGTGGACCGTCTGAATCTCACGCTGCAGGTACTGGTTTTCCTGCTCGAGCCGGTCCTTCAGTTCACACACCTCGGCAAGGGCTCTCTCTAGCTCGGCCTTTTGCGTCTTCCTCTCCGTGATGTCGATAAAGCTCACGACCGCCCCGGCGAGGCATCCGTCCGCGTCGTGAATGGGTGTACTGACGTACTCCACCGGCAGGCAGGATCCGTCCTTTCGCCAGAAGACTTCGTCGTCTCGGCGATGCACGGCCCCATCGGTGAAGCTCGCGTGGATTGGGCATTCCTCGGCGGGGTAGGAATCCCCGTTCGCACGAGAATGATGAATGACCGCGTGTTGCGACTTCGCCACGAGCTCCTCGGCGCTCCATCCCAGAATGGCCGCTGCCGCCGGATTCACGAACGTCGTCATCCCCTGGCAGTCGAGCCCGTAGATGCCCTCACCCGCGGCGTGAAGGATCGAGTCGGTCTTGAGTTGAAGCACCCGCACCTCCTCCTCGGCCTCCTTGCGCCGCGTGATGTCGCGGAAGGTGACCACGGCTCCGACCAGCCCTCCGAGCCGATCGAGGATCGGGGTGCTCACGTACTCAACCGGAAACGAACTCCCGTCCTTTCGCCAGAAGACCTCGTCATCGACGGAGTGCACACTCCCATCGGTAAAGGCTGAATAGATCGGGCAATTCTGACGGGGATAGAGGGTCCCATCGGCGTGTGAGTAATGGATCACTTCGTGTTGGGGCTTGCCGATGAGCTCCGCCCCCTCCCACCCGAGCAGCTCCGCCGCCTTGGGGTTCACAAAGGTCGTGATTCCCTCCCGATCAAGGCCGTAGATGCCCATTCCGCTAGACTCCAACAGGAGGTCGGCCAGGTTCTCGATCTTGGGGGATCCCTGCGGGGAAGACTCGTCCATCAGGTAGTCATCTCCAGCTGCTGGAACTCGCTCATCCTCTGAAGCAAAGGTAGGCGCGCCCGAAACGACCGACAATGTTCGGAATACGACATTCCGCAGACACACGATATATCGTGAGTTTCCTCGCCGCCCTGCATTTACGCGGACAGCCCAAAAGCCTTGAGTGGCACGCCTTTCCGCCGATTCCCTATATTGGCCCCAAACCTGCCCGGGGTGTTGGCGAGCCGGTCGAGTCCATCAGACACCAAGCAGCAACGGAGCATACCATGCTAGACCTCACTCCCCCGTTCACAGAGGAGACCGCTCGCGCCAAGGTGCAGGCCGCCGAAGACGCGTGGAACTCCCGCGACCCGGAGCGCGTGGCGCTCGCCTACACCGAGGACTCCGACTGGCGCGATCGCGACGAGTTCTTCGTCGGCCGCGACGCCATCCGCGAGTTCCTGCGGGGAAAGTGGGACAAGGAGCTCGACTACAGGCTCATGAAGGAGCTGTGGGCGTTCACGGCAAACCGCATCTCTGTGCGCTTCGAGTACGAGTGGCGCGACGCATCAACGGACCAGCGGTATCGCACGCACGGCAACGAACACTGGGAATTCGACGAGGCCGGGTTGATGCAGCGTAGAGACATGAGCGCGAACGACGTGCCAATCGATGAGGAGGACCGCCGTTACCTTTGAGGAATGTTGATGCCCAAAGGAAAAACTGAGCAGGCCCTGCCCAGCCATCTCCGTCCCATTCACCGTGCCGGTTGGGTGCTGTTCGCGGTGTGGGCAACGACGTTGGTCGCGTGGGGCGTGGTCCAGCCGAGCCCATACGCCGACGGCTGGCGCCTGGTACTCGAGCTCATGTTCGTGGGCCGCGCGGTCAGCATCGCGGACGGCATCACCACGGGATTCAGCAACCTCTATCTGCTGATCCAGAATGGCCTCGAAGACATCATCCTGCTCCTCGTCCTGTATCCGTGGATCGTCACGGCATTCGAGAAGGGACTGAAGGACAACTTCGTCGGGCGACGCATCGAAAACGTCCGCAGAACGGCAGAGGGCCACAAGAAAGCCGTAGAATCCTTTGGCGTTCTTGGGCTGTGGGTGCTCGTCTTCTTCCCATTCTGGAGCACCGGCGCGCTCGTGGGTGGCGTAGTGGGCTACCTGCTTGGCATGCGGACCTGGATCGTCTTCACGACCGTCTTCCTGGGCCACGTGATCTCGGTGGTCTCGCTCATCTGGTTCTTCGATGCGATGGCGGGCGTTACCGAGGCCTTCGACCACAGCCTGACGCGGTTCCTGCCGCTGATCGTACTGGGCGCGCTGATCGTGGGCACCCTGCTCTACCGGGGGGTCAAGAAGCTGTTCGGACCGATTACCTGAGGTCGTTCGCTGCCAGGTACTCCCTCGTGACTGCAAGCGAGTACTCCGGATCCAGGTAGCCGAGCTTCTCCAGGTAGTCGTCGACCTTCCCGGTAAAGATGTAGCTGTAGTGCACGGGAATCGCGTCGGGCTCACTCTCGTTCACGTACTGGATGAGCGAGCTCGTACAGTTGTTGGTCGCCGTGTTGTACCAGCGTGGGGTCGAGGCTAGCTCACCCGTCTCCTGCGCGAGCTTCACGAAGATCCGTGCACGGTACTCGTCTGGAATCTCGAGCCGATAGCGCGTGAGCGGATAGTCCAGGAACTGCACTCGGCGGGTCACGAGATCTGCCTCAGTCGCCCAGATGTGGGTTACCTCGAACGCCCGAAGAACCCCACCGACGATCGAGTACTCTTCGCCCAGCTCCCGCCGCGTCTCCACAGATAGTCCCAGGAAGCGCCCCGGGCCGTAACTCTCGTCGAACTCAAAGACCAGGAACGTGTGCGCGATCCATCCCCGATCATCGAGCTGCTGCTCATACATCCACACGTCGACGATGTCCTGCGGATCGTACGACGCATCGAAGTACCCCTTCGACACGATCGAGTCATGGGTGTAGCTCCAGTCGCGAACGTCCGTCAGCCGCACCTCGCCCCCGCTCGCCAACTCAACCCCCGCAAGCACCGCCACGTCCTCATCCCACTCCCGGCTCAGCGAGGGGCGACGCAGCGAGACGAAGGTCACGAGCACAATCACGCCGGCGAGCAGGGCCATGCTGAAGCGCTTGAGGGTTTTTCGCATGGGAGCAAAGGTAGGGCGCCCCAGCGCGTACGGTCCAGAGACGAGAAATCTGTGCCCCGCCGCCGAGCCCTTCGTTGAGTTCCTCCTCACCGGCTCGTACTCTGATCACCCCCAAGGTTGAGCAAATTCATCGGAGATGCCCAAATGGCCCTCGTACGCACGCTCGTACTCGCGACGCTCGCTTACATGCAATCCCACGCCCCAGTGATGCAGGACTAGAGACCGGCCAACCCAAACCTCAGGGAGACGACGCATGGGCATTCTGAATTGGATTCGCTCGCTGTTCGGTGGTGGTAGTGACTGTGGCTGCGGTGGCGGAGCGAACACCGTACTCGTCTCAGCTCAGACTCTGGCGCCCGATCAGCCGCTGAAGGGAGACCTCCCCGGCACCATCCGCTCACTCGGAAACGACTTCATCTATGAGGTCGTTCCTGTCATGGGCCTCCGGATTCAGGAAGCGCCCGGGCAGATCAAGCTCGCGCAGGTGCACCTCTGGGAAAAAGACCGCGCTACGACGGCAGAGGCCCTCGGGGCGCTCGTGGAAGGGAACGGAGACCGTATTCCGTCGGGATTCAGGCTCGCGCTCGACTCCGGCGAAGCCACCCTCGGGGAGCTCCGCTTGGGCCAGGACGGCGACTACCCCTTCGAGGTCACCCTCCGCTCTGTTTACAGCTACGCCGACGGATCACCCGAGGTCTCCTCCGATCCCTTCCCTGCCCACGTGGAGTTCCGGTACGAATCGCCCAACCTCAACGACGACTATTACGGACGGGAGATCCACATCCTCTGGTACTGCTTCGCAACCTGGGGGGGAACAGGAAAAAGCAAGAAAAAGGGATGGACCGTCTGTGACGGCTGGTGCTTCCCAGGGAGCGACTGTCTCTGCCGCGGCGGCGCGGCGCCGGCCAGCGTATGCCTCGGGTGGCTCCGGTGCAAATGCCTTTAGGAGAGTCCATGAACTTTCGATCCACTTCAGGGCGAGGTCGTCTTTCGCTTCTCCGCCTATCGGGCGTTGTGCTCCTCAGCACGCTGCTGAGTACCAGCGCCTGCGCGGCATCAACACAGCAACCCGACTCATTCACCCACGCTGACACGTTGAGGGGCACAAACGGCCCCGCCCGGAGCTGGTGGGACGTGACGTTCTATGACCTGCACGTGGCCGTTTCGCCCGAGACGGAGAGCATCCGCGGCTGGAATGCGATCACGTACCGAGTGATCGAGCCAGGGCAGGAGATGCAGATCGACCTGCAGCTTCCGCTCGAGGTGGACAGCATCGTCCAGGGCGGTAGAAGGCTCACCCATCGACGAGACGGCAACGCCTTCTTCGTGGAGCTGGCCAAGACCCAGGCGACCGGCGATCTGAACACGGTTTCCGTCTATTACCACGGTGCCCCGCGCGTGGCGGTCAATCCGCCGTGGGACGGTGGATTCATCTGGCAGCGCGACGGGGCGGGCGATCGTTGGGCCGCAACCGCCAATCAGGGCCTGGGCGCGAGCGTGTGGTGGCCCACGAAGGATCTCCAGTCCGAAGAACCCGACAGCCAACGCATCGCCATCACCGTGCCCGATCCCATGGTGAACGTCTCGAACGGAAGGCTGCGCTCCACCACTCCCAACGGAGATGGCACCACCACCTACGAGTGGTTCGTCAGCGAGCCGATCAACAACTACAGCATCACGGTGAGCGCGGGCTCGTACGCACATTGGAGCGAGGAATTTGCAGGCGAATCCGGGCCGCTGACGCTGGACTTCTGGCCCCTCGCCGAGAACGAGGCCGCCGCGCGCCGCCAGTGGACGCAGGTGCGCACGACCATGCAGTGCTTCGAACACTGGTTTGGGCCGTTCCCCTGGTACGACGACGGCTACAAGATGATCGAGACCCCACACCTCGGCATGGAGCACCAATCCGCGATCGCCTACGGAAACGGCTACCAGAACGGCTACCTCGGAAGGGATCTTTCGGGCACCGGTCATGGCCTGACCTGGGACTTCATCGTAGTGCACGAGAGCGCTCACGAGTGGTGGGGCAACAACATTACCTCTGCGGATATTGCGGAGAATTGGATACACGAAGGCTTCGCCAACTACGCGGAAAATCTCTACATCGAGTGCACCACCGGCGACAAGACCGCAGGCTCCGAGTACGTGATCGGCACGCGAGCGGGCATCACGAACAACAGTCCGATCGTCGGCAGCTTCGGCGTGAACAACAGCGGCCCCGGTGACATGTACGCCAAGGGCGGAAACCTCCTGCACATGATCCGCCAGCTCGTGGACGACGACGATCGCTGGCGTGCGATCCTTCGCGGCCTCAACGAGACCTTCTGGCATCAGACGGTCACCGGCTCCCAGGTAGAGGGCTACATGAGCGAGATGTCCGGCATCGACCTGTCCCCGGTCTTCGACCAGTACCTGAGGACGACTCAGATCCCCGTGCTCGAGTATCGCGCGGCTGACGGTGGAGTCGAGGTCCGCTGGAGCAATGTGGTCACAGATTTCGTGATGCCCGTACGCGTGCATCTCGTGGACGGCACCTGGGGATGGGTTCGGCCGACGACCGAATGGAGCCGTGTGACGGCGCCGCTTGCTTCAGACTTCGAGGTCGACGCGCGGTTCTATGTGGAGGCACAGCCAGGCGGCTGACTACGCGCCACCTCCACCTCAGTGCCTCCGCCTCAGTGCCTGCGCGTCCCCTTCATGAAGACGTCGTCGTCCTCGTCCCGGATCTCGAACGACTGCACGATGCCGTCCACAATCCTGAATTCCATGAAGGTGTCAGCCCAAACCTCACGGAGCGCGCCGTCGACAGCCTCCCCGGGCATGAACACGCCGTCGAGCAGTGGAAGCATCATCAGGTCGAGGGAGTTGAAGAACCGGTCCCCCACTTCGTCTCCCGTAACTACACCCTCGAAACTCGCGTGTAACCGATCATCATCAAGAAGCGCGATCTCCATCATGGCCTCGGGAGACTCCTGCCCCTCCGGACCCATGATCACGAGGCTGTACATCCCAACGACGGGCGCGGCTTCCTCTTCGGTGACGGTCTGCCTCATGCTCGGCTCGACACCGATCTCGAAGGCGATGCGGGACGTCCCCCACCGCATGGATAGCGTGCCCCCCGTGGGCAGGATATCCTCGAACTCCCAGGTGAGGAGTTCCCGATGATCAGCTTCCTCGGTGAGTGTTACCGGCATCCGGATCTGATTGTCGTCCTCGGGCGGTGGCTGCGTGTGAAAGCGCTTCACGTACGGCTCGAGGATGAGTTCGTGCGGAAGCATGTCTTCCTCGCCGAGCTCCATCCAGATCGCATACTTGCCGGCCTCGAGCTCGGTACCATTCCAGGTGACGGGCTTCTGGAACTCGATCCAGGTCGCCCAGTTCGCACCGGGAGTCCACGTCGTTTCCCAGACAACCGCCTCCACACCAAAGAGCGGTGAACGACCACGAGCCCGGGGGCGGTAGTACTCCATGGTGAAGACCGTTCCGTCGATGGTCTGGCTGAAGGTCGTCGGCTCGCTGGCCCGGATCTGGGCATCCGCCTGGGATCCAGGTACGAACGCAAAGAGTGAGAGCCCGAGCAGGGCAACAACGAAGCGACGTGTAGTAAGCATGAGCCGATCCTTGAAAAGAAGGTTCCAGTAATCGTTGACCCTATGTCTGGGCGAGAACTCCGTCAACAGGAATCTTCGCTCGACGATACACTAGCCTCTCACGATTCATTGGGTTGACATTCAATCCTAGCGGTTGTATATACAACCTCAGGAGAAGCGAATGACATCAAACACAATACGAGCTGAAGAAGCAGCGGCCGAAATGGGCGGCGAGTGCCTCGCGATGCGGAGTCGCCTGATTGGACGGACCATCACCGGAATCTATGACGCCGCACTTCGACCCGTGGGCGTCACGGCGGGGCAGTTGAACCTTCTCGCGGTCGTTCTTGGGCGTGGGCCGGTCTCCCCCGGGGAGGTCGCCAGCTACCTGAATATCGAGAAGTCGACGATGAGCCGGAATGTGGATCGCATGAAGCGAAACGGCTGGGTGGGGGTGCGCACCGGCAAATCCGCTCGCTCCAAGGAGCTGGAGATCACGGAGTCGGGACGGCGCATTCTCGCAAAGGCCGAGCCCCTGTGGCGCGATGCCCAGGACCGTGCTCGGGAAGTCCTCGGGAGCGGTGGAGCGGAGGCGGTCCATCAGCTCGCCGATTCGATTCGGAAGCGAAGCGGAGACAAGTAGTTTTTTTTGAAACGAAAGTTGTATATACATCTAAAGGAGGACTCAATGACTGACAGTTTGATTCTTGTGACTGGAGCAACAGGGGAGCTGGGGTACCCGGTGCGGGCCACTGTGCGGACACGCGACGAACGTGCCGCACGGCTGGACTCGCTGGGCGCCGACGTGGTGGTCGCGGACTTCCACGACCTTCGCTCGATACGGAGTGCCATGGAGGGCGTGGAGCGGGTCTACTTCGTCTATCCGCCGCAGGGCGACCGCCTGATCGAAGCCACGACCATCGCCGCTACTGCGGCGCAGGGAAGCGGGGTCACGGCTCTCGTGGCTCTCCGAGAAGATCCTGGACTGGGCCGACATCGGGGCGATACACATCCGTCCCACCTTCTTCGCCGAGATGCTCCCGCTGCTCGGTGCAGAGACGATGGCAACACAGGGAAAGCTGTATCTCCCCTACGGCCAGGAGCGTCACGCACCGATCGCCGCCAGCGATATCGCTCGGGTTGTGGTGGCCCTTCTCACGGCTCCAGAGTCGCATGTCGGAGCTCGTCATGTGCTCACGGGGCCAACAAATCTCACCATCGCTGAAATGGCCATAATACTCGGCGAGGAGCTGGGGAGAGAAATAGAGTACGTCGACCTCCCCGTGGGTGTGTGGGGCGAGGTCATCGCAGGCGTGGAGGGAATGAACGACTTCCTCAAAACCCACCTCAAGGCCGTCGCAGTGGACCACCAGAACGGAATCTTCAGCGCCGAAACGGACGCCGTGGAGCGAATTGGTGGCCAGGCGCCGCAGTCGCTGCAAGACTTCATTCGAGAGCACATCGACGCCTTCGGAGGTGCGACCCATGCATAATCCTACCCACACCAAACCGCGCATTCTCGTCACCTCTGCGGCGGGGCGAACCGGCTCCGTCGCGGTGCGGGAGCTGTTGAAGAAGGGATTCCCGGTCCACGCTTTCGTTCGCAGGATCGACGCCCGTTCAGCTGCACTCCAAGAGGCCGGCGCCGAGATCTTCGTCGGAGACCTGTTCGACATGCGAGACCTGCGGAGGGCGCTCGTCGATGTGCAACGTGCGTATCACTGTCCTCCATTCGCACCAAACCTTCTACACGGCACGATGCTCTTCGCACTCGCCGCGGAAGAGGCGCAGCTGGAAGTGGTGGCACTGTTAAGCCAGTGGCACCCGCAACCCTCGAACCCGTCGATAAACACGCGAGAGCACTGGATGGCCAACAACATCTACCGGTGGATGCCCACCGTGGACGTGATCCACGTCAACCCAGGTCTCTTCGCCTTCATCTACCTCACAGGGCTCCCCTTGATAAAGCACCTGGGCATGTTCGCCGGGCCGTGGGGGAACGGGCTCAACGCTCCGCCGTCGAATGAGGACATCGGGCGTCTAAGCGCCGAGGTTCTCGCAAACCCCGGGCCGCACATCGGGAAGTCGTTTCGCCCAACGGGTCCGGCGTTGCTGTCTCCAACCGACATGGCCGATGTCCTGACGGGAGTCGTGGGCCGGAAGGTCAAGTATCAGGACACACCACCCAAGATGTTTCTCAAGGCTGCCAAGGCCCAGGGGCTCGGAGACTTCGAAATCGCGCACGTAAACCACTACTTCGACGAGGTTCGCCGCGGCGCCTTCGCGGTGGGCGCACCCACAGACCATGTCCTCGAAGTCACCGGCAAACAGCCCGACTCATTCGAGGTAATCGCTCGTCGGTACTTCGCCCAACCCGACCTGATTTACCCCGGGCTGCGCGTGGGCACCAAACTCACGGCGCTGAAGTTCGTGGCCAAGATGATGCTGACGCGGGCACCAGCCGTGGATCGATGGGAACGCGAGCGGGATTATCCGCTGTTGGTCAACCCCGTCCCGTCGTCCGAGAGTGAGGAGTGGAGGACTGCGGCTGAGGGGCAGAGGATACTGCTCCAGACGCCCTAGGCGCCGCGGTCCGCCACGACTCAGTCATGCCGCAGAGCCACCATCGGATCCACACTCGAGGCTCGGCGGGCAGGCAGATAGCCGGCCCCGAACGCCACAGCGCCCAGCACCAGCGTCACCCCCAACATCACGAACGGGTCGCTGCCTTCGAGGCCATACAACAGTGACTCGGCGGATCGACCCAGGAAGAACGCCCCAACCAACCCGATCGCACCCCCCATAAGCGTCATCTTCAAAACCTGCCTCAGCACGAGACTCCGCACACGTCCCCCGTCAGCGCCCAGCGCGATGCGAAGACCGATCTCTCGTGTGCGCTGCGCCACCGTGTAGGCCAGCACGCCGTAGAGCCCGATCGCGGCCAGTATGGTTGCCAACACCGCAAACGCAGCCGACAGCGTACTGATGAGGCGATCCAGCATCACGCTCTCCTTGGCCTGCTGCCTCAGCGTCTTGAGATCCTCCACCGGCAGGTTGGGATCGAGGGCTCGGATCACGCCTCCAACGGCCGCCACGGCCTGCGTCGGTTCGATCTGAGTGCGCATGTAGAACGTCATCGACCCGGCGTAGGAGTACTGCCGATAGGGAAGGAAGTAGAGGGGGGGCGCCTCGCTCTTGACCGCCGAGTAGCGTGCGTCCTGGACCACTCCCACAATGCGGCGCGTCAGCTCCGAGCTCCCACCATTACCCGTTCCGATGAACTTCCCTACCGTCTCCCGAGGGTCGAGGCCGAACTTTCGGATGAACGCCTCGTTTACGATGGCGACTTCCTCGCCCTCCAGATTGTCGCCAACCACAAACTCGCGACCGGCGAGCAGCGGAATCCAAAGCGTGGAAAAATATCCCGCGCCCACCATGTTCTGGCGAGCATTTGAATCGATGTCGGGGCCAGACTCGAACCCCTCCACAGCCACGTCGCTTCCCCAATTCTCCCCGGTGAAGATAGGGACGATTGATGCCGAGACGCTCGAAACTCCAGGTAACGCAGCCATCTCTGCCTCGACGCGTTCGTACAACGCCAGCGACGCCTCGCGCTCGTATCCGTTCAACTCCGGCGAGATGCCGAAGGTCACCAGGTTGTCTGAGTTCAGTCCCAGATCCACGCGGCTCACGTTCGTGAGGCTCTTGAGGAACAGCCCCGCCCCAACCAGAAGTGCCATCGAGAGCGCAATCTGCGCCGTCACCAGCGAGGTGCGGAAACGCGCTGCGGCCCGGTGCCCCGAGGGCTGTCCCGAGCTGCCCTTCAGCGCGGTGACAAGATCTGGGCGTGTGCTGTGGAGAGCAGGATACAGCCCAAAGAGAACTCCGGTACCGAGTGCCAGCCCCCCGGCGAACAACATCACCGACGGACTCAGAGCCAGGGTGAAGTCCGAGGCTGTATCCGCCGGCATGAAGGAGGCTATGGCTCCCAACGTCCAGTGGGCCACGAGCAGGCTTGCGACCCCACCGAACATCGCGAGCATCACCGACTCTGTGAGCAGCTGCCTCAGCATCTGTGCTCGGGTGGCTCCTACCGATGCCCGGATCGCCATCTCGGCCCCGCGGTTGGCACCCCGAGCCAGCAGCAGGTTCGCGATGTTCGCGCATGCGATGAGCAGCACCACCGCCGTGATCCCAAAGAGGAGCCGCATGGGCGTCTCCACCTCGGCGTGCATCGAGCTCTGCCCGCGCGCGCCCGGTTCAATCAGCAACGGCTTGGCGAGGAAGCGCTCCATGGTCTGGTCGCTCATGCCACTCTGGAGCGGCGCCTCGACCTCCGCGACGATTCCCTGGTAGACGGTGTTCATCTCGGAGCGAGCCTGATCGACCGTCACTCCGGGTGCCAGTCGGGCGAACAGATACATCCAGTAGAACCGGCGATTCTCGAATCCCTCGAACCACGGGCTCATCACGGTACGCATCGTAATGGGCACGAAGACGTCCGGAGTGAGGCCCAGCGTGGTGCCCTTGAACCCGCGAGGTGTCACACCCACCACCGTCATCGACTGTCCGTTGATGATGATCGTGCTGTTGAGCACCGAGGGGTCCAACCCGAGCTGGTTCTCCCAGTAGTCGTAGCCCAGAACAGTGACGAAGTGCTCGCCGATGTTCTCGTCGTCGCCGGGTCCCAGAAGCCGCCCCAGCGCAGGCTGCAGCCCAAGCGTGGGAAAGTAGGATCCCGACACCAGCACACCGGCGCCGCTCACCGTCTGGTCACCCGCTGCGAGGTTGGTCTCGAACCCCCGATGCGCGGCGACGCCACTGAAGCTGCTCGAAGCCCGCTCCAGGTCCCTGAACATCGCGTAGCTGAAGACCTCGTCGCACCCGCCCGCCTGGCTGCACTGCTGCGAACCAGGCTTGGGCCCGGGGTTGGCGAGGTTCACGAGCCGGTCGGGCTCCTGCACCGGTAACGCCGCGAGCAGCATCTGGTCGAAGAGCGAGAAGATCGCCGCATTGGCCCCGATTCCGAGCGCCAACGAAAGGATGGCGATCGCCGTTACGAACGGCGTCCGCGTGAGTGTGCGAAGAGCAAGCTTCAGCGCTGACAATTGGGCCTCCCGTGATCAACCCCACACCGCGGCTATGCCGCGACCCCTCCGGCCCCTGTTGGTCCGGCTTCTGGCAAGTTGGACAGCACTTCGTGATCGAGCGTTGCAATCGCGTTGATACCGCCCTGCCTAGGACCCGCCCTGCCTAGGACCCGCCCTGTTCTCTCTTGTAGAACCCGATGATGTCCCGATATCGGACGTGGCCGAGGAGCTTCTTGCCTCCCTCAGCGGTGTCGACGATCGGAAGCTTGTCGAACTCGCCCTCGCCGAAGAACTCGAGGGCCCGAATCAGGTTATCCGTCGGACTCAGGCAGACCGGGCGCCGGTTGACGAGGTCGTCGGCCACCAGCAGTGAACTCATATGCTCGAGCTCTTTGCGGTTTCCAAGGTCGTCGAACGACAAGAGTCCCGAGAACTCACCTTCGTCGTTCTGCAGGATCAGATCGCTCTCGCCGGATTCGCTCGCGAGGGTCTCGATCTCCCCTAGCGTCAGATCGTGCGGAATGATGGCTGATCGGAGGTATACGCCGTTCATGGCCTCACCGATCGTCACGCGCTTCAAGACGTCTGGGTTCATCTCCCAGAGATGGGCCTTGGTGGAGAACTTGTTGTCCACCTGGGTCGTGTAGATCGACCACCGCCTCGAGGTAACGAGCGCGAGGACGGCCACCACCATCAACGGGGGCAGCAGCTCGTAGGCACCGGTCATCTCGGCGACCATCACGAGCGAGGCGATCGGGGCGTTGGCCACCCCAGCGAAGAAGGCACCCATGCCCACGATCACGAAGGGTGTCACGTCGGGCACGATCGCCGGGAAGAACTGGTGACTGAGCGTCCCCACCACACCGCCGAGCATGGCGCCGATGAAGAGGCTGGGGGCGAATACGCCTCCCGATCCGCCCGACGAAATCGTAAACGACGTCGTAAGGATCTTGAGAACCGCGAGGGTGGCGAGCACCCTCACCGTGCCCTCGATACCACCGAGCGGTTGATGGAGTATCAGCTGCTGCACATACCCGAATCCCTGGCCCATCGCCTGCGGATATGCGAGGCCGACGAGCCCCACCAGGAGGCCTCCGATCGGCGGGATCAGGTATTTGTTGATCGGCAGTCGATCGAAGAACAGGCTCTTCGACCCATGCAGAAAGCGCACGTACATATACCCAGCCGCCGAACACACCAGGCCGAGCGCGGCGTAGAAGAGGAGCTGCACCGGTGCGTGGAAGGCCTCGCTACTGACTGAAAAGACGTGGCCGAATCCCTTCACCGAGCTGAATACGGTGTAGGCGGTAACGGAGGATAGAATCGCGGGCGTCAGCGCGTCGGTCTCGATGTCTTCCTTGTAGAGCACCTCCACCGCCGTGAGCGCCCCACCGAGCGGCGCCCTGAAGATCGCACCGAGCCCTCCCGCAGCCCCCGCCACCATCATCGTTCGGCGCGCCCTGGCGCCCATCTTCAGATAGCGCCCCAGCGCCGACCCGATTCCGGACCCGATCTGCGCGATCGGCCCCTCCTTACCGGCGCTTCCACCCGACGCGAGCGTCGCAAGGGTGGCGAGGGACTTTACGAAGGGCACACGACGACGCATCGAACCGGCCTGGTTGTGGAAGGCGTCGATGTACCCATCGGTGCCGGTTCCCTCTGCCTCGGGTGCGAACGTCTTGACCAGCAGACCCGAGATCAGGCCCCCGACAACCGGCAGCAGAACCCACAGCCAACGGCGCGGAGTCTCGGCTGAAACGGCGAGGTCAGACGCACCCTCCGGCGTAAGCGGACCGGGGAGATGCGCCCACGAATTCAGCGTGAGTTGGGAGGCGGCGTGCAGCACCTCGTTGAAGGCGAGCGCACCTAGCCCAGAGAGCACACCGATGACGATTGAATACAGGTAGATCGTGCGGGGGCTGATCGTCGTAAATAGCCCCTGTAGCCCTCGAAAATCGAGAACGTGCTTCAAGACTTCTCTCCCATGGTGTACTCACGGATAGCGACGTGAGAATTGTAACCGAAAGAGGCATATATCGGGGCAACTCGAGCAGAATCAGCGACGCGCCGGGAGCGCCTTGCGCCGTTCTTGCCAATACCCTACTTGTGTGCGTGTAAGTTGCCGATCCCTTAACGGAGACCCGACATGCGGTGGATGACCCCTCTGATTGTCACTCTTACGGTCTCGACCCTGCTGACGGCGTGCGGGGGCTCCACCTTTGGGGATTCGGACAGCGCGCGGCCAACCGAGGTCTGGCAGCTCAGCGCCGAGCCTCTGGTGAGCATCGGCGTCGTCGAGGGCGAGGAGGTCTACCAGCTCTACAACGCCCTCAGCTCGGTGCGCATGCCCGACGGCCGGCTCGCCGTCCTGAATAGCGGGAGCGAAGAGGTACGGATCTTCGACGCCGAGGGGCGGTTTCTCGGCAGCTTCGGACACGAAGGGGCCGGCCCGGGAGAGTTCAGGAATCCCACGAGAATCCAACTCCTTTCGGCTGACACGCTTCGGGTCTGGGACCAGAGGCTCGAACGCTTCAGCTTCCACGACGCCGACGGGGATTTCTCCCGCGTCGCACGCCTCGAGCGGACGGGTGAACCCTTCCCTGCCGATGTGTGGCTTTACGGGCGCAACCTGATCGACAGTCCGATCCTGCCCGCTGCGCGCGGCCACCTGGTGCAGGGCATCGAGGCGCTGCCACCGGTGGACAGCCTTCTTCCCGTCCGCTACGTGAGGGTAACTGAGCAGGGTCGGCTCTGGGTGTCCAACGCTCGAGTCCCCGCGGACACTGCGGTGATGTGGAGCGTGTACGAGCTCGACGGCACGCCCACCGCCACGCTCACGCTCCCCGCCCGCTTCGAGCCGCACGACATCGGGCACGACTATGTGCTCGGCCGTTGGTTCGACGACCTGGACGTGAACTACATCCGCCTGTACGCCCTGGAGAAGCCCGATGGCTCACCTGCAGGACCGGGGCTCGCTGCCGTGCGGGCCAACCCCAGCCCCTCCGCCGTCGAGTACGCCCCACCCGATGTCGATCCCGAGATTCGGCCCATGCTGGTCGGCCTATTCAAGAGGATGGCCAGTTTTCAGGAGATCAACTACGCAACCAACGGGTCGTACAGCGCCGACCTGGAGGAACTGGAGATCGAGGTGCCCGACGAGCTGCGCGTGGACTTCTTGCGGGTCGGTCCAATGGGCTGGCTGGGCGTGGTCTTGCACCGCCCCACTGGCGCATTTTGCATCTTGAGCTACGGTGGCTACACGCCGATGGGATGGAGGCTTGGAGAGATCGTCTGCCCGGGATTCGACGCAGTTTCTGGCAAGGATGGATCCAAGGGAAAGAGCTAGAAGGCTGTTGACGACGTGGGGCGAGTCTCAGTCCAGGAATTCGTCCTTCAGCCGGTTCGCCTGGCGGTTCATCCATCGACGCCACGAGGCGGGTGGCGGGTTCAATTGGTAGCCTCCTTCGAGGGTGTCCAGGACTCCCTCGAGGCCCTCCCTCAGTTCATTGCGTTTGTGTTTCGTAGCCCGCCCGCCTGCCCACGTCACCCCACTTGCCAGGGCGCACCCTGCAGCGATCGCTGCGGGCAGGAACACCAAAGCAGGCACGGCAGCGGTGGCCAGGAGCATTCCAACCCCAAACCCCAACCCTGCGCCTGCCGCCAGCCCCCCGACGATCGTGCCGGCCACCGACTCCCCGCGAATCCCGGGGTCGACGTCCAGCTCCACTGCCACAGAGTCGTCGTCGATCTGACGAAGGTGCACCTCGAACTCCTTCGATGAGCCCCAGTTGGCCTTCCCTGAAACCGAAGCGCCCGCCCTTACGATCTTGGACACCAGGTCCTCGGACGGCCGATAGAGGAGCACCTCTTCGCTCTTCCTGACGGGGCTGAGCAGATGGCCTCCGACCAGGAATTCGTCCAGTGAGTCTGCGATCTCCCTACGGTGTCCGGGCACGATTCGGGAGACACGGATCTTCGCGTTCCCGAACCAGCGATCGATGACTGTTTCAGGCACGTCGGCTGAACGCACCTCGACCAGCGCCTGCTGTACGTGCTCATCGGGAATCCCAACCGCGCGATGCGCAGCACCTCGGCCTCGTCGAGGGTGCTCTCTCCCCCGTCCGGGTCCGAAGCCGCGAGCTCGGTAGCGCGCTTCATGACGCTCTCGAACTCCTTGCGAGTCAGCGCCCTCGATCTGTCACCCGACGTCATTCGGGGGTTTCCAATTCCATCTTGACGTCGTTCAGGTAGCGACGGAGCGTCCTATCGTGCCCCATGATAAACCGTGATACGAAGCGATAAAACGGATTATAGACCTCGCCGTCTTCGGTGATGGCGAGACGGGTTCCGGATCCCTCCTGGGCGAGCCGATAGCTCCACGCGCCGCCAAAGGGCAACCCCTCGTTCGTGATCCGCACGCGCCAGAGAATGCCAGGCTGATAGATCACAGTGCTGAAGCTGAGGCCGCTGGGTTCCTCGGTCCAAACCCGGGAAGCGGTGGTGCCTGCCACCCCCATCACCGAGTCGACGTCGCTGCGCCAGCTCGCGTAGCCCGAGACGTCGGTGAGAGTCTCCCACACGACCTCCGGGGGTGCATCGATCAGCACGTCACCGGTTGCCTGGTGCGCCTCGGGGAGGAAGTACCCGATGCCGTACACGGCGGCGCCCATGACGATGATCAGTGTCCCAATCTTCACAATCCACTTCTTCATGTAGCGGCTTTCCCTTTCACACCATGAATACGGCACACCACAAGGCTGTATTCCGGTTCATTAATCGCGGTAACGCTGCGGCACCCTCTTGTGCCATTCCGTGGCCCGCTCGAAGGCATTCGCCAACTGCAGGACCTTTACGTCATCGAACATCCGCCCCGAAAACATAAGGCCGACCGGCAGTCCTCGCTCGGTGAAGCCACACGGAATCGAGACGGATGGCTGACCCGTGAAGTCGAAGATGCCGGTGTTCTTCCAGGCATGCTT
>JAZDDA010000245.1:0-2098 GCA_036679625.1 Gemmatimonadota bacterium | reverse complement strand
GGTGATCAGCATCTCGCCCCGCATGTTGCGCCTCCAGGCGAGGTACTTGCCGGCGATGAAGCCGGTCCAGTAGATGAGGGCGATGGCGCTGGTGAAGAGAACCAGGGTTCTGGGAAGACGCTCGGCGATGATGTCCACGACGGGCCGGGGGTACTGGGAGAAGCTGAACCCTAAGTCCCCCTGGAAGAAGTTGATCAAGTAGTCGGTGAACTGCTTCCACATCGGCTTGTCCAACCCCAGCCGAGCGATGGCGATCTCGCGGGCCTCGGGGGGGAGGTTGGGGTTGGTGGCGAACTGCTGGGCCACGGCGTCGCCGGGTAGGGCTTGGAGTACGAGGAAGGTGAGGGCGAGGAATAGGAGGAATAGGAAGAACATCTGCGCCAGGCGCTTAACGATGTATCTAGCCATCTAGGTGCCTTCCCTCGGTCGAAGAGTGCTTTTTGAGCGGAGAGCGGTGACGATAACACAGCCCCGATACCTAATCCCACCCACGCGAGAGGCACGGATAAGAGAGAGGAGGGAGCCTTGCGGCTCCCTCCTCTGCAACTAGGCGTTGGTGTCGGTTACTGAACCTTCTTGACGAGGGCTCGCAGACCGGAGCCACCGTCGGTGATGCCCTGCAGGAACTCCGTGAACGGGAACTCGAGAGTGTTCCGGAACACGTCGTACTGCACGTTGGTGAACAGCACCACGTAGGGGGCATCGCGAGCGATGATCTCCTGCATCTGGAAGTTCAGGTCACGGGCCTCGTTGATGTCCGTCGCCGCGTCGAACGCATCTGACAGGGCATCGAACTCGGGGTTGCTGTAACCCGGGGTGTTGAAGCCACCCTCAGCGGAGTCGTTCGCCGAGTGGAAGAACGCACCCAAGTAGTCCGGGAAGGTTCCCAGACCCCAACCCAGGATGTACATATCCCACTCGGTCGGGCCGAACACCTGGTCCACGATCGTGGTGAACCCGGTGGGGTTCGCCGTGACCGGGACACCCAGGTCGTTCAGGAAGTTCTGAATCCACAGCGAGTAAGTGGCTCGCATTGGGTCATAACCGGGTCCGGGAGCGATCAGGTCGATCGGCTGCACCTTGGTGCCATCGGGGCCGGTGAGGCCCACACCCGCATCGACATCGTCACGACCACCGAGGAAGGCAGGCTCCTTCTCCCAGGTCCATCCGGCGTCCTTGAGGATTTGAACGGCCGTGTTCAGCCGGTCTTCCTGAGACATGCCCTTGCAGGTGCTCGAGACGTCCGGGTTCGACCAGAAGGCGTTACCCGGTGCGACGGTGCTGTCCATGGGGATGACAGCTCCGGCGAGCACGTTCTCAGCCACGAACTCCTTGTCGATCATGCAGTCGGCTGCACGGCGGAAGTCCACGCTGTTTCCGGGGAAACGGCGGGTGTTGAACGCCATGTAGAACATGCCGGTTCCGGCGTTGGCCACGATGTTGAGGTCATCGGCCGCCAGGAACTGACCCTGTAGACCGCGGGACAACGACAACGGGTTGAGCCAGTAGTCGATGTCGCCGTTGATCAACGCCAGAGCGGCAGCGTCCTGGCTGCCGTAGACGTTGAACAGCATGTCCGACATGAACGGGCCCTCGACCCGAGGGGTCGCCACCCCACGTCTCGCTACCCAGAACCGGGTGGGAGAACTCGATGGAGCCGTTGGCGTACACCACATAGTGAGAACCCTGGTAGGAGTAGTTCTCGTTGCGAACGTTGCGCACAAAGGCGCCGGGCTCGCGCTCCGCGGTGAGGTCCGGGCCGAACGACGGCGCACCGAGAGCGGAGACCGCATACAGATCGCCGGCCTCGGCCGCATCGGCGACGATGGGAGCCCAGTAGTGCTCCGGGAACGCCGCGGCAAACGCGGTGCCGAACTGCCAGGTCGCAAGACCAGGCTGGTCATTCCACGTCAGAACCAGCGTGTAGTCGTCAGGGGCCTCGACGCTCACCAATCCGAGAGTGAACTCGTTCTCCTCGGTGGCTGGGTCGTCCTCACTGGCCTGGGGCCACATGTCGAGGAAGTTCCCCGCCAGACCAAGGTCCACCACGGTGTTGAACGTGAAGACCCAGTCGTTGGCGGTCACCGGCTCACCGTCG
>JAZDDA010000244.1:0-2545 GCA_036679625.1 Gemmatimonadota bacterium | reverse complement strand
AAGATTACACGGGATGCTGGTCTCGTCAACTTTCGGGTGTTGGCACGCGGTTTGGAAGGGTATCGCAAAGCGCGTGTGGTCATAACTCCATCACGTTAGACTCCACCATTTATCTATATTCAGTTATAGACTATTATTGATAACCTATAGTGTACTATAGATTACGTCGGTAGATTCTACGACATGGTACAGATATGAAGACGAACGAAACACTGCCCAGCGAGGTTCTGTCGCAGTTGCGGCGAATTGGAAACGGGATCAGGACGGCTCGTATGCGGCGACGCATGACTCAAGCGGAGCTGGCTGAGCGCGTCGGCATTTCCTGGCACACGATTCGGAAGATCGAGGGGGGGTCGCCGGGCACGCGGATAGCGTACTACCTGAAGGCTCTTTGGGTCCTTGGGATTTTTGGGGATGTTCGGCTTCTGGCGGATCCCGAGCGGGATCGAGAGGGGATCATCCTCGAGGCGGCGGGCCGTGGTACACGGGTACGCCGTCATCGGACGATGAACCGTGACTTCTAACGGGGGCACCTACGTATTTGTCCAGCTTCCCACCACGCGAGAGACGGTGATCTGCGGGCGCTACGAAGTGGACGAGACTGGGGACGCGCGCATAGGGCGCTTCGTCTACGGCCGCACCTACCTCGACCGGTCGAACGCTGTGGCCATCGATCCCATCAACCTCCCATTGAATGACACGGAGTTCACCACGACGAAGGTCGATGGGATGTTCGGAGCGCTACGAGACACCGCGCCGGACCACTGGGGCCGGATGGTCATCGAGCGGAGGGATCGGGGGAGACCCTACACCGAACTCGACTACCTGCTCGGATCATCCGATGTGCGTGTGGGGGCGCTGAGCTACGGCGCTGTGCAGGAGGTGCTCCCACTGGACTATTCTAGCGCTCTTTCGTTGACGGATCTGGCAGCGGCTAGCAATGCGGCCGACGCGCTGGAGGGCGAGCTGGAGGGCGAGGAGAATTCGTTGTTGGAGGACCTTGATCGAGTCCTCGCACCCAGCAGTGGAATGGGTGGGGCGCGGCCGAAGACGGTGGTGAGGGATGGGGATGACCAACTGTGGGTGGCCAAGTTTCCCTCCCGCGGCGATCGGTGGAATAACGCCATCGTGGAGGCGGCCTTCCTGAGTCTTGCCGGCGAATGTGGGATCGTAGTTCCAGAGACGAGGATCATCGAGCTCGGTGGAAGAAAGATCCTCCTGGTCAAGCGGTTCGATCAGGAGCCCGGACACGATGGGTGCATCCGGCGGCTATTCCTGAGCGCACATTCGCTCTTGGGTCTTGGGGAGTCCGTGACAGACCGTCTGGGGTGGTCGTATCTGGATCTTGCACACCTCCTGCGCAGGATCTCTTCAGCTCCTACACGAGACGCTACAGAGCTCTTCAGGCGAATGGTGTTCAACGCGCTGGTTTCGAACACCGATGACCACCCCCGGAACCATGCCGTGCTTGGAACAGACACCGGTGGCTGGCGTCTGTCTCCGACCTATGACCTGGTCCCATCCAACGACCGGAGCTTGGACAACCGAAATCTGGCCATGACGTGCGGCGTGATACCGGGGCGGGAGCGTTGGGTCAACCGGCTCAACCTCGTCTCCGGTGCACAGCATTTTGGTCTGAGTGAAGATGACGCGGACACGCTGATCACCGGAGTGAAGAAGATCGTAGAAAGCCGCTGGGAGGATCACATTCGGAGTCATGGCGGTACCGCCCAGGACGGCAGAAACATTGCCCACGCGATAGCCTACCGGGGATTCGAATACGGGACTGCTCCCGAATCCTGACCCGGATACGGCCCTCAGGAAGGAGTGACTCGGGGCGAACCAGCTCGGTCCATCTGGGGCCCAGTCAGTTGATGACGATCGTCTCCAGATGAGTCGGAGGTATCACCCTGGAGTCGGGTGAAATGGCTTCGACCGCGCGGATGAAGGGGACGAGGTTCCGGGCGACGTTGTCTTCCTGGGAGTATCCGTAGGGCAATCTGAAATTGTCCCAATGGGTCGGGATGATGATAGGCGGCTTGCCGGTGACGTTCAGGAGGCGCTCGTCGTAGTTGTACAGGCCCAGCCGGGAGCCGTTGACGCCGGCCAGCAGAATGTCGGGATGGATGCCCTCCAGCTCCCGTTCCACGAAGTTCATCGAGCCCATGGTGAGCACATCGTGGTGATTGAATCGGGCCAGGAACATCAACGAACCACCCTCGATGAACTGATCGATTCTGAGAGGGGCCTCCAGGTTACTCGTGGCGTCGTAGCGCCTGGTATCGAAGTAGTGCTTTTCGGCCAGCGCGGAGTGGATCGAGGGCAGAACGCGCACCGAGAAGTCGTCGAACTGATAATCCTCGCCGCCGCCGACGGCGTAGAGCTGATCCTCAGGAACGCCGTATGCACGAAGAATTGTGATGGTGGTCTCTGTGCCGATCACCTTGGCGCCGGTCTTTTTGGCGATGTACGGCACATCCCCCAGATGATCGAAATGCCCATGATGCACCAGAATGAAGTCGGCCCGAGTGATGATGCCATCGAT
>JAZDDA010000243.1:0-2899 GCA_036679625.1 Gemmatimonadota bacterium | reverse complement strand
CCGCGGTCGATCCGAGTTCAGGGAGGTGCTTGACCACCGACGAGGCGTACTTGAAGGCGTTGTCCGGGAACATCACAACGGCAACCACACCGGGCTCGTCCGGCACCAGCGCCAGGGCACCGGCAAGCGCCATGGCTGAGCTTGGACCCGCAATGATGCTCTCCTCACGGTTGAGCCGCAGGCAGAGGTCGAAGGCCACCTGGTTGGTCACCTCGACGAGCTCGTCATACTCGTCGGGCCTGAAGAGCTCGGTCTGCTGGAGCTGACGGAGGCTCCGCACCCCTGGAATGTCGTGCCCATGTCGTGCCCCTCTTCGGGGTGCACACCGTGAACCTTGATGGCGACGTTCTGCTCCTTCAGGAATCGGCCCGTCCCGGTGATCGTCCCGCAGGTGCCCAGCCCGGCCACGAAGTGCGTCACGGCACCGTCGGTCTGCAGCCAGATCTCGGGACCCGTGGTCTTGTAGTGCGCCTCGGGGTTGGCCTCGTTCCGGTACTGATCGAGCATGTGGAAGTCTGGCGCATCGGCCAACTCATTGGCTTTCGCGATCGCACCTTCGGGAGCCCCGGGTGCTGGGCAAAGCGTGTCCTCGAGCTCGATCACCTCCGCTCCGAAGAACCTCAGCATCGTGCGCTTTTCGAGGGGGATCGCCGACGATAGCGGGGTGGTGAGCGAGTACCCGCGCTCGTTGGACATCATCGTCAGCCCCATCCCTGTATTACCGGAGGTGGGCTCGACAAGCCTCTGCTCCGAGCCGAGAGCTTCCTGCTCTTCGGCGTCGACGATCATGTTCGCGGCGATGCGATCCTTTACCGACCCGAACGGGTTGTACCACTCGAGCTTCGCATACAGCTGAGCGTGCTTGAACGGGACGACGCGATTGAGCCGCACGAGAGGTGTGGGATTCTCCGCATTGCTGAGCATTCCCAGCATGGAGTCGTATACGCGTCTTCGGTGATCCGCCATGAGACGTCCTCCGGGATTTCGTGGACCGGCACCCGCGCAATCTATATAGCGCATCCGGCGGCATCTTCGCTATTTCGCCGAGCTAATGCGAAGGAACCGACGCCCCGATCCCTGTCCCGATCCGCCGGTGAGCCCCAGATTGGCCGTTCACGCCACTTTGGGGTCAACCGAGGCATACCCGATGAAGCTCTGCGTCAGACTCACTCTCCTCGCGCGTGTATTGCCGGTTGCCGGTCTTGTGCTGTTCGCTGCCGCCGCACCCGCCTCGGCACAGGACGCCGCCGCGCTCGCCTCTGCGCTCGGTGAGCCCGAGTGGCGTCACATCGGCCCGGTGAACATGGGTGGCAGGGTGGCCGCACTCGCGGGAGTCCCCGGGGATCCGCGCACCTTCTGGGTGGGTGGCGCGGACGGGGGCGTGTGGAAGACCACCAACGGTGGCACCACCTTCGAGGGCCAGTGGCAGGACGAAGCCTCCTACTCGGTGGGCGCGCTCGCAGTCGCCCCCTCGGATCGCAATGTGATCTGGCTCGGCTCGGGGGAAGGTGACCCACGGAACTCGGTCTCCTACGGCCTCGGCGTGTGGAGATCGACCGACGGGGGCAACAGCTGGACCCATCTGGGGCTCGGCGACACCGAGCGCATCCACCGCATCGTCGTGGATCCGCGCGACCCCGACGTCGCGCTCGTCTGCGCGATGGGCCACCAGTGGGGCCCCAACGAGGAGCGCGGCGTCTTCAAGACGACCGACGGCGGCGCAAACTGGACCAAGGTGCTCTACCTGGACGAAGACACCGGCTGCTCCGACATCGACATCGACCTCTCGAACCCACGCAACGTCTACGCCGGAATGTGGACCTTCCGCCGCCGTCCCTGGCGCTTCGACGACGGTGGCCGCGAGACCGCGCTCTACGTCTCGCGAGACGGCGGTGACAGCTGGAGCAAGATCACCACGACCCCCGACGAGCCGATGGCACGCATCGGGCTGAGCGTCGCGCAGTCGCGCCCGAACGTGGTCTATATGGTTACCGAGTATCCCACAGCCGGCACGCTCTTCCGCTCCGAGGACTGGGGCGAGACGTGGTCGATGATCAACGACGACAAGAATGCCATCAACTTCCGGCCGTTCTACTACTCGGACGTCTTCGTAGACCCGAGCGACCACAACACGGTGTACACGCTCTCGGGCCGGCTCTCGAAGTCCACCGACGGCGGGCGCACCTTTGAGCGCATCGCCAACGACGTGCACGGCGACCACCAGCATCTTCCGCAACTTCAGCCTGGCGCAGTTCTACCACGTATTCGTCGACGACCGCGACCCCTACTACGTATGCGGCGGACTCCAGGACAACGGAAACTGGTGCGGTCCATCGCAGACGAACGAGCCGCGCGGCGTGCTCGCCGGCATGTGGTACACGGTGAGCGGCGGAGACGGCTTCTACACCGTGTCGGTGCCCGGTCAGCCCAACCTCATCTACTCGAACGCGCAGGGCGGCTACTTCCGCATCACCGACACCAACTCCGGCCAGACGCGCTCGATCGAGCCCTTCCCGCTGATGGTGGGTTCGCAGGGGCAATCGATGTCTCAGGCGCGCTACCGCTTCAACTGGGACGCCCCGATTGTGATCTCGCCCCACGACCCGGGCACCGTGTACTGGGGCGGAAACGTCCTCTTCCGCAGCCGCGACTTCGGGCATAGCTGGGACATCATCAGCCCCGATCTCACGACGAATGATCCCGAGAAGCAGAGGGACTCGGGCGGCGAGATCTACAACGACAACACCGCGGCCGAGTTCCACACGACGATCCTCACGATCGCCGAGTCAGAGGTGGAGCGTGGCGTGATCTGGGTGGGCACCGACGACGGAAACGTGCAGATTACGTGCGACGACGGCGCCAGCTGGACCAATGTTCGCGACCGCGTGCGTGGACTTCC
>JAZDDA010000242.1:0-19743 GCA_036679625.1 Gemmatimonadota bacterium | reverse complement strand
CTGGCTCGTTTGCTGGCCGACCAGGGGCGAGGCGAAGAAGCCCGAGCGGCCGCAGAGGCCGCCCGGGAGTGCTACTCCTCGCTCGGCGCGGTGGCCGAGATACGCCAACTGGACGAATTCATCACGACTCGGTTGAACTAGCCGCTGCGAGCTCGCGGAAACGCTCCCGCATTCCGGCCATTTTTTCCTTCGATCCAGCCCAGTTCTCTGCCGCCTCGAACGTCTGCGCGAGGAAAGTGGGGTTTCCACTCAGCTCCCGGATTTCATCGAGGAGGTGCTCCACCTTGCAAAAGCTGGCCAGGAGCTCGCCCCCCTGGTCGTGAAACATGGCCAGCTCCACAGCCCCTCGGTTTACGAAGGACGCGACCATCTCCCAGTAGCTCAGAACCATCCGGAGCTGTGCAGAGTGTTCGCCCCACATTTCGGCCATCACCTCTTCGGCCGAGTCGGGTTGGAACCCCAGGAGCATCCAATCCCTCGCGTCACGCATCTTCGCTTCACGGCGCAGGTCGTACAGCTCTATGAGAATCCGAGCACTTTCGTAGGGAGTCGCCAACGTAATCACCTTCTTCGGGTCTAGGGTGTGGAGTGTCACGCGCCCTGAAGGGTCCAGGCGAGGCCTGGGAGGGCGGCACAAAAGATAATTGTACGCGGGAGAAGTGCCACCTCCCCGTTGTGACGACTGCTCTCTCTCGTTAGGGTCTCCGCGTCCCCCCCGCACTCCATCGACCCTTCTCGCGCTGCCACCATTCGGTGGCCGCTAGGGAGTATTCGCCTGAATCGATCGCGTTACCTCGAGTGGCTCTGGCCCGGGGGCATCGTCTTTCTCGTCTCCGTGGGGGTCGGATGGCTGGCGACGCCATCTGTGGAACTCGCGGCCGTAGTGGGTCGGTACGTCCTTGCCGTTTATGTGGCGGGGGCCCTGCTCGCATGGCGCTTCCGTTGCGGGCGTGCGGTGGGGGTGATCGTCATTCTGGTGTTCTTCGATCGCCTTGGGCTGCCTAGGCTCGACACTCCCGAGGGGCTGAGTCTGAGCCTTCTCCTGCCTGTCGTACTTCTGGGGCTGGGGGTCAGCCGAGACCGGGGGCTGCTTTCCGCAAAAGGGATGTTCCAGGTCCTGGCCGCGACCGCGGTTGCCCTCGTCGCGTGGGCGGTTCCCAGCGTCTGGCCCGAGGTGCCGAGCCGGATCGCCGGGTGGACCCTGCTTCCTGGTGCCCTCTCGCGGGAGGGTGGTCTCCCTGATCTGGCGGTGATTCTTTCGGTGATCGCCGGGGCCGGGCTTCTGACCGTGGCGATAAAGCGGCGAGGCACGGTCGAGCGCGGGCTCTTGTGGGCGCACCTGCTCCTCCTGCTGGCGCTCACCTCGCAGGGGGTCGCGCTTCAGAACTGGTACCTGGCGGCGGTTGGTCTCCTTATGGGTCTCACCGTCCTGGAGGCGTCCCACGCGCTCGCCTACAAGGACGAGCTCACCGGACTAGCGGCCCGTCGGAGCCTTTGGCATGACGCTGAGGACGCTGGCGACTCGTATGCGATGGCGA
Organism: Gemmatimonadota bacterium; assembly: GCA_036679625.1. Taxonomy (GTDB): domain Bacteria; phylum Gemmatimonadota; class Gemmatimonadetes; order Longimicrobiales; family Gaopeijiaceae; genus JAZDDA01. The sequence goes on along the minus strand of JAZDDA010000242.1, from coordinate 18,205 downwards.
TGGTGGATGTAGACCACTTCAAGCGCTTCAACGACAAGCACGGTCATGACGTTGGCGATCAGGTGCTCCGAATGGTCGCGGGCCACCTCTCGGCCGTAGGTACCGGAGGGCGCGTCTTTCGGTACGGGGGAGAGGAGTTCGCGGTGCTGTTTCCCGGGAAGTCCCGCGCCGAGGTGCTGCCGGCTCTCGAGGAGCTGCGAGAGGCGATTGCGAAGGCGGACTTCAGCGTACGTGGCCTCGGGCGTCCTGCCGGGACGTCGAAGCGCCGCAAGGCAGATCCTCCCAAGTCGGACAAGGCCTCCGGAAAGAAGCCCTCCAAGAAGAAGGCTCCCAGGAAGCTGTCGGTCACGGTAAGCATCGGTGTTGCCGAAAGCTCCGAGAAGCTTGGGACGCCTGTTGCCGTCCTGAAGGCCGCAGATAAGGCGCTCTACAAGGCGAAGAAGGCGGGGCGCAACCGGGTCGCGACCTCGACCTAGTCGATCAAACCGTCCGCCCAGACGCAGAGTCCTTCGGCTGCCTCGCCGAGTACCTCCTCGTCGGTACGCCCCGAGCGCTTCAATACATGGAAGCCGTGATCGGCCCCCTCGAGCCATCGAACGCTGGCCGTGCCGAGTGGGTGAAGCACCGAGCTCAGGCGCTCCTGCGGAGCGAAGCCATCACGCGTTCCCTGCAGGAAGAGCATCGGTACGGCGACGCCGGCGAGGTGGTGTGCGCGCTCGACGCCCGGCTTCCGGGGCGGGTGCAACGGGAAGCCGAAGAACACCAGCCCCCGCACGCCGGGCAGCGGTGAATCCGCCTGGGCCAGCGAGGTCATACGTCCGCCCATGGACTTGCCCCCCGCGAGGATAGACAAAGTTGGTGCGAGGCGGGCGGCCTGGGCCACCGCGGCCCGGACGGTGGCGACAAGTCGAGGAGCTCGGTCTGGGAAGCGGCGACCCGTCTCCATGAAGGGGAAGTTGTACCGAAGAGTGGCGATGCCTCTATGGGCGAGTGCCTCCGCCGCGGCCTTCATGAAGGCGTGGTCCATCCCTGCGCCCGCTCCGTGGGCGAACACCAGGATGTGGCTGGCATGCGCTGGTCGAACGAAGAGGGCGCCGACCGGGTGGTCGACGCCCTCAACGTCAAACTGGATCAAATCCACAGCAGAATCACTGCATCACCGAACGCGAATGGGAACTCCGAAACGGGTTTGGTCCCAGGCGAAGTAGAGCATGCCTCCCTCGGCGGTTTCTTCGATCGAAATCGTGAACCGTTCGGTGACTTCATTTAGAGGCTCACTCGACAACGCGGTCGTACCCATGTCCATTGCGGCATCGTGCGCGGTGCCCCACTGCCCGGTCTGGCTGTTGATGATCAGCTCCGCCGACTCCGAAGAATAGGTGGTCCAGAGGGTGTAGGAGCCCGCAGGAACGGCGAGGTCGCCGAGCATGATGTCCTGCCCAACCGTGAACACGGTGGCTGCGTTGGCACCCGTGCGCCACACACCCTCGTGCGGAACGAGGCCACCCCAGATCTCTCGCCCACGCTTTGCGGGCTGAGAGTATACGACCTCGAGATTCACACCTGAAACAGAGGCTGACACGGTTGCTCCGGGCGATGCCACCCCGAGTCCGGTCCCAGAGGCGTCGGCGGTTGCCCAGGCGGAGGCGAGCGCGCCAGCGTCGAAGGGCTCAACCTCAACAGTCTCGGCCTTCATCGTCGTCAGGGCTCCGCTGGCGCCTCCGATATGTCCACCTTCGTCGGTCCAGGCCAGGAGGGGGCTGCCAAAGAAGCTGATGGAGACGGTGTCGCCGCCAACGTGCGTAACGGTGTTGCCCACGGGCTGAGGCCGGGTCGGGTAGACGAGCTCGATCGCGTACTCGGCCTCCTGGGCGATATGTGCCTGCCGCGTTGCCTGCTCAAAGGCGAAGAGGGCAAGCGAGGCGCGGCCCAGCGTGGGGATCGCGTCGTTCTGCACCTCGAAGCTCGAGGTGCCGGGATTCCGCCCGCCCTCGGCCACAACCGTCGCTGTGCCATCGGCGATCGTCGTCACCCAGCGCATGCCCTCGGGTCCGTCCGGGTTCTCGCCGGGGGTCGCCATCTCCGCTTCGAGCCGGTCGATCGTGCCGTCCTCCCCCATCTCTGCCCGGTAGGTGATTACGTACGTGTAGGGGGAACGCTCCACGAGTACGCCCTCGATCACGTTTCCGGTGCGCGTGAATGATTCGATCGTGACCGTGTCCTGACCCAGCGTCGAGACGAAGTAGGACGGGCCTCCGTCCTCTGCGCATGCCGTCGTCATCAGGCCCGCGATCACGGCGAGCGTCACTCTTCCACGTGTGCATCCCATCATCTTCATACCTCCCAGTGGAATCTCTGCTCTATCCCTCACCCGCCTAGGTGATGGGGTGTTCGGCAGCCTTTACATAGCGAGCGTACCAAGCCAGGTAACGCTCGAGGCGGTCCTTCTGGTAGGAGGGTACGCGAAGCCCGTGGGGTTGGCCAGGATACACAACGAGCTGGGTGTCGACCCCCCGCCGACGAAGCGCCTGGTACAGTTGTTCCGAGTTCTGGATGGGCACGTTCCAGTCCTGCTCGCCTCCCAGAATCAGCGTCGGTGTCTCGACCTTGTCGATGTCGTTGAAGGGAGAAAGTCCCTCCCAGAGCTCCCGCGATTCCCACGGCAGCCCCCACTCTCGTTCGTTGGAGAGCTGATACTGATCGTGCCCGAAGTTTGCAGCCAGGACCGGTGGGGAGGCGCACGATTGAAAATCCCGGAGGGGTGAGCGTTGCGTGGTGTTGGGGCATGCATTGTGAGTAGAACGGGCTATTGAACGCAAGGGAAATCCCTCTGAGTAGGCCGAAGGGGGGCCACCGCTGTATCTTGGTCGCGCCCCGACCCGATCTTCGATGCTGCCTGGAGAATCAGAATGAAGCTGTCCCCAATCGCCACCCTCGCTCTCGTCGTGCTTTCAGCGTGTCGGCTGGAGCCGATTGAGCCATCCGAGAGTGGGACTGAGTCAGCAGATGCAGCAGCCGTGGAGCTCGAATTCTTCGCCAGCGACCAACACCGCGCCCGTGGCCTCCCATTCTCTGAGGGCGTTCGTGTCGGTGACATGATCTACCTCTCGGGGATGCTCGGGCGCTCGCCCGAAACCAGGCAGCTCGTAAAGGGCGGCGTTGGGGCGGAAACCCGGCAGAGCCTCGAAAACATCTCGGCGGCGCTTGGCCGCTTTGGGTCGTCGATGGATCGCGTTGCAAAGTGCACCGTCATTCTCGCCGACATCGGGGAATTCTCGGAGATGAACGCTGTATATGCAGAATTCTTCCCGGGCGACAAGCCCGCTCGGACCGGATTCCAGGCGGTTGGGTTGGCTGCGGGTGCCCGAGTCGAGATCGAATGCTGGGCGGCGGTTGGATGAGCGACGGCGGCGGTGAGCTCGCCACCCTCGGTGGAGGGTGCTTCTGGTGCCTCGAAGCTGCCTTTGAGCAGCTCTCTGGCGTAGAGTCTGTGGTGTCGGGCTTCTCAGGTGGATCGGTCGAGGACCCCAGCTACCAGGCGATCGCGTGGGGTAACACGGGACATGCGGAGGTAGTGCAGGTCAGCTTCGATCCCCAGGTACTCTCGTACCGGAGTCTGCTCGAGGTCTTCTTTGCCATCCACGACCCCACGACGGTCAACCGGCAGGGTGCAGACCGGGGCCCGCAGTACCGGTCGGTCATCCTCTTTCACGACGCACCGCAGGAGTCGGTGGCCCGGACGATGGTGGCCGAGGTCGACGCCTCAGGTGAGCACGCGGATCCGGTGGTGACCGAGCTCAGCTCCTTCGAGGCGTTCTACCCTGCCGGGCCTGAGCACCAGAGCTTCTATACGCGGAACAGCGCTCTGCCGTACTGCCGCATTGTCATCGATCCAAAGCTGACCAAGCTCCGGCGTGGATTCGCGGACCGCCTCAAAGCATCGCCATAACCAGCCCGCTCCGTATCTTGGGCTCGAACCAGGTGGACTTCGGTGGCATCATGCGGTTCTGACGACACACCTCGACGAACTGCTCCATCGTGACCGCGGGGAGGGTGACAGCGTAGGTAGCTGCACCGCGGTCGACCTCCTGCTGGAGCCACGCTGCGTCTCGATTGCTCCCGACGAAGGTGAGGCGTGGGTCCCCTGGACCGGGGATGTCGAGGTGCTTGGCAAAGAGGTTGCGTTGCACGATGTCGGCGTCGATTACCTCGGCGGCGCTTGCCGCGTCGAAGGTGCCCTCCCGCGGGACGAGCCTGTGCCACGAGCCGTCTGCGTAGAGGCCCACGTCGTGGCGCGCGTGGGGCTGGAACGCTGCCTCGCCTGGTGCGTCGCTGATCACGAAGTCGGTCTCGACCTTGCTGAGATCCAGCGGGGAGTTGCCCTCGTTGTCGACCAGTCGGTTGTACGGGGCGATGCCCATGGTATCCGCCACGAAGAAGACGGCGAGGTAGTGCTCGTGTCCGAGCATCGCAGCCGCGGCGCTCCGGTGGTTTCCGTCCGCGACGTAGGCGTGCGGTTCGGCGGCGAGCAGCGCCTGAAGCTCCGCGATCTCGGCGCGATCCTCGATCAGCCAGATTCGATGCTTGTTTCCGTGTGGGTCGCCAACCTCATAGTCGGGGTCGCGGGCGTCGGCGAAGCGTTCCAGGGTGGCCTGGAGTATGCCCGAGGCGTCGTCGACCGCGTTGTTCACCGTGCCGATGATCCCCTGGGTCGCTTCGATGAGTTGCGCACGGCCTCTGGATTTGGGCGGGCGGATCCCTTCGTTGCGAATGACGGGTGCGGTGGGCGTACGATCTGTACGGATTTCGTCTGTGCGGGCCATTCCGCCCAAGCCAATCTGTCGGACTCCCGGGCGCCCTGGATCGACGATCTCGTAGACCCAGAGCACGTGGTTGACCTCGCGAGTCAGAGGACTCGAGATCACACGGACCATGTTCTCGGCTGCGCGGGCCAGCGATTGCGGTGAGTCACCCCTACCGAGCTCGGTTGGGCTTGCTGCGTCGCAGTGGGCCATCGTTACAGAGAGCACGGAGTCGGGGTTCGCCTGGATTGCCTCCCAGATCTCGCGGTCGGACTGAAATTCGTCGTAGTTGGGCGCGCTGATTCGCTCAGCGGCGTCTGAGTCGATCGGTACGAGCGCCCGCGGCACTGGCGTGAGGGTGATCATTCCGTGGCTTCCTTGGTTGGCGAAACGGCGCCGGCAAGTTGGGACGGAATTCGCCGGGAGGCGAGAGTCGCCTTGTGCCCCTCCATTGGCGCCCACGATTTTCTGAGGTTCACGCATCCACACAGCCCTGCCGCGACGGAGACTTCATGGCTCGCTATCACGTTCCCGACATCCACGCTCGGGAGGTCCTCCCCGGGTACCGCGCACGCTTCATCCACACGGAGCGCACGACCCATGCGTATTGGGACATCGATGGAGGGGTGCCGTTGCCGGAGCACTCTCACCCCCACGAGCAGATCGTGAATCTGATCGAGGGTGAGTATGAATTGATCGTAGATGGCGTGGTCGAGAGACTCGGGCCCGGAGACGTACTCGTGATTCCCCCGGGCGTGCCGCATTCGGGTCGGTCCATCAGCGACTGCCGGATTCTGGATGTGTTCTCCCCGGTGCGGGAGGACTACCTCCCCTAGCGGCGCTTCACCAGGAAGGTGAACTCCCCTTCCTGAAGGACCTTGCCGTCGTCATTGGTCGCTCGCACCTCGAGCGTGATGAGGCCCCGATCCGGCTTTGAGGTCTCCCGCATCTCGATCACCGACGCGTCGAAGTTGACGGTGGAGTTGGGCCAGACCGGTCTGCGAAAGCTCCAGGTCAGCCCTGCGAATGCGACCAGGGTACCCCTCGTGAGGTGGGATTGGTTCAGCGCGCCGGTCGCCGCCGCGAGCCCCAGGACTCCGTGCGCAACCCGTCCTCCAAGCGCTGAATTGCGGGCGAATTCGTCATCGAGATGGAGTGGGTTGAAATCACCAGAAACCGTGGCAAATGCTTGGATGTCGGCGTCGGTGATCGTGCGGGACCCGAGCGGAATATCCTCGTTGAGCGTGAAGTCCTCGTAGAACCGGGGCTCCATTCAGCCCTCCGCGGTGAGAGGTTGCGTTTCCGTGAACATTACACTTATAATACGGTCGTATGGAAAATGACATAGAAAGATTCATTCCTGCTTCGAAACGGGAACCCATGACGGCACGGCGACCCAAGGATCTGGTTCTGACCCTCTTCGGGGATTATCTGCTCCATCGGTCGGATTCCGTTTGGGTGGGAAGCCTCGTTGCGTTGTTGGCTCCGTTCGGAGTCAGCGAGGGCGCCGTTCGCACCGTCCTTTCCCGCATGACCACCGCCGGTTGGCTCACCTCCCGCAAGGTTGGGCGCCGCAGCTACTACGCATTGACGGAGAAGGGCCGTGGCCTGTTCGAGGCCGGCGAAGAGCGGATCTACCATCCCGCGTGGGAGCGTAAGTGGAATGGCAGGTGGTTTCTCCTCACCTACACGATTCCCGAGAGTGATCGCCACCTTCGCGACCGCCTGAGAGATCGTCTGGCGTGGATGGGGTTCGGCTCGCTGGGAAACGGTCTCTGGGTTTCACCCCACTCCGTGGAGGAGGAGGTGCGTGAGGTCGCGGTTTCGCTTGGAATCGAAGACAGGATCGAGTGCTTCACCGCCGAGGCAACTTCGTTCACCACGCCCCAGAAGCTGGTCGAGCGCTGCTGGAACCTCCCGGCGCTCAACCTCAGGTATGAGGCGTTCATTCAGAAATATTCCGGTGACTTCCTGAAGCTTCGCGAGGGGTCACAGACGGGTGGTCTGGATCCCGAGGCGTCCTTCAAGCTGCGATTCGAGCTGACCCACGAGTATCGGGAGTTTCCCTTCATCGACCCCTTCCTGCCGCGTTCTCTCGTTCCTCGCAATTGGGCCGGCGAGTGCGCGGCCCACCTCTTCAGGGGGTTCCACGACCTGCTCCAGGGTCCGGCAGACGCCTATGTGGACGGCCTCCTGGAGGCCGGACCTCTCACGTCGGCGAAGTCGACGACCTCACAAAAGAAGCAACCTTCCAAACGTTCCTCCAAGCGAGCCTGACCATGGGGCATTTCAATAGCAAACCCGCTTCAGACTTCGAATTTCAGGAAATCCTGTACGAGAAGGCCGATTGGGTGGCGACGATCACCATCAACCGCCCCTTCAACTACAACGCCTACTCCACCTCAGCACTCCGCGAGCTGGCAGCAGCGTTCCAGGACGCTGCCTTCGACGACACGGTTGGAGTAATCGTCTACACGGGTGCGGGCACGAAGGCGTTCTGCACTGGCGGGGACGTCAAGGAATACGAGGAGCTGTATACCGAGAAGCCGCGTGATTACTGGAAGTACATGGGGCTCTTCAGCGCCTATATCCAGAGCATCGTGAACAGTGGCAAACCGGTGATCGCGCGCCTGAATGGGATGGCGGTGGGTGGCGGAAACGAGTCGCAGATGGCGTGCGACCTCGCGGTCATGGCCGAGCACGCGTGGATTGGGCAGGTCGGCACCCGCGTGGGGAGTGTCGCAGCGGGCGGAGGCACTCAGTGGCTGCCGATCATGATCGGTGACCGACGGGCTCGGGAAATGCTGCTCTTCAACGACAAAATCCCCGCACAGCAAGCTCTGGACTGGGGTCTGGCAAACCGGGTGGTCCCCTCCGTCACAAAGGATGGGGTGTTCATCGAGGGTGCTACCGAAGCCCAGATCAAGTCCGCCCAGAAGGGAGAGGATGGGTACGCGATCGATCTCTCCCGCCTCGACGAAGTCGTGGCCGACATGGCGGAGAAGCTTCTTCACCAATTCCCCGAGTGCGTTCGGTACACCAAGCAGCAGGTGAACTTCTGGAAGGACCTTTCCTGGCACCAGACGATTGGCCACGCCCGGGATTGGCTCTCCACGCACTACACCGGGTCCGAGCCCTACGAGGGGATGAGGGCCTTCGTAGAGAAGAGGCCGCCGGACTACATGGGCGTTCGCGAGCGGGCCGCCTCCGGCGGATCCAGCGAGTTCGTGTGGGGGCCGCCGAGCCGGAATTGCTCAGAGTGCGGCGCTACGGGAATTCCGAAGGACTTCGAGTTCTGTGGGGTCTGCGGAAGCGCCCTCGTTGCCGCGGTCGCGCCATGAATGAGGGACCCATGATCCGGCTCGATAGGGACGGGTCCGTCGCTAAGCTGGTGCTGGCCCGCCCGCCGTTGAATGTGCTCAACCTCTCGATGATGAAGGAGATGGGTAGCGCACTCAGCGAAGTCGAGCAGGACGCCTCGGTCGGAGTGCTCGTCATTACGGGTGAGGGCCGGGCATTCTGTGCGGGCGTGGATGTGGCAGACCACACCGAAGACAGGGTCGAGGAGATGCTTCGACTCTTTCACGGCGTGCTGCTGCGCATGATGGCACTCGAATGTCCCGTGATCGCAGCAGTGAATGGCGCGGCGCTAGGTGGGGGCTGTGAGCTGGTCATGGCTGCGGACATCGTGCTCGCCCGCGCCGGTGCGAAGCTCGCACAGCCAGAGGTCCAGCTGGGCGTGTTTCCACCGATTGCTGCGGCGCTTCTGCCTCGCCTTATCGGGCGCCAGGGAGCGATGGATCTCATTCTCTCGGGCCGAACGATCACTGCAGAGGAGGCTCAGCGGATCGGGTTGGTCAACGTGGTGATTCCGCCTGAGGACTTCGCCGAGGGCGTCGCAGCGTACGTCGACGGGTTGGCGGCTCTGAGTCGGCCCGTCCTGCGGCTGACCAAGGTGGCGATCCGGGATGGTCTCACCCTCCCGGTGAACCGGGCGATCGAGCACGCGGAGCAGCTCTATCTAGACGATTTGATGGCGCTCGAAGACCCGCACGAGGGCCTCGCAGCGTTCATGGAAAAGCGCGCTCCGGCGTGGAAAGGGACCTGATGAGTCAGCCAGCAATCGACCGAACGTCCGGGGCGATCCCCATGCGCCTGCTCGAGCTTCCGGAGAAGCCAGGACTCGATGAAGCGATCGAGTACTGCCGGGAGCTCGTTGAGGACGCGGACTTCAGAACTGTGCGTCGATGGCGGGAGGCCGGCGGCAAGGTCCTCGGACACTTCCAGGTCTACTTCCCCGAGGAACTAGCCCACGCCGCCGGATGGCTGCCTGTGAAGGTGCGTGGGGCTCCGATAGATCGGCGCGAGGCCGACTCGAAGTTCGGATCCTATCTCTGCTCGATCCTCAAGAGTTCGATGGAGCTGGCGCTTACGGGCACGCTGAAGGTGGACATGTTCGTCACCCACCCCATCTGCGATGCTGCCCGCAACCTGGCGGGAATCTGGGGCCGAAACCTCCCGGAACCCGCCCGCATCCTCTACCTGCCCCAAAACCCGAACTCGGCCTTCTCGGGTGAGTACCTCACCGAAGAGTACCGCCGCGTCCAGCGTGAGATCGAGGAAATCGGGGGTGTGAAGGTGACCGACGAGATGCTCGCTGCCTCGATCGACCTATTCGACGAGAATCGGCGGCTGCTTCGGGAGCTCTACGACATCAAGCGACAGACGCCGTGGCTGCTCGCAATTGACGAGGCCTATGTCCTCGTTTCTGTCGGGGGGATGATCACCCGCGAAGAGCACAACGAGCTTCTGCGTCACCTCCTGCCGTTGATTCACGAGCGTGACCTTCATAAGCAAGACAAGATCCGCATAGTCTTTGAGGGTGGGTTCTGCGAGCAGCCGCCACTCGACCTGCTGAGAGCGATCTCGCACTTCTGCTACGTAGTGGACGACGACCTCCTGATCGGCCTCCGGTGGATACTGGAGGATGTGGGGCACGAGGCGCCGCCGCTCGAGGCGCTCGCCGATGCCTACCTCAACAAGTCGTCGTATAGCCCGGTCCAGCACGACCTCCGGAAACCCAAGGAGCATATGCTGCTCGAGCGGGTGAGGGGTGCCCAGGCCGAGGCGGTCATCATCTCTGCAGCGAAGATGTGCGAGCCTGGGTTGGATGAGCAGGTCGCCTACTCACAGGGGCTCGATGCTGAGGGCATCCCGTACTTCCTGACCGAGTTCGAGGAGCGCATGACCTCGTTCGACCACCTCCAGATCCAGCTCGAAACCTTCGTTGAAAACCTACTCTTCGCATGAGCGACACCGAAATGGACACACAGACCCTTGAATCTCCGCTCGTCGGTCGGGGTGCGCGTGACGGTGGCCGGCTCTTCCGGGAGTGGTTCGACAGACTGAACGCGACTGCGGCGTCGGGCGACAAGGCCGCCTACGTCTTTGTGATGGGAAGCCTCTCCGAGTTGATCACCACATTCGACATTCCCACGGTCTTCCCTGAGATCAACGCGCTCCAGACGGCGGTGCGGCGAGTGTCGGATGACTACATCAACCTGGCGGAGGACCATGGGTTCTCCCCCGACGTCTGCGGCTACGTCAAAGCCGACTACGCGCTTCAGCTGAAGGGTGGTGAGCACCCGATGGGAACGATCCCGAAGCCGTCGATCGCGGTGCTGACCAACGCCTGCAATACGTACCTGAAGTGGGCCGAGATCTGGGAGAGGATGTACGACACGCCGACGTACACGATCGACATTCCGGGAACGCGTGGCCTTCCCGACGGGAAGCCGGAACCTCCGGAGGACTTCGAGCGCGACTGGAGGTACGTGGAGAATCAGATCCGCGAACTCATCCCGGCGCTCGAGGAGGTCAGCGGCAAGGCCTTCGACATCGATCGGCTGCGTGAGGTGCTCGCGGCGACGAACGATATGGGCCGCTCGTGGCGGCGGCTCCTGGAGCTCAACCAGAGTACGCCCGCGGTGTTCGACGCGATGACCGACGGCACGATCTTCCTCGGGGTCGCGAACGCGCTCCGCGGAACCCAGGAGGGCGCGGACTACTTCCGCGACCTGGTCGAAGAGATGGAGTACAAGGCGGCGAACGGGATCGGGTCGATCCTGAATGGGGAAGAGAAGTACCGCCTCGCCTTCGTCGGTGTGCCCTGCTATCCGATCTTCAAGCGCTTCTACCACCTCTTCGCCGACTGGGGCGGAGCCTTCGTCACATCGACGTACACCTGGTTCGCCTCCGGGGGATTCTACCTCGACTTCGAATACGACCTCGAGCGGCCGATCGAGAGCCTTGCCGAGGGGCTGCTCCTAGGGGTTCGTGGCGCGATGGATGCGATGCTCTTTCACGACAAGATGTTGATCGACGCGATCGACCGCTTCGACCTGGACGGGGTGGTCTACCACCCGGTCAAGAGCTGTCGCACGGTCTCCACCGGTCTCGCGGACAGCCGCCGCATGGTCCTCGAGAACCGCGATGTGCTCTGCCTGTTCCTCGAGTCAGACATGATGGACAAGCGCGTGGTTTCCGAGGCTCAGATGAAGAACCGTATCGATGCGTTCTTCGAGGGGCTGGACTCCCGAAAACGTCGACTCGCTGGAGTCGGGGACGTAGCCGCGGGCTCCGGCCGCAACGCCTCAGGAGAATGATCATGGCCTACGCGGCTGGAGTAGATGTGGGATCGACGCAGACGAAGGCGGTGATCATCGATGAGCAGGAGGAGATCGTCGGGCGTTCGTTGATCCCTACCGGCGCCAACGTCGTCCTTGCGGCAGAGAACGCCTACCAGGCCGCGCTAACCGCGGGGCGGATTCCCGAAGAGGAGGTCAGGTTCGTCATCGGAACGGGGTACGGCAGGTACCGCGTCGAGTTTGGTGACACCCAGATCACCGAAATCCTCTGCCACGCGCGAGGGGCAGCGCAAATGTTTCCAGAGACGGAGACCGTGCTCGACATGGGTGGCCAGGACACAAAGGCGATCCGCATCGCGCCGGGTGGCGACGTTCTGGATTTTTGTATGAACGACAAGTGCGCGGCGGGAACCGGGCGATTTCTGCAGTCCGCCGCTGCCGCGCTCGGACTCGAGCTCGACGAGTTGGGCCCCAAGGCCCTCCAGGGCACGAAGCCGGTAAACATAAGCACGACGTGCACCGTCTTCGCCGAGTCTGAGGTGCTCTCCTGGATGGCCAAGGGGAAGCGCATAGAAGACATCCTCCTCGGTGTGCACCGCTCGATCGGATCGCGCTCCTTTGCCCTCCTGCGCCGTGTCGGAATCGAGGGTGAGATCACATTTACCGGCGGGGTCACGCGCAACGAGGCGATGGTCTCGGTGATGAACGAGGTCCTGGGCAAGGAGCTCAATGTGAGCGAGGAATCACACTACATGGGAGCGTTGGGTGCGGCTGTGTTCGCGATGGATCGAATCCGGGCCGGACAGGCACCCGCCCTGCAGGGAGGGGAGGTCCAATGACGTACACAGCCGGGATCGACCTCGGTTCGACGTATGCGAAGGCCGCGATCATCGACGGTGAAGGGCAGCTCGCCGGTACGGCGATTCGTCCGACCGGCTTCAAGCTCGCAGAGGCGGCCGAAGATGTTCTTTCGATGGCTCTCACCGACGCGGGCACCACGCGCGACAGCGTCGAGTACATCACGAGCACCGGTTACGGGCGTAATCAGGTCGCCTTCCGCGACCTCCAGGTTACCGACCTTACGGCTCAGGCCTGGGGTGCTCGCTACTTCTTTCCGGCGACCATGACGGTTCTCGACATCGGCGGACAGACGATGAAGGCGATGCGGCTCGATGCCAACGGTCGTGTGGCCTCGTTTCGACTCAACGACAAGTGTGCTGCAGGCACCGGTGCGTTCCTCGAGAAGACCGCGCGCTACCTCGGTTACACGATCGAGGAGATCGGCCCCATGGTGGAGTTCTCGAAGGAGGCCGTGCCGATCTCCGGGGTGTGCGCTGTGTTCGCCGAATCGGAGGTGATCAACCATGTGAGCGCGGGAGCGCAGCCCGCCGACATCATGCACGGGGCCATGGGCTCACTCATCGAGAGGTCTGTACGCTTGATGAAGCGCGTTCAGATGGAGCCGGAATTCACGCTCGTGGGTGGCATCATGCGCTTTCCCACGATGGTTCGTGTGATGCGAGAGCAGCTGGGAGACGCGGTGAACGTCCCCTCGGACTTCCTCGCGCAACTTACTGGAGCGATTGGGGCAGGGGTGTTGGCCCGACGTCGCCTCAAGAAACTGGAGGAGGAGCGTGAACCGGCAGGCGCGGGACGCTGAGCTCTCGGAGCTGGGGTGGAAGCGACGGTTCATCGGAGCTCCACCACGCCTGGCGGAGGTATCCGAGCTCTATGAATCTCTCGGACTCGAGGTGTTCTTCGACTCGGTGACCGAGCAGGAGCTTGCCGAAGAGTGTGCAGGGTGCGCGCTCGCGCTGAACGTATTTCGTGTCGTGTATACCAGGAGAGGAACGTGAGAGCAGCGGTGTTCAAGGGCCCGGAGTTGGGGGCCATGGGGAGGTACTGATCCGAGTGGCGGGTTGCGGCGTGTGCCATACTGACCTCCACTACCTGGACCACGGCACGCCGACCTTCAAGCCCCCCCCGATCATCCTGGGGCATGAGGTCTCGGGGGTCGTAGAGGAGTTGGGCCCGGGTGTGGATGCGCTCGCTGTGGGCGATCGGGTGTTGGTGGCTGCCGTGCTCTCGTGCGGCGCATGCACACCGTGCCGAACCGGCCGCGAGAACATCTGTGAGAACGGGGTGATGTTGGGCAACCACAAGGACGGGGGCTACGCCGAGTTCGTCGTCGCCCCGGTGCGCGATGTGTTCACACTCCCAGAGGAGATCCCGTTGGTTCAGGGCGCCATCATCGCGGACGCCCTTACGACGCCGTATCACGCCGTCGTGAGCCGCGCGCAGGTAGCCGCGGGAGACCAGGTAGTGGTAATCGGGTGCGGCGGTGTGGGGCTCAACGTCGTGCAGATGGCGGTCGCGCTCGGTGCTCGCGTGGTCGCAGTCGACCTCTCGGACGACAAGCTCGAATGGGCTCGCCGACTCGGGGCCGTCGAGGGGGTGAACCCCACCGCAGTGGAGCGGCTCGACAAGAAGCTGCGTCGCCTGACGGGTGGCGGAGCCGATGTGGCGTTCGAGGTGGTTGGGCGCGCCGAGACGCAGAAACAGGGCCTCTCCTGCCTCCGTACCGGAGGCCGGCTCGTGATGGTCGGGTACTCACCCGAGACCATGGAGTTGAATGCGGGCAGGGTGATGTTCCGTGAGCTCACCATCTTGGGGTCGTTGGGGTGCCCACCCATCGACTATCCACGGGTGATCGAGCTCGTGCGGCAGGAACGCCTGAAGGTCCGCGAGATGGTGACGCACACCTTTCCGCTCGATGAAATCGAGGAGGCGCTCGACGTCCTCCGTAACGGCGCGGCCATCCGTGCAGTGGTGACGCCATGAAGTCGGCACGTTCGATCTCCGTCCCTTCGGCAGGACTCTGGGGTGTGGCTCAGGTGATGGGCGTGCTCCTGACTCTGGTGTTGGTGGGTGCCCTGTGGATGTACCCGGATCCGACGCTCAACCTGCTCTGGAACGCCGTAATCCCATTGCTACCTGCGGCCTTCCTGGTCAGTCCCGCCATCTGGCGGAACACCTGTCCGCTGGCGACGCTGAACATGATGGGTGGTGGGCGACGTACGCTGAAGGCTGCGCAGATGCCGTGGGCCGGGGCGGCCGGGATCGCCTTGCTTCTCCTGCTGGTTCCGGCTAGGCGCTTTGCCTTCAACACCGACGGACATATCCTCGCTGCGACGATCGTGGCCGTAGCGGTACTCGCGGTGGTCGCCGGGTTCTTCTTCTCGGCGAAGGCCGGATTCTGCAACTCGATCTGTCCGGTACTGCCGGTTGAACGGCTCTACGGACAGGCGCCGATGATGAGCGTGGGGAATCCGCGATGTGGCAACTGCGTGGGGTGCGCTCCTTCGGGATGCATCGACCTGGTGCCATTCTCTGCAGCGAGCCAGACGCTTGGCAGGTCGGCTCAAAGCTGGCGGTGGCTCCTGACCCCCTGGGGTGCATTCGCTGCGTCCTTCCCCGGGTTCATGATCGGCTACTTCGCCCTGGAGGACGGTCCGCTGAGTCAGGCGCTTGCCGTCTACGGAACCATCGCGATGTGGATGGCGATCTCGTATGGCGTGATCATGGCGATCGTGCTGACCAGGTGGATCCCCACGCATGGGATGATTCGGTTCCTGGGAGCCACGGCGCTCACCCTGTACTACTGGCTTGGTGCCCCCGCGCTGGCCACTGCCTGGAATCTTCCCGACGGCTTCACCCTCGGAGTGCGAGGGGCCGTCGTGCTTCTCGTGTCCGTCTGGATGCTCCGCACGCGTGGGGCGAGGAGCCCCCGCAGATCCGTAACCTCGGCTGCTTGAGGAGCCCCACGTGAAGACCATCATCGAGCCCTTTCGGATCAAGGTCGTAGAGCCGATTCGGATGACGACGAGGGAGGAGCGTGCCACGCTGCTCGAAGCGGCGGGGAACAACGTGTTCCTGCTACGGGCCGAAGACGTGCTGATCGATCTGCTCACCGACTCCGGTACGTCGGCCATGAGCGCTGCGCAGTGGGGTGGGGTGATGATCGGGGACGAATCCTACGCTGGCAGCGCCTCCTACTACCGGTTCAAGGCGGCGGTACAGGACATCTTCGGGTTCGGCGAGGTGATTCCCACGCATCAGGGAAGGGCCGCAGAGCGGATTCTCTTCTCTACCATGTGCACCGCCGGTGACGTCGTGCCCAACAACACCCACTTCGACACCACACGTGCGAACATCGAGGCTACGGGCGCCCGGGCGGTGGACATCCCCATTGCAGAGGGCCTCATCCCCTCAGAGCCCCATCCGTTCAAGGGCAACCTCAACGTAGCGGCGCTGGAGGCGCTGATCGAAGAGGTGGGCCCGCAGTCGGTGCCTCTGGTGATGCTGACCATCACGAACAATACGGGGGGTGGGCAGCCGGTGTCGATGCAGAATATCAAGGAGGTCTCGGCGGTCTGCCGCAGGAATGGCATTCCGCTCTATCTGGATGCGTGCCGCTTCGCCGAGAACGCCTACTTCATCAAGCTCCGCGAACCGGGGTACGGCGAGACAGAGGTCATCGACATCGCTCGGGAGATGTTCTCGCATGCGGACGGGTGCACGATGTCTGCCAAGAAAGACGGCCTCGCGAACATCGGAGGCTTCCTGGCGACCAACGACAGCGTGCTCGCCCGTGAGGAGCGCGACCTGCTGATCCTCACCGAGGGTTTCCCTACCTACGGTGGACTTGCCGGACGCGATCTGGACGCCATCGCCATCGGGCTCAGGGAGGTGCTTCGCGAGGACTACCTCGCGTACCGGATTGCGTCGGTTCAGTACCTCGGCGAGGGGATGACCAGAATCGGCGTTCCCATCATGCAGCCACCCGGTGGGCACGCGATCTACATCGACGCCGCAGCCATGTTTCCGCACATCCCATCGCTCCAGCTGCCGGGACAGGCGCTCGTCTGCGAGCTGTACCTCGAGGGGGGCGTGCGCGGTGTCGAGGTGGGCACCGTCATGTTCGGCCACCGAGATCCCGACACCGGCGAAGAGACTCCAGGCACCATGGAGTTGGTGCGCCTCGCGCTTCCTCGTCGCGTTTACACGCAAAGCCACGTCGACTACCTGCTCGAGGTGATCGAGCAGCTGTGGAATCGCCGCACCGAGGTGCGGGGCCTTCGATTTTCATATCAGGCGCCTGCGCTGCGTCACTTTACGGCGCGTTTCGAACCCCTTCATTCCGCTCACTAGGAGACCTGCGTGAATCCTGCGCATAAAGCAACCCGAGAACTCCGTGTGGAGCACCAATGGATACTGCAGGTGACCGCTGTACTTGATACGCTGGTGGAGCGCGCAGCCTCGGGTGAGCAAGATCCGGACTTCGAGGCCTTCGACGACTGCATCCGCTTCTTCAGATTGTTCGCGGACGCATGCCATCACGCCAAGGAAGAGACCCTGCTCTTCAGTGAGCTGGAGGGAGCGGGGATGAGCCGGGAGGTGGGGCCCATCGCAGTGATGCTCTACGAACATGGGCTGGCGCGTGCCCATGTGGCATCGATGGCCGGGGCAATCGTGGGAGCCCGTGCGGGAGACTCCTCTGACCTCCGACGCCTCATGGAGGCTGCCCATGACTACATCGATGTGATTCGTGCCCACATCCTCAAGGAGGACAACGTGCTCTTCAACATGGCCGACGGGATGCTCGAAGGTCCAGCGTGCGCCCGCCTGTGCGAGGGGTACGAAGGGCTTTGCGATCACGAATTCGAAGGGTGTACCAAGGCCCAGCTAGAAGACTTGGCCCGGGCGCTGATCGACCGTTACCCAGACTAGAAGGCTCTCAGGGTTTGGGCGGCCCCGAGGTCGTGCCAATCCTTACGATCCTCACCCGGCTCTTGCCGAACACCTCGGCGAGGGCCTCGAGAGTGTCGGCGTCTGCTGAGGCTTTGAGCGAGCGGGAGCGGAAGCGCGGGGCGGTGATGCCGTTGTCCGATCCCAGCCTCAGCTCCACGGGGGCGGCCCCCGGGTGCGCCACCAGAACCTCCCTGGCCGTTGCGAACGAATCGGCCTCGAGGTCGGACCCGATGGGGAGCTCGATCTGAACCGCCAACTGCCCGCTCTCTGAAAGCCCGTCGAGCGGGACGACCCCATCGAGGAATATGGGTGGGTTTTCTTCATCCTGCTCCCTGCCGCTCACCTTTCCGGTCAGCAGCACTGCTGCGTCCTCGACCATGACATCCCGCGCTCTCTGCCAGGTGTCCTTGAAGGCCAGGATCGTGGCGGTGCCGTGGAAATCTTCGACGGTGATCTTTCCCCACTCTGAGCTGTCCTTCCGCGAAATCTGCTTCTGGACCTTGGTAACCACGCACGCGAGTTCGATCGGCGATCCAGCGTGTTCGTGGAGATTCGCTGAGTTCACCTGGTCAAATGCCTGAACGACCGCCCAGTGGCGGTCCAGCGGATGTCCAGAGACGTAGAACCCCAGCGCCTCCTTCTCTCGAATCAGGCGATCGTGCTCCATCCATTCGGGCACGTTTGGAAGCTCCGGGTCCGTGCGCTCGAGCGCTGCATCCCCACCACCGAAGAGGGTGCCCTGGCCTGCGGCCTCCTCTGCTTTGCGCGCACTCACCTCGGAGTATCCGCTATCGAGCCCTGCCAGGAGCTGTGCGCGATGCCCAAACGAGTCCATCGAACCCGCAGCGATCAGCGCCTCGGTAGCACGCTTGTTCAGGGCTCGGAGGTCGACGCGCTCGAGGAATTCGAACATCGAGGTGAAGGGACCACCGCTCTCCCGAGCTT
>JAZDDA010000241.1:0-5952 GCA_036679625.1 Gemmatimonadota bacterium | reverse complement strand
CGGAGGCGATCGGGATCGAAGGACTCGTGGTCAGTACGGAGCGGCGCGTGGCGTCGCTCACTCGCATGGGCTTCTACGAGCGGAAGAGGATTTCGATCGGGTCCTTCATTCAGCCGTCCGAGATTCAAAAAATCCAGGCGTTCAGCACGACCAGCCTCCTACGTAGCGTTCCTGGCATCATCCTCCGCAATGGTGTGGTTCGAACGCGGCGGGGAGGCACGGGCATGTCCGGTAACGCCTGCCCGCTGAAGGTGCTGGTCGACGGCATCGACCGGGGAATCGACCTGGACGATGTGGTGAACCGATACCACGTCGCGGCGATCGAGGTCTACAAGTCGACCGCAACCGTGCCCGGTCGGTGGGTGATGGCGGTGCAGGCAGGGTACCTGGACGAAGGGGGCGAGCAGGCGGAAACCTGTGGAGCCGTGGTCGTGTGGACTCAGTTTGGGCGGAACTGAGCTGAGGGTCGACCCTGGCGTGGGGTAGCGGTGGTAGGTATCCTTGGCGCGATTCAGCCGACGCCGGGGGTAGTCCCGGTCTCGAAGAAACTCGCGTGGGAGGAGCATGAAAGAGGCCGGCAGAAAATCCTTTCGAAGGCATTCTTGCGCCACGATGGGGCTGGCCGCGCTCCTGTGGGCGGCGGCTCCTGTCAGGGCCCAGCTCGAGCCCGAATCCGGTACCGACTTCTCGATCCTCAGCGCGAACGCGCTAGTCGGAGCGGTGAGTGCGGGGGTTACAGCGTGGCTGCGGGGTGAGGACTTTAGCGATGCGTTCGTGTGGGGGGCGGTGGGAGGAACGGGGTCCTACCTGGGAAAGCGCATTGCCTCTGAGCGGTTCGACGGGGCGGGTTTTCTGGGGCGCGAGGTGGCCGCGGTCGGGCACAGCGTGATCGAAAACGTTGGACGTGGCGAGGCACCACTCTCTCAGTTGTGGTTTCCGGTCGGGCCCGTGCGCGTGCGGCCTGCGGTGTTCGGATCGGCGTGGTCGACGCAGGTCGACGTCGCGACGACCTCCCGGTTGCTCTACAGCCTCGCGCAGCCCGAGCTCGACTTCGACTGGGGCAAGTCGCTGCAGCAGGGCACTCCGGTGTTCGTTGCGACGGGGAATGCGATTCTGAGTGATGGGGTGGCCGTGGGCGGAACAGGTGGTGGTGGGGTGATCTGGCTGTCTGGCACACCCAGCCGGGATCCGGAGAGACGGTTGATCCATGAGACGACCCACATCATCCAAGGCGACTTCGCGGCGGTGGTTGTGTCATACCCGGTCGAGGGTTGGCTACGAAGCCGCTACACCCCCCAATGGGCACAGCAGGATTGGGTGCAGCTCGGTGCGGTACACTGGGGTGTGTTCGGGCTGGTCGATGCATTTTCGAGTGGAGATGGATTCGTGCGTGATCTGATCGAGAGTGAGGCGGACTTCTTCGATGGATCTCCCCGCCGCGACCGAATTGTTCCTGCCCTTAGACTGAGGTGATCGCGAGATGATGCGAGCCCGCCTCCGTACCTCTGTCGGCCTAGTCGCACTCCTCGCGATTGCTGCGTGCGGAACGGAATTCTCTCCGTTGGTGCCCGAGGGGGCCGATGAAGAGAGGACCGAGCCTACGGGAGCGGGTGTGAGCTTCGACTCTCGACAGGTAGGCGACTCGGTGGAACTTCGAGTATTTGCGCAGCTGCGGGGGTGGCCGCTTGCCGATCCGTCCGATGCGGTGCATCTCGGGGTTACACCCGTGCCGTGGATTAGAGGGGGATCCCCAACCCAATCCGTATTTCGACTCCAGGAGAGCCTGGGGCTGTCCGAGCTTCCACCTCCACCGTTTCCGTTCACCGTCCGTGCGCCCGATGGCTCCTCCAACCCTGACCTCGAGGTGGAGTTTCCGGCGCTTCTTCGGGAGCCCGGTACGGCTGAGATCTGCCTGGGTGAAGAGGATCTGGCGCTCCGCTACGATATTATTGGAACGCTTGAGGGTGATACTCCAGCATGGCGTCTGACTGCGGTGAGCGTTGGCTCAGGTAACTCAGGGGGACGTTTTTTTCTGGCCGGGCTCGGAATCCCTCCGAGTCCGTTCCCGTTGGCTCGCGAGGTTCTGGTTGCCCTGGGAGCCAGGTCGGTCATTGAGTTGAGTATGACCGCGGGCGCCAGTGGCACGCGAGGTGGGATCGACACGCAGGTGGTGACGAGCTTGAGCACCCAGTGGCTCGTCACCGTGAGTGAGCTCGCGGATGAGCCCTGCGCACCGGCCGCTCCCCAGGGACCGGGCACCCACCCGGGCTGAGCTTCTCCTAGCGCCTCACAAGCGTGGCGGCGCTGATCACCGCACGGGAAAGGGCGCGCCTTGCCGGTGGTGCGTGTGTTCGCCCCCGAAAAAGAATCTGTTCCCCTGCACCGTACCCCCCTAGCTTAGATCCCCCACGCGAAGCCTTCGTACGTGGGATTGATCCGTTGCCATTTCTCGATGGTCTGTGTTGGAGGAAGTGCCATGTCTGCCCGACGTAATCTGCGCTCTGCCGTTTTCGCTCTTTCGAGCCTCGTTCTCCTGCTGGTCGCCGCGCCGGGCTTTGGCGCGCCGGGACTCGCCACACGCGGGCTCGCCGCTCAGCAGGTTGCTGCGCCCGAGGGCGCCACCTACGTGACGAGCGTAGAGGGGATCACCGAGTTCGTACTCGACAACGGGCTGCGTGTGCTGCTGTTCCCCGATGCCAGCAAGCCTACTACCACGGTGAACATGACCTACTTCGTGGGCTCTCGGCACGAGGCCTACGGCGAGACCGGCATGGCCCATCTGCTGGAGCACATGGTCTTCAAGGGAACACCGAACCACTCGAACATCACCGAGGAGCTTACTGAACACGGTGCTCGTCCCAATGGGACCACCAACGTGGATCGCACCAACTACTTCGAGACCTTCAGCGCGACCGACGAGAACCTCGATTGGGCGTTGGACCTCGAGGCGGATCGCATGGTGAACTCGTTCATCGCCAAAAAGGATCTCGATTCGGAGATGACGGTGGTGCGCAACGAGATGGAGTCAGGTGAGAACAACCCGATCGGCATGCTCTACCAGCGCGTGCAGGCCATGCAGTACATCTGGCACAACTACGGTAAGTCGACGATCGGCGCGCGTTCGGATGTTGAGGGCGTACCCATCGAACGCCTGCAGGGCTTCTACCGGAAGTACTATCAGCCCGACAACTCGATGCTCGTCGTGTCGGGCAAGTTCGATCCGGCCAGCACGCTGGATCTGGTAATCGAAAAATTTGGGCCCACGCCGCGCCCCGACCGCACGGGGGCTGACCGCCTGTGGCCCACGTACACCCGGGAGCCCACGCAGGACGGTGAGCGCACGGTGGCGCTGCGACGTGTCGGTGAGACCAAGGTCGTGATGATGTCGTACAACGTTCCGGCGGGCTCGCACGAGGACTACGCCCCGGTCGACGTGCTGGGCCAGATTCTGGGAGACGCGCCTTCCGGCCGCCTCTACAAGGCACTGGTGGAGCCCGGAATCGCGACCCAGGCCGCTGCGTTTGCGAACCAGCTTCGAGAGGCTGGCCCGCTCGTCACCTTTGCGGTGCTGCGTCCTGACGGCGACCTGGAGGCCGCCCGCGACGCGATGAGCCAGGCGTTGGAAGACGCCATTCGCAGCCCGGTTACCGGCGAGGAGGTCGACCGCGCCAAGACCAACCTGCTGAACGCCTCGGAGCGTACGATGCGCGATCCCGAGCGCATGGCGCTGCAGCTCTCGGAGTGGGGAGCGATGGGGGATTGGCGGCTGTTCTTCTTGCACCGGGACCGCATCGAGGCGGTGCAGGCAGAGGACGTGCAGCGCGTAGCGGCCGCGTATCTGAAGCCCGACAATCGCACGGTGGGAATGTTCTTCCCCACCGACGCACCGGACCGTGCCGAGATTCCGGATGTACCCGATGTGATGGCGCTCGTGGCGGACTACACCGGGCACGAGGTTGTTGCCTCGGGCGAAGAGTTCGACCCGTCGCCCGCGAACATCGACTCGAGGACGATCACCTTTGCGCTGGCCAACGGCATGGAGGTGTCGATGCTGCCGAAGTCGACGCGCGGAGAGACCGTGGTCGCGCGTCTGCGGCTGAGCTTTGGCGATGAAGAGTCGCTCACCGGGCGGGTCCGTGCCGGCCAGCTTGCGGCCTCGATGCTCATGCGCGGCACCACCAGCCACACACGGCAGGAGATCCAGGACGCGCTCGACCGCATGAGTGCTACGGGAGCCCTGGGGGGATCGGCGACGTCGGCCACCGGGACGATCGAGACGAACCGCGAGAACATTGCCGAGATTGTGCGCCTCATGGCCGAGATTGCGCGCACGCCCTCGTTCCCCGAGGACGAGTTCACGGTGATGAAGGAGCAGCAGCTCGCTGGGTTGGAGGCGCGCAGTAGCGATCCGCAGGCCATCGCGGTTCAGGCGATTCAGCGCCACATGAATCCGCGTCCGAAGGGTCACCCGCAGTACACGGAGACCACCGAAGAGGCGATCGCGTCGGTTACCGCCGCCACGCTCGCGGAGGTACGTGGGTTCTATGATGACTTCTACGGCCCCCAGAGCGGCAACATCTCGCTGGTCGGTGATTTTGACCCTGCCGAGATGCGTGCGGTGATCGAGGAGAGCTTCGGTGATTGGGAGAGCCCACATTCCTACACGCGGGTCTCCCAGAGCTTCTCAGAGCAGCCGTCCGAGGTGATCAGCATCGAGACGCCCGACAAGGCCAACGCCTTCTTCGTGGCTGCGCAGGCCCTGTCACTCCGCGAGGACGACCCGGATTACCCTGCCATGGTCATGGCGGGATACATGCTGGGCGGTGGGTTCCTGAACTCGCGGCTCGCACGCCGGATCCGTGTGCAAGACGGACTGAGCTACGGAGTGGGCGGCAACATCAGCGGTGACCCGGTGGATGCAGCCGGGCAGTTCATCGCCTTTGCCATCTACGCGCCCGAGAACGCAACAGCGCTCGAGGCGGCGTTCCGCGAGGAGATTCAGCTCGCTATCGACGACGGGTTCACCGCCGAAGAGACCGATGTGGCCAAGCAGGGATGGCTGCAGGCGCAGCAGGTGACGAGGTCGCAGGACCGCAGCCTGGGTGGCGCGCTGGGCAACAACATGCTCTACGACCGGAAAGGCCGGCGACTTTGCGGGTGCCAAGGGGCGCGTGATCATTCCCTGATGCAGCGGGAGCACGACCCGGGGGCCTACCGGGTCGTGCTCCGGCCTACCACCAGTAGCGAAACACGGCCGCGTCTCCCAACAGTCCTGACTGCACCACCCTCTGCACTGTGCGGCTCACCTCGGCCTCGTAGCCGTTTCTGGTAGAGGTTCCAAAGGTCGTGCCCACCAGGCGGTCGAGCACCTCGTCCAGCCCAGGCAGATTCGAATTCCGCACCTCCTGCTCCACCAACCGCGCGGCACGCTGCGGGTTCCTGATCTCGGACCTGGCGATGTCATCGGGTGCTCCAGCTTGTGTTCGGCCTCCAAGTCGGCCCGACTGCCGAGGAAGGCCAAACGACCTAAACCTTGGTCCTGCCGAAAGAAAATAAAATACATATCCGCATGACCCCTTGTCCGTGTCGCACTTGGTAATTAGCGTGCGTGAGTCGGAGCAGTACGCCCCCCCCCCGGCAACACACATTTCTCAACCGGTGCCCCCTCGAGGCGTGGGGATCTCGGCTAGTGCCAAGATCCGCGTTCTCGATGCAAGTGAAAGGAATTGCGACTCACGCGATCCGTTCTGACCGGATGGAGCAACCTTCCTGTAGCTCATTCCCAATCTGCCAAATGGCCGAAATACGGTTCCCTTGGGCAGACTCGCTAGGGAGTTCGACATGAGAGGTTCTTGCAAAGCATCAATTGTGAGCATCGCTGTTCTTTCGGGGGTGGCCGGTTGTACCGGAGACTCTCCGACAGCCACGGATTCAGACGCATTTTCTGAGGGG